>JAGAYR010000044.1 GCA_017940415.1 Lachnospiraceae bacterium
AAAGACTGATAAACAGTGGCTTTTATGATCTAGCCACAGCCTATCAGTCTGTGCACGTCAACTATTGAAAGCGCCGTATACCGAACGGTACGTATGGTGCTGTGAGAGGACGGCGGTTAGTCACCGCCTCCTACTCGATTGATCATATGATGGATGTCAGCCTCTTGTGGTGCTTTTTGTGCCGTGTAAAATAAGATTTTCGTCGGAGGGATCTATCTGAATGATCCTTCCTCTTGAGTCATATTGTGTAAGGAGTGTGGAGGAAATGGCTGCATGCCTGCTTCCGCCTCTTGTGATGATTCTTTCGAATCTTTCCTCATCACCTGACATCAGGGCATCCTTTATTGCCTTATCCTCGAAGTCCTTTATGTGTTCTTCGTCATTATATGAAGCAAGTTCTGCTCCCTCTTTTTCCAGCTCTTCCGTGTATGCATCGAATTCGTCCCCGGGAATTGAACTTCCTATATTCATTCCGGTTTCGCCTCTGTAGAATTTCATGGAATCTTCAGAGTGGAGAGGGTCGGTTTCATCAGGGTTATCCGAAGGTTTCTCCATACCTTCGTTAAGAGGTTTGCTTTCCCAGATATTACCGAATATCCTTAATACATTTTCCCATATCCCGGACAGATATTTCCCGATGCTTTTAAGGAGGTTTGCCGTGTCGATTGCCCCCAAGGGCGCTTCGGGATTCGGCTTTTCAACTATCTCGGAGTTTTCTTTTTCATTCGAAGATGCCTTTGATTGCTGCTTCTCGGATTTCCGGGGAGAGGAATGCTCGTAATATACTCCTTCACCCTTGGCGGATTCTTCGGCAAGAGCCTGGTCCATGCTAAAGGGCGCAGAGTTACCGTTACCGCTTGTTTTGGTACCTACGCTGCTTACTCCTGTATATGATTCTACCCTTGATACGGGGTCTATCATTTAATTCCTTTCCTAAGTATCTTTGTGATATAATTCAATAAATACTTCTTTTAGTATTTTAACTTTTATTATCCCTTCGGGCAAGTTTTTGAAGCATGACCCGACAGGCGGTGAGGTAATATGGAAAAGAACAGTAGAATATATGTTGCCGGTCATAAAGGAATGGTTGGAAGTGCCATTTTGCGTGAGCTTAAAAAGCAGGGATATGAGAATTTTATCCTGATGCCGCATGCTGATCTTGATCTGTGTGATCAAAGGGCTGTGGAAGATTTTTTTGAAAGCGAGAAACCGGAATATGTATTCCTGGCTGCAGCCAAAGTCGGCGGTATCATAGCCAATTCCGAGGCACTTGCCGATTTTATGTATGATAACATGATGCTCGAGATGAATGTCATTCATTCTGCATTCAAGAACGGAGTCAAGAAACTTGAATTCTTAGGTTCATCATGTATCTATCCCAGACTTGCTCCCCAGCCCATGAAAGAGGACTGCCTTCTTACTTCAGAACTTGAGAAGACCAACGAGGCATATGCTCTTGCCAAAATCTCGGGACTCAAGTACTGCGAATTCTTAAACAGACAATACGGTACCGATTATATATCGGTTATGCCCACCAATCTTTACGGACCGGGCGATAATTATCATCCTACCCATTCACATGTAGTTCCCGCTCTTATAAGAAAATTCCATGAAGCAAAGGAAAGCGGTGCTCCTGAAGTAGTATGCTGGGGCGACGGTTCTCCTCTCAGAGAATTTTTGTATGTGGATGATCTGGCGGAGCTTTGCGTATTCCTTATGAACAATTACAGCGGTAACGAAACCGTAAATGCAGGAAGCGGCAAAGAGATTACCATCAAAGAATTATCCGAACTTGTTGCTAAGACGGTAGGATATGAAGGAAAGATTGTATGGGATACCACTAAACCCAACGGAACTCCCAGAAAACTCCTTGATGTATCCAAAGCTACAAATTTAGGCTGGACTTACCATACCGAGCTTGAAGACGGACTTAAGCTTGCATATGATGACTTCTTGAATAATCCCGTTAGGGCTGAACGATAAAAACATTCAACACATGAAGGGAGAGGTTTTATGGAAGACAAACAGAGCATTAAGTATCAGGAGATGGCTCTTGCCAATCTGAGGATGCTGCAGGCCTCCACGGTACTGTGCAGTATCATTTCTCTGGCGTATATCGCTGAGATATTCAAACACGCCAGAACGGTGGGATATGTACTTTTGGTCATTGTTCTTGCACTTACCCCTTCCATCATCGGATGGTTTATCTACAATTCCAATAATGCAGCGGAAGCAATCAGACACCTCATAGGTATCGGATATGCCATCATGTACTGCTTTGTTCTTTTTACTACGGAAAATATCCTGGTTTTCGTATATGTATTCCCGATGCTTGTTATCATCACTCTTTATGACGACACCGCGTTTATATCCAAGATCGGTATCGGATGTATTGTTGTAAATATGATATCCATTGTGCTCTCTCTCAAAAACGGTACTATCACTGATTCCGCAGTAGCAGAGATTCAGGGATTTGTTATGGTGGTTACCGTTGCATATCTGATAATGGTTAGTCTGACCAACAGCAAGCTTCAGAAAATGCGTACCGAAAGTCTTGAAGGAGCGAATGCCAAGACTCAGGCTCTTTTGGACAATATTCTCACAGTGTCAGACAGAGTAACAGATACCGCAGGACAGCTTTCCGATGAAATGGGAATGCTCAAGTCATCGATTGACAGAACCATTGAATCCATGGAAGAGGTCAGACAGGGTACCAATGAGTCTGCGGAAGCTGCTCAGGTTCAGCTTGTTCAGACTACCAAGATTTCAGATCATATCGAGACCGTAAGATCTTCAGCTGATGTTATCACCGAAAATGTTGAAGTCGCTTCGGATGCTGTATCTGTTGGACAGGAGAATATCCGCAGAATGACAGAACTGACAAGTGAAGTTGATTCCGCAGGTAAGGATGTAGCAGGTGCTCTTGAGAAGTTTAAGAAGACCGCTGATGAAATGAATTCCATAACCGTTATCATCACGGATGTTGCATCACAGACAAGACTCCTTGCACTCAACGCTTCCATCGAAGCTGCACGTGCCGGTGAAGCGGGAAGAGGATTTGCGGTTGTTGCAACCGAGATATCTAATCTTGCAGGACAGACTACCAAGGCTACAGAAAATATCAACGCTCTCATCGGTGATGTTGTAAATCAGGTAGGTACAATGGTAACCACCATTGAAAAGCTTCTCCAGATCGATGATGAAGAAAGCAAGTGCGCTGTTGACACAGCAGACAGCTTTAATAAGATTTCCGGAACCGTTGACATCATCAAGAAGCATACCGCCGATCTTGATGATCTTGTGGGAAGACTTTCACAGGCTAATGAGGATATCGTAAACAGCATTCAGACTACTTCAGCTGTTACGGAAGAGGTTACCGCACATGCTACCGAAACCTACGATGTCAGCCTTCAGAATCAGGAAGTCGTTAATGCTCTCGGTAATCTTGTTAGCAGCCTCAATGAGGATGCGGAGCTTCTTAAGGCGGGCAGATAAACAATCAATGCGGGATGGTTTCCCAAAGAAACCGTCCCGTTTTTTTATATATTGATTGACAGTATGCGTAGGATTGTATACAATAATACACGTTGTTAAGCGTGTATTATTTTTTAGTATTTACCCACATTTGGAGGAGATACAAATGGAAGAAGATGTTAAGGAAGGTGCCTCTGATAAATATTCGTTAAGAGGAAGGGTTTTTTCCCGATTAAGAGAAGATATCCTTAACGGAAAATATGAAGAAGGTGTTGAACTTCGAGAGATAGCCATCGGCGAAGAACTCGGAGTAAGCAGAACACCCGTAAGAGAAGCTTTCAGACAGCTTGAGCTTGAAGGACTGATCAAGATTATTCCCAACAAAGGTGCTTACGTTGTCGGTATAAGCGATAAGGATGTAAGGGATATCTATATCCTCAGATCCAGACTTGAAGGTCTTGCGGCAAGATGGGCCGTTGACCATATTACAAATGAGCAGCTTGAAGAGATGGAAGAGAATGTTTACCTTGCCAAATTCCATACTCAGAAAGGCCATAACGAGCAGATATTTGAACTTGATAACAGATTCCATGAACTTCTTTATGAGGCATCAGGTTCTAAGATTCTTGAGCATCAGCTCAAAGATTATCATCAGTATGTTCTTCGTATCCGAAAGAAGACATTGTCCAGCAAGGCAAGAGGACCTCAGTCCAATCTGGAGCATGAAGCAATTCTTGAAGCTATCAAGAACAAGAATGCGGATGATGCGGAGAGACTTGCTCACGAGCATATGATCAATGCTTATAAGAACATGATCGATAACGGGCTTATTAAACCCGAAGATTAATAACCAAACAGGAGATGTATTAACATGGCAAAGATTCAGATGAAAACACCCCTTGTCGAGATGGACGGAGATGAGATGACCAGAGTACTCTGGCAGATGATCAAGGATGAGCTTATCACTCCTTATGTTGATCTTAAGACAGAGTATTACGATCTCGGACTTGAGCACAGAAATGAAACCAATGATCAGGTTACCGTTGATTCAGCCAATGCGACCCTTAAATACGGCGTTGCGGTTAAATGTGCCACCATCACTCCCAATGCGGCAAGAATGACCGAATATAACCTTAAGGAGATGTGGAAGAGCCCCAACGGAACAATCCGAGCTATTCTTGACGGAACCGTATTCAGAGCTCCCATTCTTGTAAAGGGAATCAGACCCTATGTTTCCAACTGGACCAAGCCCATCACTCTTGCACGTCACGCTTACGGTGATGTCTATAAAAATACCGAGATAGCTGTTCCCGGAGCAGGTAAGGCAGAGCTTGTTTTCACCGCTGCCGACGGAACCGAGACCAGAAAGACCATTCAGGAATTCGACGGTCCCGGAATCATTCAGGGAATCCACAATACCGATAAGTCCATCACCAGCTTTGCAAAGGCATGTTTTGAATATGCGCTTTCAACAAAGCAGGACCTTTGGTTCTCAACCAAGGATACCATTTCCAAGATCTATGATCATCACTTCAAAGATATCTTTGCCGATATGTACGAAAAGGAGTATAAGGAGAAATTTGAAGCTGCAGGAATCGAATACTTCTATACTCTCATTGATGATGCCGTTGCCCGTGTTATCAGAAGTGAAGGCGGATTTATCTGGGCATGTAAGAACTACGACGGAGATGTTATGTCAGACATGGTAGCTACCGCTTACGGTGATCTGTCCATGATGACTTCCGTACTTGTATCTCCCAAGGGAGTTTATGAGTACGAGGCAGCTCACGGAACCGTTCAGAGACATTACTACAAGCACCTTAAGGGAGAGAAAACTTCCACCAACTCCATTGCTACTATCTTTGCATGGACCGGAGCTCTTAAGAAGAGAGGAGAGCTTGACGGAATCGCAGAGCTTTCAGAGTTCGCCGAGAAGCTTGAGAAAGCTTGCATCAAGACCATCGAAGACGGCAAGATGACCAAGTCTCTTTCTCTTATCTCTGATTGCAAGGATCCCGTTATTCTTGATTCTGAAGGATTCATCAAAGCTATCAAGGAAACTTTTGAAACTCTTATGTAATTAAAATGAAGCGTCCCTATTTTCATTTAAAGGAAGCCGATGTTTCGGCTTCCTTTTTTGTATCTATTTCTGCAATATTCGTCCGCATTCTGCAACAGGTATCGTCATAGTCAGATTCATAGGATATATTAAAATTGCCGTACGGCGGTATACCATCATTCCCCGGGGATTGCGCAATCAAAACGGAATGTATAAGAATCTAAACTCAAAAATGTGTGTATGTTCAAAAAGTCTGTGAGGGGAGCATCATAATTCTTAAGACCTTAAGGACTTACTCGGACAGAAGTTACAGAAAGGAAAAAATATGTTTAACATAGTTGAAGTACTTGGAACATCTTGGGGCGTCGGAAACCTTATCTATGATTATCTTACAGGTGCAGCATGGTGGGCATGGCTCATCGATGCGGGATTCCTTGTAGCCGGTGTTATTTCCGGAGGAACCGCTGCACTTATTAAAGAGGCTGGAAAACTCGGACTTAAGGCAGCTATTAAGGGCCTTACAAAGTCTGCTGCAATTGCGCTCTAATCAATAAAGAATAATATGGGGTGGTGAAATATTTTGCCACCCTCATATTTATTTAGGTCAAGTATATCATGTATATATTCACCAAAATCTTGATGTATATAAATCTGTTTTTTTCAATCAACAAAAATATGTTTTTCGAAAAATACAAATTTATTTCATTGAGTGAAAAGAAAAAAAAGAGCTTTTATGCTGTCTGGTTCTTTATACAGAATTATGTATTTCTTATGATCGGTACTCTTGTAATCTATAAACTGTTCAAGAGTACTTTAGTCTGCGGTGCAATCTGTTTTTTTCATCTTATTTCCGGATTTTTCCAAATAGACTCCAATGACTGGAAGGCATTTGAGAGAAATGATTTTGTAATGGCGTTCCCGCAAAAAAGTAAAAGATGTTTCATGGTGCTTGTGGGAAATCTTATATACCGTTTATTCATCAGTAACAACATTGTATTTTACGGAATCATCACGGGATTGTTATTTGGGATGAAAACAATAGGCATAGTCTGTTTCATTATGCTCTATCTGATAATATATATGATTTCTGAGCTTGTGGTATTTACCGTAAGATACAGTACCATCGGGATCAAAAAATTCTACAGTATATTCGGTTATGTTTTTTCAATGTCCGTAACCTCACTTGTGATATATGCGATCTTTCAGGCGGGCATATACCTGGCAACACAAATAATAAAAAAGCAGCTGGATAAAGATAATATTCTTGCGGAGTTTGAATTACTGGTCGGAAGGATAAGTATTTGGTTTACGGAGCATAAGATTGTATTGGCTTCGTTGGCTGCTGTATTTGCCCTTTTTATAACCGCAAGCTTTATATATACCTTATATGTTCTCAAACACAATTTTTATTCCGAAAAAGATAAGAGTAAGTATGTGGTTAAGAATTTCAGATTTATCAGATTTTTCAGATTCTTAATGCATAGCATCGCTAAGTCTGACAATCACTATATTGCTCTTTCGGATAAAGAATATGCGCTATATGCCGATGTGTATAAATTTAATTATAAGAATTACTGGTATGTGATGATAGCAGACAGACCTTTGGCAATTATGATAGCAGTTATAGCAGTTCTCTATGATCATATGTTTGAAGGATGCGAGCTTTTGCTTCTCGGGATTCTTCCCTGCTTTTTTATGCTGGATATAAATTCAGCAACGACTGTAAAGCTTCTTGTAAACATGTCCTTTATCTCGGATTACAATACAATACTGTTTGCGAATACGTCGGGAATAAGTTTAAAAGAACTCATCCGGGCTAAACTGAGGTTTTATTATGTGACCAAATCTGTCAGCACGGTTGTATTTTTCATAACGTCGAATCTTATAATGTATGTCTTTGGCTGTGAACCGGCTATCTATATTTTGACCAATCTGCTTTGTCTGATAATTCTTATTGTTTTTCCCGAGAATTATCTTATCAGCAATCTTATATATACCAGGCTGAATTACAAACAATATGAGAAGTATCTTGATGAATCTCAGATTCTTGAAGTTGGGTCCCGGGAGTTTTTTCCCTTGAATCTTTTATACAGGGTAATGACCACACTGGTTTTTCTTGCCCTCATAGTTTTGCTTTTCGGAACACGTTTCTCATTCAGGATAAGTGAATATCTGATCATGGGAATTATGTTTTCCGTTTTTATTATCGGAATCTTTTTATGCAGAAAGATCATGAAGAGGGTCGGAAACAATATTTTAGCATTTGTGGAAAGGGGTGATTACTCTGCGGACTTTGCTAAGATATTCAAAAAATAAAAATATCTTTTTGATCACATTCGTTGTATATGCCCTGACCATAGTTTCACTTTATCTGATGATCAGGTTTGGCAGGACGATAGTATTTGGTGATGTAAACGAACTTGAAGAATTGGACGTCAGCTATTTCCATGTTTTTTTCGGAAATATAATCCTTATCTATAAAACCTATATTCTCGGTTTGATGACTTTCGGTTTGTATGCTTTTTACAGTCATTTCCAGAATACTGTGGGAATTGCCCTTGTAGGTAAACAATTGCTGTATGAAGGATATGAGAAGCTGGCATATAAGATGATTCCCCACGGATTGATAGAGTTTTTGGGAATGTCATTAGCTTTGGCCACAGTCATATGGTTCTGGATTAAAGTGATTAAGGATGCTCCCGATATCATAAAACGAAAAAAGAATTTTATGGAGACTGTCCGTACGCTGGTAAGCACATTGTTAGTCTCTGCGATTGCAAATACGTTTATTTTTGCCATTGCCGGTATTGTTGAAGTGTTGGTTTCGCATATAAAGGTTATGTAATGGAAGATACTAAGAAAAACACATTGATCAGAGTTGAGGATCTGACATACGGATATGAAGATGATCCGGTTATAAAAAATCTTTCCCTGGAAGTAAATGCTGGGGAGATAGTTTTGATCGAAGGAGAAAACGGTGCGGGTAAGACCACCTTACTCAAATGCATGACCGGAATCCTGAATAACTGTAAGTCTGTTTTTATGGACGGAAAAGAAATTTCCGAATGCAAGGAGGAATTGAAGAATATCTCTTTTGTAATGAGTGAGGATTTTCTATATGATTATCTGACTCTGAGGGAGAATGTCGAGTTCTTCAAAAAGCTTTTTGATGAAGATGCTGACTTCGATAAGAATATAGCTTTTTTTGTAGATAAATTCGGATTGGGCAAGTATGAAGATTATCTGGTTAAGAATCTTTCCCAGGGAACCCGTAATAAATTGTATATAGCAATCATGTTTTCGAAACACCATAAAATTCTGGTTCTTGATGAACCGTTTACTGCTCTGGATACAGCAACACAGGATGTCATACTGGACTATGTCAGGGGGTATACGAAATTAACCGACAAAGCTGTGATCATGGTCACACATATTGCCCAGTTTAAAGAGATATCAACAAAAAGATTTTTGATGAAATTAAGAGGTGAAATATGAGAGTTGTCATAAGCGGAGTTTTACTTGTAGTTTTTGTTGTCGTTCTTTTGATTCTGAAAAATAAATGATCGTTTGTAAGGAATAAAAAAAGCGGGGAGCATATCATCGTGCTTCCCGCCTTTTGGTGTCTTTTAGCTTAAAGCTTCCCATTTTTCCATGAGTTCTTCGAGTTCGTTATTCAGTTCGGTTTGTTTCTTGACCAGTTCGTTCAGTTTGGAAGGGCTGGTGGCAACATCGGGCTCAGCCATTTTGGTTTCAATCTCGGAAAGCTCGTTTTCAATCTCGGTGATCCGGTCTTCACACTTTTTCAGGTCGTTTGCTTTCTTTCTTGCTTCAGCCTGCAGTGCTTTCTGTGCTTTCCAGTCTGCGGCACTGTCTGTGGAGGCGGTTCCTGCTTTTTCAGAGACTGATGCGGATGCGGAAGATGAGCTTACGGAAGAATCTCTGTGCACATCACTTGCTTTTCTAACATCATCTCTCTTTTCCAGATAGTAATCGTAATTGCCGATGTAGTTATCGAAATATCCTTCGTGAAGTTCAATGATCCTGGTAGATATCTTGTTCACGAAATATCTGTCGTGGGATACGCAGATTATTGTTCCTTCAAATTCCGACAGAGCCTGCTCAAGAATCTCCTTGGTGGTGATGTCCAGATGGTTTGTGGGCTCGTCCAGGATCAGGAAATTGGCATCGGAGAGCATGAGCTTTGCAAGGCTTACACGTCCCTTTTCACCGCCGCTCAGAAGCTTTATCTCTTTATATACGCTGTCGTCCGTAAAAAGAAATGCAGCAAGCACGGTTCTGATCTGAGTGATCGTCATATCGGGGTGCTCGTCCGAGATCTCATCATAAATGGTATTCTCGGGATTCAGGACCAGATGCTCCTGATCGTAGTAAGCGGTCTCTACATTGCTTCCCCACTTAAATGAACCTGTATCCGAAGTCTCCAGTCCGTTAAGTATTTTCAGGAATGTGGTCTTGCCGGTTCCGTTGTCTCCGATTATGCAGACATGTTCACCGCGTTTGATCTCCACGTTCATGTCTTTAAAAAGAGTACGTCCGTCGAAGGATTTGGACAGATTCTCAACTGTAAGGACATCGTTTCCCGGAACCTTTGAGGGTTTGAATCTCAGATTTATCTCATTGGATATGACTTCCGGTCTGTCCAGAACCTCGATCTTCTCAAGAGCTTTTTCACGGCTTTCGGCACGCTTTATGGATTTCTCCCTGTTAAAGCTCTTAAGCTTTTCTATAACTTCTTCCTGATGCTTGATTTCCTGCTGCTGATTGATATATGCCTTCATCTGAGCTTCGAAAAGCATTTTTTTCTTGGAGGCATAATCGGAATAATTGCCCTTGTATGAATTTACATGGGTGTTTTCAAGCTCCAAAACTGTATCTGCGATCTTATCCAGGAAGTATCTGTCGTGGGAGACTATTAATACGGCTCCGTCATAAGAACTCAGATATCCTTCAAGCCAGATGACAGAATTCATATCAAGATGGTTTGTGGGCTCGTCCAGTATTATCAGGTCGGGCTTTTTAACAAGTATCGCACCAAGTGCTGCTCGGGTTTTCTGGCCTCCCGATAAAGTGGATGCTTTTCTGTCAAAATCATCCTCCGAAAAGCCGAGACCTTTGAGTACACCGACTATTTCGGATCGGAAAGTATAGCCGCCCTTAAGATCAAATTCCGTGCGCAGCTTTTCATATCTGTCGCAGACAGCACTTACGTCATCCGCACCCTCCATCTGAGCTTCCAAAGAGCGGAGATCTTCCTCCATTTTGACCAGCTCGGATCTGCAAAGGAGCATCTCTTCGAAAATGGTTCCTCCGCCTGAAAATGTCCCCTCCTGGGACAGGTATCCGAAGGATGAATCCTTCTCATAGGTGACAATTCCCGTATCGGGTTCCGATTCACCGGTTATAATACGCAGAAGAGTGGTCTTTCCGGATCCGTTGGATCCTACAAGAGCCGTTTTCTGTCTTCTTTCCACATTAAAAGAAACCCCGCTTAAAATAGGGCCTGTTTCAAATTCTTTTGAAATATTGTTGACGCTTAATAACATAGACTTCTTTCTCTTATTACTACCCCTGTAGAATTGACAATATTTTAACATAAGTTGTAAAATCTTGTATATATGTGCAATTCTATTCTGTACTGTTTTTTAAGGTTTTTTATGGCCGTTATTAAGGCTGCGGAGGTGTGTTTTGGATAAAGATATTTCCCAGGCAGTTATAGGAAGATTACCCAGATACCTGCGTTATCTTGGGGAACTCAAAGACAAAAATGTGGAGAGGATCTCATCCTCCGAGCTCAGTGTGCTTATGAAGGTCACTGCATCCCAGATTCGTCAGGATCTCAATAATTTCGGCGGATTCGGCCAGCAGGGATACGGCTACAATGTGGACTATCTCTACAGTGAGATCAGCAAGATACTCGGTCTCGAGCACCAGTATAACTTTATCATTATCGGAGCGGGAAACCTGGGCAAGGCCCTCGGCGGTTACCTGAACTTCGAAAAAAGAGGATTTATGCTGAAGGGCATGTTTGACAAAGCACCCGAACTGATCGGAACCGAGGTCAGGGGCGTTAAGGTTATGCCCATGGAGGAGCTTCCTTCTTTTATCAGAAATAACAATATAGACATTGCGGTTCTTACCATTCCCAAGGAGGGTGCCGTTCCGGTTTCAAAAGTTCTTGTGGATAACGGCATAAGGGCAATCTGGAACTTTGCCCATGTGGATCTGGATCTGCCTGAATATGTACAGGTTGAAAATGTACATCTGTCGGATTCACTGATGAAGCTTTCATATAACATTTCAAGTTACAATGAAAATAACGGCGGAAAGTAATTCCGGGTAAAACATGGCTAAACATTCGGGACAGGACAAAAAAGACGAATTTGAGCTCTCTCTTAAGGGTAAGGATGTTCCTGCCCTTACTTTGGACAACAAATGGTATCACCTTCTCGGAAAAGTAGGATTTGAAGATATAAAAGATCCCGAGAAGAGGCTGAACGATCTGTTAAAGCGTCAGGGCAAGGTTAATACCGAGACCAGGGAGATCAAAAAAGTAAAACGCCGCCTTATGGACGAGATAGTGTCTCTCATGGATGAGCAGCAGGGCGGCTCTGATGAAGCTACGTCCAAGATCGAAGAAAACAAGCGGCTTTTAAAGGAATGTAACGATAAACTCGACCAGTACGAGGAAGAGATAATGGATCTTCCCCGTATGATAGATGAGGTTAATAAAGAGCTCCTTTGCATCACCATGGAACATTGTTACGACACGATGCAGGAGAATACCGACGATATAGATGAACTTGAGGAATGGATCCGGAATATCCGTATAGAACTCAAGAAAAATCTAATCCGGAAGCAGGAAAAAGAAGCCAAGAATCACGAAATATACAAATACATGCACGATATTTTCGGAGCGGATGTGGTTGATCTGTTTGATATGAGGTATAACCCCGAGGACAAACACCCCAGAACAGCCGAAGAGATCGCTGCAGAGAAAAACAGTGAGGATAAAAAGGACTGACTTTACGGTCCCGAAAGGATAATATGTGGGTTCAGACCAAGGATCAGATTGATGAATGCATTCTGACATATAAGAGAGGTGTGGCATATGTGGATCTTGATGCCGTTATCTCCAACATGGATGCGATGCACTCGCTTCTCAGAAACGACACCAAGATGTATGCCGTCATCAAGACCAACGGATACGGACACGGAAGCATCCCTATAGCCAAGGCTCTTGAAAGCGTTTCATATGTCAAAGGATATGCGGTTGCCACCGCCGAAGAAGCGATGGAACTCAGGGCAGAGGGAATCAAGAAAGATATTCTCATCCTCAGTTATACATTCCCCTATAGCTATCCTGAACTTATCAAAAACGATATCAGGATCACAGTTTTCCGCAAGGATACCATTCAGGAGCTTTCACGGGCCGCAGCGATGGTAGGAAAAAATGCCATTGTTCATATAGCCGTTGATACGGGAATGGGCAGGATAGGTGTAAATCCCGACAAAACCGGCATTGATTTCGTAAGACAGACTCTGGATGCGCCCAATATCATCGTGGAAGGCATATTTACCCATATGGCCAGAGCCGATGAGACCGATAAGAGGTCCGCTCTTGATCAGGTTGCGATTTTCAAGAAATTTATTGCGGATATTTCCGAGAAGGCCGGAGCGGTTATTCCCATAGCCCATATCTCGAACTCAGCAGCCATCCTGGAGCTCCCCGATTCCTATATGGACGCGGTAAGAGCGGGTATAACCATGTACGGACTTAAGCCTTCGGATGAGGTTCCCACCGAGTCTGATATTAACTTAAAACCCGTACTCAGTCTTTTCTCGCACATAACCTATGTCAAGAAAGTCTGCCCCGGTCAGAGCATCAGCTACGGAGGCACATTTACCGCCGAGAAGGATATGATGGTCGCAACCGTACCTCTGGGCTACGGAGACGGATATCCCAGACAGCTTTCCGGAAAGGGAGAGGTCCTTGTAAGGGGCAAAAGATGTCCCATTCTCGGCAGGGTTTGCATGGATCAGTTCATGATAGATGTTTCCGCTCTTGAAGACGTAAAAGAGGGCGAAACCGTAACACTTTTGGGATTTGACGGAGATGAGCATATTTCCGCCGAAGAATTGGGTGAAAAGTCAGGCAGGTTCAATTATGAGCTGGTTTGCCTTATCGGCTCCAGAATCCCCAGGGTTTACACCCTTCACGGCAGTCCCGTTTTGGCCTTGAGCTCAACCTAGTAAGGGAATCGATTTCTTTACTAAAGAGGCCCGAAATGATAAAATATATTGATTGCATAAATTTAAGAAACAAAAACGAGAGGTTATAGTATGTCAGGACATTCAAAATTCGCCAATATCAAGCATAAGAAGGAAAAGAACGACGCCGCAAAGGGTAAGATCTTTACCATCATCGGCCGTGAGATCGCAGTCGCTGTTAAAGAGGGCGGCCCCGACCCCAACAATAACTTCAAGCTTGCTACCGTTATAGCCAAAGCTAAGGCAAATAACATGCCCAACGACACCATCGAGCGTGGTATCAAAAAAGCAGCCGGTGAAGGCGGAAACGTTAACTACGAATATATCACTTACGAAGGATATGGCCCCAGCGGTATCGCTATCATCGTTGATACCCTTACCGATAACAAGAACCGTACCGCAGCCAATGTAAGAGCTGCATTCACCAAGGGAAGCGGTAACATCGGAACTCCCGGATGCGTATCTTTCATGTTTGACAAGAAGGGACAGATCATCATCGACAAAGAAGAAGTTGATATGTCAGCCGATGATCTCATGATGACCGCACTTGATGCAGGTGCAGAGGATTTCAATGAGGAAGAGGACAGCTACGAGATCCTTACCGATCCCGATGCATTTGACGAGGTTAACAAGAAGCTTCTTGATGCCGGAATCCCCATGCTCAGCGCAGAGGTTACCATGATCCCTCAGAATTATGTTGAGCTTACCAATGAAGATGATATTAAGCTTCTTCAGAGAATCCTTGATATCCTTGATGAAGATGATGACGTTCAGAACGTTTATCACAACTGGGACGAGTGAATTAAAATCCGGGGGTAGAAAAAGAGGTATTTATGGAACGTCTAGCAATTGTTGTTCCCTGCTATAACGAAGAAGAAGTACTCGGCATGTCATCCGAAGCTTTAAGAGGAGTTTTGGATGACCTTATAGCCAAGAAAAAGATTTCCGAAGACAGCTATGTACTGTTTGTAAATGACGGAAGTAAGGACAGAACCTGGGAGCTCATTGAAGAGGAGCATGCCAAGTTCCCTAACCGGATTTTCGGCGTAAAGCTTGCCAGAAATGTCGGTCATCAGTACGCACTTACCGCAGGTCTTTTTACCGCAGCTTCAATGTGTGATATCTCCGTTTCCATCGATGCGGATCTTCAGGATGATGTATCCGTAATCGAAGAGATGGTTGACAAGTATCACGAAGGATGCGAGATCGTATACGGTGTACGTAAGGAGAGAAAGACCGATACATTCTTCAAGAGATTTACCGCTCAGTCATTCTACAAGCTCATGGCTAAGATGGGAGTCAAGACTGTATATAACCATGCGGATTTCAGACTCATGAGTGCAAGAGCTCTGAATGAGTTCGAGAATTATCACGAGTACAATCTTTTCCTCAGAGGAATTGTTCCTCTCATCGGATACAAGACCGACTGCGTATATTATGACAGAAAAGAAAGAGTTGCAGGGGTTTCCAAGTATCCCCTCAAGAAGATGCTTGCACTTGCCTTTGACGGAATCTCTTCATTCTCGACCCGCCCCATCGATCTTATCCTTACCGCGGGTATAGCATGTTTGTTCCTGTCTTTCGTAGCTCTTATTTATGCTCTTGTTTCATATTTCACGGGAAATGTTGAACCCGGCTGGACTTCGCTGATCATATCGATCTGGTTCCTCGGCGGATTACAGCTCCTGGCGATCGGCCTTGTAGGTAAATATGTCGGCAAGACCTACATAGAGGTAAAGCACAGACCCAGATACAACATTGAAAAGGTTTTGACAAATGACTCTGCGCAAGACTAAGTTTTCTTATGTTCTGAATGTTATATACGCATTACTCGCCAGTGCCGTTTCCATTATTGCCATAATGGATGCGGCTCAGGGGTTAGGTTACTCCTATCTGCCGGGTCTCGTGGCGTTTGCTGTCATGATCCTCCTCGGACTTGTCTTTAAAAAGCTTCTCTCTTATACGGAGATGTCGGACAAGTTCAAGGCGATTTCGGAAAAAGGGAACGTTATCGGCTTGGCCGTTTTTATTGTTCTCCTTATAGCTTCGATTGCTTTCAGGGTCTTTTCCTACATGTGGAACGGCCTTGGTGGGACTGCGTATTTTGAGCTTGCCAAGGTGACCGGAGAGCAGGTCAAACATATAGTTCACCCCTGTGATGACTGGTATCTTACAGCTCTTCACGGGATTTTTTTCCTGTTTGGGAACAGGATTTTTGTGGCTGCGATCTTTAATGTTGCTGTTCAGATCATCGCAGTCATTTTCGGTTTTGCGGCATTCCGTAAGATGCTGGGTATGATCCCGGCTCTTATGTTTGCAGGATTCTGGACCATTTCCGGTTTCTCTGTTCACGAAGCGCTTACCTTGAGTTCCAGAAACCTGGAATTTCTGCTCATCTGTATTACTCTTTTTGCGATTTCTTTCGCGATTCCCGCAACCCGCGGCAAATTCTTAAGTTACCTGATATCCGGTATACTCACGGCTGTATGCATTTATGCGGATATAAGCGGACTTGCTCTTATTCCTTTTATCTTCGGTATTCTTTTTAACTCCGTTGACGGGGACGAAGAGTTTTCACTGAGATTCAGAAAGATGCTCTTTGCACTTATCTCGGTTATCTTCGGTTTTGTTGTTCTGATCTTTGTGGACTCGTTTCTGAGTTCATCCAATCCCGCAAATATTCTGGGCAGCATCGGAAGACTTTACAGACCATCACATAATTTCTCCCTGGGATTCTCATATATGACATCCTACGGTGAGGTTACCGTTCTTGCCGTTTTGGGAGCGTTGAGCATTTTTGCATGTTTCCTTGCTTACGATGACTCAAGATCCATACTTACTCTTTCTGCAATCACCATAATCCTGATCAATAATTTCGGGCTTACTTATCTCGAAAATGACGGAAGAGAAGTATTCTTTATGGTCTGTGCACTCCTGGCGGGTGTTTCATTCCGTGAACTGTTCCCCGATAAGATCACGGGTGATGTTTTCAAGGCCAGCGCAGAAATGTATGACAACGAAGTTATTGCGCCCGATGCCGGATATGTACCCAAGAAGCTTGATTCCGGCAACTTTACGGTAGATGATATGGATGCGCTTGAGTCAGGCTCTTTTGAAGCTTCACCTAAACAGGCCGAAGAAAAAACTGAGGATAATGCCCCTGCCGAAAAGCTTACTCAGCCCGATCTTAATCAGGGATTTGACTCTGTGAATATTCAGACACCCAAACCCCAGGCATCCGTACAGCCTGCAGTCAGCCCCGCACCTCCTGTGGTTAACGCTGCGGACTATATGACACCTAATGCCAGAAACATTCAGCCCTTGAGTGATTCCTCACAAGTCGGTCTCAATAAGGCTCAGGAACCTGTAATCCAGACTCCCGTTCCTCAGGGTGTAGGAGGAGCACTCGGAGTTCAGAAGGATGAAACCGTAACCGCTCCTACACAGAATATCGGCGCAGCACTTAAAGATTCTCCCGAAAACGATAAGTCTTCGGATAAAGCAGAGGATGATAAGAAATCATCCGCTTATGTGCCTTATAAGAAACCACAGCTCAGACCCGAGTACAGAAGAAGACCCGGTGCATGGGCTCAGCAGTATGCGGAGAGGACCAAGCTGGCTGAGAAGGAAAAGGCAGAAGAAGCTTCCAAAGCAGAAGACACGAAGACTCAGGATAAAGTTAAGACTGCTCAGCAGCCTGCCCATAAAGAACCTGTCAAGGAGCAGCCTCATGTTCCCGAGGTTGCGGCAAACGGCGCTGTGATGCTGGAAAACCCCATTCCTCATCCCGCACGTAAAACAGAACATCATCCCATGGAATATGATGTTGATCTTACAAGTGACAAGATGGATTACGACATCAAGGTCTCGGATGATGACGATTTTGATATTTAAAGGATTTATCGTTTAAATGGCTTCACGTAACAATACAAACAATTCAAGATCTCCTCAGAGAAGATCTTCTTCGGGCGGAAGGAGTTCGGGTAACGGATCGCGTCAGGGTAACAGACCCTCATCCGCACCCCGCAGCCGTTTTCCCCGTGAAGAGTACGATGATGACGGATCTTCAAGGGTTCTTGTATCGGTGATAGTCGCAGGAGCGGCAATATTCCTTACGCTTTGTGCTTTCGGAACGTGCGGATCCTTCGGCGATACCATTGCTTCGGTACTTTTCGGAGCATTTGGATTTACCGGATATATCGCACCCGTATTTATAGCCGGAATGATCTTCTGGTATATGTTTTTTAACGAAACCGATGAGATTCTTCCCATCAGGATGACCGGTGCCGCAGTTTTGTTTTTGATATTCGGTATCTTTGCCGACATGGCGGGTAAGGTATCAAAGTCCATGGCGGAATACAATACCGGAGAATTGTACAGACTTTGCGCGGAAGGCAAAAAGGGCGGCGGAGTTATCTCGGGAAGTATTTCTTATGCGCTCAATAAGAACATCGGAACCGCCGGCTGCATCATAATATGTCTTCTGGTACTGGTACTCAGTCTTTTTGCCATAAACAGACAGTTTTTTGCTAATCTGTTCAAGCAGATCATTCTGAGTGCATCCGACAGAACCGGAGAGTTTATCAACAATCAGAAGGACAGAAGAGAAGAAAGGCGCCTTGCACTTGAACAAAGTGAAAGACTTCCGGAACTTCCCGATAATTCTGCCGCAGGAACAGAGCTTGTCCCTTATGAAGGAGAGGAAGACGCAGCACCCAGAGAAGCTCTTACCGTAACGGAGAAGATGCGCAAGGAGCGCGATTCCAAGAAGAAAGATACACTTTCTGCCGTATCTGACGGTTTGGAGAATTGGAAAAACAATTTTAAAAAGCGTACAGAAGAAGAGAGGCTTAAGAAGGAAGCCGGCAGAAAAGTAAAAGAAGAAACCGAGGATGCCAAAGAAATCCTGGTTGCACGAAAAGCTCCCGAAAGAAGATCAATGTTTGATGAGCATCATACCGGTGAGATGCACGAGATGAGCTATCGTGAGTATGAACCTGAAGATGATGCTGAAGAATACGAAGAAAATGACGCAAGGGGAACCTGGTATGATCCTGCTAAGCGTCCCGGAGCGTTAACTTCTGCGGCTGCGGAATCGGATTATTATGATGACACCGCATTTGAGGATAACGAGCCTTCCTTCGAGAGAGTAAAAGTAAATTCGGATCATAAGATCAGAGTTACGGGAGCACATGAAGAATATGTTCCCGAAGATGCGGACACTGAGATTCCCGATATGCCCGAACCGCCCGAATTTAAAAAGACCGTTCAGACTCAGGAAAGTGTTTCGGAGAATATACCCGAAGCCGTATCACCTGCATCTGTACGCAAGGCTCCCGCAAAGAGAAATGCAAGATTCGTATACAAGGCTCCCAGCCTTGATTATCTGAAAAAGAGCGGGGCATCCAAGAGAGATGCACAGGCAGAGATCCGTGATGTACAGAATAAACTTATACAGACGCTTGCATCCTTCGGTATTGAAGCTGAAATGGGAGAATACAGTCAGGGGCCTACCGTTACCAGATATGAATTTACGGTAAGTCAGGGAACCAAGCTTTCAAGAGTCGTAGGTTTGTCCGATGAGATCAAGATGGCACTTGCGGCCACTGATATCAGAATAGAAGCGCCCATTCCCGGAAAGAGTGCTATCGGAATAGAAGTTCCCAATTCTTCCGCTACGGCCGTATTCCTCGGAGATCTGCTATCCAGCATGGAGTACAAGAAATCCAAGGATCCTCTTTCTTTTGCCGTAGGCAAGGATATCGAAGGAAAAACAGTTGTTGCAAACATAGCGAAATTCCCTCATGTACTTATCGCAGGTACTACGGGTTCCGGAAAATCGGTATGTATAAATACACTTATCCTGAGTATTCTGTATAAGTGTTCGCCTGAAGATGTTCAGCTCATAA
Organism: Lachnospiraceae bacterium; assembly: GCA_017940415.1. Lineage (GTDB taxonomy): Bacteria > Bacillota > Clostridia > Lachnospirales > Lachnospiraceae > AC2028. The sequence goes on from JAGAYR010000044.1 coordinate 19,732, forward strand.
TGGTTGATCCTAAGGTCGTTGAGCTGAAAGTTTATAATAAGATACCTCATCTTCCTTTTGATGTTGTGACCAAGCCCAAGGCTGCATCCGAGATGCTTAAATGGTCCGTCAAGGAGATGGAGAGAAGATACAGGGCTTTTGCGGACCGCGGCGTAAGAGACATTGAAGGATACAACCAGTATGTCGAGGATGTTAATGCCGGCAGGAGAGAGCCCGAGGATGTGGACAGACATGAAGAGACAGATTCTCTGGCACCCGCACTTCGCAAGATGCCCAGAGTGGTCATCATCATCGACGAGCTTGCAGATCTGATGATGGTTGCAGCCAAAGAGGTTGAGGAATCAATCTGTCGTCTGGCACAGCTTGCCAGAGCTGCAGGTATGCACCTGATCGTTGCGACCCAGCGTCCTTCGGTTGATGTCATCACTGGTCTTATCAAGGCAAATATGCCCAGCCGTATCGCGTTTGCCGTATCCAGTGGTGTAGATTCAAGAACCATTCTTGATTCCGTGGGTGCGGAAAAGCTTCTCGGAAAAGGAGACATGCTCTTTTATCCCCAGGGTAAAATGAGACCCGAGAGACTTCAGGGCGCTTTTGTATCGGATGAGGAAGTATCCAAGGTTACCGGATATCTCAGAGGTATCAGCCAAGATCCCGCGTTCCATAATCCTCTTGAAGGTGCCGACGGTATTAATGACCTTAAGAAGACCATTATTGACATTGAAGCAGGTAACGAATCCGTTGTTTCCAATAATTCCTCTTCATCGTCTTCGTCAGGTTCATCATCCGTATTCGGAGATGAGCTTTTACCCGAAGCCGGAAGATACATTATCAGAAGCGGTAAAGCTTCCATAGGTTATCTTCAGAGAGTACTTAAGATAGGATTTAACCGTGCCGCCAGGATCATGGATATGCTTGCGGATTACGGTGTGGTCGGTCCCGAGCAGGGAACAAAACCCAGAGAAATTCTGATGACCGAAGAGATGTTTGAAGCATTTCTGGCATCACAGGAAAAATCAGAATAAATATATTGAGGCAGGTTGAAAAATGAGATCAGATATCGAAATTGCACAGAGCTGCGAAATGCTCCCCATTACAGAGGTTGCTACCAGAGCAGGGATTGATCCCGAATCTCTGGAACTCTATGGAAAATATAAGGCTAAACTTACCGATGAGAGCCTTAAAGAGATTGCATCCAATAAGAACGGAAAACTAATTCTTGTAACGGCAATCAATCCCACTCCCGCAGGAGAGGGCAAGACTACGGTTACCGTAGGACTCGGCGAAGCATTTGCCAAGCTGAATAAAAAAGCAATCATAGCTCTCAGAGAGCCTTCACTCGGACCTTGTTTCGGAATAAAGGGCGGTGCCGCAGGCGGCGGAATGGCACAGGTTGTTCCCATGGAAGATCTTAACCTTCATTTCACGGGTGATTTCCATGCTATAACCGCAGCAAACAATCTCCTTGCAGCGCTTCTCGACAATCATATCCAGCAGGGTAATGTAAAAAGAATTGATTCCAGAAGTGTAGTATGGAAGAGATGTATGGATATGAACGACAGGGCTCTCAGAAATATCGTGGTAGGCCTTGGTTCCAAATCCGACGGATTCGTCAGAGAAGATCATTTCGTAATTACCGTTGCATCAGAGATTATGGCTGTCCTTTGCCTTGCAGAGGATCTTAAGGATCTCAAAGCAAGACTTGCAAGAATCATTGTTGCTTACGATCTTGACGGAAATCCTGTTACCGCAGGGGATATTCAGGCTGTAGGTGCCATGACCGCACTTCTCAAGGATGCAATCAGACCTAATCTGATCCAGACTCTTGAGCATACTCCTGCGATCGTACACGGCGGACCTTTCGCAAATATCGCTCACGGATGTAATTCAGTTATCGCTACAAGAACCGCACTTAAACTTGCAGATTATTGCATCACCGAAGCAGGTTTCGGAGCGGATCTCGGAGCCGAGAAGTTCTTTGATATCAAGTGCAGACAGGCCGGACTTAAGCCCGATGCGGTAGTTCTCGTTGCTACCGTAAGAGCTCTTAAGTACAACGGAGGAGTTCCTAAGGATCAGCTTTCTGATGAAAATCTTGATGCTCTTAAATCAGGTATCGAGAACCTCGGAAAGCATATCGAGAATATTCAGTCCTACGGACTTCCCGTAGTTGTAGCACTCAACGCATTCGTATCAGATACCGATGCGGAGATCGCATTTATCAAGGAGTATTGTGAGAGCAAGAACTGCCGTATGTCCGTAGCCAGAGTATGGGAAAAGGGCGGAGAAGGCGGATGTGAACTTGCTCAGATGGTCATCGAAGAGGCAGAAAGCGGAAAGGCAGCATTCAAGCCCATCTATGCGGATGAACTTTCCATCACCGAGAAGATCGAGACCGTAGCAAAGAAGATCTACGGCGCCGCTGATGTATCCATAGCATCATCCGCAGCAAAGCAGATCAAGAAGATCGAAGAAATGGGATTTGGAAATCTTCCCGTTTGTATGGCCAAGACCCAGTACAGCCTGTCAGATGATCCTAATCTCCTTGGTCGTCCTTCGGGATTTACTCTTAACGTAAGAGAAGTATATGTAAGCGCCGGCGCAGGATTTGTTGTTGTACTTACCGGAAATATTATGACCATGCCCGGACTTTCCAAATCTCCCGCAGCTTACAAGATAGATGTTGATGATGACGGAAAGATCACAGGATTGTTCTAAAGTACTGAAACAGAGGTAATGTAATGGCACAGATTATAGACGGAAAAGCAATATCACAGGCAGTAAAGGATGAGATCAAAGCCCGCACCGCAGAGCTTTCAGCGAAAGGCATAACCGCAACTCTAGCGGTAATACTTGTAGGCGAAGATCCCGCTTCCCAGGTTTATGTTAAGAATAAAAAGAAAGCCTGCGAATATTGCGGCATAAGATCCTTGTCTTATGAGCTTCCCGCGGACACCACCGAGGATAAGCTCCTTGAACTGATCGAAGAGCTCAATGCGAGAGAAGATGTAAACGGAATTCTCGTTCAGCTTCCTCTTCCAAAGGGAATAGATGAGGACAGAGTTCTGGATGCCATTTCACCCGATAAGGATGTTGACGGTTTCCATCCCGTCAATGTAGGTAAACTCTCGATAGGTAAGAAAGGCTTTGTAAGCTGCACACCCGCGGGTGTCATTCAGCTTCTCAAGCGTTCCGGTATCGAGATCTCCGGAAAAGAATGCGTTGTTGTGGGCAGAAGCAATATCGTAGGAAAGCCCATGAGCATGCTTCTTCTTAAGGAAAACGGAACCGTTACGGTTTGTCATTCCCGCACCAAAGATCTTAAAGAAGTAACTAAGCGTGCGGATATACTTGTAGTAGCCATAGGAAAGCCCAAATTCATTGATGCTTCCTATGTGCGTGAGGGGGCAGTAGTTATTGATGTAGGCATTCACAGACAGGAGGACGGAAAGCTCTGCGGAGATGTTGACTATGCATCCGTAGAACCCATTGCTTCCGCCATTACTCCCGTTCCCGGCGGTGTAGGACCCATGACCATCGCAATGCTTATGTACAATTGTCTGGCATCAGTAGACGCGTAAATTACGGAGTCCCATAAAATGAAATGTGCAATATGCGGAGCGGAGATTCCCGAAGGATCACTTTACTGCGAAAAATGCGGTAAAGATGTTCATCTGGTACCTGATTTTACGGAATTTGCCGAAAAAAAAGCCGAGGAGACCGTAAAGAGTATTGTCAGTGAATTCGATGATGATGATACCGATTTCGGAAGGTCTCCCGAGGGCGCCAATGACGAAAGACCCGTCAGGAAAAAAGAAAGCTCCAAAGAACCACAACATAAATACGGCTGGATCAAATTCGCACTCCTGGCTGCTTCCGTTGTAGCGCTTGCGATGGTGTCTCTTGGATTCATTAACAGGTATTCGGATACCGAGTATCTGCTGGAATCCGCAAGAAATCATGCCGAAGCAGGCGACAGAGCAAAGGCTAAGGCAATTCTTGAAGCACTGGAAGTTAACGACAGCGATGATGTGGACGTTCTGCTGTATCTGGCGGAACTCTACAAAGAAGATGAGGAATATATCAAGTACGAAAACCTTCTTCTTCAGATCATCGGTCTCGGTTTTGCTACATCCGAGCAGAATGCGGCAGCGTACGAGAAACTTCTCGCCATCTATTATCAGAATGAAGATTATGTATCAATGGCGGATATTCTCTATACCTGCAACAACGTAGAGATCAAGGAACAGTTCGTTGAGTTTTGTCTCATGATCCCGGAGTTTTCTCTGGAGAGCGGATATTACGGAACCGATCAGATACTGAAGATAACCGTACCCGGTAACGCCAGAATCTACTATACGCTTGACGGAAGTGATCCCGACGAAAACAGTGATGAGTATCTGGTTCCGCTTCTTCTTACAAAAGGAGAATATGACATCAGGGTATGTGCGGTTAATGCATACGGTGTCATGAGTCCCGTTACCGAAGGCACTTTTGTAATAGAGTCCGAAGCCGAATACCAGACCATTTCCCCTGTTCAGGGGCAGAATGTGATCGATGAAAATAATAACGGAATTCCCGATGCGGATGAATTTGAACTTCTCATCCCCGGAGGAATATCGGGATATACCGATGACGGTGATGTAATACTTTCGGACGGAACCAGAATATCCCCCGAAGACCTGGCTGCCTGGATACTTGCAAATACAATGCAGCCCGAACCGGCTCCGGAACCGGTTCCCACAGAAGATATTTAAGGATCTACTCAATATATTTTAACTAGTGAAAGGGAAATGAAATGTACAAGATCTTAAGCAAATGTTATCTTACCGACAACATTATCAAGATGGAGGTTGAGGCTAAGAGAACTTCGGACAGCTGTCTGCCCGGTCAGTTTGTTATAGTCAGAGCTTCCGAAGACGGAGAGAGAATTCCTCTTACCATCTGTGACTATAACAGAGAGAAGGGTACCATCGTACTCGTATTCCAGGTAGTCGGAGCTTCAACAGCCGTTATGGCTAAGCTGGAAGAGGGTGATTCCTTCCAAGATATTGTAGGACCTCTTGGAAAGCCTTCGGAACTTTGTGAGATGGATGTCGAGGAACTTAAGAAGCTTAAGATCGTCTTTATCGCGGGCGGTGTAGGTACCGCACCTGTTTATCCTCAGGTTAAATGGCTCAAGGAGCAGGGAGTTGCTTCCGATGTAATTATCGGTGCAAGAAACAAGGATCTTGTAATCCTTGAGGATGATTTCAAGGCTGTTTCCGACAATGTTTATGTTACTACCGATGACGGATCATACGGCAGAAACGGAAATGTTTGCGTATGTCTCCAGTCACTCATCGATGAAGGCAAGACCTATGACAAGTGTATCGCCATCGGTCCCCTCATCATGATGAAATTTGCGGTTAATCTTACCAAGCAGCTTAATATTCCCACCATCGTTTCCATGAACCCTATCATGGTAGACGGAACCGGAATGTGCGGAGCATGCCGCGTACATGTAGGTGATGAGATTAAGTTTGCCTGCATCGACGGTCCCGAGTTTGACGGATGGCTTGTAAACTTCGACGAGTCCATGAGACGTCAGGCAATGTACAAGACCGAAGAGGGCAGAAAGATGCTCGAACTTCAGGAAGGTGCAACTCATCACGGCGGATGTGGCCATTGCTGATCCGTACACTAAACCGATTCTAAACCATCTTAAAGGAGATATATAAATGGAAGTCGATGTAATGAAGAAAGTTCCCGTAAGAGAGCAGGAGCCTCAGGTTAGAGCAAAGAATTTCGAAGAGGTCTGCTACGGATATACTCTTGAAGAGGCTCAGGCCGAGGCTTCAAGATGCTTAAATTGTAAGAATGCTCAGTGTATGAAAGGATGTCCCGTATCCATCAACATTCCCGGATTCATTCAGCAGATCAAAGAAGGAAATATCGAAGAAGCATACAATATCATTTCCCGGTCTTCAGCACTTCCCGCAGTATGCGGAAGAGTCTGCCCTCAGGAGACCCAGTGTGAAGGCAAGTGTATCAGAGGAATCAAGGGTGAGGCTGTTGCAATCGGTAAGCTCGAGAGATTTGTTGCCGATTATGCAATGGAGCACGGACTCAAGCCCAAGAAGGAGAAGGAATCCAACGGAATCAAAGTTGCCGTTATCGGTTCCGGCCCCAGCGGACTTACCTGTGCAGGAGACCTTGCAAAGCTCGGATACGATGTAACCATCTTCGAGGCACTTCATCAGGCAGGCGGAGTTCTCGTATACGGTATCCCCGAATTCAGACTCCCCAAAGAGAGAGTTGTTGCCAAGGAGATTGAAAACGTTAAAGCACTCGGTGTTAAGATCGAGACCAATGTTGTTGTAGGACGCAGCGTTACCATCGATGAGCTTATGGAAAAAGAAGGATTCCGCGCAGTATTCATCGGATCCGGCGCAGGACTTCCCAGATTCATGAACATTCCCGGCGAGACTCTTAACGGAGTATTCTCCGCAAATGAGTACCTTACCAGAAGCAACCTTATGAAGTCCTTCCGTGAGGATTCCACCACTCCCATCATGAAGAGTAAGAAGGTTGCCGTTGTCGGCGGCGGAAACGTAGCTATGGATGCTGCAAGAACCGCTCTCAGACTCGGTGCCGAAGTACATATCGTATACAGAAGAGGCGAAGAGGAACTCCCTGCAAGAGTAGAGGAAGTTCATCACGCTAAGGAAGAGGGCATCATATTCGATCTCCTTACCAATCCCGTAGAGATCATCGGCGATGAAAACGGCTGGGTAAAGGCTATCAAGTGCGTAAAGATGGAACTTGGCGAGCCCGATGAGTCCGGCAGAAGAAGTCCCGTAGAAGTTAAGGGATCCGAGTTCGAGATCGATGTTGATACCGTTATCATGTCCCTGGGAACTTCACCCAATCCTCTCATTTCCATGACCACCAAGGGACTTGAGACCAATAAGAGAAAGTGCATCGTTGCTGAGGAGAATACCGGTAAGACTTCAAGAGAAGGCGTATATGCCGGCGGTGATGCCGTAACAGGTGCAGCAACCGTAATCCTTGCAATGGGTGCAGGTAAAGAAGCAGCCAAGGCTATCGATGAATTCATAAACGGATGATTTTTTAGAGGATAAATATGTCCGGATCTGAAAAAGAAAACAGTGAAAACTACGGATATGACGAGGAGGCGCCCTTAGCGCCTCCCGTTTCCGAAGTTAAGGATGAAGGGGAGTTTATATCACCCGGATTCAAAGCTCCGTATGTAAAAAATAATGACAGGGCATCCGACTATAAATCTACGGGATTATTACTGACCGTATTCGGAGGCGTCGGCATTTTGTTTGTACTTTTAACCGTGATAGGTATCATACCCGAATTTCTGGGTAATCCTTACCTTTCATACGGTGTGCTTTTTGCGGTGTTCGTTCTCTTTTTCGTGATGGGAATCATCTCCATCAGGAGTGCGGGCATTTTCGAAAAGAAAGCAAAATCCGATCACACCCTTGAAAAGAGGATTCTTGATTTTGTCGGTAATGAGCTTAATTCTTCCGAGGTTGATGCTCAGGCTGACATATCCGATGCCGATGAACCTGAAATATTGTTTTTCAAGCGTACGGATTGTCTGAAGAAGATAATCACCAATAAATTTGTGAATATCGATCCCGATTTTCTCGATAATCTGATAGATGAAGAAGTATATGACAAGATCTTCGGCAACAATAAGGAAGAAGATGAAGACAGCGAGACATCCGAAGAGTAGAACATGAACATAAGTATTATATGTGTCGGTAAGATAAAAGAATCTTTCTACCGCGATGCCATTGCGGAATATGCCAAGCGTCTTTCCGCATATTGCACTTTCAAAGTAATTGAAACAGAGGATGAACCCGATACCGGTTCTTCTGAATCGGCAATTGAAAATGCCAAGGAACGCGAAGCAGAAAGAATTCTTAAAAATATCAAACCCGGAATGCATGTTATAACTCTTGAGATCAAGGGAAAGAAATATTCATCGGAGAGTTTTTCGGAATATCTATCGGGACTTTTTGTTTCGGGTAAAAGCGATATTGCATTTGTTATAGGCGGATCCAACGGTCTTGCAAAATGTGTTTCCGACAGAACTGATGCGAAACTTTCATTTTCCGATATGACATTTCCTCATCAGCTTATGAGAGTTATCTTATCCGAGCAGATCTACAGGGCATTCAGGATCATGCGCGGTGAGCCATATCATAAGTAACGGTTACGGTATATATGAGAAAAAAGGAACTGGCCTCGGAAGTTATCGAAAGGCTAAAAAAAGAATATCCTGATTCCGTGTGTACACTGGATGTATCGGATGCATGGCAGCTTTTGGTCAGCGTAAGACTTGCCGCTCAGTGTACCGATAAAAGGGTCAACGAAACCGTTCCCGCATTATTTAAAAAGTACCCCTCACCCAAAAAGCTTGCGGCCGCAAAGATTTCAGATATAGAAGATCTGATCCGTCCCTGCGGACTGTTTAAAACAAAGGCAAGGGATATCAAGGCGTGCATGACCGACGTTTGTGACAGGTTTGACGGTAAGGTTCCGGATAATATGAAAGATCTTCTGTCACTCCCCGGAGTCGGCAGAAAGAGTGCAAATCTTATCCTGGGAGATATATTCGGTCAGGAAAGCTATGTATGCGATACTCATTGCATCAGACTTTCCGGAAGAATAGGTCTTTCGGACGGAAGCAAGGATCCTGTTAAAGTCGAGATGCAGCTTCGTAAAATAGTGCCTCCCGAAGAATCCGGCGCATTTTGCCACAGACTTGTGGACCATGGAAGAGCTGTATGTAAAGCACAGTCACCACAGTGCGAAGTATGTTGTCTTAATGATATCTGTCGTAAGAAAATGTGATCTTTTTACGAAAGGAGCGTATCTTTATGAGAATGGTAGACATCATAATCTCCAAGAGAAACGGTAATGAACTTACGGATGAGGAGATAGCTTTTTTCGTAAACGGATATACAAAGGGAGAGATTCCCGACTATCAGGTTTCAGCACTTATGATGGCCATATACTTCAAAGGTATGAGTAAAAGAGAAACTCTTACCCTTACAAAGCTTATGGCAGATTCCGGAGATCTTCTGGATCTTTCCAAGATCGCAGGTATCAAGGTTGATAAGCATTCAACAGGCGGTGTAGGAGATAAAACATCTCTTGCACTTACTCCCATTGTCTCTGCATGCGGAGTTCCCATTGCCAAGATGAGCGGAAGAGGTCTCGGACATACCGGCGGAACCATAGATAAACTTGAGAGTTTTGACGGATTTAATGTTTCAATCCCTACCGAACAGTTTATTGATAATGTAAATACCAACGGTATTTCCATTATGGGACAGACTGCAGATCTTGCCCCTGCGGATAAGAAACTCTACGCACTTCGTGATGTGACCGGAACCGTAGAAAACATGTCACTTATAGCAAGTTCCATTATGAGTAAGAAACTTGCAGCGGGTGCGGATGCGATCGTTCTTGATGTTAAGACCGGAAGCGGCGCCTTCATGAAGACACTTGAAGACTCCACCGCTCTTGCCAAGGAAATGGTAGAGATCGGTAACGGAGCAGGCAGGAAGACTGTTGCGATTATCAGTGATATGGATCAGCCTCTCGGTCTTGCGGTCGGTAATGCCATTGAAGTAAGAGAAGCAATAGATACATTAAACGGACACGGGCCCGAAGATTTTACCGAGCTTGTTTATACACTTGCAACTTATATGATCATGCTGGGAGGAAAAGCATCTTCCGAAGATGAGGCTCTGACCATGATCAAGGAGGCCGTATCAAGCGGAAAAGCACTTGATAAACTTGCAGCATTCATCGGAAGTCAGGGCGGTAATACCGAGCAGGTATATCATCCCGAACTTCTTAAAGTCTCAGATAAAACAGTTACGGTCAAAGCAGAAAAAGACGGATATGTGGATCATATCGTCTGTGACAGAGTCGGTGTGGCCTGCATGATGCTGGGGGGCGGAAGAGCATCCAAAGAAGATGTTATAGACCTCAGTGTTGGTATCAGGCTTGTGAAAAAAGTAGGTGACGAAGTAAAGAAAGGCGACGATCTTGCCATTGTTTATTACAGCAGGGAAGAAGGCCTTGAAAGTGCTCTTGAAAGGCTGCAGAGTTCATATGTAATCTCTGATGTGAAGCCCGAAAAACAGCCGCTTATCAAAAACATCATCAAATAACAAAGGAACCTGAATTTAATGGATGAATTTTCGCTTAAAGCAGAACTGTCAAGCGATGAGATGAGAAACATATTCGGCATGAGGGATGCCTTCATAAAGAAGGTGGAATCCTCCATGAATGTTCGTGTTGTTTCGAGAAACGGCTTCTTGTATGTCTATGGAAGTGAGGAAAACGCCAATAAGGCGATGTCGGTTATCATGGATCTTAAAGACTATTCGGAAAAAGGAAATGTGATCGAAGAGCAGAGTGTGAACTATGCCATCGATATGATGGAGGATTCTCATGAAGGAGCTCTGGGGGAAGCATCTGCGGATGTTATCTGTCATACTGCTCAGGGTAAACCGGTCAAGCCCAAGACTCTCGGTCAGAAATCATATGTAAAAAGCATTTCCGATAAGATGATCACTTTCGGTATCGGACCTGCGGGAACCGGTAAAACCTATCTTGCCATGGCTATGGCAATTACCGCGTTTAAGAATGAGGAAGTCGGACGAATAATCCTGACCAGACCTGCCATAGAAGCGGGTGAGAAACTTGGATTTTTGCCCGGTGATCTGCAGAGCAAAGTAGATCCCTATCTTCGTCCTTTATATGATGCACTGTTTCAGATAATGGGTCCCGAGAAATTTGCTCTCAATATGGAAAAAGGACTTATAGAGGTCGCTCCTCTTGCATATATGAGAGGAAGGACTCTGGATAATGCGTTTATTATCCTGGATGAAGCGCAGAATACCACCCCCGCACAGATGAAGATGTTTCTGACCAGAATAGGTTTCGGCTCCAAGGTAGTCGTAACCGGTGATGCAACCCAGAAAGACCTTGCCCCCGGAACGGTATCCGGTCTTGATGTGGCACTCAAAGTTCTCGGTTCCATGGATGAGATAGGATTCTGTATGCTCACCAGTAAAGACGTCGTAAGACATCCTCTTGTTCAGAAAATAGTCAAGCGATATGAGGACTATGAGAACAAGCATAAAACCAGCGAGAGAAAACACAGATAAAGAGGCTGATACATATTGAAGACAGCACATGTAAAATCAGGAAGTAAGATCCCGGGAATCATCTTCACGATCATTTATGCCATGCTTCTTACGGGAGTGGGATATGTCGGAGGCAAAGATACCGCCGAGATTATTCAGTATGGAGTTTTCAGTTTGATACTGGGAGGACTGGTATCTCTTTGCATCAGAAAATTCTTCCCAATATCCATGACCGATCCCGATATTTCCGAAGGAGCGGAATCCAGATTTTGGGTAATAGTATATATCTGTATGCTTTTATCCGTTCTCTTTTCTTATTTTCCCAACACCATGTGGGTGTTTGTTCCTGTTTTTGTCATACTGTCTCTGTTCTCATCACCTTTGGTGGGCATAACCATTGCTTCCGTTTTACTGGCAGGAACTGCCATTATCTCGGGATGCGGTGCATTGGTATTCTTCCTGTACTTTGTCAGCGGAGTATTTTCGGTAATGGTATATCTTCCTCTTACCGAGGAAATGAAATTTGCCATGCCTGCATTTTTGTCTTCCGTATGTCTTCTTGTTTGTGAAATGTGCGGAATAATCCTTACCATCAATTCTGCCTTTGATATACAGCTTCTCATACTTCCCTGTGCAAACTGTCTCATAGGTCTTATGGTCATATACTCCGCATTCAGAGGATATTCATCCCTTATAATGTTTAAGTATTATGATCTGTATCAGACCCTTTGTGATACAGAAAATGAAAAACTTCTCGAACTTAAGAGCGATTCTCCCAAAGAATATATGCTCAGCATACATACTGCATATTTCTGCGACAGAGTATCATCATCATTGGGACTTGATGCGGACATTGTGAAGTGTGCCGGTTATTATCATGAACTTACTCCGGATAATGCCGAAGACAGGGAAGATTTTTATGACGAGATGAATTTTACGGAAGGTCTTAAGTGTATTCTTGATGAGTACAAGGATTATATATCGGGTTCACGTAAGTCTCTTATCAGAAAAGAAGCCGCTGTTCTTGTATGCTCCAGAACCGTTGTCATGACTGTAATGACACTATTTGAAAAAGATAAAAATGCCGATATCGATACCGGTAAACTTATCGATGCGGTTTTTGACAGATTTGTATCCAGAGGATCTTTCGCAGATTGTGAAATAACCTTTTCCGATATCTCCAAGATGAAGAAGATATTCAAGGAAGAGAAATTATATTATGACTTTTTGAAATAAACCATGAATATTTACATTGAAAAAGAAGTTGATACCGATTTTGCATTTGATGAAAATGTGCTTATAAAGACTGTTGCCGAGCATGCGTTTAAGTCGGAGGGAGCACCTGTTTCTTCATCGTGCGTTAATGTGCTGATCACGGACAGCGAAGGCATAAGAGAACTTAACAAAGATTACAGGGGAATAGATTCTCCTACGGATGTTCTTTCTTTTCCCAACCTTGATTTTGACTCGCCTTCCGATTTTGATATTCCCGAAGAGAGGAAGGTTGACTATACTGATCCCGAAACCGGGGAGCTTATCATGGGGGATATCATTCTTAACTCGGACAGGATAATTTCTCAGGCAGATGAATACGGACACAGCATTAAACGAGAGATGGCATTTCTTGTAGCTCACAGCTGTCTGCATCTGTGCGGATATGATCATATGACAAAGCCCGAAGAAGAAGAGATGATATCCAAACAGGAAGAGATTCTTAATTCACTTGGTATTACGAGAGGTGACTGATGAAAAATTATGTATATAAGAAAAAGACAGGATATATCTGCCTTCTTATTTCTATAATGTCCTTATTCCTGTACAGAATGTTTTTGACCGAAACCGGTATGGGATATGCACTTGTTTCTTATCTGGTTTGCATGTCTGTCTGGATGCTTTTCGGACAGGGCTTTTCGGATGTTACCGCAAGAATGGCCAGAGTCAGACTGGCTAAAGGGCAAAAAAGAAGTGCACTTGATGTACTTGCAGTATCTTTTGCATGTCATTTCATACTTGGATTACTCGGCACCGCTCTTTGCGGAGCTTTGAATTTTTGGTTCATGTCCGATGTTATTCATCTTCCCAAGGGAAGATTTCTGGGACTTTATCTATGCAGCTGGTTCTTTTTCAGGATGATGAATGAATATCTTACCGGATATGCATCCGTATCATCCGGAGACAGGGCTATCTGCATCTCTATGGTATCAAGACAGCTTTTCAGGATTGTGTTCGGATTCCTGTTCATGAAGATGATGTATGATAAGGGCGAGGTCAATTCCGCTCTTTTGATGGATGGTGATATCAAGTTCATCTACGCATGTGCAGGTCTTTTCGCAGGTTTTTGTGTAGCCGAGATTTTTGTATTTGTATTCCTGTTCATAGTCCGTCTGGGACTCAGGATCAAAGCAAGTGATGAAAGAGAAGGCTTCGGAGGAAGAGATAATCTTGGTATTGTTATTCTCAATCTTCTTAAGAGGAGACTTGGGGATGCCGTACTTGGTCTGTCCGGATGCCTGGTACTTCTTTTCTGGGCTGCTCAATCCGCTGATGTTCACGGAATTGGTGTTTCGGTATATATGCTTCTTTCACCTTTTGCATTCTCACTTGTATTTGCTCTCTTTGCTGGAGCGCTTTCAGGCGCCAACTGGATGCAGAGTGTTCGTAAGAATGAAAAAGGAAATGCCAGAGCATATTTTGATTTCGGAATGCATATCGTATGTATAGTTTCGGTATTCCTGACCGCATTTTTTGCATCCGTATCAAAGCCCGTGGCTAAGCTGCTTGCAACCGGTGTTGAAGTAAGCCTTATTACTGAATTTATCCTGATCATTGCCACATCCATCATGCTTTCCATGGCTTTGTTCTGTGATTCTCTCTGTGTGGGAAGAGATGACAGAATTCCCAGGATCGTAGCTCATGCAGCTTCGGGATTTGCCGGAATACTTGCCGTTAAATTATCTACCGGTAACGGACATAGTATGTATAAGGGACTTATGATTTCTGTTTTGGTATATTCCATTATCGAGATCATAGTATGGTGCGTAATATCTTATATTCGTATGAGCATGGTATTCGACCCCATCAGAAATATTCTGATTCCCATTGTTTCCGGTGCCGTATGTGCCATCTTCCTGGTTATCATAACCAATGCGGCTGCCGCTCATCTGGGGAATCTCTTTACCGTTGTTATTTGTATTCCGATAGGGCTTATCATATATCACTCGGTACTTTTGCTTCTCAGAAATTATTCCGATGCCGAGCTTAAATTGATGCCTTTCGGAAGCATTCTTTACAGTCTCGGTCAGATATTGAAGGTAATTTGATAATGATCCGTATTGATCAAGTTAAAATAAAAGTAAGTTTAAAACAGCCCGATATACGTCGGGCTGTTATTGCTAAACTCAAAATTTCCGAATCCGAGTTAAAAGAAACCGGTATCATAAGAAGATCTCTTGATGCAAGGAAGAAACCCGAGCTATATTACGTTTTCAGCATATGGGCCGAATGCGTAAATGAAGGGATAATCCTGAAAAGATTCGCAAAAGATGCCAATGTATCATCATACGAATTCTCTGAATACAAACTCCCCGAACCCGGAAGTGAAAAACTTGTCAGCAGACCTGTTGTAGTCGGAATGGGACCAGCAGGACTTTTCTGTGCGTATGAACTTGCCGTGGCAGGATTCAATCCTCTTGTGATCGAACGTGGAAGGTGCGTTGAGGAGAGAGCACGGGATGTCGAAAAATTCTGGGAAACCGGAGTTCTTGATATAAGCAGTAATGTACAATTCGGGGAAGGCGGAGCAGGTACTTTTTCCGACGGAAAACTTTCCACTTCCATCAAGGATAAAGAAGGCAGAATCCGTGAAGTGCTTAAGATATTTACAGAGTTCGGAGCTCCGGAAGAAATTCTTTACGATCACATGCCTCACCTTGGGACCGATGTTCTTCCGAAAATAGTCAGGAATATTCGTGAGAAGATTATCGAACTCGGCGGAGAAGTCAGATTCGAAACATGTCTTACAGATATAGTATGTGATGAAGGTAAGATCACAGCAATCAAAGTAAAGCGAGTTGACGGCGTAGAAGAGGAGATCAAAACAAACATCCTTGTTCTTGCCATCGGACATTCCGCAAGAGATACATATAAAGCTTTATATGAGAGCGGACTTAGGATGGAGCAGAAGCCTTTTGCCGCAGGATTCAGAGTCCAGCATCCCCAGCGGGTTATCAATGAGAATCAGTACGGTGATGCGTCTTATTCTGAGATTCTCGGTGCGTCTCCTTATAAGCTCACTGCCAATTTCGGTGACAGAGGAGTGTTTTCTTTTTGCATGTGTCCCGGAGGATATGTGGTTGATTCATCATCAGAGGAAGGTGAGACTGTTGTTAACGGAATGAGCTACAGCGGTAGAGATTCAGAGAATGCCAATTCCGCTATAGTTGTCAGTATTCCTGTTACGGATTATCCCTCGGATCATCCTCTCGCCGGCATTGAGTTTCAGAGAATGCTGGAGCGCAGAGCATATGAAGCGGGAAAGGGTAAGATTCCGGCGCAGAGATATGGAGAATTTATAAGCAAGGTTACCGGTGAAACCGACGTTAAGAATAATCCTTCATTCGTAAATCCTGTATTTAAAGGGGCATACGAGTGGACGGATCTGTCAGGGATTTTTGATGCCGGAATAAACAAACTCTTTGTGGACGGCATGACAAAGTTTGGAAGAACTATCAAAGACTTTGATGATCCCGGCGTGATAATGGCGGGCGTTGAATCCAGGACCAGCTCACCGGTGAGAATACCGAGGGGAGATTCTCTGGAGGCATCCATAAGCGGCATCATCCCCCTGGGAGAAGGTGCAGGATATGCCGGCGGTATTACATCTGCGGCCATCGACGGAATAAGGGGCGCGGAAGTTATAATAAAAAAATTTTCGTCAGTTTGATTTTTTCATGGGAGGGAATATGGGAATATTTGATTTTATGGATGTGCTTGGAGGCATGAATACCGATTCATACGGTTACAAGACATTCAAAAATATTAATCATTGGAATAATGAGGATATGCTCAGACTTTTGTCTGAAACTAAGACACCTTACGATCCGCCCAAGATGGGATGGATAAGAGCTTTCGGTAAAGAAAGACAGGTAGTGGTCTACAGTAAGCCCAATAAAACAAATTATATCTATGTGGATGCAAAGCCAAGGAAAATAATAGTCAGCATGGCTCCAAAGCCCGGACAGATCGGAGGGCCCATAGAACATGTGGATCCTGCGGATGTCAGTCCCAAAAATCCCGATACTTTTTCAGCCACCTTAAATACCATGGAACCTGTAGAACAGATAATATTTGCGGTGGAAAAATTACTGGAAAAACCCGATGAAGTAAAAAGATTTATTTAAGAAGATCATCTTATGGCCCGGAATGCTAAGATCACCGTCCACCCTTCTTATGAGATAGGAGAGATATCGGAAAGTCTTTTTTCCGCTTTTCTTGAACCTATCGGTACGATCGTTAACGGAACCATGTTTAATCCCAAGCATCCCACTGCGGATGAACAGGGATTCGGAAGAGCTTTCATGGAATGATTACGTTTTTGAAGGCTAAATAAAACGCAGGTATCAATCACTTGGTACCTGCGTTTTTTATGGAGCAAGAAGTATTTTGCAAAATACATAAATTATAGTAGAATAATTTGACAGTTTTTGCTCACTGATTTATATTAAAACGGTATGTTTAAAGCGATTTCAAGGCTTTTTTGACCTGTAAAATTATATTAACGGTTTAGTGAAAAAATGAGTAATTTAAGAGAGAATTTTAAAAATAAAAAAAGGATCGTAGTTAAGATAGGATCATCCTCCATAAATCATCCCGAAAGCGGCGGAATGGATTTTTCCAGGATAGAGCTTTTGGTAAGACTGCTCTGTGATATCCATAATTCCGGTAAGGATGTGGTTTTAGTATCATCGGGAGCAATTGCCGCAGGTAAGTATGCCATCGGCTACGGAATGGACAGATCCATCAACCGTCATGAACTTACACTTCCCCAGAAGCAGGCATGTGCTGCCATCGGACAGGGAAGACTTATGAATATCTATGAGAAGTTCTTTACGGAGTATAATTCTCTTCCCGCTCAGGTCCTTATGACCAAGGACACCGTTTTAAACGATACCAACAGGATGAACGCAACCAATACTTTCAAGGCTCTCCTTGATATGGGCGTTATTCCCATCGTTAATGAAAACGATACTATCGCAACACACGAGATTGAGATTGGGGACAACGATACTCTTTCCGCAATGGTTGCTTCCATGGTAGAAGCTGATCTCCTTATCCTTCTTTCCGATATCGAGGGACTTTATACCGACGATCCCAATAAGAATCCCGATGCCAAATTCATTGCCGAGGTTCCCGAGATCACGGCTGAATACCTGGAGATGGGAAAGGGCAGTACAGGATCCGGAATGGGAACCGGCGGAATGAGCACCAAACTTAACGCAGCAAGGATTGCTACCAAGTCCGGTGCGGATATGGTCATTTGCTCCAGCAAGGATCTTACAATTCTATCCAGGATCATTGCGGGTGAAGAAGTCGGAACCGCATTTGCTTCCGCTAAGGATGATTCATTCGACCTTCCTTCTTTTGTAAGGGATATACTTAAATAATTCAGGGCATCAAGCCCTCAGAGGATATATGGCTGACAACAGAAAACCTGAGATAACCAAAAAACAGATAAGAGCAGAGGTTCTAGCAAAGCGTGATGCTCTCAGCGAGATTCAGCGAAAAGCTGCCGCAGAGAGTGTATATAATCAGGTCATCAATGACCCTCTTTTCATTAAGGCTAAGAGAGTTCTTGGCTTTATGCCCTTCGGAAGCGAGATTGATATCAAGCCGATTCTTGAATATGCTCTTGCCAATGAAAAAGAAGTTTTTGTTCCACGCATAACCACCAACGGATTTCATAAAGAGATGGAATTCAGGAAAGTTAAGGATGTGGATCCCGTTCATTTTGCTTTTGGCAAATATAAGATATTAGAGCCTTCGGAGGAATGTGATCCGTTCGAATACAACGAAGCCGAAGCAATGATGCTTCCCGCCCGTGACCTTGTACTTCTTCCCGGCGTTGCTTTCGATAAATACAATAAGAGAGTGGGATACGGCGGGGGATATTATGACAGGTTCCTTGAGGATAAGCTTACGCTCCGTATTCATTCCATCGCAGTATGTCATGCCTGCCAGATCGTTGACTACGAAATACCTGAAGATGAAGGTGATGTAAGACCTTATAAGGTGGTTTGTTCATAAAGGAGATCAATATGACAGATCTTAAAACATTAGGCGAAAATGCCGTAAAGGCAAAATATAAGGCGGCTCTTATCTCTACGGATAAGAAAAACGAAGTACTTATAAAATGTGCCAAGGCACTTCAGGAAAACGCTGCTTCAATCATTGCCGCAAATGAACTCGATCTGAATAACGCCGTGCAAAACGGAATGTCCAAGGCAATGCAGGACAGACTTCGTCTTACTCCTCAGCGTATCGACGGAATTGCCGAAGGATTGCATCAGGTTGCTGCTCTTCCCGATCCCGTAGGTGAGATCATGGAGGAGTTTGACCGTCCCAACGGAATGCACATCACCAAAGTTCGCGTTCCCATGGGCGTTATCGGTATCATTTATGAATCCCGTCCCAATGTTACTCCCGATGCTTTCTCACTTACCTTTAAAGCCGGAAGTGCCTGCATTCTTAAAGGAGGAAGCGATTGTATAGAATCAAACAAGGCCATAGTTAAGGTTCTCAGAAATGTTCTTGAGGAAGAAGGCCTTGATCCCGATATACTTCAGCTTATCGAATCTACTGACAGAGCAGTAACTGCAGAATTCATGAAGATGAAGGAATATATCGATGTGCTCATTCCCAGAGGCGGAGCGGGACTTATCCGTGCCGTTGTCGAGAATTCACTTATTCCCGTCATTGAAACCGGAACCGGAAATTGCCATGTTTACATTGACAAGGATGCAGACCTTGAAATGGCGGTAAACATTCTTTTCAATGCAAAAACTCAGAGAATTTCCGTATGTAATGCCTGCGAGAGCCTTGTTGTTCACTCTGCGGTCAAGGACAAAGTTCTTCCCATGATTTATGAAAAACTTTCCGAGAAGAATGTGGAACTCAGATGTGATGCGCCCTCGCTTGATGTACTCGGAGATAAAGCAGTACCCGCTACCGAGGAGGATTTCGGCAAGGAATATCTTGATTACATTCTTTCCGTTAAGACTGTTGATTCCGTAGAGGAAGCAATCGACCATATCAATAAATACAGTACACATCATTCCGAATGTATCGTAACAGAAAACAAAGAAGCGGCTGAAATGTTCCAGGAAAGAGTTGATGCCGCCTGTGTATATGTAAATGTATCAACCAGATTTACGGACGGATTCGAGTTCGGATTCGGAGCAGAGATCGGTATCTCCACCCAGAAACTTCAGGCAAGAGGTCCTATGGGACTTAGGGAGATAACATCATATAAATACAGGATCACCGGAAACGGTCAGATCAGAGGATAGTTAGGAGAATTAAAATGCAGAAGATCAGAACCAGATATGCACCTTCACCCACAGGAAAGATGCATGTGGGAAATTTAAGAACAGCTCTTTATGAGTTCCTTGTTGCCAAGCATGAGAACGGAGATTTCATGCTCAGAATAGAGGATACCGACCAGGAGAGATTTGTTGAAGGCGCCATCGACATTATCAACAGAACTCTTGAAAAGACCGGCCTCTATCACGATGAGGGACCCGATAAGGACGGTGGAGTCGGCCCTTACGTTCAGTCCGAGCGTGTTAAGACCGGTATCTATATGAAGTATGCCAAGGAACTTATCGAGAAGGGAGAGGCTTATTATTGCTTCTGCGACAAGGAGAGACTTGATTCTCTTAAGACCGCAGTTTCAGAGGACGGAAAGACCATCACTGTTTACGATAAGCATTGTCTCGGACTTTCCAAAGAAGAGGTTGAGAAGAATCTCGCTGAGGGAAAGCCTTTCGTAATCAGACAGAATATTCCCAATGAGGGAACCACTACTTTCAAGGATGAGCTTTACGGTGATATCACTGTTGAGAATTCCGAGCTTGATGATATGATCCTTATCAAGTCTGACGGATATCCTACATATAATTTCGCAAATGTTGTAGATGATCACACCATGAACATCACACATGTCGTAAGAGGAAATGAGTACATCTCTTCATCACCCAAGTATCAGAGGCTTTATGATGCATTTGGATGGGAGAGCCCCGTTTACATCCACCTTCCTCTTATCACCGATGAGAATCATAAGAAGCTTTCCAAGAGAAGCGGACATTCTTCTTTCGAGGATCTTATCGAGCAGGGATTTATTTCAGAGGCTATTGTTAACTACATTGCACTTCTCGGATGGTCACCTGAGGATAACAGAGAGATCTTCAGCCTCGATGAGCTTATCAAGGAGTTTGATTATCACAGAATAAGCAAATCCCCTGCGGTTTTTGATATTCAGAAGCTTAAGTGGATGAACGGCGAGTATCTCAAGGCAATGGATGATGAGAAGTTCTTTGAGATGGCTAAGCCTTACCTCGAGAAAGCACTTCCTGCAGGAATCGATGCTAAGAAGGTTGCTTCCAAGGTTAAGACACGTATCGAGATCTTCCCCGATATAGCCGAGCAGGTTGATTTCCTGACAGCGGTACCCGAGTATTCCAATGAGCTTTACACCAACAAGAAGAATAAGATCGATGAGGCAGGGTCCAAGGCAGTTCTTGCTGATGTTCTTCCAATTCTTGAAGCTCAGGATGATTACAGCAATGATGCCCTTTATGCAGCGCTTCTTAAATATGCAGAGGAAAAAGGATATAAGAACGGATATGTAATGTGGCCTCTCAGAATCGCACTTTCCGGTAAAGTAATGACTCCCGCAGGTGCTACCGAGATCCTTGAGCTTCTCGGAAAAGATGAGTCCGTAAAGCGTGTTAAGGCAGCAATTGAGAAACTTTCATGAAAATACCTAAGATATTTGAGATAAAAGATACCGGCGAAAAGCTTGATCCGGGAAAACTGGCCATAGCTGCACTTATCATTTCGGCTCTGGTCATTGTATTGGTTATCTGGTCCAAAAACGGTTATTACAATACAAGATTTTCCGAAGGGGCGTTTTCCGATGAAACTGCGTTACTGATGCGTAAGATTATCAGTATTGGTCTTTCGGTACTTCCATCGGTTTTGATGGTGGTGTTTCATGGTTTCTTTAAGATCACGAATAAGACCACTAAGGCTTTAACGATACTTTTGATCGTTACTGCAGTACTTATATGTGCAAACGGTATATTTGAGGCAGTTTCTCTGGCACATTCCTATGTGACGGAAGATAAGCTTCGCACCGATCTTTGTTTTGTTTTGATAGGATGCCATATATTGTCTGCAGGAAGTGCATCAAACGGTCTTAAGATCCTCAAAATACAGCCTCCTGCTTGATTTTCCGCCTGATGTAGGGCATTATATATATGCAGGACACAAGGGAGCTTGCGCTGAGCAGGCTCCTTTTTATGTGTAAGCACGTCCTGACTATTACGAAAGGAGGAAAAGAAATGTCGATATTTTCAAGGAAGACCGAAGTACAGGTACCTTTGCAGGACCATACCATATACCTTATTGATACTGAAAACGTAAGGACTGTCTGGACCCTTCTTCTTGACAGAATGACTCTTAACGATAAGATTTATGTCTTCTATACAATGAATTCGGGAAATGTTTCGTATGAGGACTTAAACGGCGTTATCTCATCCGGTAAGAATGTTGAGCTTATTCAGTGCCATACAGGAAAAAACGGCCTTGATTTCCAGCTTGTTTCATATCTCGGATATTTGATCCGGAACAATGAAAATGCTGATTATTGCATTATTTCCGATGACAGCGGATATGATGCGGTTATCAAATTCTGGGAAGGCAGGGAAGTTAAAGTATCGAGGAAAACAGCTTTCCAGATTTCCGGAAAACAGGCTAAAGCACCCAAGAAGCCTCTTTTCGGAGTCAAGCCCAGAGTAAAAGCTCCCGCAAAGACACCGGCTGCACCTAAGAAAGCTCCGGCCGCAGGTAAAGCGGAAGATGTAAAAAAGACAACAGATGTACCCAAGACGGATGATAAAGCAAAGTCGGCACCTGTTAAAGGTTCTGAAACCGTAAAACCGGCGGAACCTAAAAAGTCAGCCGAGCCTAAGAAAGCAGCAGAACCTAAAAAGCAAGCTGAACCGGGTAAGGCTACTGAATCAAAGAAAACACCCGAACCCAAGAAAACTCCGGAATCTAAACTGGCTTCAGAACCTAAAAAGCAGCCTGCAAATAAAAAAGCTCCTGCACCCAAGTCCGCTGTTGCTCCGGTTAATGTTTCAAGAGACAGACTCAGAGAATTTCTTCCCGAGGAAACGGAAGAGAGACTTAATCAGATAACCGAGATAATAAGTAAAAGCGGCGGTAAAAAAGGTCTGGCCGATATCCACGATGAGATTGAGAAGATCTATCGTAATGAACAGGCATCGGATATCTATCGAATTATCAGACACAATATCAAGGATATCTGCTGTTGATTGTTTGATCGCCAAAAGAAAAGCTCTTACCGGTTTAAACCGTGGTAAGAGCTTTTTTGATAGAATTTTAAGATTGTTTTTCGATGAGATCGTTTATTTCCTTAACCTTGTTTTTGAGACTCAGCATATCCAGGAATTCGCATACGATGAGTATAAAAGCCGTAAATCCTATCAGAACAGGTAATGACAGGCTTTCGTACCATGAAAATATATAACCGCTGATAATTGCCAGTATAATGGCATATATGAGCTTGATTCCTGTTTCTACAAGAGCCAGATTGATCTCTATCTTATTGATAAGAGTTATTCCTGCATATATAAGGATATTTACGCCGAGAGCCTGAAATACGGTGTTCAGGCATAAGAATGTTGCATTATAGCAAAGCGCAATCAGGGAGAGAGCCACAAGTGTTATCCCTGTCATTGCAAATATATTGATTATCGTCTTTTTCACAATGAATTCCTCCGCAGGAGTACATCCCTGATATCATTAAGATAATTTCTCTTAACACAGATTCTCTCGCCGTTTATCAGTATTGCTTCCAGCTTTGAATTGGGAAGATTTTTTATTCCTTTAAGTTTTTCGACATTAATGATAACGGATCTGCTTACCCTTACAAAACCTGCACCGGATAGCATTTTTTCCAGTTCCAGTAATCTGTGCGATGTTTGATATACTTCGGACTTTGTGTAGATAAATCCTTTTTTATCTACACTTTCCATATAATAGATTTTATTTACGGGAACAGAATATTCTTCGTTTTCTTTTTTACAGGTTATGACCTTGTCCACGGATCTGACAAAATCCGAGACTCTTTTAACGTTACCGGATATTTCCCTGTACTCAATCGTTACTTCCGGCTCTCCCATATTCGGGTTTTCTTTCATTATCAGCTGCATGTTTTTTCCGCCATACGCAGTAGCAGATAATCACGATGGCGAAGGATACGGTCTGGGCGATGGTTACCCTGACTGTCATTAATTCATCCGCACCTGTTTCTGTTACTACATGTAATAGATTTACTATTGTATTGTTGAAAAAGTGATCTGCCATGGAAAAATAGAGATTTCCGGACATCTTAGTCAACATAGTAAACTTTAAACCAACAAGTGCGCTTGCGACAAGTAAAAATAATGCATTAAAGATCATTCCGTTTAAGCTTTGCTCACCGTCAAGGAAATTTCTTACGGGGCCCATAACATGCCAGAAGCCGAATAATACGGAAGAAATGAGTGCAGAGACCATAAAACTGTATTTTGATTCAAGTATTTTTATGAAAAGACCTCTGAAATTACCTTCTTCCATGATTACGTTGATAATATTTCCGATGATGCAGATCACGAAAAAGATAAGTTCGGTTCTGTTTCCTATATTTTTATCAATGGCATATGCACTTACGTACAGCTGAAGTGACTTAAAATTTCCTTGTGATACTGCGATTAATACCTCTGTGGCATAAGCAATGATAAACACCGCAGCACCGAATGCAAGACCTTTAAGGACGTACCAAAAATTCTTACCGGTTTTGAATCCGATCTCTTTCGCGGAAAAACCGAATTTTTTTGCGAAAACTGCAAGGATAACTATACCGAGTATTTTATGGATGACTGCTTCACCTATAACGGTCTGATCCGTACGAAGCAGGAAATATTCCGCTATGTGAAGTGCGTAGCAGAGAAGATAGATCATAAATACGATTGGAAACGGGTTTTTAAAGCTTTTTTTGTTCATTTTCATACCTCTTTTCATATGTTTGTGAATGCAAGATATCACAGGAAAATAGCGTGTTCAACGGCACTTCTACCGAATTGCAAGAAAGAGATACCGAACTGCAAAAAACTTAAAAAATGTATTAAATTATGCCTCTTTTTATTTAATAAAGTCTTAAATGGATAACCCATCCATTGCTGTTATAATGATTTTGGCAAAAAAACAAGAAAGGGTGATCAATACGAAAAACTTAAGAAAATACTTTTCAATACTGCTTATATTTACAATGCTGCTTTCTCTTTCCGCATGTAAAGGGGACGAAGAGGTTACAGAGCCCGTCGGAGAGAGCGAAAATACCGAGCAAGAATACGAAGAGGTAATAGATTCGGAAACGGGTGAGACTGTCGAGTATTATCATTCCGACCTTGCAAAGACCGGAGTATATAACATTACCGATATAGATCTCGGATTCGGTAACAGGGATATATATGTTGAAGATGGCGGAAGTACCGAAGACGGAGCTTTTTATGTTGTTTGTGAAAGTGATGAATACTGGAACCACGCATATTATATTCTGAACCTGGATGATAAAGGAAATCTTCTTTCCTCAACTCATCTTTCTCTTCCTGTGGATCTTGACAGAAGCGGAGAGGGCGTAAAAACCGACGTTACAGAGGCTAATGAGATAACCTCCGGAATTGCATATGATGATGTTAATGATCTTTTCAAAGAAAACAAGATCAAATCGGACAGCGTAGATGCGCTTTATTACGAGTACTTTAATTATTCCGGTGACGGAAAATATGAAGCTATAATCAGGATCTCTACAGACGGCACTGAGGAATCTTCCAAGGAGTATTCTTTTAACGTACGTTGGAATGAAGACGGAGAATGCACGGATGTTCTTTATCTTCCCGTAGATTGCGGTGAAGGATATATAGACAATTATATATATACCCCCGACGGAAAACTGATAATACTTTATAACTATTATATGTGTGATGATGATCAAAGCGGCGAGTGTGCGATCGTTTTCTCGGAAGACAGATTTGATGATGCGGATAACATGGTTGTAGCCGAGAATACGGAAATATCCTCATGGGCTGATTATATAGGCGAATTTGTCACTTTAGGAGACAAAGTAGTTGCTGTGTACGACTCTATTGATGCTTCCGGTGAAACTTCCGTATCAGAGATTGATACAGATACATTTGAGCCTGTTAATACATATATACTTGACCAGCTTGGATCCGGATCTCTTTATCCCATCGGTGCAACCGATGACGGACAGCTGATATTCAAGACAAACGGAGGTCTTCAGTCCTGCAAGGATGGCGAGAAGGCAACTCAGTTTTTTGACACCATCAATTCCGATTTCAGAGATGACGGAAGTGACTTTTTTGTAAGTGTTAACGGAACCGAAGAATTTTATCTTTCATACTTCAATACAAAGGGTGAACGTTACATTGCATTTTTTAAGCATGTTCCTGAAGAAGAAGTTGAGGACTGCGATGTGGTCACGCTTGCTTCCGTATGCCTGTATGGTTCCATGATAGACAGTATCGTTGATTATAATGAGAAAAACACCGGAACCAGGATTGTATTCAAGGATTATCACATTTTTGAGAAAAATGATGATTTTAATTCGGATCTGAGCAAGCTTTATGATGATATGAAGAATGGCCGTATGGCGGATATAGTATTTCTTGATCCTTATTCGGGACTGGATATAGATTATCTGTCCTATAAGGGCGCTCTGGCTGATATCGGTGCACTTATCGATGAAGATCCCGACATGTCAAGGGGTGATTATCTTACAAATATTTTCGATGCCATCAGTTTTGACGGAAAGCTCTATCGTATTATGCCTTCATTTTCCGTATACACAGCTTACGGAAATTCCGAGTATGTATCCGGATGTGAGAATTGGAATGTAGATGCATTCCTTGAATATTCCGAAGGACTCAATCCCGAAGAATCAATTATGTTTACGATGTATGAGACACGTCAGAATTTCCTTGAGGACATGCTTAAATACAACGGATATTGCTGGGTTGACAGAAATACTTTCTCCTGCGATTTTAATGATATTAATTTCATGAAACTTGTGGGCTATGCGGCTCAGGTTCCCGAGGAAATTGATTTTGACGGTATTCACATGCAGAATTACTGGGACGGATATGACGAAATGTATTATTCGGGAGAGATCAGACTGAAGCTTGAATATATGATTTCATATAAGGATTCATATTATGATGCATATGCTTCATGTAAGAATGAACCTGCGTATGTAGGATTCCCTTCACCCGATTCACAAGGTTCTGTCATCACATATACCAGTTATTATCTGCTTAGTGCTAATTCACCTGTTCTCGACAGAGCTTGGGATTATGCAAAACAGTTCCTGCAAAGTGATTATCAGGAATCCTCAGAGGTGTTTAATTTCCCTGTTCTGAAGAGTGCATTCGATACGAAAATGGAAGACTGTATGAATCCCTTTATCTGTACCGGTGAGGATGGTGAAGATTATGAATACATGCCTTCATATGACTCGGACGGAGAAAGTGTTGAGGTACCTTTTATGGCTGAAGAGCAGGTTGAGGCAGGCAAAGAATTGATCTATTCAATCGACAGACTTACTTTTGAGGATATGGAACTTACCGAGCTGATCATAAACGAAGTAAACAGCGGTTTAGACAGCGGTAAGACACCGGAAGAGATTTCTTCCTCCGTTCAGATGGCTGTCCAGAAGGTTCTGGATGAGAGAAAAGCCGGCTAAAAAGCCATATTTTCGCGATTTTTAAGTAAAAACTTGCTTTTTTTCCTCACTTGTGATATCTTATCCAAGTCTGTGAAAATAAAGCATGATAAATGCAATGATGAGGTTTGTAAATGAGCGCACTTCGTATAGTTTTTACAATACTTTTTATAATTGACTGCCTGGTTCTTACCGTTGTAGTTCTTATGCAGGAGGGCAAATCTCAGGGATTGGGAGCAATCGCAGGAGCTGCAGAGACTTACTGGGGCAAGAATAAGGGACGCAGTATGGAGGGCTTTCTTGTAAAGCTTACCAGAGCACTGGCAATACTTTTCATGGTACTTGCAGTACTGCTTAACCTTAACACTTATTGATATCGCGGATTTCGGGCGTCCGTTAATACGGACGCCCTTTTTTTATCCTGACTAAGAGACATGAAGAAAAAAGGAAACTACGGAAAACTTAATAAAAAGTCTGCACATTCTTCCGCAGGATCTACTGCTCCCGTCAGGAGAAAAAAGCAGACAAAAGTGGTTCTCAAAGGTAAGGGTGGCAAGGGTAAACTCTATCGATATGAGGGCACTTATTTTGCCACCGATAAGGGCTACGGCTTTGTTAAAGTCGAAGGATTTACCAGAGATGTATTTATCTCGGAGAGATTTACCAACTATGCTTTTCACGGAGATAAGGTTCTGATAGAGCTTCTTACTCCCGGTCCTCTTTATGACGGAGAAATATCAGAGAGTGGCCGAGGACCTAAGAGCCGTGAAGCCAAGATAGTTAAAGTAATCGAGCACTCCATAACCAGGATTGTCGGAACTTTTGAAGCAATCAGGAACGGATACGGATTTGTTATTCCCGATAAGGGAACGCTGGCATCTGATCTTTTTATTCCCAAGGGAAATACCATGGATGCGATTACCGGTCAGAAAGTTCTTGCCGAGATTTCCGATTACGGTGAGTTCAAAAGGTCTCCCGAGGGCAGGATTGTTCAGATAATAGGAGACCTTGATGATCCACTTACCGATGACGTAAGTGTGATCTGTGCTCTTAACTTAAGAACGGAATTTCCCGAAGCGGCAATTCGTAACTGTGATGATATCTGCGGTGACGGTACCATTGCCGGAAGCAGATCCGCATCACAGCTTGACGATCTTTATAAGATAACCGCTTTATCGGATGTCTTTGACGATTCTTTTACAGGTAAAGGAAAAAGAGTCGATCTCAGAGATATAGTTACGTTTACCATAGACGGAGATGATTCCGGTGATTTTGATGATGCTGTAAGCCTTCAAGTTCTTGATCCTACAAACGAAGAAGGCGGAGCATATATTGTCGGAGTTCACATTGCGGATGTTGCGGAGTATGTTCTCGAAGATTCCCCTCTTGATGCTGAAGCGCTGGAGAGAGGATGCAGTGTATATTTCCCCGGAAGGGTGATTCCCATGCTTCCGGAAAAACTTTCAAACGGATTGTGTTCTTTGAATCCTGATGAAGACAGACTCAGTCTGTCGGCAATCATGCTTCTGGATAAAGACGGTAAAACTCTGGATCATTTGATCACCGAGTCTGTAATAAGATCCTCCAAGAGAATGACTTACGGAAATGTAGATAAAGTATTGGAAGATGCGGTTCCAGAAGGTTATGAAGCCTTTACGGATGTGCTTGAAGATATGGCTGCGGTTTCCGAGATCTTGCACAGAAGAAGATTTGCCAAGGGATCCGTTGATTTTGATATTGATGAATGTGAAATCAGCGTTGATGAAAACGGTAAGGTAACCGAGATCAAAGCAAGAGAAAGAAGTGCTTCAAGATCTTTGATAGAAGAGTTCATGCTTCTTGCCAACAAAACTGTTGCAAAGCAGTTTTGCAAAAAGAAAATTCCCTTTGCATACAGAGTCCATGAAGATCCCGATATGACCAAGATCAGGGATCTCGTAGAAACTTTCAAAAAGCTCGGTCTTTCCGTAGACAAAAAAATAATAAAGAAAGTTAACGGATCGGATGATGAGACCATAAGTTCTTCCGAGATTGCCAAGCTTATGAGCGAAGCAGAAGGTACTCCTTTTGAAATGCTTATAAAGACACTGACACTCAGGAGCATGCAAAGGGCTGAGTATAAGCCTGAATCCCTCGGACATTACGGACTTGCATTTAAGTATTATTGCCACTTCACATCACCAATCCGAAGATATCCCGATCTTCAGATTCACAGGATCATTAAACAGACTTTACGCGGCAAGATGAAAGCAGAAGCCAAGGAGCATTATGCTAATATTCTTCCGGAAGTCTGCAGAAAATCATCCGTATGCGAAAGAAGTGCTCAGGAAGCGGAATATCAGGTGGACCGCCTTAAGATGATCAGATATATGGAAGATCACATGGGCGAAGAATTTGAAGGTACCGTCTCCGGTGTTACCAGATACGGAGTTTTCGTAAAGCTTGATAATTCTATCGAAGGAATGATCAGTGTTTATGATCTTCCGGCCGATGATTATATATACGAGGAATCCCTTCTCAGACTTACCGGAAGAAAATCCCGCAGATACTATTCCATCGGTAAAAGAATACGGGTATCCGTCAGTGCCTGTGATTTGAACCAGAGAGTCATTGATTTTGTTATCGCAGAGTGATAAAAGATAATTATGGCTAACGAAAAAGAGCATACAAAGCTCATTGCAAACAATAAAAAAGCGTTTCATGACTATTTCATCGAAGAGCAGTATGAATGCGGAATAGTCCTTGTGGGCACTGAAGTAAAATCCCTTCGAATGGGAAAGTGTTCTATTAAAGAAGCATGGGTTCGTATCGATAAAGGCGAGCTTTGGATCATGGGTATGAATATTTCCCCTTACGATAAGGGTAATATCTTTAACGTTGATCCCATGCGTGTAAGGAAACTTCTTGTTCACCGCTCGGAGATAAATAAACTGGATGCAAGGGTCGCAAGAGAAGGTTATACGCTTGTTCCTCTGGATGTATATTTCTCAAAAGGACGGGCTAAAGTTAAGATCGGCCTTGCAAAAGGTAAGAAGAATTACGACAAGCGCGAGACCATAGCCAAGAAAGACCGCGCACGTGAAGCTGAGAGAGACTTCAAAGTCCGTATTAAGCAGTAGATGACATTGGGGACGTTTCATTTTTGTCATCAAAAAATGTGCAATTTGATGTTTTATAGAAATTTGATGACAAAAATGAAACGTCCCCGTTGTCATCATGGTATAATATCTACAATTGAATAAGGGGTAGTTAAGGTTTCGACAGGGAATTTGAAACTGGAGAAGCTGTCCGGTGCGAACCGTTAATCGCAACCTAAAATAAACGCTGATAACAATCAGTACGCACTCGCTGCCTAATAAGTAGCGCGTGACGCCCATTTAAGGGCTCGTCGGCCCATTGCACTCACGCTTTGGGGTTCCGGCGTCGCATCGTGAGAAACGGTGTATGGTAAGCTTTGCCCATGCATACGTATTATGAAGCTACCCCGGAAGTGAGTTTGTCAGGAGCGCTCATTTCCGGAGGAACGTGCCTGCAGAAGGCAAAAGAACTGACTATGACAGTAGAATGACAGAGGGATGGTTCTTTGGACACGGGTTCGACTCCCGTCTACTCCACTAGACCGCGAAGTGTTTTGATCCGAAAGATCCGCTTCGCGGTTATTTATGAGATGAGGCTGTATTTTTATGTCTGTATTTAAAGATAATAAATTGTTCGGTTCGGGAAAATTCTATATAAATGCACTTTCTATAGCGGTTCCCATTATGCTGCAGGCTCTTATTCAGAGTCTGGTATCTCTTGTAGACAACTTTATGGTTGCCGGACTCGGTGATGTTTCAATGGCCGGTGTAAATGTCTCCGGTCAGATTCTCTTTGTGTTTTTTGTTTTTATCAATTCAATCTGTATGGCCGGCGGTATCTTTATGACACAGTTTTTCGGTGCCAAAGATTCCGAGGGCATGAAACAGGCTTTCAGATTTAAACTGATATTCGGCTTTCTTGCTTTTATTCCTTATTTTCTGGTTTGTATTGTTTTTCCGAAGCAGGTTATTTATCTGATGCTTAACGGAAATCTTCAAAGAGACCTGATTCTTCCCGAGGCGGTCAGCTATATAAGGCTGATGTTCTTTATGGGACCCCAGCTTACGTTTTCACTTAGCGCAGCTAGTTCCTTCAGGGATCTGGGAAGAGTAAAGTTTCCACTGATAGTGACTATAATAGCAACTCTTACCAATACATTTTTTAACTGGGTTCTGATCTACGGCAATCTGGGATTTCCAGCAATGGGCGTAAGAGGTGCGGCTATTGCTACAGTTATCGCAAGGTCACTTGAATTTGTCATTTTTGCTGTGGCGCTTCTTGTTAAGAAACCTGAGTTTTCCGTTAAGATAAAAGAATTTTTCAAGATTGACGGAAAGCTGATAAAGGAAATCTTTAAGAAGGGATCGCTTGTTCTTTTCTGCGAGATGGTGTGGATAGCATCGGAGACCGTTACAAGCT
The DNA here is from genome assembly GCA_017940415.1 of Lachnospiraceae bacterium. Lineage (GTDB taxonomy): Bacteria > Bacillota > Clostridia > Lachnospirales > Lachnospiraceae > AC2028. Next base: position 51,499 of record JAGAYR010000044.1, read on the forward strand.
GGATTTTTAACGGAAGAGGCGGTGCTGAGGTTGTATCGGGAATGTCTGCCGGATTTGCAATTGCCAATTTATTCTTTGTAGCTTTCGGCGGAATATACAGTGCAACACAGGTTGTTATCGGTAAGACTCTGGGTGAAGGTAATCTGGATAAAGCTCGCTCTGAAAAGACATGGCTTTTATCAGGTTCTGCGGTGTTCGGAATATTCATGATGCTGTTCGGCTTTATAACCGTAGCCATTGTTCCTTTCGTATTCGGAAGTCTCAGTGAGGAGGCTATTTACATTTGTACCAGGATGGTTATCCTGATGGCAGTTCTTACTCCGGTCTGGGTATATATGAATGCGCAGACAGCAATAGCGAGAGCCGGTGGCGATACAATGATGGGAGCAACCGCCGATGCTCTTATTACGATATTTGTAATGTTCCCGCTTCTTCTGGGACTTGGATTTTTCACCTCCGTTGGTCCGGTTGAAATCTATTTATTTGTTAAACTGCTTGATGTAGTTAAAGTTATTGTATTCACTTTCTGGCTTAAAAAAGAACGGTGGCTCAAGAATCTTACCGTTAAAGAAGAGAGCAGTGAAACTGCATAGAGAAGTTTAAAGTTATTTTAAAAGGACGGTTCATATGAACCGTCCTTTTGCATATCAGTGTAAGAACTCGATTGACTTAAGGCTTGCAGCGCCGCCACCTTTGTAGGTCAGATATAAGGGAAGGATGCCGCTTATTTTCTTATCAAATGTGCAGGTTCCTTCCTGCCATTCGTTGGAGTTGTTGCCGTGGATCTTGCCAAGTACTTCTCCGTCTATTGAAGTCCTGATCTCGAAGTCTCCATCGAAATATGCTCTGGTCTTGATCTTAAGGCCTGTTACATCCTTCATGTCGAAATACTTGAATCCGATTGTGGTTGTATCAACGATTGCTTTGATATAGCCGTCGTACTTGTCGTTGTCTTTGCCTTCCTGAACAACTCTGGGTGCGTTGTCCTCTACATAGACCTTGTGATCTTTGGTAAAGATATTACATGCAAGGTATGAAGGATACTCACCGAAATCTGAGAGAGGACCGCCGTTAAGTCCGCAGGATGTCATCTCTGCCTGGATGATATGTCCGTCGTCGGTAAATGAAAGCTTTTCGGCGCATCCCTGTCTTGAGAACCAGGTTCCGTTGGTGTGACGGTGATAGAAGATATACCAGTCATCTCCGATCTGAACAATGCTTCCGTGATTGTTTCCACCGTAAGCCGCTGCCTGATCTGCAGGTTTGTAGGTGTCTATATGCATATCGTTGTTGCTTACGATGACTCCGCCGTATACGTAAGGACCTTCGGGATCTTTGGAAGTAGCATAGCAGAGCTCGTGCATTACTTCTGATGAATAAATGAAGTAATAAATATCTCCGCGCTTTCTGATGGATGAAGCTTCAAAGAATGCATGTCCTTCAAATCCTGATCCTTCCGAATACTGTGCTCCGGGTACGACGATCTTTGGAGCTTTCTTAATTGTAAGCATGTCCTTATCAAGAACGGTGAGCATGGATCCGTGTCTTGATTTGTCACCGTGTCCGCAGAATCCGGTGAAGAGGTATGTTGTATCACCCTCTGTCAGTACACCGGGATCGAACTGAGGCTCATCGCCTTCCTTATCGCCCAGTTTTGTACCGTCTTCATAGTGAACATATCCGTAGAACTTGTAAGGCCCTGCAGGTGTGTCACTTACTGCGACGGATACTACATTTACTCTGTCGAGAACATAATACAGATAATATCTGCCGTCGGTTCCTACAGTTACATCGGGAGCATAGAGTTCCATGACTCCGTCCTTATTAAGTTCGTCGGTATCCTTGGGATATATGATTCCTTCATACTTCCAATTACCCAGATCGTTGATATCGGCGGACCAGCATACATAATCGCCGAGGCAGAAGGTTTCTCCGCCGTAGATATCATGTGAGCCGTATACATATACTCTGTTTCCGAATACATAAGGCTCTCCGTCTGGTACATATTCCCATGAAGGAAGGTAAGGATTAACAGCCTGCTTCTTGCTGCGCTGTCTGATTCCTCCTTCTTTTCTCGGAAGAGCACCGCTTCCGGTAAATTCCATTTCGTTACGGTCATCGTCTGTATAAGGAAGCCACTTGGGAAGCTTTTTCTTATCATAGCCGAGTCCGTTGGGATCACCGGTCTTTACAAAGTTTACGATGTAATCGCTCATCTGGTGAGCCAGATCGTAATGTCTTCCGGTATAAGGTCTGTGGCATTTTTCAAGAGTATCAAAGAAGAACCACAGATCGCATGAATGGAATGTTCCGGGATAGCTGTCACCTTCGTGACCGTCACCGGGAATATCGGGATCGAAACGGTAGTAGTAGAAATTCTGATCGGGTGACTTTTTAGCCGCTCCGCCGAGTGCATATTTAACGGAAAGTTCTACTGTGTTAACTCCGTTCACGCTGAACTCATCGGAGGTGTTACCTGCAATCATAGGTACATTCGGGCACTGTCTGTTTATGAATCTTTCAACAGGGTCTCCCAAATAGTGGATACCGTCTGTGATAGGGAAGAGCATGCGGTATTTTGTACGGAATTTTCTGTAACCGTCAAATATCTCTTCGGTGGAAAGTTTTCTGGCTTCTTCAAGACTCTTTACTCCGAGGATCTCAAAGAATTTTTCCCCGAAATCTTCAGCCTGTTCAAATGAGATGGGAGTAAAGATATCTTCGGTGGGATTATCAACTTTTATGATACCGCTTAAGACAACGGCACCTTTAATGATCTTTTCGTTATCGGGGCAGGTGAGCTGATTCATTACGCTGGCTCCGCCTGCAGACTGACCCATGATGGTGATCTTCTCGGGATCTCCTCCGAATGCGGCAATGTTTTCGTATACCCAGTGAAGTCCCGCCTGCTGGTCAAGAAGACCAAAGTTTGCGGGTGCCTTGGGATTTTCGGCAGTTATCTCTTTGTGAGCCATGAAGCCGAAGATGTTCAGTCTGTAACCCACAGAAACAACGATGATTCCTTTTCTTGCAAGGGCTTCACCGTTGAACTCCATCTCTGCGGTATAACCCCACTGGAAGCCGCCGCCGAAATACCATACAAGAACAGGAAGTTTCTCGTCCGTCTTCTTGGCAGGAGTCCAGATGTTCAGATAAAGGCAGTCCTCATCCATGGGAATATCGGGATCCACATGCCATTCTCTGCAGTAGATGTCGGTTCCCACTGCGGGCTGATCCTGATAGGAGATGGGCCCGAATTCATGAGCAAGGAGCTCGCCTTCCCAGTTTTCACAAGGCTGAGGAGCTCTCCATCTGTTTTCTCCTATAGGAGGTGCAGCAAAGGGGATTCCCTTATAAACCGTGATCCTTGGATCGTTACCCGGCAGACCGGATACTTTTCCGTTTTTTACTTCTGTACTTCTAAGCATATTAATACCCCCGTATTGGTGTTTTGAAATACATATTTAATTATAAATAATTCGCTGAGTAATTCATATCAGACTCTGCTGATTTATCATCAAATTTACAATTATGTTATAATATTTGGGTATGAAAAAAGGATTTGTATTATCAATTATCATAAGTATTTCGGCGGTTTTGTTATTGATGGGCGGATGTGGAAATAACGCTTCCGATACTAACACTGCCGAAGTTCAAATAAGTCCTGCGGCAGATACGGAGACAGAAGCTCCGGAGGCAGTATCCGATACTGTGGAGTCGGATGAAAATGATCCTGATGCATCAGCTCCCGAACTTGCGGATGTTTCTGAAGATGAACCGGATAATGAAGAAAAGCGTGCATCCGAAGCTTCTGAAGAAACTGATACAGAGGAGGTTGTTTTAGAATCAGATGAATCTATAGAACCGGATGAATCATTAGTACCGGATGATGAGCAGGTTGATATTGAAGATTCGCAGACGGTTACTTCGGATGTGGATGGAAATGATGTATCGCCGGTTCAGGTAATTCCTCATGAACTTAACTACGGTGATGACATTGATACAATAATTGCTTCCATGTCTTTACATGAGAAGATCTGTCAGATGATCATTGTAACTCCTGCGGTACTGACAGGTTCATCTAAAGTCACTTCTGCGGATTCAATGCAGATTCCTCTGGGTAATTATCCTGTGGGTGGTCTGATCCTGGATAAGAGCAATATTGTCAGCGGAGCTCAGCTTTCGGGAATGATCTCTCAGGCACAGGGGTATATGACGATACCCTTGATCGTGACTCTGGATGAGGAGGGCGGCAGAGTTACCAGACTTATGGGAACAGTCGGAACAACTCCCGTCGGTCCCATGTACTCATACCATGAACTGGGCCCTGAAGTGGCATCCTTTAATGCCATGACCATCGGAAACGATATCAGGAGATTCGGGTTCAATATGGATCTTGCCCCTGTGGCTGATGTCTGGTCCAATCCAAATAATACCGTTATAGGAGACAGAGCATACAGCACGGATTTTGACGAAGCATCAACTCTTGTATCGGCTGCGGTTACGGGATTCCATATGAGCGGCGTTGCGTGCTGTATCAAACATTTTCCCGGACATGGTGATACTTCGGCGGATTCTCATTACGGTTCGGTTTATGTATATAAAACTCTGGATGAAATGAGAACAAATGAATTTAAGCCTTTTATTTCCGGTATAAATTCCGGTGCGGATGCGGTGATGATAGGTCATTTGATTGTGGCAGATCAGGGAAATGTGCCCGCTTTGTTTTCTTACCCGCTTATCACAGGTGTTCTCAGGCATGAACTTGGGTTTAACGGTGTCGTCATATCCGATTCGCTCCAGATGAAAGCTATGACGGATCACTATGGAGCAGCCGATATCCCTGTAATGGCGGTGGTTGCAGGCTGCGATATTTTACTTATGCCCACCGATCTTGAAGTGACGGTAAGCAGTCTCGAAGCAGCGGTTCAAAACGGGGTTATTTCAGAAGAGCGTATCAATGAAAGTGTACGAAGAATTCTGATACTGAAGAAGAAGTATATATAGTTCCGATGGGGACAGTTCATTTTGGTTTCACCGGAACAAGTGCCGGGAAATTATGTGAAAGTTTTGTGTTTTTCGGGTTTTACATTTTTTATTTGTTAAAATAAAGATGGTTTAGGTTCTTAAACGGGGGCTTATATGGCTGACGAGAGAGTTACCGCACTGGGCTATGAATTTGCATGCCTTGACGATGCAATACTTGCACAGTCCGAAATCAAGAAAATCGATTATCTGAAAGCACATTTGGACAGGGGCGATGCCGATACGGTAAAGGCTCTGTACGATAAGGCAATCGATGAGAAGTTTTTTAAAACTCCCGTCGGTATAGGATTCCTTACGGAAATGAGGGAATATCTTATCGAAACACTGGATTATTCAGAAGAAGAGGTCAGGGCCATACCTCTTTACATGTTCTACGATACTACCAAAAAGAAAGCCCCGGAGAAGCCTGTTAAAAAGAAGGAACATGCCGGCGTGCTTTTTACTTCGATCGTACTGAATATAGCCCTGATCGTCGCGGTTATAATAATGTTCTGGATCGCTACACATACGGATCACCCGAACATACTGAATTATGAAACCGTGCTTACCGATAAATATGCGACATGGGAACAGGAACTGACTGAAAGAGAAACTGCCGTAAGACAGGCGGAAAGAGAACTCGAATTTTTAGAGTCAGGTGAATGATCTGTAATGGATAAAACAAAAATCTTAATCGCAGATGATGAAGAACGTATGAGAAAGCTGGTTAAGGACTTCCTGGGAAAAGAGGGATTCCTTGTGCTTGAGTGCTCAAACGGACTTGAGGCTGTGGATGCTGTTACCGAAGATCCGTCCATATCACTTTTGATAATGGATGTCATGATGCCCGTTTTGGATGGGTGGGACGCGGTTAAACAGATCAGACAGTTTTCGAATGTTCCCATTATTATGCTTACCGCCAAAACCGAGGAAAAAGATGAGCTTAAGAGCTTTTCGGTCGGTGTGGATGAGTTTGTATCCAAACCGTTTTCTCCGAAAGTTCTTGTTGCCAGAGTTCATGCTCTTCTCAGGAGATCCGGGATGGGCAATACATCAGATGAGGTCATCACTGCAGGTGATATATCTGTAGATAAGTCTGCTCATCAGGTGTATGTCGCCGGAGAAAAGGTGGATCTGAGTATTAAAGAATTTGAACTTCTTTGCTATTTTCTCGAGAATAAGGGAATCGCTCTTTCAAGAGAAAAAATACTGAGCAGTGTCTGGGACTATGATTATTTCGGTGAAGCCAGAACTATAGATACCCACGTTAAGAAGCTTCGCGCAAAGCTTGGCCCCAAAGCGGGAGAGATGATCAAAACCATTTGGGGAATGGGCTATAAATTCGAGGAGTAATATTGAAAGGTCAAAGTTCTAAAACCGGCAGCAGATTATCGCTGAAGTTGCAATATACTTTTATTTTTGCCGGACTTATGGCAGGAATTATTTTCCTGACACTTTTTTTGAGTTCTGTTTTTCTTCCGAGATACTACAGGTATTCTCGTCTTAAGGATATTCTCGGTGCATATGACATGCTTGTCTCGATGCCTCAGGGAGATGAGTTATATGATAATCTTGATGATCTGTCCCTTCGTAATAACGTTTCTACTATAATTCTTTCCGAAGATTCCTCCGTTAAATATTCATCCATAAAAAGTGAGAGAGATCTGGAACTTGTTCTTTTATCGATAATTTTCAAGAATCCTCTTGAAGCTCAGGAAATAGAGATTGTCGAAGAACAGGATGATTACAGTATCAGAATCTGCAAAACAGCCGGCAATGAATACCTGGAGATGTTCGGACGCCTTGAAGGCGGAAACACTTTTTTGTTCAGAACGCCTCTTGAGAGCATTGATGAAGCATCCGGTTACGCTGCAAGATTTTACCTCCTCACAGGTATAGCGTGTATTATTCCCGGTGCGTTCGTTATTTATCTGGTATCCCGCAGGATTTCCAAACCTATATTAAATCTCAGTGATATTTCCAAGAGAATGGTCGGCCTTGATTTCGATGCCAGGTATGAAGGCAGGGATGCTGCAGAGATTTCACTTTTGGGACAGAATATCAATACATTGTCAGAAAGTCTCGAAAAATCAATATCCGATCTTAAAACAGCCAATAATGAACTTAAAAGGGATATAGAGAAAAAAGAAAAAGCTGCAAAAGAACACAGTGATTTTATCTCCAATGTATCTCATGAACTGAAAACCCCCATAAGTCTTATACAGGGTTATGCCGAGGGGCTTAAAGAGGGGATATGTGATGATTCTGAAACCCGCGAGTATTATCTCGATGTGATCCTGGACGAAGCATCAAGAATGAATAAACTTGTCAAACAGCTTCTGAGCCTCGATCAGATTGAAAGCGGTGATGACATCATTGAAATGCAGAGATTCGATCTGTTTGAGGTCATAGGTACCTGTCTTCAGACTTCATCAGTTCTGATCAAGGAAGCAGGTATCAGCGCAGAGTTTAATGAGGAGCCCGGTGCTTTTGTATGGGGTGATCCCTATATGACGGAAACAGTATTTGAAAATTATCTTTCAAATGCAATCCATTATTGTAAAGACGTCGGAGACGGGAAAAATATAAGGATTACTTTTGTACGGTATGATAAAATTATAAAGGTGTGTGTTTTTAACAGTGGAGATCATATTTCCGATGATCAGATGCCTAAACTCTGGGATAAGTTTTATAAAGCAGATAAAGCCAGGACCAGAGCATATGGCGGAAGCGGTGTAGGCTTATCCATTGTTAAAGCTATACAGACTTCTCTGGGACAGGGATTTGGCGTTGAAAACGTCCCCGGCGGAGTCATATTCTGGTTTGAAGCGGAAGGAGTCAGCAAATGAAGCTTTCATTTGAGAATGAAGTCGAGCAGCTTGATTATGAGCTGGGATATTTGATCGATCATTCCAAAGATCGTAAGTTTACCGGATTTTTATATCAGCTTCGCGGAGAGCTTTGTTTTCACCCGGAAAACTGTCAGTCTATCCGTGTAAGAGCAATTTCCAATTATGAAGTCTATGTATCCAACATGAACTCTCTCGGAAAGCCCGTTGAGCAGTACTATTACGTTGCGATATATAAGGGCATGGATTCTCCGACGGTTTTGAATTCACGACCTGCTGCAGTACCTAAACCCGAGACCAAACCTGAGCCTGTATTTTCACAAGAGCCTGTATTTAACGCTCAGCCTGAGATAAAGTCTCAGCCCGAGATTGTGCTTCAGTCTGAGTTTGATTCATTGTCGGATATAACTCAGGAACCTGAAATTATCCCTCAGCCTGAGACCATCCCTCAGCCGGAGATCGCGCCTCAGCAGCAGTTCATATCACAGCCTCAATTTAATGCTCAGCAGGTTATGAATACTCAGCCTGCTTCTACTCCTCATTCGAATTTTCATGGAAAAGCAGAAACTGCACCGAAAGCGGAATATGCCGTCGGTGCCATTGTTATGTCTGTTCTCGGAGCGGTATTCCTTCTTACCGGTCTGGTTTATTTTGCGGTTAATTTCCTCGATACCTTTATGCAGGGAATGCTGATGTATCTTATCTGCATCGGAGTCCTTGCCGTTTCCGAACTTGTTATAAGAAGGATTGTAGTTAAGCTCTCATCCGTATTTACCGCAATCGGTATAAGCGGATTGTTCCTCACAACCGTGGTCAATTACAGAGCGCTGTATAATATATCGCTACCGGCTTGTGCATTTATTCTCGGATTATGCGCTGTTTTGGTTTGCTTGTTCGGATATTACAGAAAGAGCAGACTGTATTCGGCCATCGGCTTTTTCGCGGCCTTTGCTTCTTCGGCAGCCATAGGATCGGATTCGACACCTGTTCAATACCTTGTTATCACATTGGGTACTCTGCTTATTTCCTGTATGTGGATGATTTTCCCCGTGGACAATCAGTACAGATTTGCAGATACTTTTATGATAATAGCCGAATGTATCTATTTCATGATAGGAGCGGGATTCAGAATAGACCATGATGATAAGCTGACGATCATGATCTGCAAATATGTATTTATTCTGTGTTCCTGGTTTGTATCTCAATTTATATATTACAGTACTGCCAAGAGAAATATACTTGATGAGAATGCGGGAACGGGATCCTCTGTTGCAAATAAGATTATAATATCCGTTGCCGGTTTCCTTTATGTTATTTATTTATCCGGCGGAATTGTGTATTCGGATTTCGAAAAAAGTACGATTCTTCTGGCAGGACTTGTCCTTTACTTTGCCTGTGTCGTTCCTGCCGTGATCTTTGCCGTAAAGCTTTACCAAAGCAGTAACAGAGCCTGGTTTACTTTCTATATTCTCATTCATCTTGCGGGAATTATAGGCGCATTATCGACTAAGAACGCTTATGTCATCGCCATAGCATTTGCGCTTCACGGACTGGCAGGCAGGATTCTTACCGCTAAGATTCCTAATGATTACAGTCTGAAGATCATGGATGTCATTATACAGAGTGTCGTTGGGGTATTACTTGTTTTTACATCCTTCTTCTTCAAACCCGCAGAAGGCGAGTTTGGTCTGGAAATGTATTTTGCCTGTGTTGTCCTGTCCGTCGCATTTGCTGCAGGAATATTTATTACATCAGGATATAAAAATGTTGTACGCATAATTTCTGTTTTTGCCATTACCGTCGGCATAATGACTGTATTCATACCAAATGCATTGCAGGCCGTATGCGGAATGGGCATTATTCTCGGATTCACTTGCCTTTTCAGTTTCCTTGAGAGAAATGATCGGGCTAAAGACAGTACATTTAACTGGTTTGCGGTGGCAATGGAGTTTATATTCCTGTTGGGAGCAGCTGTTGCCAACAGTTCCTATGAGTTCGCGGACGGACTTATTTACATTATCGGTTTGCTCTTCGGACTGTGCTTTATTATTATGATGTTGAACAAAGATTACGGAATGCCTTTTGCGGAAAAATACATCATTATTCCCGCATATCTTACCTTTGCCTTTATCATTTCACCTTTGAATAAGGCATTTTTGCTCAGCATTATCCTGATGGCCGTTGCTGTTGCGAGCGTAGTTTTCGGATTTATTCTCAAAGAAAAGGCGATCAGAGTATACGGATTAGTGCTTTCAATCATTGTTTGTGCTAAAATAGCTTTTATAGACTTCGTTACATTGGGTGATGTCAAGTCTAAAACGGTTATGTATATAATGGTCGGCGCCTTTGCACTTCTTATCGGAACCATCTATATGGTTCTTGAATCAAGAGAGACTAAGGCCTTGGCCAAAAAGAACGAAGAGCAAGGAGCTTCATGATATGAAGTCTGGTTTAGGACTTAAACTTATATCTCTTTCTCTTATCTGTGCCATGTTAATGAGCGGATGCGGCTCCGAGATAGCCGAGATGACTGATGAGCAGCAGACACAGATAGGCGAGTATGCGGCTTTTGCCATGCTCAGATATGATGCGGAGCACAGAAGCCGTCTTGTGGATTATTCCGAGGTTTTGGCCGCGGACGAAGCGAAAAGACAGGCTGAGGAGGCTGCTGTAGCCGCAGAATTGGCAAGACAGACCGAAACCGGTGAAGATCAGAAGCCGGAAGGCACTCTGGATGCCAACGGAAATCCTGTGGAGGTTATAGACAAAACCGGGGATGGTGCCGGATATGTCAGTGATACCATGGAAGATTTCCTCGAACTTCCGAACGGCGTTCTTCTGACATACAGAGGTTATACCATTCAGTCCTCTTATCCGGAGGATGCTGATGTTTCCGATTATTTCGTTGTTGATGCAACAGCGGGTAATAAATTCCTGGTTCTTTGGTATTCCATCTATAACGGATCGGGTTCCGATGCGAGCATCAATTTCCTGGCAGACAGCATCACCTTCAAGTGCCGTGTAAATGACAGTAATACGGCAACGGCTCTTGTGACAATGCTTGATGATGATATGTCCACTCTTCAGACGGTTATGAGAGACAACGATGAGATGGATTGCGTTCTTGTTTTTGAGATCAATTCAGATCTGGCAAATAACGTGGATTCGATAATAGTCAGGATGTCAAAAAACGGCGCCGACTGGGAGAGAAGAGTTCAGTGATACAAAAAGGCCCCTGCTATCTGCAGGGGCTTTAATTATTTCTTTCTGGCAATGTGCCATTTGATCACCGCGGCTCCGATAATGATTATATATCCAATGATGCTGTATATATCGGGAAACTCACTGAGGAATATCATTCCTAGGATTGCCGCAAATATCACCTGTGTATAATCAAATACCGAGATGTCTTTTGCCGGCGCATTCTGATATGCGGCGGTTATATTAAACTGTCCTCCGCTTGCGGCAACTCCGGCTCCTATAAGGCAGCCCCACTGTGCAAGTGTCATGGGATGCCAGTCAAACATCAGGAAAGGACCGGTTACCAGACATGAAAACAGGGAAAAGTAGAAGACTATTGTTTTGCCGGGCTGTCCTGTTTTGCCCATCTTATGTACAAATGCATATGCGGCACCGGCACCGAAGCCTCCGTAGAGTCCGACCAGTGCGGGAATAACAGCAAGACCGGTGGAAGGTTTTATTATGAAAAGCGAACCCGTAAACGCCATTATGACGCATGCCCAGTCGGATTTTGAAGGGATCTCCTTCATGATATAGAAGCTGACTATTATGGCGAAAAAGGGTGAAAGCTTGTTGAGCATATTGGCATCGGCTATTCCCAGCCTGTCTATAGCCCAGAAATTTGCTATCATTCCGCTGGTTCCGAAGAGACACCTCATAAGAACGGAAATACCGTTTCCTTTTCTGATGGAAAAGCCAACTTTATTCTTCAGTATTGATGCCGTTGCTATTATCAGTGCAAAGAAGTTTCTGAAGAAGGCTTTTTGCATAGTGGGAAGATCACCCGAAATCCTTACAAAAAAGGTCATCAGCGAAAAAAAGAACGCCGCAAGAAGCAGATGGAGTATGGCTTTATGTATATTTGTTCCCATGGGAGGAACTTTGTTTTCGATTTTTTCATTTTGCATAATACGCGATTATACTCTTTTTTGTCAGTGATTGCCATATTGTCTCTTGTGGTAAGTACTCCTTCAAATATTGAATTTGTGATTATCGGAGAATAAAATAAATGTATTCTTATTTCGAGGGGCCTAAAATTGAAAAAACTTACGCGTTCAAGCAGATACATGATATCAATCAGCGTATTTCTGGTAGTTATAAATGCGCTGCTTGGTTTCTTACTGACTAAACAGTCGGATTATGCTCTTCGCGATCTTATTCATCACCGTATGCTGGATATTTCCAATACCGCAGCTGCAATGATAAACGGTGATGTTCTTGAGTCTGCGTCCGCTGATAATATGGATAGTCCCGAGTGCAGGGAAATCTATGAAACTCTTACTTATTTCCAGGATAATATTGAACTTGAATATATTTATTGTATCCGTGAGGTGGCAGAAGGGAGATTTGTCTTTTCAATAGATCCCACTGTAGATGATCCCGGAGAATTCGGTGAGCCCATTGTCTGTACAGAAGCACTTATGAAAGCAAGCGACGGCGTTGCAACCGTTGATGAAGAGCCCTATGAGGACAAATGGGGAAGATTTTACAGTTCATATTCTCCCGTATTTGATTCAAAAGGTAATGTTGCCGGTATAGTTGCCGTTGATTTCAGTGCTGACTGGTATGATAAACAGATAACGGGTTTTGTTACCATAACTGCCGTAGTTATCATTATCGCCTTTGCCATAAGTGTCGGCATCATAATGTTTATAGCTACCAAATACAGGAAGAGATATAATACTATTTCCAAAGATATGAGGAAGCTTTCCGATGATGTCGAAACTCTTGTAAAAGAAGTATCCATAGATTCCTATTGGTATGAAGAAACTCCCAAAACCGGTAAGGAAAAGACTTCAAATGATGAGATAGAAGTTATTTCTATCAAACTGAGGAATCTCCATGACAGGCTTGAAGAGCAAATTGACTATGTAAGAAGTCTTGCTTTTGTTGATGCGCTTACCGGTCTTGAAAACAGAAATTCGTATATGGAACAGATCAAGGTTATCGAAGAAAACATCTCTTCCGGCAAAGCTTCATTTACAGTTGTGGTTTGCGATGTAAATCAGCTTAAGATCATAAATGACGATTATGGTCATGAAGAAGGAGATAAGGTTTTAACTCTTATTTCCAGAACGATACAGGAGCTGTTCTCATCCGAGAAGATATATCGTATCGGCGGTGATGAATTCGTTATCATCGGTAGGGATCCGGATTATTCGGGCAGGATCTCCGATCTTAAGACTAAGATCAAATCACTTCGAAGTGAGATAGATGATCTCCCCGCATCTGTATCCGCAGGCTTTTCCGTCTTTGATAAAGAGAAAGACAAAGAATACAGCGATGTATTTAACAGAGCCGACAAGCTGATGTATGAGGATAAAAAGAAGTTCTATCAGACCCATGAAGACCGCAGAAAAGCAAGATAAGAAAAAGGGTGCAGGTTTTACCTGCACCCTTTGATTTATTTAGGGGAGTTATCGTTTCCTCTGGGACCTTTATATTCTGTGTTGATTCTTTTCTCGAATTCATTATCCAGCTGACGGATACGATACTTATTAACGTTCAATATTACTACGATTATAAGCATTACTACCGAGAGCAGGAGAAGAGTAATGAGTATTCCTGAGTTTGCGGATGAGCCGTTATTCTGCGTTCCGGGCTGAGCAGCTGCGGGAGTGTTTCCGTTTGCATCTGTACCGGTTCCGGCATTTGCTGCATCTGTCTGGGACACATCACTTGCTGAACTGCCTTCGGTTCCTTCGCCCGATCCTGTATTTGTCTCGGAAACAGCTGCGGATGATGAATCATCACTTCCTGTTCCTGCGTTTAATACAGGTTCAGGTGCATTTCCCGAATGATCGGAAAGAGATATTCCGTTTGCTCCAAGAGCAACTTTGTGGTCAAGGCCGATAAACTTACCTGCATCGTTTTTCCAAAGAACAGTCTCTACAAGGGCATATTTCTCATCGTCCCATGTTTTGAAATCGTCTTTGACAAGTCCGCCGGTATCACCGGAGTTTGCGTTATAACACCAGAAAGTGTGATTAAGGTTTTCTTTTCCGATAAGGTCTCTCAAGTATTCCATCCACTTGAGATTGTCACCTGACATGAATCCGCCCCATTCGCCGATTAGTATGGGAGCGATATCTTCTTCTGCAATGTAGAGCCAGTAATCGTGCCATACATCGTTGTAGAGTGAATCATAAGTGAAACCGCCGTCAAACCAGGGCTGCTGATAAACGAGAGGACCGTAGTCATGAGGCGAATAAACTATCTGGCTGTTTCTGGCTTCATCACCGAAATCGATGGGGTAATCTTTGACCGCCATAAGGTTTCCGCCCCACCAGGTGTTGTAATAATCGCCTTCGTTTGTTGAAGAGAAATTGTTGGATGCGGGATCTATGGGATATATCTGAATTCCCTCAACGACTATAAGCATGTGAGGGTTGATATCGAGTATCGCATTTCCCGCACGCTCAGCAACTCTTTTCCAGTTATTTGCGTCGTTTGAATCGTTCCAGATCGCATGAGGTGTTTCGTTGGGCTTGCCATGAGGCTCGTTCTTAAGGTCAATGGCAACTATCGTATCGAAGTTTTTATATCTGTCCGCAATCCATTTAAGTGCTTCGATGTACTGGTCTTCGGAGATCTTGTCGGTATACCATACGGGATGATTGTGACCCGAAGCATCGGTATTTGCGGAGTGGATGTCTATCATGACCTTGATTCCGTTCTGCTCACAGAGCGTGAGAACGTAGTCAAAGATCTCCAGTGAATTCAAAGAATTCAGATTTGAGTTATATGCATGATTGTAATTTGCGGTAGGGTAGTTGCCCTTTTTCCAGTCAAGAAGAAGTTCTGCGGACATGGGGATTCTCATAAGATTGAATCCGTGGTCTGCAATTGACACGATGGATGATTCCAGCTCGGCATTCCATAATCCGTCGAAAAGATTGGTTCCGGTATTGTATCCGAACCAGTTCAGTCCCGTGAGCCAAACCTGATTGCCGTTCATGTCGACAATCTTTGATCCGTCTGTGGTGAGCCAGTCATCGCCGGCTGTTCCGTAAGTGGAAACTGCGGGAGATGAGAATTCGGGTCTTGCCTCGGAATTGTTATTCTGATTGTTCTGATTATTCTGGTTATTATTGTTGTTGTTATTGGTATTTACGGGAGCGGTGTATGTGCCCGATCCGGTTACGCTTACGACTTTTGCGGAAGAAAGACCTGATCCGTCTACCTGAATTCCCACATTTGAGTTAAATCCCCAGGAATTTGCTCCGTCTGCTCTGACAACTGCCGTTACCTGCTTTCCGTTTGCAGTATATGAATCAAAACCCCATCCCGAAGGTGATTTGACATCTGCATTGAATTCAACGACTACAGTGATGGTAAGATATCCCGAGCATCCTTTAAGATCAAAAGAAATCTGTCCGCCGGAGCCCCAGATGTTGGTTTTGACATTTTCTGCGGTAGGATTTTCCGCTGCCAGAGCGGTTCCTGATAAGAAATATTGAGATACAGAGATCATCAATATGAAAGAGATCAGGACAGCCGATATGGCTTTTGAGAATGATTGTCTAAAGAACCTTTTCATAATTTTCCCCTCGAAATTACATAAATTTATGTCAGCACTACATATTCTACTCTTTTAGATCGATATTTTCCAATATTATAGGTTTTAAGGGATTTAAGTTTTATGCATATTGTTCTTAAACAGGGGATTCAGGAAACGGGAAGGCGTGGATTTTCCGTTTTCTTTTCCCTTTTGATAATACAGATGCAGGTTATTTGCGGCTCTGGTCATTGCTACATAGAATATCCGTCTTTCTTCTTCGACAGAATTTTCATCGGGCATTTTTCCGTGAGGGAAATTTCCTTCGTTTATATCCGGGATAATGACTGTGTCGAATTCCAGACCTTTTGAAGCATGTACGGTCATAAGATCCGGTAGATTCTTGTCTTGATATTTCCCTTTTCGTTTAAGCTGCTTTTCGTATTTTTCTTTTATCAAGATGATCTCATCAAGTGATTCGGCGCTGCTTAGTAATTTCGGGCATTCATCAAGGATTTTCCTGTATTCTTCCTTTTTGTTTTCGTCGGATGACAGAGAGAGGACGTATTTTTCATATCCGGTTTTCTTATACACATAAGTTATGGCATTATTTATTGATAAAGTCCTCATGAATTCAATATCCTTTTTAAGTTCCAGAAGCTTTTTTATCACGTTTCCCGGCTTTGATATTTTTCCGCAGCTGTATATATTTTTTATTATTCTGTTCAGATCTCCGCCTGAACCATATATGTATTCATGGTCAATATATCCCACTGTTTTACCGATTATGTTTTTCAGGTGTTCTTCGGATGGCCGGCCGTATATCACGTGCATAAAATCAAGAATATCCCTCATGATGAAATGATCGAATATACTTGTGGTTTTTTCTCTTATCCTGAACCTGATATTTTTTGCAGTCAGGTATGAAGCGAAAGTCTGCATCTCAATATTTGTCCTGAATAAAACAGCGAGAGAATCGTAGCGCGAAAGAATGAGTTTAAGAATAGAGTGATATTCGGATATCTGATCTTCAAATCCCATTATTGTAAGGGCAGGTATGGTGTTTTCTCTTTTGCTCACAGGATTCTTCGGAATTCTTTTTTTATTTTCATTTATGACAACAACGGATGCTTTGACTATGGGAGCTAAGGATCTGTAGTTTGCATCAAGGTGCATTAATACAGCATTTCGGTCATCGAGAAACTTTTTCAGAATGGATGGATCCGAGCCTCTGAATCCGTATATCGACTGATCATCGTCACCTACGGCAAAGATTTCCGAACCGGTACCTGCCAGTAATGAGACGGTTTCGTATTGAGCTTTGTTGATATCCTGAAATTCGTCTATCAGAATATGTGAGAAGCGGTTTTTCCATTTTCTTGCAAAGTAGTTGTCATGAAGCAAGAGACCTCGACAATCGTAGACCATATCATCAAAGTCCATAAGACGGCTTTTCTTTCTGATGTTTTCATAGTACCTGAACATCTCGGAAAAGCATTCTGGTGAAATTTCGGTGCCTTTACATGAATTTTCCGAATCTAAGGTGTTTTTGTATATGGAAATCGCATGAAGGAAATCTGAGACACCGGACTTTATTCCCTTTTCTTTGTCATATGCCGAGAATTTTTTGACTACACTTGATGCGATTTCCGATTTATTTCTGTCATACAGTATCTGAGGGGGAGAGTTTCTTCTATATTCCCTTATCATGTTATAAAAGACGGAGTGAAATGTTCCGAATGCAACCGGAAGCGGTATATCCGTTCTTGAATTAAAACGGTTTTGCATCCCCGCGGCGGCTTCTTTGGTGAATGTTATGACAAGTATAGATGCGGGATCTACTTTACTCATATCCGTAAGATAAAGAATCCTGGATGTCATGGTATGGGTTTTGCCCGATCCGGGTCCTGCAGCAAGAAGTATATCAGAACCTGTGAATGTGGCAGCTTTAAGCTGTTCCTCGTTTAAATCTTCAGAGTTGAACATAAAAAACCTCCGGATAACACTTCATGAAAAAACAAGCCTTCTCCGGGGGCTTTTTAATATATTATCACCATTTTTTTACTGCTGTCCATACCCTTCAAAAGCCTTAAAAAACCTTGTAAATAAAGGATTTTCGCGATATAATTTATAGGATTATGGAGACCCTTGCGCATGAATAAGATCGGGACCAATTATATATTCCCACTCATCACTCAGGAAACCGAAGACGGCATCAGATTTTGCCTTGAAAATAAGGCTTCCGATTGCGGTGTTATTCTGTATGACAGAGTTTCGGGACGGGAAATCGTGAAGATTCCCTTTGAGCCATCCGATCGGATCGGAAATCTGTATTGCAAAACCGTTTCCGGTTACAAAGCGTCAAATATTTCCTACATCTATTACGCAGGCGGAAAACTTATATCGGATCCAAGAGCTACGGGGCTTGTTTCGGGAAGAGAATATGCATCTGCCGTTACAGAGCCTTTGAAAGCTGTAATAAATGATTCGGATTATGATTGGGGATCGGACGAACATCCCCGTTTGAAATATGAGGACAGTTTCTTTTATCTGCTCCATGTCAGAGGATTTACCAAATCCCCTTCATCGGGAGTAAAGCATAAAGGAACCTATGCCGGCATCATCGAAAAAATAGATTATTTGTATGATCTTGGAGTTACCTGTGTGGAGCTTCAGCCGGCTTACGAATTTATCGAAACGGAATGCAAACCCGGAATTGAACCCTCATACGGTTACGGAGTATCAAAGCCTCTCCAGGTCATTCCCGGTAAATTAAATTATTGGGGATATAAGCCCGGGTATTATTACTCACCCAAGGAAAGCTATTCGTCATCTGCGGATGCATCGGCTGAATTTAAAGATATGGTAAGAGAACTTCATAAACGTGGTATGGAGCTTTGCATGCAGTTTTATTTTGCTCCTGATTTTCCCGAATCCGAAGTTCTTGAGATCCTTCGCTATTGGGTGATCAATTATCATGTTGACGGTTTTCATCTTATGGGAATGAATATTCCGATGAGACTTCTGTCATCCGATTCACTTCTTGCGGGTACGAAACTGTTAAACGATCATCCGGACAATATTGATTTCGAATCATTGAACTGTTCCGGTCAGGGAAGATTTATCGGATTATACACCGATGATTTCAGATATCCCTTAAGAAGACTCCTTAAGAGTGATGAAGGACAGGTTTCGGATTCACTTTCGCTGCTCAGATCTAATCCGGAAAATTTCGGACGCATTAATTTCTTTTCGGATTATCAGGGATTTACTCTTATGGACATGGTCAGTTATGACCGCAAGCATAATGAGGAAAACGGCGAATCGGGAAGGGACGGGAGTGATTATAACTTCAGCTGGAACTGCGGCGAGGAAGGCCCTACACGTAAGAAAAAGATCCGGGAGCTGAGACTCAGACAGATCAAGAATGCGTATAGCCTCCTGATGCTTGGAGCCGGAACCCCTTTGATATTCATGGGAGACGAATTCGGAAATTCTCAGATGGGAAACAATAATCCCTACTGTATAGATTCTCCCGTCACTTGGCTTGACTGGAAGGATCTTAAGAAAAACTCCGAGCTGAGTGATTATCTAAAAGATCTCGTAAAGCTTCGCAAAGATCACAAGATTCTTCGAAGCGGAAGAGAACTGTATATGATAGATACGGAAAACTGCGGATATCCGGAGATGAGTTATCATTCCGATACCGCTTACAGAGTTTCCTGCGAGTACTATTCAAGATCTTTCGGTATCATGTATTGCGAAGACAAGGGTGAATCACTTATGTATGCCGCGGTCAATATGGGATGGGAGAATAAGAAACTTGCTCTTCCGAGACCCCCGAAAGGCTTTGACTGGCGCATCACATATTCTACGGATCCGGAAAGCTTGTGCAAACCGGATACCAAGGAATTAGAAAAAACGTTTCCCGGCAGGACCGTAACCATATTCCAAACGGTCAGATTTCCCGCGGGAAATAAAACCGGGAAGGTGAAAAAATGAGCACTCCTTATTTAATAAGATTTGTTCAGCATTTTGTTACGATCACAAAACATCGTATTCTCGTGTGCAAAGGATGTTTTAAGATCGGATTATATTACCAGGGGCTGACTCACGATCTTTCCAAATACTCGCCCGATGAATTTCTTGTGGGAGTTAAGTATTATCAGGGCACGAGAAGCCCCAATAATGCGGAACGTGAAGACATCGGATATTCTTCCGCATGGCTTCATCACAAAGGCAGGAATAAGCACCATTACGAATATTGGATAGACTATAACACCAGAGGAGAAATGCCCGGTGAAGATGTTCTTATCCCTGTGGAAATGCCGGACAGGTATGTTGCTGAGATGGTTATGGACCGAATCGCCGCATCCAAGGTCTATAAGGGAAAAGAATACAAGGATTCGGATTCGCTGGATTATTTTCTAGGCGGTATCGAAACCGCTCCGATGCATCCGAATACAAGAAAAAAGCTGTACAGATACCTGAAGATATTGGCAAAGTACGGCGAAGACAAGACTTGCAGGCTTATCAAATATGAATTGAAACACGGACGCTATATTCCCAAGTCAAAAAGGTCCGAATCAGATTAAAAGGAAATCAAGAACAAATGGCAGGTTCTTCTTTCGGTAAAATATTCAGAATAACCACATGGGGCGAATCCCACGGACCGGCTCTGGGCTGTGTCATAGACGGATGCCCTGCAGGTGTGGAATTGTCCGAAGCCGATATCCAGCCTTTTCTCGACAGGAGAAAACCGGGTAATCCCGCAGTTGCAACAGCGAGAAAAGAATCCGATACTTGTGAGATATTATCCGGAGTGTTTGAAGGCAAGACAACCGGAACTCCCATATCGGTGATTATCAGAAATTCGGATCAGCATTCCGGTGATTACGATAATATCAAAGACGTTTACAGACCCGGTCATGCGGATTACACATTTGATGCAAAGTACGGTTTCAGAGATTACAGAGGCGGCGGAAGATCATCCGGAAGGGAAACGGCCGCAAGGGTTATCGCCGGTGCTGTAGCAATCAAGGTTCTTGGCAGACTCGGAATAAAGGTTGAAGCTTATACCAGATCCATCGGACCCGTGGAAGCAGACCTTTCCGAATACTCCAGAAGTGCTGTTCTTGCTAATGCAACCGCTATGCCCGATATAGACGCCAATGCCAGAGCTCTGGAATATATCGCCGATATGAAAAATAAATCGGATTCTTGCGGCGGTGTTATGGAATGCATTATAAGCGGAGTTCCCGCGGGTATAGGAGATCCTGTATTCGATAAACTCGATGCAACTCTTGCACAGGCGGTTATGAGTATCGGAGCCGTTAAAGCAGTTGAGATAGGAGACGGATGCAAAGTAGCAAAATCCGTGGGAAGTAAGAATAACGATCAGTTCAGATCTTCCAAGGACGGAGTCGTTAAGAAGTCCAATCACTCGGGCGGTATTCTCGGAGGAATAAGCGATTCGTCGGATATCATTGTCAGAGCCTCCGTAAAGCCCACTCCGTCTATAGCAAGAAGTCAGAAGACGGTTGATAACAAGGGTGAAAATATCGACATCGAGATTACGGGAAGACACGATCCCGTTATTGTTCCCAGAGCTGTAGTAGTACTCGAGAGCATGTGTGCGGTAACAATTCTTGATGCACTTATGAGCGGAATGACATCCAGGATAGATAATCTTGTCAGCATATATAAAAATCAGTGAGGAAACCGGAAATGGCAGAAGAAAAAAAGAAAACTAAATCTTCAAAGGAAAATCAGGACAAGTATGTCGCTTATGTTTCCACCTATACAAGGGGAGATAATCACGGCATAAAGATCTATGATGTTGATATGGAGACAGGTCGTTTCAAGGAGAAGGATGAAGTTGATATTTCCAACTCATCATATGTCACTGTTTCCCATAACGGAAAATATCTCTATTCAATAACCGACCTCGGTGTTGAGTCTTATAAGATTGCTCCCGACGGAACCCTTGATCTTATTAACTTTGCACCTATCAACGGTATGAGAGGATGCTATCTTGCAACCGACTATACAGACAGATATCTTATGGTAGCAGGTTATCATGACGGTAAGCTTACCGTTCTTCACATCAAGGATAACGGCGGCGTAGGTAAGATAACCGACGAAGTCTTCCATAAGGGTCTCGGCTCCATGGCTGACAGAAACTTCAGACCTCATATCGCAAGCGCCAGAATGACCCATGACAACAGATATATCTTGGTTGCCGATCAGGGAATGGATCACGTTAATGTCTATGAGCTTAACCAGGAGACCGGTAAGATCAAACTTGTAGATATCATCAGATGCGAACTTGAATCATCCCCCCGTCAGATCAAACTTTCCAAGGACGGAAGATTCATTTATATCTGCCTTGAGGCTACTTGTAAGATTGATGTATATGAATATACATTTGACGGCAAAGCTCCTTCTTTTGAGAAGATCCAGACCGTTGATGTTATCAAGTTTGAGGACGGAGCACCTTCCGCTCTCAGCGCTCTTTCTTTTTCAAGCGATTACAAATATATCCTTACAACCGTTGCCGGAGATAATTCCGTAGCTATATTCGGAGCTGATGAGAAGACCGGACTTCTTACCAAGAAACTGATTCTTCCCGTCTCAGGCGATTATCCTAAGGATGCGGAGATTCTTCCCGGCAATAAGTTCCTTGTATCACTTAATCATGAGTCCAACGAGATGTCCTTCTTTAAACTGGATATCGAACACGGAACCATGATCATGAACGGAGATTTTGTTAAAGTAAATACCCCTAACTGTATTCTGATCCACAAGCTCAATACCGAGACCGAAGAAAAATAGTGTTTTCCGAAAGGTTCACAGGAGATGCTTAATCTTTCCCGTAAGGAAATGGTCTCTGAAGAGATCAGAAAACGCGGAAAAAAGAATAAGGCATTTAAGTTTTTCTCTCCGATTATCAAGGGGGGCTTGTTTGCGTGGATCGGTTTATGTGAATTCTGCAGCGGACACTTGATCAAATTTGTATTGTTATGTACATCCGGATTATGCTTTATTGCTTTCTGCAGTTTTTCGTTTCCTTTGTTTACGGGATCTGTTACAAATCTGGGTATCATCGATTTCAACGAACTTGATGAGTCCATATCTCTTGCAGATGAGGATGAGGATTTCCTGACTGCCGATGAAGCCAGAAAGATTTTCTATAAAGACTTCAGGGGTGAGGACGGATCTCTTTATACAGGTTATGTAAGCGTCAATTCCGAAGGCCAGGAAGTTATCGCAATTAAAACCGATGACATTCTTGAGGATGTTTATGTGGGAGATTCGATACTTACGGATGAACCGGATGCGACCTGTTCCGATCTTTACGAAGAGTACGATCTGGACAGTCTTGTTTTTGACAGAAACGACTGGAGACTGATCCTTGTTAATAAGCAGCATTCCGTACCTGCCGGATATGAATTCCCGTTGGGCGAACTTGCAGCAAACGTACAGTGCGATGAACGCGTTATCGATGATCTTGTGATGATGCTTCGGGACGCAAGAAACGCAGGAATGAACATCTGGATCGTATCACCTTACAGATCCGGAGAGAAACAGGAAAATCTGTTTAATTATGATCTCAGCAAGTATATCGATTCCGGAATGAATTATTTTGATGCGTATCAGCTTGCCGCAGAGGCGGTAACACTTCCCGGAACCAGTGAGCATCAGATCGGACTTGCTTTTGATATCGTTAATAATGAGTACGCCCACTTGGGTGAGGGTTTCGGCGAGACACCCGAAGGAATCTGGCTTGCGGAGAACTGCTATAAATACGGTTTTATCCTCAGATATCCTGCGGATAAGGAATATATTACAACTATTGAATATGAACCCTGGCATTTCAGATATGTGGGCAGAGAAGCTGCGGCATATATGACGCTCAAGGGATTAACACTTGAAGAATTCTGGGAGACAGTATTTTGAGTTCATGTTTTAAACTTATCAAAAAAGACGGCGAAGCCAGAAGGGGAGAGCTGACAACGGTACATGGTACGGTTCAGACTCCTCTTTTTATGAATGTGGGAACCGTAGCCGCCATAAAGGGCGGAGTTTCATCCGAAGATCTTGAGAATATCGGATGTCAGGTTGAGCTGTCCAATACATATCATCTTCATGTAAGAACCGGCGATGATCTTATCAAAAGATTCGGTGGTCTTCATAAGTTTATGGACTGGCATAAACCGATTCTGACCGATTCCGGAGGGTTTCAGGTTTTCTCGCTGGCATCCATGAGAAAGATTAAAGAAGAAGGTGTAACCTTCAGAAGCCATATCGACGGGCACAAGATCTTCATGGGGCCGGAAGAGAGCATGCGGATACAGAGCAATCTCGGTTCCACGATCGCCATGGCGTTTGATGAGTGTCCTCCCGCTAAAGCTGCAAGGGAATATGTGCTTCCTTCGGTTCAGAGAACGGAAAGGTGGCTGGCAAGATGTAAAGCGGAGATGGACAGGCTGAATTCCCTTGAAGATACCATCAATAAGGATCAGCTTCTTTTCGGTATAAATCAGGGTGCTGTCTACAATGACATCAGAATAGAAAACGCAAAGAAGATATCCGAACTTGATCTTCCGGGATATGCCATAGGCGGACTTGCGGTCGGAGAAACTCATGAGGAGATGTATGACGTTATAGAGCATACCGCGCCTTTCCTTCCCATAGATAAGCCCAGATACCTGATGGGTGTGGGAACTCCCGCCAATATTCTTGAGGCAGTTGACCGCGGTATAGATATGTTCGACTGTGTATATCCTTCCAGAAACGGCAGACACGGACATCTGTATACCCACTTCGGTAAGATCAATATCAATAACGCCAAGTATGCCGAAGATGACAGGCCGATTGAAGAAGGCTGTCAGTGTCCCGCCTGCAGAAGATATTCCAGAGCATATATCCGCCATCTGCACAAATCCGGTGAGATGCTGGGACTCAGACTTTGTGTACTCCATAATCTGTATTTTTATAATCATCTTATGGAAGAGATTCGTCAGGCGATTGATGAAGACAGATTTGCATCTTTCAAAAGAGAGATGCTGGATAATCTTAAAGCAGAGAAATAAAAGGGGGTTATATAATATGAAAAAATCGTTTATTAAATTATCTGCGATACTTACAGCGGTTTTCTGCATTGTCGGTGTGAAATTTTCCGTAAATGCCGCACCTGTAAAGATGGCGGACGGTCAGCTTTTCGATGCAACTTATTATGCTCAGAAAAATCCTGATGTTGTTGCCGTGTTCGGCACCGATCAGAACATGCTTTATCTTCATTACTCGCTTTGCGGTAAAACAGAAGGAAGACTTCCCTATGATCCTTCATACGGAAGCGGAAGTTCTTCATCTGCAGGTGATTTTGATGCCGCTTATTACGCAGCTAGATATCCCGATGTAGCAGCTGTATTCGGTTATGACCCTACTCTCCTTAAGATGCACTATGATCTTTGTGGAAAGACTGAGGGAAGATTTGCAAATGCGGCTCAGGAAGCTGCAGCAGCCGCTGTACCCGCACCCGCACCTGCTCCTGTGCCCACAGCTACAGTCAGTGATTCCTCATTTGAAATGCAGGTTTTAAACCTTTGCAATGCTCAGCGTGCAGCATACGGACTTGCTCCTCTTTCCTGGGATGCTTCCAACCTTGCTCCCGGCGCCGCTGTAAGAGCACAGGAAATTACCGTAGTATTTTCACATACAAGACCTGACGGAAGCAGTTGCTTTACAGCAGTCAGAAATCCCGGAAGACTGGGCGAAAATATAGCAGCAGGACAGCGTACACCCGAAGCTGTAGTTAATGCATGGATGAACAGCTCCGGACACAGAGCAAACATCCTTAACGCTAATTTCACCAAGCTTGGCGTAGGTTATGTATATGTTCCCGGCGATATGTACGGACATTATTGGGTTCAGATGTTCTCATCATAAATTTTTTATTTGATACTTTTCCTGATATCGTGTATCATCAGAAAAGTGTGCAGAACACATTTGAATTCAGAATTTTGATCGGAGGACTATTAATATGAAATTATTGCTTCTCACCGCTGAAGAAGCTGCTGCTGCAGAGGCAGGACTCGGAAGCTTACTTCCCGTTGTTATCATGTACGGTATCATCATCTTCGCACTTTGGTTCTTCTTCATGAGACCTCAGAGCAAAGAGAGAAAGAAGACCCAGGAGATGCTCGCTACCCTCGAAGTTGGCGATGTAGTAGTTACCACCTCAGGCTTCTACGGAGTTCTCATCGATGTAACCGACGACGACGTAATCGTAGAGTTCGGCAACAACCGTAACTGCCGTATCCCCATGGAGAAATCCGCCATCGCCCGTGTTGAAAAGCCCGGCCAGGAAGCTCCCGCTGAGTCTGACAAGAAGAAAGACAAGTAATTCCTAATATAGTGTGAACTATAAGCCACTCGAATCTTTCGGGTGGCTTTTTTATGTATTTATTTGTAATACTTTTATGTAACTAAGGCGATCTTTGTACATCCCGTTATTATTATCTGAACTTTTGAATGAGCTTAGCTGTTCTTAGAACAGCTTAGCGAATTCAGCAGAGAGGATGATAATAACGGGATGTATAAAGAATCAACGTATTATGCATATTTATTCATAAATTGCAATAAATGAATGAAATTGGATACCTCAGCACCTTGAAAAATCCAATTCATTCGCATATAGTAGAAATGTCGCACTTTAATTCGTTAAATCGCGACTAAATTCATAACCGCAATATATCTGCCTCAAGCGGTTAATAAAGGGAGATTTACCATGAAGCTTAATATTGTATGCATTCCCGGTGACGGAATCGGCCCCGAGATCGTCTCACAGGCCAAAAAGGTTCTTGAGAAAGTAGCATCCGTGTACGGCCATGAGATGGTTTTTACCGACATTCTTATGGGCGGCGCATCCATCGATGCCTGCGGTGAGCCCCTTACACAGGAAGCCATCGATACCGCAAAAGCTGCAGACGCAGTTCTTATGGGATCCATCGGCGGAAACACTACAACCAGCCCCTGGTATAAACTTCCTCCCGAAAAGAGACCCGAAGCAGGACTCCTTAAGATCAGAAAAGAGCTCGGCCTCTTTGCCAACTTAAGACCGGCTTATCTGTTCCCCGAACTTGCAGATGCTTGTCCTCTTGCAAGCGAGACCTCGGATAAGGGATTTGATCTTCTTATTATGAGAGAACTCACCGGCGGACTCTATTTCGGAGAAAGACATACCGAAGTTGTTAACGGACTCAGAACTGCAGTTGATACACTTACATATAATGAAGAAGAGATCAGAAGAATTGCCATTAAGGCTTTTGAAGCTGCAAGAATCCGCAGAGGTAAAGTAACCTCAGTCGATAAGGCAAATGTTCTTGATTCATCCAGACTCTGGAGAGCGGTTACCGCAGAAGTGGCTAAGGATTATCCCGATGTAGAGCTTGAGAACATGCTCGTTGATAACTGTGCAATGCAGCTTGTCAAAGATCCCGGACAGTTTGATGTAGTCCTTACCGAGAACATGTTCGGAGATATCCTTTCCGATGAAGCAAGCATGATCACAGGTTCTATCGGAATGCTTTCATCCGCATCCCTTAATGAAACCAAGTTCGGACTCTATGAGCCCAGCCACGGATCCGCTCCCGATATCTCGGGAATGGATATCGCAAATCCCATCGCAACCGTTCTTTCAGCCGCAATGATGCTTAAGTTTTCTTTTGACCTTAATAAGGAAGGCGAAGCCATTGAAGCCGCTGTAAAGCAGGTTCTTAAAGACGGTTTCAGAACAGGAGACATTTACTCCGACGGATGCACCAAGGTCGGATGCACTCAGATGGGTGACCTGATCTGCGAGAGAATAAAATAATACAGTAATACTGATTAAATAGTGTAGGAGAGGTATTTAATATGAGAAGTGATTCCGTAAAAGTCGGTGACGCACAGGCGCCCCACAGAAGTCTTTTCAACGCACTCGGATTTACCGAAGAGGAGAGAAAACGCCCTCTGATCGGTATCGTTACATCATATAACGAGATCGTTCCCGGACATATGAACCTTGATAAGATTGCCGAAGCAGTTAAGCTCGGTGTTGCAATGGCAGGCGGTACTCCCGTTCTTTTCCCTGCAATCGCTGTCTGCGATGGTATCGCAATGGGACATATCGGAATGAAGTACAGCCTTGTAACCAGAGATCTTATTGCCGATTCTACCGAATGTATGGCAATGGCTCACGGTTTTGACGGACTTGTATGTATCCCCAACTGTGATAAGAACGTTCCCGGACTTCTCATGGCAGCAGCAAGAGTAAATATTCCTACCGTGTTCGTATCCGGCGGCCCCATGCTTGCAGGTCATGTTCACGGATGTAAGAGAAGCCTTTCATCCATGTTCGAGGCTGTAGGAAGCTATGCTGCAGGAACCATTACCAAAGAAGAACTTACCGAGTTTGAAGAGAAGGTTTGTCCTACCTGCGGATCATGCTCAGGTATGTATACCGCTAACTCAATGAACTGCCTTACCGAAGCAATCGGTATGGGGCTTAAAGGAAACGGAACCATTCCCGCTGTTTACTCCGAGCGTATCAGACTTGCTAAGCATGCCGGAATGAAGATCATGGAACTTGTTGAGAAGAATATCCGTCCCAGAGATATCATGACCGATAAGGCGTTCAAGAATGCGCTTACCGTTGACATGGCACTCGGATGTTCCACCAATACCATGCTCCATATCCCCGCTATCGCAAAAGAAGCCGGTGTAGAGCTTAACATGGAAATGGTAAATGACCTTTCAGCTAAGACTCCCAACCTTTGCCACCTTGCACCCGCAGGTCCTACTTACATGGAAGACCTCAATGAGGCAGGCGGTGTTTATGCCGTAATGAACGAACTCTCCAAGAAAGGACTTATCGAAGAGGATTGCATGACTGCTAATGCAACCACTATCGGAGAGAACATTAAGAATTGTATCAACAAAGATCCCGAGGTCATCAGACCTATTGATAATCCTTATCAGGCAACCGGAGGTATCGCGGTACTTAAGGGTAACCTTGCT
The DNA here is from genome assembly GCA_017940415.1 of Lachnospiraceae bacterium. Classification (GTDB taxonomy): domain Bacteria; phylum Bacillota; class Clostridia; order Lachnospirales; family Lachnospiraceae; genus AC2028. Next base: position 80,173 of record JAGAYR010000044.1, read on the forward strand.
CCCGATACCGGTGTTGTTAAGCAGTCTGCAGTTGCTCCCGAGATGCTCGTACACGAAGGACCCGCAAGAGTATTTGACTGTGAAGAGGATGCCATCGCAGCAATCAAGGGTGGAAAAATCGTTGCAGGTGATGTTGTTGTCATCAGATATGAAGGACCTAAAGGCGGCCCCGGAATGAGAGAGATGCTTAATCCTACATCCGCTATTGCAGGTATGGGACTCGGATCTACCGTTGCTCTTATCACTGACGGAAGATTCTCAGGTGCATCCCGCGGTGCTTCCATCGGACATGTATCACCCGAAGCTGCAGTAGGCGGACCTATTGCACTTGTTCAGGAAGGAGATATCATCTCCATCGATATTCCTAACAGAAAGCTTGATGTTAAGGTATCCGATGAAGAAATGGCTAAGAGAAGAGAAGCCTGGGTTCCCAGAGAGCCCAAGATCACTACAGGATATCTTGCACGTTACAGAGAACTTGTTACCAGTGGAAACAGAGGTGCGGTTCTCGAAATTCCCGGCAAGAAGTGATTTGATATTTGATCAGAATATATATCCCAAAGATTTACATTAGGAGAATTACGGACTATGGAAATGAACGGTTCTGAAATAGTAATAGCATGTCTCAAAGAACAGGGAGTCGATACCGTATTCGGATATCCCGGCGGCACCATCCTTAACATCTATGATGCGCTTTACAAGCATCAGGATGAGATCAGACATGTGCTTACCAGCCATGAACAGGGCGCAGCTCATGCTGCTGACGGTTATGCAAGGGCTACCGGTAAAGTCGGTGTCTGCATGGCTACTTCAGGCCCCGGTGCCACCAATCTTGTTACCGGTATTGCAACAGCATATATGGATTCTGTCCCTCTTGTTGCCATTACCGCAAATGTTAATCTTCCCGCTCTCGGAAAAGATTCGTTCCAGGAGATCGATATCGTAGGCGTTACCATGCCTATTACTAAGCATGGTTTCATAGTAAAGAATATCAATGATCTGGCACCCACCATCCGTAAGGCCTTTAAGATAGCAAAGACCGGTCGTCCCGGTCCTGTTCTCGTAGATATTACCAAGGATGTAACCGCAGCCGTATGTGATTACGAGCCTGTTAATCCTGCAGAACCCGATAAGGTAATTAAGTTTGACGACAAGGATCTTACCGTTGTTGCCGAGATGCTTTGCAAAGCTAAAAAGCCTTTTATCTATGTCGGAGGCGGTGCCATTATTTCAGATGCTTCTGCAGAAGTGGCAGAGCTTGCTGAGCTTCTTGATGCACCCGTTTGCGATACGCTTATGGGTAAAGGCGCCTTTGACGGACATTCCAAGCGTTATACCGGTATGATCGGTATGCACGGAACCAAGGCTTCAAATCTTGGAGTAACAGAGTGCGATCTTCTTGTTGCGCTTGGAGCAAGATTCTCCGACAGAGTTATCGGTAATCCCAAGAAGTTTGCCGAAGGAGCAAAGATCGTTCATATAGATGTCGATGCTGCAGAGATCAGTAAAAACATTTGTGTTGATGCATCACTTGTTGGAGATCTTAAGACTACGCTTCAGAAACTTAATCCTCTTATCACGAAGCAGAATCATGATGAGTGGATGAATCATATCGAAGAACTTAAGGCTAAGTATCCTCTCGGATATGATGACAGCAAGCTTACCTGTCCTTATATCATTTCAGAGATCGACCGTATAACCGAAGGTAAAGCTGTTATCACCACCGATGTAGGACAGCATCAGATGTGGGCTGCACAGCATTATCTTTATTCCAAGCCCAGAACCTTTCTTTCATCAGGTGGTCTCGGCACTATGGGATACGGACTCGGTGCCTGCATCGGAGCACAGGTAGGACGTCCTGACGATATCTGTATAAATATCGCAGGTGACGGATGTTTCAGAATGAACATGAACGAGCTGGCTACCGCTTCAAGATATAACATTCCCATTATTCAGGTTGTCATCAACAACCATGTTCTCGGAATGGTTCGTCAGTGGCAGACTCTTTTCTACGGAAAGAGATATTCCCAGACCGTATTAAATGATGCGGTTGATTTCTGCAAAGTTGCAGAAGGTCTCGGCTGCAAGGCAATCAAGATCACTAAGAAAGAAGAGGTTGAGCCTGCATTCAAAGAAGCTATCGCTGCTAAGGCTCCTGTTCTCATCGAGTGTATCATTGAAGAAGATGATAAGGTATTCCCCATGGTTCCCGCAGGAAAACCTTTAAGCGAAGTATTTGATGAAAAGGATATGAAAGAAGATTAATTATGTCCTCCGATCAAGAAAAGCTTTCCAAGAAAAATAAAAAGATCATTTGTATAGGAGCGGTTATCGCTACGCTTCTGATCATATATCTGGGAACTGCATTTTATTTCAGAAACAGATTCCTTCCTAATACGTGGATCGGAGATGTTTACTGTACCGGAAGAAGTACCCGTGCCGTTGCTTATGACCTTAAAGAAAAAATAGTTATACCCGATATCAGGATAAGCTGGGCTGATGATGGTTTTGAAGATTCCTATATCAGACCTGAAGATATAGCATACAGCTATAACCTGACTTCATCTGTTGTTAAAGCTGTTGAGTCACAGAATATTTTTTCATGGCCTGCATGTCTGTTTACCAAGCAGAATCTTCAGCTTGACCCTGTTATAAATTTTAATACGGATCTGTTAAGAAGCAGATTTTTCCAGCTCGAAAGAGTCAGAACCGAAACTGCGGAGACTCCCGAGTACTCCATCAGGTTTGATCATGAAACCGGATACTATGTCTATGACAATCATTCAGGAAGGCTTGATGCGGAAAAAGCTCTTCAGGCACTTTCCGATGCACTTGCGGGAGGTAAACTTTCCCTTACATTGGATTCCTCGTTTTATTACGATGCTCCATATACCGCAGAAGAGAATGCTTCCATCAAGGAATGGAATGAACTTTCATCTTTTCTTACCACCGATCTTGTCTATGACATGGGTGCCGAGAAGATTGCCTTCGATTCAACGGTAATGAGTTTTCTTATAGTATCCGAAAGAAACGGTGATCCCGTTAAAGACGAGGACGGATCATACATCATCGATGATGACGCGGTTGCAGCGTGGATTGATGACCTGTGTGAAGCATATAATACGTACGGTTTGGACAGGGAATTCGTTTCATCCACCGGTAAGACTGTTATTATACCAGCAACATACAGTGATTACGGAACCGAACTTAACCATGATGCGGAACTCAGATACCTCACTAATTATCTTCATTCCGAAGAAGCGTGGGATAAAGTTCCGGACGATCACATTCCACAGTACAATGTGGAAGCTACCGTCAGAGGCCTTAACGATATAGGCGATACCTTTGTTGAAGTCGATCTTTCCGATCAGTACCTGTATTATTACAAGAACGGTGAGCTTATAGTGGAGACCGATATCGTATCGGGTGACATTCCCAAAGGATGGACAACCCCCAGAGGAGTCTTCTCCATTAACGGCAAATATACGGATCAGTATCTCTACGGAAAAGATTACATAGATTTCGTTTCTTACTGGATGCCATATTTCAGAGGATACGGACTCCATGATTCCGACTGGAGAGATGAGTGGGGCGGTGATATTTATACCTATGACGGATCTCACGGATGTATAAATATGGATAAGGATCCTGCCCGTAATATTTTTGAAAATATAGAAATTGGAACTCCCGTTGTTGTTTACGATTATTAAGTTGACTAAAGGGTTTCAAAAGTATATTTTATAAAAAGTGAATTTTTATTCAGAATGCTGAGCGAGACCATCGCTTACATATAACTAATGCCGCTGTCGCGGCGAATTTAAGGAGGCTAGGTGCTAGCTTCGCTAGCACTTACATAAATTAATGCCGCTATCGCGGCGAATTTAAGGAGGCTAGGTGCTAGCTTCGCTAGCACTTACATAAATTAATGCCGCTATCGCGGCGAATTTAAGGAGGAAAGCAATGTCAAGAGTTTACAATTTTTCGGCAGGACCTGCTGTTTTGCCCGAAGAAGTACTGAAGGAAGCTGCAGAGGAGATGCTTGATTATAAGGGATCAGGCCAGTCCGTAATGGAGATGAGCCACAGATCTAAGGTGTATGACACCATTATCAAGGAAGCTGAAGCCGATCTTCGCGAACTCATGAATATTCCCGATAATTATAAGGTACTGTTCCTTCAGGGTGGTGCATCCCAGTTCTTCGCAGAAGTTCCCATGAACATGATGAAGAATAAGAAAGCCGGATACATCATCACCGGACAGTGGGCTAAGAAGGCTTTCCAGGAAGCTAAGATCTATGGTGAGGCAGTTGAGCTTGCTTCATCTGCTGATAAGACCTTCAGCTACATCCCCGATTGTTCCGATCTTCCCATCACCGATGATATGGACTATGTATACATCTGTGAGAACAATACCATTTACGGAACCAAGTATAAGACTCTTCCCAATACCAAGGGTAAGATCCTTGTTTCCGACGTTTCCTCCTGTTTCCTTTCAGAGCCTGTTGATGTTACCAAGTACGGTGTAATCTACGGCGGCGTTCAGAAGAATGTAGGACCTGCAGGCTGTGTTATCGCAATCATCAGAGAAGACCTTATCACCGACGAGTGCCTTCCCGGAACTCCCACCATGCTTAAGTGGAAGACTCAGGCTGATAATGATTCTCTTTACAATACTCCTCCCTGCTACACCATCTACATCTGCGGCAAGGTATTCAAGTGGCTCAAGAAGATGGGCGGCCTTGAGGAGATGAAGAAGAGAAATGAAGAGAAGGCTAAGATCCTTTATGATTTCCTTGATTCTTCCAAGCTTTTCAAGGGAACTGTCGTAAAAGAAGACAGATCTCTCATGAATGTTCCTTTTGTAACCGGTAATGAAGAACTTGACGCTAAGTTCGTAAAAGAAGCTACCGAGGCAGGATTTGTTAACCTCAAGGGTCACAGAACCGTTGGCGGTATGAGAGCATCCATCTACAATGCTATGCCCAAGGAAGGTGTAGAGAAGCTCGTTGAGTTTATGAAGAAATTCGAGGCTGAGAACGCGTAATCCGCCTCTTTGAAAGGAGTTTTCAGATGTTTAAGATCAATTGCCTTAATCCCATATCTCAGGTAGGTCTCGCTGACCTTACCGATGATTTCCAGATAACCGATAAGACCGAAGAGGCAGAAGGTATCCTTGTAAGAAGCGCTGCTATGCATGATATGGATCTTCCCGATTCTCTTCTTGCAGTTGCAAGAGCAGGTGCCGGTGTAAATAATATTCCTCTTGATAAGTGTGCCGAGAAAGGTATTGTTGTATTCAATACTCCCGGCGCTAACGCAAACGGCGTTAAGGAGCTTGTTATCGCAGGTATGCTTCTTGCTGCAAGAGATGTTGTCGGTGGTATTCAGTGGTGCAAAGACAATGCATCGGATGCTGATATTGCTAAGACCGCTGAGAAGCAGAAGAAGTATTTTGCAGGTACCGAGATTGCAGGCAAGAAGCTTGGCGTTATCGGACTCGGCGCTATCGGCGTTAAGGTTGCCAACGCAGCACAGAACCTCGGAATGCAGGTTTACGGTTACGATCCTTACCTCTCCGTTAATGCTGCTTGGAATCTTTCAAGAAGCGTTATCCATGTAGAGAAGGTAGAAGAAATCTACAAAGAGTGTGATTACATCACCATTCACGTACCTCTTCTTGATTCCACAAAGGGTACCATCAATCGTGAAGCTATCTCCATGATGAAAGACGGTGTTGTTGTTATCAACTATGCAAGAGATCTTCTTGTTTCCGAGACCGATATGCTTGAGGCTCTCAAGAACGGCAAGGTAGCAAGATACGTAACCGATTTCCCCAACTCCACAACTGCAGGACAGCCCGGAGTTATCCTTACCCCTCACCTTGGAGCAAGTACCGAAGAGTCCGAAGACAATTGTGCTAAGATGGCAGTTGCCGAGATCATGGATTACCTCAATAACGGAAACATCAGAAATTCCGTTAACTATCCCGCACTTGATATGGGCGTTTGCGACAAGAAGGGAAGAGTTGAAGTATTCCACAAGAATCAGGCTAACATGATCACTCAGTTCACCGCAGTTATCGGTGCTGAGAAGATCAATATCTCCGACATGATGAACAAGTCCAGGGGAGATTATGCAGTAACTATGCTTGATCTTGATGACGTTCCCACTCCTCACCTTGTTGAGAAGCTTTCCGCTGCCGAAGGCGTTCTCCGCGTAAGAGTAGTAAAGGGATGATGTGAGTAATATAAAACGGGTGTACATCTGAGATGTACACCCGTTTTTTTAAATAATTATTTACTTTTTCTCGCCGTCTTCAATATCCTTGAGAGAGTCCTGAAGTTTCTTTTCCATCTCGGTAGCGGCTTCACTTGCAAGATCCATATACTCGATGAATATGTCACTGAGTGATTTGTCCTGCTCTTCACCGATCTGCTTCATGATGGGTGTCAGCTTCTCAAGCTGATATGAAATCGGAGTGTGCTGAGGATCAATATCGGGCATTACTTCTTCCGCATAATCATTGATCCTTTTTAACATTGCTCTTTGTTCTTCTGTCATAACTTCCCCTATTTATTACCTTAATAATCCTCTTTGATAATCTGCATTATAGCATGTAGAAACTTGTTTGTATAACCGTATAATGCTAAAATAATCATTGATTTTTACATAATAATATTATAACGATTTCTATAAAACGGAGACTTAAAAATGGCTGACGTAAGACCTTTTAATGCATACAGACCCAAAAGAGGAATGGAGTCTGTTATCGCAGCTCTTCCCTATGATGTTTACAACAGAGCAGAGAGTTTGGAAGTTGTCAAAAACAACCCCGAAAGCTTTCTTGCCATAGACAGAGCAGAAACTCAGTTTTCCGATGATGTGGATACCTATGATCCCAGAGTATATGACAAAGCCAGGGACATGATCCGGGAAAGGATTGACGACGGCCGTTTTGTACAGGATGATGGTGAGCCCGGATATTATCTGTATGAACTTACAATGGACGGAAGAGTTCAGAACGGCATTGTAGCCTGTGCATCCATAGACGATTATATGAACGGTGTGATCAAGAAGCATGAAAACACACGTGCCGATAAGGAAGTGGACCGCATAAATCACGTTGATAAGACGGGGTTCCAGACAGGTCCCATTTTCCTGGCATACAGACACAACGACGTTCTTGCTTCGATCATCGAATCTGTTAAAAAAGGTGTGGCTGACTGCGATTTTACCTCTGATGACGGTATCAGACACAGAGTCTTTTCCATCAATGATGCGGATAAAGTTAAGACCATCAGAGATGAGTTTTCCGGAACCGATGCTCTTTATATCGCGGACGGTCATCACAGATGTGCATCGGCTGTTAAAGTCGGATTGAAAAGAAGAGAAGAAAATCCGGGATATACCGGTGATGAAGAATTTAACTATTTCCTCAGTGTTATATTCCCCGGGGATGAACTTAAAATCCTTGATTATAACAGAGTAATTAAAGATCTTAACGGCCTCACCGAAGTTCAGTTCTTCAATGAGGTTATCGACAGATTCGAAGTATGTGATGCAAAGAAGCTGTATTCTCCCGAAGATAAAGGCCTTTTCGGTATGTATATCAGCGGTAAGTGGTATAAGCTTCGTGCTCATCATGATCTTAAGTCAGACGATCCTGTAAAAGGATTGGATGTTTCGGTTCTTCAGGATGGACTGCTCGGTCCCGTTCTCGGAATCGGTGATCCGAGAACCGACAAGAGAATTGATTTTGTCGGCGGTATAAGAGGACTCGGCGAACTTGAGAGAAGATGCAAAGATGATATGCAGGTTGCATTTTCCATGTTCCCCACATCCATCGAAGAACTCTTTAAGGTAGCGGACGAAGGCCTCCTGATGCCTCCCAAATCTACCTGGTTTGAACCCAAGCTTCGCAGCGGACTTTTCTTACATAAGATCGATCAATAAAATATTTAGGGGTTGATGATATGAATAAGAGACTTTATAAGCTAATGGATTGGGCATTTATCGAGGAGGTTATCTATTCCGAGTGTTCGCATCCTCAGGATATTCTCGGACCTCACCTGAAAGGACAGACCGTACTTCTGCAGGCATATTTTCCCGGTGCGGAGTCTGTGGTTGTTAAATGGAAAGACAGAGGAGAACCCGGCAAACCTTCCGAGACACAGATGGAAGTTGCTGATGACGACGGATTCTTTGCTCAGCTTCTTCCCACTAAGGATCCCGGAGCTTACACATATGTTGTCACTTATGAGGAGAGACAGGAAGGCGGAAAGACTCTTAAGAAAAAAGTACTCAGATGCGGTGACCCCTACAGACATACAGGTCTGTTAAACGATAAGGACATTGCAAGATTTATCGAAGGCAAATGCCTTAATGCTTCTGAAATTCTCGGATCTCATTTTATGGAGCATGACGGAGAAGAAGGTACTCTTTTTGCCGTATATGCACCTAATGCAATGAGAATCAGCGTTGTAGGTGATTTCAATTCATGGGACGGAAGACTCGATCAGATGTGTAAGAGAGAGGAATCCGGAATCTTTGAACTCTTTATTCCCGGCGTGAAGCCCGGAGAAAAATACCAATACGAGATCAAATTTAAGAATTACGATATATGCAGAAAAGCCGATCCTTACGCTTCCGAACTTCTCATGGAAAACGGCTTTGTTTCTGTTGTTGCGGATAAACAAACCGAAAAGTGCAAATCTCTTTATTCCGGAAAGCACGTTGATAAGAACTCCGCTCTTTGCATATATCAGGTTAATCCCTTTGAATACGTAAATGAAGAAACATCCGCATTTACAAAGATGCTTAAAGTTATTCCTGCGTTATGTAAGGATTCGGGTTTTACTCACGTAAACATCGGTAACGTACTTACTTCGTCCGGAAGCAGAAGAGAAAAGTCCATTTCTTTTTATGCCATTGATAAGAGACTTGGCTCTGCCGATGAACTTAAGGCATTTGTAAATGCACTTCATGATGCACGTATCGGAGTAATCTTTGACTGGGTTCCTTCTTTCTTTGCACATGAAGAAGGCGGTTTATCTCTTTTTGACGGAACCGGACTTTATGAACACATTGATCCCAGACAGGGTTATGCTGCGGATATCGATGCATGTCTGTTTAATTATTCTTCAAACACTGTTTCAAACTTCCTTCTTTCATCGGGATTTAAGTATGCCGATGAATTCGGAGCTGACGGAATCAGGGTTTGCGGTATTGCCAGAATGCTTTATCTGGATTACAGCAAGACCGAATGGGTTCCCAATATTTATGGCGGTAATGAGAATCTGGATGCTATCTCTTTCCTGAAGGACTTCAATTCTCAGATCAAGTCTAAGTATCCCGGTATGCTTCTCATAGCAGAGGATTCTTCTCTTCATCAGGGAATTACCGATCCTGTGAGTGATAACGGGTTAGGTTTTGATTATAAGTGGAATGAAGTTTTCTTTGACGACTTCAGGAATTTCATGTGCATGGATCCGCTCTACAGAGGTCAGAACCTTCACCTTCTTCCCGATGAACTGACCTATGCTTTTGTTGAAGATTTCGTTCTTCCTTTTGCGGGAAGAGAGAAGACTTCCGAGATCGGTAAGCTTTATGATCTGCTTCCCGGTGATGGAGCTATGAAGAAGGCTCAGATGAAACTTGCTGCAGGATACCTGTTTGCTCATCCCGGCAAAAAGGCCATTGGTGATGCGCCTGAGATAACCGGCAGATTACTCAAAGATCTTAATGATCTGTATGAAAAGGAACCTGCGCTTAATCGTAGTGAAAACGATCCTGAAAACTTTGAGTGGCTTAGCAATATGAATGCGGATCAGGCCTGTGTTTCTTTTGTCAGAAAGACGGACGATCCGGAGGATATGCTTGTGTTTGTGGTCAACTTCTCGGGAATCGAACAGTCATTTTCAACCGGTGTTCCTTACGAAGGAAAATACAAAGAGATCTTTACCACGGATGATAAAGCGTACGGAGGATCATCTTCCGTATCCAAAACCGTAAGAAAAGCAACCGACAAGAGAATGGACGGAAGGACTCAATCCATATCCGTTAAAATAAGACCTTTGAGTATGATCATCATGAAGTTCATACCTTACACGGAAGCAGAACTTGAGAAGGTTATCGAGCAGAGGATCAGGAACTATACTCCCATCAAAAAGAGTAAGAAGTGATCTTAAATGCGACTTGATTTTTGAAGGTCTAATCTATATAATCAGACAAGTGAGCCAAGGGGAAAACCTTTCGGCTCACATATGCCGGAATGGCTCAGTTGGTAGAGCGACGCATTCGTAATGCGTAGGTCAGGGGTTCGAGTCCCCTTTCCGGCTTGTAGATCCCGATATGTTTTAATGTATCGGGATCTATTTTTTTACCATTAAAAGCATTTTGCGCAATTAAGTAAAAATATAACGTTTTCCTAAGGGTTTTCGGCAAATTTTTGTGTTGACAATGAGTGTCAAATTGCCGAAAATATATAGGATTATATTTAAAGGAAAAGGTGGCTTTATGGCACAATTATGGGGCGGCAGATTTACAAAGCCCACCGACGAAAAAGTATATGCTTTCAACGCATCCGTAAACTTTGATAAAAGGATGCTTAAGCAGGATGTCTGCGGAAGTATCGCACATTCAGCAATGCTTGCAAAGCAGGGCATTATATCCGAAGAAGACGGCAAAGCCATAGAAGAGGGGCTTAAAGGCATCTACGCAGATGTTGTCTCCGGAAAGCTTGTTATAACCAATCAGTATGAAGATATTCATTCTTTTTGCGAAGCGGTTCTGACCGAAAGAATCGGAGATGCGGGAAAGAGACTTCATACCGGAAGAAGCCGTAACGATCAGGTTGCTCTTGATATGAGGATGTATGTCAGAGGTGAGGTCTGTATCGCAGATGCTCTTCTGGATAAGCTACTCGTTACAATTCTCGATATCATGAAGGCCAACACCAAAACCTTTATGCCCGGTTTCACACATCTCCAGAAAGCACAGCCCGTTACACTGGCTCATCATATGGGCGCGTACTTTGAGATGTTTAAGAGAGACAGAAAGAGACTTCATGACATCTACACCAGAATGAATGAATGTCCTCTCGGTTCCGGCGCTCTGGCAGGAACCACATATCCTCTCGACAGAGAATTTACCGCCAAGAAGCTTGGCTTTGATAAAGCGACGGATAACTCCATGGATTCTGTTTCCGACAGAGATTATCTTATAGAATTTCTTGATGCACTTTCCATCATCATGATGCATATGTCCAGGTCATGTGAAGAGATAATAACCTGGAATACCAATGAGTACAGATTCGTTGAGATTGATGATGCATATTCAACCGGATCGAGCATAATGCCTCAGAAGAAGAATCCCGATATCGCGGAGCTTATCAGAGGTAAGACGGGAAGAGTGTACGGAAGTCTCATGGGGCTTCTTACGACAATGAAGGGCCTTCCTCTTGCGTATAACAAAGATATGCAGGAAGACAAAGAGGGTGCTTTCGATGCAATGGATACAGCCTGCTCCTGCCTTGATCTGTATGAAGGAATGCTTCGAAGCATGAAGTTCAATAACGAGATCATGGAGAAGAGCGCTGCGGGCGGATTTACAAATGCTACCGATGCAGCGGATTATCTCGTCGGAAAAGGAATACCTTTCAGAGATGCACATTCCGTAGTCGGAAGAATGGTTCTAGAATGTATCGATAAAGGAATCACCATCGATGAGATGAGTCTTGATGATCTTAAGAAACTTTCATCTGTCATCGGGGAAGATTTTTATGAAGCCGTCAGCATTGAGACCTGTGTTCTCAAGCGCTCAACAAAGGGAGCTCCCGGACCGGATGCCATGGCGGATGAGATTGCCGGATGTGAGAAGTTTATTTCGGAAACCAAAGCACTGGCCGATCCCCTTGATGATTTTTTGAATTAATATTTTCCGGTTTTACTATGACCGGCGTAGGAGGAGATATTATGAGTGATAAGTTAAAAGTAGGTATTCTTGGAGGAACCGGAATGGTTGGACAGAGATTTATTTCTCTTCTTGAGAACCATCCCTGGTTTGAGGTTGTTACCATCGCTGCTTCACCCCGCAGTGCAGGTAAGACCTACGAAGAAGCTATCGGAGACAGATGGAAGATGCAGACTCCCATGCCCGAAGCTGTTAAGAAGATCGTAGTCAAAGATGTATCAAATGTTGAAGATGTTATCGCTGATGTTGATTTCGTATTCAGCGCAGTTGATATGTCCAAAGATGAGATCAAAGCCATTGAAGAGAAATATGCTAAGGCTGAGATTCCCGTTGTATCCAATAACAGCGCTCATCGTTGGACTCCCGATGTTCCCATGATCGTACCCGAGATCAATGCGGCACATGCAGATGTTATCGAGTATCAGAGAAAGAGACTCGGAACCAAGAGAGGATTTATCGCAGTTAAGCCTAACTGCTCCATTCAGTCTTATGCTCCCGTTCTTACCGCATGGAAGGAATTTGAGCCTACTCAGGTTGTTGTATCAACCTATCAGGCTATCTCCGGCGCAGGCAAGACCTTCAAGGATTGGCCTGAGATGGTAGAGAACGTAATTCCTTATATCGGCGGTGAGGAAGAAAAGAGTGAGAAAGAGCCCCTGAGACTTTGGGGAAAGATCGAGAACGGCGTTATCGTTCCCGAGACCACTCCTCTTATCACTTCCCAGTGCATCAGAGTACCTGTTCTCAACGGACATACAGCTTCAGTTTTTGTTAACCTTGGAAAGAAAGCTACCAAGGAGCAGCTCATCGAGAAGATGGTTACCTTCTCCGGCGAGCCTCAGAAGCTTGGACTTCCCAGTGCTCCCAAGCAGTTTATCCAGTATCTTGAGGAGGATAACAGACCTCAGGTTAAGCTTGATGTAGATTTCGAAAACGGAATGGGCATCAGCATCGGAAGACTTCGTGAGGATACTCTCTTTGACTGGAAGTTTGTAGGTCTTTCTCATAACACCGTAAGAGGTGCTGCAGGAGGTGCGGTACTTTGTGCCGAGCTTCTTAAGGCAAAGGGATATATTGATAAGAAATAATCATAGTTTTGCTTTTTAGCCTGTCGAGGACGTAATGGAAGAGAAGAATTACCGTATTGATCTGCTTGAAGCACAAAACGCGAAATTAGCCAAGAGTGAACGCATATATCGAATGATATGTGAATCGTCGGAATTCGGGTATATCTATCAGAATCTGACAAGTGATGAAATAGAGACTTTCGGCGCTTTCGAAAACCTTTTCGCAGTCAAGCTTCAGCGGCCTCGGGATTTCGATCTTCTCTTTGATAAGTTTTTTGATGAAGACAGACACATAGTTGTCGATACTTTCTTTCCCGAAAAAGAAGACAATAATTTTGCCACCTGCGAGTGCAGATCGATTAACGAACACGTCTGGTACAGGATCATTACCCGTATTGAAAAAGAAGAAGATACGGGATCTGTCGATAAGATCATCACCATCATGAATATAACCAAAGAGAAGGCCCGTCACTCGGACCTTCTCTATATGGCTTATTATGATATCAATACGGGTATCTATAACCGTAACTATTTTGTCTCACTTCTGACAGAATTCATTTCAAGAGCGGAAAGAGAAAAGTGCAGAGTATCACTTATGATGATAGACATCGATGATTTTAAGAAGATCAATGATGTCCAGGGTATTATTGTGGGCGATGAGCTGCTTCAGCAGGTCGGTTCATATCTGAAGAGCCACATGGTAAAGGATAAGATAATCTGCTCCCATGTAAATAATGATATTTTCTGTGTTGCCATATACGATCCCGTCGGCAAATATTCCGTTGAGAATTTCTATCAGACTCTCAAGAAGAGATTTGCTGATTCTTTTACCATGAGTACAGGTCAGCAGATAAGCATTACCGCATCCGTTGGCGTGGCTGAATTTCCCGAAGCGGGTGGATCCGCACTCGATCTGTTAAACTGCGCAGATATTGTTGTGTATAATTGTAAGAAGATGGGTAAGAATATACTTCAGTATTTCGAAGCGCCCATTCTGGATGATTTCCTTAAGAATGTAGATATTGAAAACAAACTCAAAGAGGCTACATTCAATAATAATTTTGAGATGTATTACCAGCCCCAGTATTATGCTTCAAGCAGAAAACTCAGGGGTGTCGAAGCACTGATCCGCTGGAAAGATGATTCCGGCAGGATGATACTTCCTTCCGTATTTATCCCTATTGCGGAAAAAAACGGACTTATCGATCATATCGGTCAGTTTGTTGTGGAAGAATCTATTAAACAGTATAAAAAGTGGTGCGATTTTTATGGAGTTCATTTTAAGGTCTCCATTAATATATCCTCCCTTCAATATAAAAAAGACGACTTTGTTGACAGTATCATGACTATCATCGACAGAAATTGTGTCGATCCTTCCGAGGTTGAACTTGAGATTACCGAAAGTATTCTCATTGATGACTTTGAAGCTGTAACAGCTAAGCTGACAAGAATCAGGAATTTCGGAGTAAGTATCTCTCTCGATGATTTCGGAACCGGATATTCATCTCTTTCATACCTTAAGAAGTTCCCCATCGATACCTTGAAAGTTGATAAGTCTTTTATAGATACTGTACTTGATGATGCATCAACAAGGATCATTACCGAATCTATTCTCAATATGTCACATGCAATGGGCTTTGAAACAGTTGCCGAGGGCGTTGAGAATGAGAGACAGTTCAATTATCTTACCGAGGCCGGCTGTGATGTCATTCAGGGCTTTTATCTGGGGAAACCTTTGCCTGCACAGAAGATTGATGAACTTCTTTCATACATGAAATAATAAAGGACTTTGTATTGTCTAAAAATCTATATATAACCGAAAAACCATCTGTGGCGAGTCAGTTCTCACAGGCTCTTCATGAGAACATGAAGAGAGGAGACGGATTCTTTGAAGGCGATAACAGCGTGATCACATGGTGCGTAGGTCATCTTGTATCAATGAGTTATCCCGAAGAGTATGATCCTGCTCTTAAAATGTGGAGATTTGACACCATCCCTTTTATACCGGATACCTATAAATATCAGGTTATTGCTGATGTAAAAAAACAGTTTGAGATTGTCAAAAGACTTCTTTCAAGGGAAGATATTTCCTGCATATATATTTGTACCGACTCGGGAAGAGAAGGAGAATATATATACAGGCTTGTTGACATGCAGGCTCAGGTTCCTGCTGACCGTCCCCGTAAAAGAGTCTGGATCGATTCACAGACCGAAGAAGAGATTGCAAGGGGTCTAAGAGAGGCAAAAGACTGGTCTGCTTATGATAATCTGTCCGATGCCGCTTATTTGAGAGCGCAGGAAGATTATCTTATGGGCATCAATTTTACCAGAGCTTTGACACTTAAATACTCCAAAAAATGTGCGGAACTCTTGGGTATGGATCGTCTTACCGTAACCGTGGGACGTGTTATGACCTGTGTTCTCGGTATAGTAGTCAGAAGAGAACAGGAGATCAGAAATTTTGTTAAGACTCCTTTCTACAAAGTTCTTATGAATACTTCCGTAGGAGATGCGAGTGCCCAGCTGCTTTGGAAGGTGAATGATCTTTCAGCTTATGCCGGCTCTCCCAAGTTATACAAAGATAACGGATTCAAAGAAAAAGAGATCGCGGAAAAACTGATCTGCGATCTTGAGAGCACCGGTGATAAAAAAGCAGTAATAAGCGAGATTTCCCGAAAGACGGAAAAGAAAAATCCGCCCC
Source organism: Lachnospiraceae bacterium (assembly GCA_017940415.1). Taxonomy (GTDB): domain Bacteria; phylum Bacillota; class Clostridia; order Lachnospirales; family Lachnospiraceae; genus AC2028. Next base: position 95,910 of record JAGAYR010000044.1, read on the forward strand.
TTCTCTTTAACCTTGCGGAACTTCAGAATGTCTGCTCCAAACTCTTTAAGATAAGTCCTGCCGAGACTCTGAATATCGCTCAGGAATTATATGAGAAAAAACTGACTACGTATCCCAGAACCGATGCCAGAGTTTTATCGACAGCAGTTTGCAAAGAGATCAATAAGAACATTAACGGTCTGAAGGGCTACGGCGTTGTATCTGCCGAAGCTGCGCAGGTTCTTGCAGGTGATTCCTGGAAAACCATTGCTAAGACCAAATACTGTAACGACAAGGCCATAACTGATCACTATGCTATAATTCCTACGGGACAGGGACTTGGAAATCTCTCGTCTTTAAACAAACTCTCCGCGGATGTTTATGAGCTTATATGCAGAAGATTTCTCTCAATCTTTTATCCTGCTGCGGTTTATAAGAAAACACTTATTTCCGCTATGGAAGGTAAAGAATTATTTACCGCATCCTATAAAGTGCTTCAGGATGAGGGCTACATGAAAGTCTTCAATTGTTCGTTTCAGAATAAGAAGGATGAAGCGGATAATCAGGAATCCAAACCTGAAGGAGAAGGCGAAGGAGACGAGGATCAGGCAGCCGATGACTCTTTGGGAAAAGCTCTTGAATCTCTGAAAAAAGGAGATGTGCTTGATGTCTTATCTCATGAGATAAAAGAAGGCGAAACCGCTCCGCCCAAGAGATATACTTCGGGAAGCATTATCCTTACCATGGAAAATGCCGGACAGTTTATCGAGGACGAAGAATTACGTGCTCAGATAAAGGGAAGCGGTATAGGAACCAGTGCAACAAGAGCAGAGATCCTTACTAAACTTCAAAATATAAATTATCTGAACCTGAATAAGAAAACACAGATAATCACTCCGACTATTCTGGGTGAAATGATCTATTATATCGTCAACGGATCCATTCCCGCACTGCTTGATGCAAAGCTCACCGCAAGCTGGGAGAAAGGACTGTCCGGAGTAGCGGACGGATCAATTACAAGCGATGATTATAAGCAGAAATTAAATAAATTCGTAACGGTTAAAACCAACGAAGTAAAAAGTAAATACAATGTCTCGGGGCTTGATGCCGTGTATAAAGCGGTTAGTCCTTTTTATAAAAAATCCGAGACTTCGAAAGGAAAAAAATGAGCGATAAGATAAAGATTACCGAACTTTATGATCTTAATGAGACTATAGCGGCTGACTATCTTAAAGGTTTTGAATATCCCTGGGAAGCACTTGCAGGGATAAAAGAATATATCCTTAAACTGGGAGAAACACTTCCTGCGGACAAGTTTGATAAGATCGGAGAGGATATATGGGTCGCAAAGTCTGCAAAGGTTGCACCCACCGCCTGCCTTAACGGGCCGCTGATCGTTGACGAAAATGCGGAAGTACGTCATTGCGCTTTCGTCAGAGGTTCTGCGATTGTCGGTAAAAACTGTGTCGTAGGCAATTCAACCGAACTTAAGAATGTTATCCTGTTCAATAATGTACAGGTTCCTCACTATAACTATGTGGGTGATTCCATTTTGGGATTTAAATCTCACATGGGTGCGGGTTCCATTACCTCCAATGTTAAGTCGGATAAAAAGCTTGTTGTGGTAAAAGGCGAAGAAAACTACGAGACCGGACTCAAGAAATTCGGAGCTATGCTGGGAGACCGTGTTGAAGTCGGATGCAATTCCGTTCTTAATCCCGGAAGCGTTATAGGAAGAGATTGCATCGTATATCCCACCAGCTGTTTCAGAGGAGTTCTTCCCGAGAATCACATCTTCAAAAAATCCGGTGAAAAAGTTCCCAGAAAAGACTGATATAAAATTGAATCCATATGCTTAAAAGATAGGGCAAGTTTTCCGTTGACAGGGAACTTGCCCTTATTGTATTATTGTATACGATTTAATACTTTAACCGTTTAAAGTGTTAAATCAGTCATGCTTTACAGGAGGAAAAATTATGAAAAAGAAGATCGTAAGTTTAATGCTCGCTGCTGTAATGTCAATCGGCCTTACAGGATGCGGGGAAGCAACTGCTGATGATACCTACAAAATAGGTGTTTGTCAGATAGTAGAGCATCCTGCTCTTGATGCGGCTACTCAGGGTTTTGAGGATGCTCTCAAAGAGAAACTCGGAGAAGATAAAGTTACTTTTGATGTACAGAATGCACAGGGCGAGCAGCCCACAGCTGCTACCATCTGTAACGGATTTGTTTCCGCAAATGTGGATCTTATCCTTGCAAATGCAACAACACCTCTTCAGTGTGCTGCTGCGGCTACCACAACTATTCCTGTACTCGGTACCTCAGTTACCGATTATGCTACCGCACTTGAGGTTCCTGTTGAGGAGTGGACCGGAGCTTCAGGAAGAAACGTTTCAGGAACCAGTGACCTTGCTCCTATTGATGAGCAGGAGAACATGATCCTTGAGCTTTTCCCTGATGTAAACACTGTAGGTCTTATGTATTGCAGTGCAGAGGCTAACTCAAAATATCAGATCCAGCTTATCGAGGCTGAGCTTGATGCAGACGGTATCGCATATAAAGAGTATGCCGTTGCGGATTCCAATGAGATTCAGTCCGTATTCTCAACTGCCGTTACCGAGTGCGAAGTTCTTTATATCCCTACCGACAACACTCTTGCCAACTCAACCGAGACCATCAGAAACATTGTTGTTCCTGCGGGTATTCCTGTGGTAGCCGGTGAAGAGGGCATTTGCTCTGTATGCGGAGTCGCAACTCTTTCCATCAGCTACTATGACCTCGGATATGCTACCGGTCTTATGGCAGCAGAGATCCTTCTTGATGGCAAGGATATCAGCACTATGGAGATTCAGTACGCACCCTCTGTTACCAAGGAATATAACGCTGAACTTTGCGAAACTCTGGGCGTTACTGTTCCTTCTGATTACATTGCCATTGGCGAATAATCTGTAGACCGTATTGTTAAAAAGTGTTACTATTTAGGCTGTGTTTTTTTAAGCACAGCCTATTATTAAATTAGGTTACGGAGTGATTTTTATGTTACAGTATTTTTCATCTTTGGATCCTACAACACTCATAAAGGCATTTCCCGGCTCTATTGCACAGGGCATGGTTTGGGGCGTTTTGGCTCTCGGAGTATATATTACGTTCAGGATACTCGATTTTGCCGATCTTACGGTTGACGGTTCCATAGCTTTCGGAGCTGCTGTCTGTGTCATGCTGATAAGAGCAGGTATTGCTCCTGTAGTGGCAACACTTATCGCCTTTCTTGCGGGAATGGTTGCCGGTATCATTACGGGACTTCTCACAACTCTTTTGGGAATTCCGGGTATACTTGCATCTATACTCACGCAGATATCGCTGTATTCCATAAATCTTCACGTAATGGGTCAGTCCAACAGACCTGTTTCCGTAGATAATTACCCTTTGGTGATTTCACTCAGATATATAACCGGATCTGCGTCATCCTCTGTTTTATTTTTTGCGGGAATGATCGTGTTCCTGATTCTTCTTATAGGAATCCTGTATAATTTCTTCGGAACGGAAATCGGTGCTGCCATAAGAGCAACAGGATGCAATCCCAATATGGCAAGGGCTCAGGGTATTAATACCGGATATATTAAAGTCCTCACTCTTGGTATAGCAAACGGTCTTGTAGGACTTTCCGGTGCACTTTACGCACAGTTCTCCGGAGCTGCCGATGTTAATATGGGTCGTGGTGCGATCGTTATCGGACTTGCTGCCGTTATTATCGGTGAAGTTATTTTCGGCAAATTTGCATCAAAGAGGAAAGCGGCTTTCGCATGGACAATGGCTGCCGTTGTATGCGGCTCCGTTATCTATTACATGGTTTACCAGCTGGTTCTTTGGCTTAAATTCCCTTCAGAGGATATGAAACTTCTCACAGCTGTTGTTGTAGCCGCATTCCTGGCAATTCCTTATCTTAAGGAAAAAAGTTCCGTTAAGAAGGGGGTAGCAAAGAATGAATAAGGCACTTGTACTTAAAGATATTCATAAGGTATTCAATAAGGGCACCGTCAATGAAAAAGTAGCACTTAACGGTCTGTCCATTGAGCTTGATCCAGGTGATTTTGTAACCATCATCGGTGGAAACGGAGCCGGTAAATCAACCATGCTTAATGCAATCGCCGGAGTATGGCCTGTGGATTCGGGACAGATAATCGTTAACGGCGAGGATATAACCTCACTTCCCGAACATAAAAGAGCCATGTATCTGGGCAGGGTGTTTCAGGATCCCATGACCGGAACCGCAGCTACCATGGATATAGAAGAAAATATGGCACTCGCTTACAGAAGAGGCAGAAAACGCACATTAAAAAGAGGCCTTACCAAGGAAGAGCGTGATCTGTTTAAAGAAAAACTGGCTACTCTCGATCTGGGACTTGAAGAGAGAATGACTACCAAGGTGGGACTTTTATCCGGTGGTCAGAGACAGGCAGTTACACTGCTTATGGCTTCTCTTAAAAAGCCTGAACTTCTGCTTCTGGATGAACACACAGCGGCACTCGATCCCAAGACGGCTGCCAAAGTACTTGAGATATCCGATCAGATAATAAACGAATATCATCTTACGGCTATGATGGTTACTCATAATATGAAAGATGCCATAGTGCATGGAAACAGACTTATTATGATGAATGAAGGCCGTATCATATATGATGTTCGCGGAGAAGAGAAGAAGAATCTTCATGTAAAAGATCTTCTTACCAAGTTTGAAGAAGTCAGCGGCACGGAATTTGCCAACGACAGAATGATGTTATCTTAAAAGTAAGGAGTAAAGTATGGATTACAACAATCAGAATTCAAATCAGCAGCCTGCGGATGGTCAGTACAGCAATACTTATTCACAGCAGGGAGCGGGCCAGTACTCTCAGCAGAATGCGGGACAGTATTCTCAGCAGTTTACCCAGCAGAATGCAGGACAGTACAGCGGGCAGTATTCCCAGCAGGAACAGGGTCAGGCAGGAAATGCACAGTTCGGACCTCAGCAGCCCCATTACTCCTCACAGCAGGGTAACTTCTCGGATCCTTATGCATATGCTCCTCAGGGTCAGTATAACAGTCCTTACAATGCACCTGTTCAGGCTCCCGGTCCCAATGGATTTCATATTGCTTCACTTATTTTAGGTATTTTGTCTATCATTTGCTGTGTTTGCGTCGCTTTTTGGGGTGTCCCCAATCTTATCCTCGGTGTAACCGGACTTATTCTCGGCATTGTGGGTAATAAGAAAAGCAAGCATGGCCTCGGTACCGCAGGAATTGTCTGCTCAATAATCGGTATCGGACTTGCGATTATCGTATTTGCATTAACAGCATTGCTTAAGAGTGCATTCAGCGTCCTGCCTTCCAACATGTATGATTTATATGACTGGCTTGAGGAATATGAATACAGATGATGCAAAAAAGCCATTCTCTTTAAGAGAATGGCTTTTTAGGTTTAATTTGGACAGAAGAGTGTTTATATACGGGCTTGTTTTCGGCTTGCCCGTGATGCTGGCTGTTTTTTTATATACTTATGTTTCTCCGTATATCGGTCCGCCTCAGTGCAGGTTTTTGACCGTCACGGGTTTTTACTGTCCCGGCTGCGGATGCACAAGGGCTGTCCGTGCTTTTTTACACGGACACTTTATTAAGTCATTTTTGTACAACCCTGTGGTCATGTACTGTATGGTGCTGTATGTACTTTATGAGGGGTCTCATTTACTGGAGATACTGCATGTGCCGCATATTAAGGGAATGAAATTCAGATACGGCTACATATATACGGGAATCGGAATTTTGCTTGCGAACTGGATCATCAAGGATATCCTGATGTTTATCCTCAATCACTGACCGTCCGGCTCGGGTGAGGTGAGAGTTCCTGTAGATTCGGTTTGAACACTTGCATCTTCACTTGTCTCGCCGTTTAAGAAAGTCATTATTACTTTGATTCTCTTGAAAGCATTGTTGTAAAGCTCGGTGGCATTATCAAATTCCGACTGTATTGTTTCTTCGGACAGAGAATCGTCGGTATATACTTTGGTAAAACCGGCAACTGCCTGTGACATATAATCCGAAGCTTCATCGGCAAGGTGCTCCAGATAGTCATATTGCTCCGGGAAATCTACGGCCGCAAAATCCGTGAAAGAAGAATTCAGGGCGTTCAGATCGGCTATTATCTCTGCATTGAAGTTTTCGGATGCGGTATCGACAGAATTGATTTTGGCGTCCGCTTCGGTTATGCTTGCACAAAATGTATCAACGGTGGCTCTGAAACTGGTGAGTTCTTCGCTTGCAGCAAGCTCTGCGTTTGAATTACATGCCGTAAGAAGAACTGTCATCAATACGGCAGTCAGTATTTGGGTTCGGATCTTCATAATATATACTCCTGTGAAGTGATCCTAAACATCCTAACAATATAATCATACAGAGTCAAGGCAAGCCCGTGGCGCGGTTATGCCCGGAAGCTTACCATAGCCCGATAGAAATCGGCTATGACGAACTAAAAAAATTCTTTCAGATTACTTGACATAATCATTTTGTATATATATAATCTCTAATTGTGTGTCGCATAGTGTGTAGACGACACACCATGAATTATAGAAAATTTAATGGATAAGGAGGTGTTTCGAATGTCCATTTGTCCTAAGAATAAATCATCCAAGGGTCACAGAGATCAGAGAAGAGCTAACTGGAAGATGTCTGCTCCTACTCTCGTAAAGTGCAGCAAGTGCGGAGCTCTTATGGTTCCTCACAGAGTTTGCAAGAACTGTGGTTCTTACAACAAGAAGCAGATCGTAGAAGCTGACTGATAGTTTTATTATGTGTTATGAGTAGAGCATGTGCATGCATGCTCTATTTTTGTTATGTAAATATCTGTTTCCCAAAATGGCAAAATACAGATGTTTTCTTATATTAAATAAGTTGATTTTTGAATCTTTGCCTTGTATATTTATCTATGTTGTTAGTATAAGGAGTTTATATGGCTGATCAGGTAAATATAGCGGTTGATGCTATGGGTGGCGACAATGCCCCCGCTGAGATCGTAAAGGGTGCCGTATTATCTCTCGAAAAGGCTAAGAATCTTAAGGTTACATTAGTCGGAAGAGAAGATGATGTACGTGCTGAACTTTCCAAATATACATACGATCCCGATCGTATCGAAGTGATACATGCTTCCGAAGTCATAGAGATGGCTGAGCCTCCCGTGATGGCTGTAAGGAACAAGAAGGATTCTTCCCTTGTTAAATGTATGTATCTTGTTAAGGAAGGAAAATGCGACGCTCTTGTTACCGCAGGGTCCACCGGTGCTTTTCTGGTAGGCGGTCAGATTATTGTGGGAAGGATCAAAGGAGTGGAGAGACCTCCTCTCGCTCCGTTTATCCCCACCGTTAACGGAAGATGCCTTCTTCTTGACTGCGGTGCCAATGTTGATGCCAGACCCTCGCAGCTTGTTCAGTTTGCAAAGATAGGTTCCGCATATGCAAAAAAAGCGTGCGGAATTGATAATCCCAGGGTCGGAATTGTCAATATCGGAGCAGAGGAAGAAAAGGGTAATGCACTTGTTAAGGAAGCTTTTCCTCTTCTTAAAGCAACTCCCGAGATCAACTTCATCGGAAGCGTTGAGGCCAGGGATATCCCCTACGGCGCGGCGGATGTTGTTGTCTGTGAAGCTTTTGTAGGCAATGTCATTCTTAAGATGTACGAAGGTGTGGGAACAGCTCTTCTTAAATCAATGAAGGAAGCATTCATGTCCACCACCAGGAGTAAGATCGGTGCTGCACTGGCAAAGCCTGCACTTAAGAAAACACTTAAGGCTTATGATGTTAATCAGTATGGCGGAGCGCCTCTTCTCGGATGTAACGGACTTCTTGTCAAGACACACGGATCAAGCAAAGCAGTATCGATCACAAACTCGATACTTCAGTGTAAAACCTTTGCCGATCAGAATATAAATGATGATATAAGGGAAATGTTCAGCATTTCCACTGATATTTAAGGAGGCCTTTAATGGAATTCGAAAAATTAAAAACAATCATTGCCGAGGTTCTTAATGTTGATCCCGAGGAGATCACTCCTCAGTCTACTTTTACCGATGACCTCGGAGCAGATTCTCTTGATGTTTATCAGATCATCATGGGACTTGAGGATGCTTTTGATATCAAGATTCCCGAAGAGAGCGCTGAGAAGATCTCTACCGTCGGTGAGGCAGTTGAGATGATCAAAGCAGCACTTTCAGGCAACGATTGATCCTGAAATATATTATTCCCGAAGGGTACGTTGATACGGGTATTTCGAGCATTCCGGCAGGATTTGCCTAAGCCGGGATGCCTTGATTTTGTTAAAACCGGTAACCTTCGGGTCTTTTTTTGGAGAAAGCTATGAACGGTACCGATATAAGTGAATTGCAGGAGCTCATAGGGTACAGTTTCGAAAACGGCGATCTTTTGATCAGGGCACTTACGCATTCTTCCTATTGTAATGAGCAGCTCATCAATAAGACGGGTGATTATGAAAGGCTTGAGTTTTTGGGAGATGCCGTTCTCGAAACCGTAAGCAGCGAGTTTTTGTATCAGACTTATCCCGATAAAAAAGAAGGCGAATTATCCAAGATAAGAGCATCGATGGTATGCGAACCTTCTCTTGCTTTCTGTGCAAGAGATCTTAAACTGGGATCCTTTATCAGACTCGGAAAGGGTGAGGATAGAACCGGCGGAAGAGAAAGAGACAGTATTATTTCCGATGTTATGGAAGCTATTGTCGGAGCTATATTTTTGGACGGCGGTTTTGAAAAAGCCAGAGAATTCATTCACAGATTTATTTTATCGGATCTTGAGAACAAACAACTCTTTTTTGATTCCAAGAGCAATCTTCAGGAATATGTAGCAAGGAATATCAAAAAAGAACTTGAATATATCACCGAAGAAGAGCACGGCGAAGGCAACGAGAAGATATTCCGCTCCAAAGTATTGATCGGAGGGAAGCTTACTGCCGAGGGAAGCGGACGAAGCAAGAAGGCATCACAGCAGGAAGCCGCTTATAATGCTTTGCTCAAGATCAGGAGTACAGATGTTTCTTAAAAGTATAGAAATCCAGGGTTTTAAATCATTTGCGGTTAAGACCGTTCTGCTTTTCCATGAAGGGGTTACAGGTATTGTTGGTCCCAACGGTTCCGGTAAGAGTAATATAGCCGATGCAGTCAGATGGGTTCTCGGTGAGCAGAGTGTAAAACAGCTCCGTGGCGGTTCCATGCAGGACGTCATCTTTTCGGGTACCCAGACCAGAAAGCCCCTTTCATATGCATACGTTGCTATAACTCTCGATAATTCGGATCATGCTCTTAATATTTCATATGAAGAGGTAACCGTAGCCAGAAGACTTTACAGATCCGGTGAAAGTGAATACCTCTTAAACGGTTCGCCTTGCAGACTTAAGGATGTAAACGAACTCTTTTTTGATACCGGTATCGGTAAAGAAGGCTACTCCATAATCGGACAGGGACAGATCGATAAGATCCTTTCCGGTAAACCGGAGGAGAGAAGAGAACTTTTTGACGAAGCTGCCGGCATCGTTAAATTCAAGTACCGTAAATCAGCAGCTCTCAAAAAGCTGGATAACGAGCAGAATAACCTTGTCAGAGTCAATGATATCTTAGCAGAACTTGAGCGCCAGATCGGACCTTTGGAGAGACAGTCTGCCAAGGCAAAAGAGTGGCTTAAGTATAAAGAAGAATTAAAAACAATAGACGTCAAGTCCTTCCTTCTTGAAAATGAAACACTCAAGAAGGCTGTTTCCGATCTTCAGGGAAGACTTGATGTTGCTACCGCAGATCTGGATACCGCATCCGGCGAGTACAACAAGGTCAAGGAAGACTACAACTCCGTACAGATGGAAATGGAAGATCTGGAAGAAGCCATTGAGAAAGCCAGAGAACTGGTTTCCGGTGCGGATTCCACCAGACAGAAGCTGGAAAGCTCCATAGATCTTCTCAAAGAGCAGATCAAGTCAAGTAAAGACAATATCACTCATTTCAGCGAGAGAAAAGAAGCCCTTCTCGGTGAGATTGAGAAATATAATACCGAAAAAGATTCTATCCTTCAGGATTCCGAATCCGAAGAAGAGCAGGCGCAGAAGGTTGAAACCGAAGCTGCTGCCAGAAGGGAAGCTCTCGATAAGGCCCAGGAAGAGATCCAGAATCTTAATACCAGAATTGAAGAAACTGCAACCGGCATAATGGATGAACTCAAGAAGCGTTCCGAGATTCAGGGACGTATCAGCCACTATACCGCAGTCATCCAGCAGATCGAACTCAGAAAAGCAGAACTCCAGAGCAAACTCCTCAGGGCACGTTCGGATGAGGAAGCAAGAGAAGACTCCATCAAGCAGTATGAAGAAGCTTTCGAGAAAGTCAGTGCAGAGATCGCTGAGATGAACAAGAATGCTTCCGAACTGGAAGCTAAGGTTACCGAACTCCGATCTTCACTGTCTTCCAAGGATGAGCAGTTAAGAGCTCTTCAGGAAGAATATCATAAAGAGAATTCCAGATATCAGGCTCTTGAAGATATTGCCGAAGCATATGAAGGCTACGGTAATTCCGTCAAGAAGATAATGGAGCAGAAGAAATCCGTTCCCGGAATTATCGGTGTCGTTGCGGATATCATCAAAGTAGATAAAAAGTACGAGACCGCAATTGAAATGGCTCTAGGCGGAAACATCCAGAATATCGTTACCAAAGATGAAGAGACCGCCAAGAAGATGATCACTTTCCTTAAAGAGGGTAGACTTGGAAGAGCTACTTTCCTTCCCCTCGACAGTGTTAAGGATCCTCAGGAACTCAAAGCCAAGGATGCTCTTAACGAAAAGGGAATGATCGGACTTGCAAGCGATCTTGTTGAGACCGACGACGAATACAGAAATGTTATTAAGAGCCTTCTCGGAAGATTCATTGTTGCGGACACTATGGACAACGCAACAAGAGCAGCGAGAAAGTTCAATTATACACTTCGCGTAGTCACCCTTGAAGGCGAACTCTTAATGCCCGGCGGATCCATCACCGGCGGTGCTTTCAAGAATAATAATAACTTTCTCGGAAAGAGCCGTGAGATCGGTGACCTTAAGAAGAAGGTTGCAAAGCTTTCCGCGGATATAGAAAAGCTCAAAGCTGAGATCGATGAGACCAGGGAAAACAGAAATGCTTCCCGTTCAAAGCTCGATCAGATGAAGCTGGACATTCAGAACAAAGTTATTGAGCAGAATACTGCAAGACTTACTCTTCAGGCTGAAAGAGACAGATTTGATGAAGAGAGCGAAAATGCGGTTAACCTCAAGCAGGAACAGCAGGACATCGAGAAGGAAATGGTAGATGCCGCAAATGCCCGCGATGAGGCCTCAGATGTTCTTAAGAGCAGCGAGTCCAATGAGAAGCGTCTTCGTGAGGAAGAGGCAGATCTCAATGAGATGCTCAAAGAAAAGCAGGCTGTTGAATCTGAAGCAGCCGCACGCGTTAACGAATGGGAAGTAGAAGTCCAGAAGATGAAACAGGCCAAGGACTTCAAGCAGGCCAACCTTAACAGAGTTGAGGAATCACTTGCCGGAGCAAATAACGAGCTGGAGAGCCTGAATAATTCCATCGAGACCAATAATAACGCGATCTCCGAGAAGGAAGTACAGATCGAAGAGATCAGAAAGACTATAGACGCTTCTTATGAGGAGCAGGAGAAATCCGCAGATCTTCTTAAGAATTCACTGTCCAGAAAAGAAGCGCTTACCGAGAAGCAGAAAGGATTCTTCGAGAATACCGAAAAGCTTCAGGAAAGAATGTCATCTCTCGACAAAGAGGTCAACCGTCTTACCACACAGCGTGATAAGGCTAACGAGACCATGGAAATCCGTATCAACTACATGTGGCAGGAATATGAGATCACACTCAGTCAGGCTGCCGAGATGAGAGATGAATCTCTTAACGATCTCACTGTTCTTAAGCGTGATGCCGCCGAGGTCAGAGATAAGATCAAGAAACTCGGTGATGTAAACGTCGGTGCCATCGAAGAGTACAAGAATGTATCGGAGCGTTACGAGTCCATGAAGACTCAGCATGACGATCTGATCGAAGCTGCCGATACTCTTAAGAAGATAATCGAAGAACTTGATGAGAACATGAGAGCTCAGTTCTCTGAGAAATTTAAACTCATCAATGAAGAATATGACAAGGTATTCAAGGAACTGTTTGGAGGCGGATCCGGTTCGCTTTCGCTTCAGGATGATGAAGACATTCTTGAATGCGGAATCAATATTTCGGCACAGCCCCCCGGAAAGAAACTCCAGAACATGATGCAGCTCTCCGGTGGTGAGAAGGCACTTTCCGCAATAGCTCTTCTTTTTGCAATACAGAACCTCAAGCCTTCACCTTTCTGTCTCCTGGACGAGATAGAAGCTGCGCTTGATGATAACAACGTCGGAAGATTCGCAAAATATCTTCACAAGCTTACCAAGAATACCCAGTTCATTTGTATCACTCACAGAAGAGGAACAATGGAACAGGTTGACAGACTCTACGGTATAACCATGCAGGAGAAGGGTGTATCCTCTCAGGTAGCGGTTAACATGATCGAGTCGGAATTGGATGATTAATGGGCCTTTTCGGTAAAAAAAAGAACGAAAATACGGATAATGATTTCAGCGAAGCACTGGCCAAACTCAGCAAGATCGCTGACGAGGCGGAAAAAGATCCCATCGCCCGTGAACTTCACGAGGAGATTCCCGTAGACGGAAGAGCTTATCAGGAAGATAAAGAAGCTCTTTTTGAAAGGCTTAAAACGGGAATGACAAGGACCAGGGAAAACTTCTCCGCAGGTCTTGCTTCCATCTTTACCGCTTCCGAGATCGATGACGATTTCTACGATGAACTGGAAGAATTCCTGATCGCTGCGGATGTCGGTGCTGTCATTACCGAAGATATCCTTGATGAACTCAGGGATAAAGTTAAAGAACAGCATCTCAAGTCAAGATCGGAATGCAGATCTCTTTTGATAGAGTCCATAAGAAGCCGTATGGAAACAGAAGAGAACGCATACGATTTCGAACATAAGACATCCGTTGTATTTGTCATAGGCGTAAACGGAGTGGGTAAGACCACTACCATCGGAAAACTATCCGCCAAGCTCAATGCCATGGGCAGAAAAGTCCTTGTTGCCGGTGCGGATACATTCAGAGCCGCAGCCGAAGACCAGCTTAAAGTCTGGGCCGAGAGAAGCGGTGTTCAGATAGTAACCGGCAAAGACGGGCAGGATCCCGCCTCTGTTGTATATGATGCATGTTCCGCAGCCAGGGCTCGTAATACGGATGTGCTTATCATTGATACTGCCGGACGACTTCACAACAAGAAGAATCTTATGGATGAGCTGGCTAAGATGAACCGTGTCATTGACAAGGAATTCGAAGCGGCTCACAGAGAAAATCTTCTTGTACTTGATGCCACTACAGGACAGAATGCCTTAAATCAGGCTAGAGAATTTAATGAAGCCGCTAAGCTTTCAGGTATTATCCTGACCAAGATGGACGGAACCGCCAAGGGTGGAATTGCAATCGCAATCCAGGCACAGATGGGTATTCCCGTTAAATACATCGGTGTCGGTGAGAAAATAGAAGATTTACAGAAGTTTGATGCAGATTCGTTCGTAAGAGCGATATTTGACGCGGAGGAGTAATATGGCCAAGGAAATGCTTACTCTTGATGCATTCGAGGAAGCTTCCGAAATAGTTTCGAAAGTCACAAGAGATACAAAGCTCATCTATTCAGAGTATTTTTCAAATCAGACCGGTAATAAGGTTTATCTTAAGCCTGAGAATATGCAGGTTACCGGTGCTTATAAGATAAGAGGATCGTATTATACGATCAGCACACTTACGGATGAGGAAAGATCAAAAGGTCTTATTACCGCATCGGCAGGAAACCATGCCCAGGGTGTGGCATACGCTGCCAAGGCATACGGCGCGAAAGCGGTTATTGTAATGCCTACCACCACACCCCTTATTAAGGTTAACAGAACCAAGAGTTATGGTGCCGAGGTTATCCTCTACGGTGACGTTTATGACGAAGCTTGCACCAAGGCTCTCGAACTTGCCGAGGAGAAGGGATATACCTTTATCCATCCTTTTGATGATCTTAGAGTTGCAACCGGTCAGGGCTCCATTGCCATGGAGATCGTAAGGGAACTTCCTCTTGTTGACTATATCCTGGTTCCCATCGGAGGAGGCGGACTTGCTACAGGAGTCTCAACTCTTGCCAAGCTCCTTAATCCCAAGATCAAGGTTATAGGTGTTGAACCCGCAGGCGCTGCCTGCCTCAAGGCTTCCTTTGAAGCGGATAAAGTTGTTACCCTTGACGGAGTTAATACCATCGCGGACGGCACCGCTGTAAAGACTCCCGGAAGTAATCTTTTCCCTTATCTGAAAGCTAACCTTGATGACATCATCACTGTTGAGGATTCGGAGCTTGTCGTATGTTTCCTTGATATGGTTGAGAATCATAAGATGATCGTTGAGAATTCCGGTCTTCTTACGGTTGCTGCACTTAAGCACATGAAGGCCGAGGGAAAGAAGGTCGTATCCATTCTTTCAGGCGGTAATATGGATGTCATTACCATGAGTTCCGTTGTTCAGAACGGTCTTATCGCAAGAGACAGAATCTTTACCGTATCCGTACTTCTTCCCGATAAGCCCGGTATGCTTGCCAAGGTTTCGGGAATACTTGCGGAGCAGGGAGGTAATGTAATCAAACTCGAACATAATCAGTTTGTATCCATTAACAGAAATGCTGCGGTTGAACTCAGAATCACCCTTGAAGCATTCGGAACGGAGCATAAAGCGGAGATCATCGCAGCTCTTGAAAAAGAAGGATACAGACCTAAAGTGGTCAAGACCAATATCTGATTATCGCTGAATGGTACATTAAATGGATAAACGTGTTAAATTTTTGGGATTGGATGTTTTGTTTTCCTTAGTTACCGTGATGGCCGCTGCAGTGTGTTCGCTTATTCAGTGTTTCGGGTCGGCTAAGTTTGAAAACAGCGATAATTACGATATCTTCCTGGTTGATATGAAGTTCAACTGGTTTGCATACATACTCGGAACCGCTTTATTCATTCTTTTCCTGTATTATTCACATAAGAAATATCTGAAAAGGTATTATGAAGAGTATCCGGTGGAACATCCCGCCGTGGTGATAATGCATTTTATCATTTCCGTGGTTTTTGCTTTTGCGATGTTTATGACAGTTATTTTCGCCCCGCTTATACTTCTCGGGTTTGATAAGAATTTTGTTCCCGAGCTTCTTGCGTTCATAACGATTTTTGTATGGCCTGTGGTATTTCTGCTGTATATGAATGCTACATTGTCGTTTTATCTGATCGTGAAAAAGAAAACGGGAAAGTCAAAAAAGAAGAAAAAATAAAAGTTTACAAGTGTCAAGTAAAATTGCTTGACACTTGTTTTCTTTTGTACTATGATACATTTTGCGTGTCAAAAGGAGCATTATGGATAAAATCCTTGAACAATCACTTCTGTATGATTTTTACGGCGAGCTTTTGAGCGAGCACAGAAGAAAAATCTATGAAGCTTCTCTTTTCGAAGATCTTTCCCTGGGGGAGATTGCAGAGAGCGAAGGTATTTCAAGGCAGGCCGTGCATGATGCGCTCAGACATTGCGATAAAGCTCTTAACGAGTACGAATCGAAGCTTCATCTTGTAGAGAGATTCCTGAAGATGAAGGGTGAGATCGAAGAAATAAAAAAGCTTTCCGTATCGGAAGGCGATGATGAAACCAAATTAAGACAGATAAGCCGCATTGCGGATACTATAATCGGTGAACTTTAATGGCTTTTGAAGGACTCAGTGAAAAACTGCAGAATGCTTTTAAGAATCTGCGCAGTAAGGGAAAGCTTACCGAAGCCGATGTTAAAGAAGCTCTCAAGGAAGTCAAGATGGCTCTGCTTGAAGCCGACGTTAACTTCAAGGTTGTTAAAAGCTTTGTAAAGACTGTTGAGGAAAAGTGCATCGGAAGCGATGTTCTTAACGGACTCAATCCTTCCCAGACAGTTATCAAGATAGTTGATGATGAACTTACCTCCCTTATGGGAAGTGAGACCACGGAAGTTGCTTTCCGTCCCGGTAAAGAGATCACTGTCATTATGATGGTGGGTCTTCAGGGTGCAGGTAAGACCACCGCATCCGCCAAGATGGCAGGACAGTTCATCAAGAAGGGTAAAAAGCCCATGCTCGTTGCCTGCGACGTTTACAGACCTGCGGCAGTTGAGCAGTTAAAGGTTAACGGACAGAAAGTCGGTGTCGACGTTTTCGATATGGGAACCGATACTCCTCCCGCAGAGATTGCAACCAAAGCTTATGAAAAAGCTCAGAAGGAAAACTACAATGTGGTGATCCTCGATACTGCAGGACGACTTCATATAGATGAAGAGCTCATGAACGAGCTCAAAGAGATCAAAGAAAAGGTTAATGTATTCCAGACAATACTTGTTGTCGATGCAATGACCGGTCAGAGTGCGGTAACCGTATCTCAGACATTTGATGAACAGATTGGTATTGACGGCGTCATCCTTTCAAAGCTTGACGGCGATACAAGAGGCGGTGCGGCACTTTCCATCAAAGCCGTTACCGGAAAGCCCATCCTCTATGTAGGAATGGGTGAGAAGCTCACCGATCTTGAGCAGTTCTATCCGGATCGTATGGCTTCAAGAATACTCGGTATGGGTGATGTTCTCACTCTTATTGAGAAGGCCCAGGCCTCGGTTACAACTACCGAAGAAGAAGGCCGTGGTATGATGAACCGCATGCAGAAAGGTAAGTTTGATTTTAATGACTACCTTGAGAGCATGAAGCAGATGAAAAACATGGGAGGCCTTGCTTCAATCCTTTCCATGATGCCCGGTCTTGGTATAAATTCGGCGGATCTCGATGCTGCAATCGACGAGAGTAAGCTTAAGAGAACCGAAGCCATCATCTATTCGATGACACCCGAAGAAAGATCCAATCCCAAGATCCTTAATCCCAGAAGAAAATTCAGGATTGCTAAGGGTGCGGGACTTGATATCGCTGAAGTAAACAGATTCATCAAACAGTTCGAACAGAGCCAGAAGATGATGAAACAGATGTCCGGCATGGGCAAGCGCGGCAGAGGAATGTTCCCCGGAATGGGAGGCGGTTTCCCCGGCGGCGGACGAAAGGGCGGTTTTCCTTTCAGATAATCAGTTTGAATCCGGAATAAGATCCGTTTTCATATAGAAAAACACGTTAATAATTTTTTGGAGGAATATTAAAATGGCAGTTAAGATCAGACTTAGAAGAATCGGAGAGAAGAAGGCTCCTTTTTATCGCATCATCGTTGCAGATTCAAGAAGCCCCAGAAACGGCAGATTTATCGATGAGATCGGAACTTATGATCCTTCCAAGGATCCCAGCGAGTTTCATATCGATGAGGAAGCAGCTAAGAAGTGGATTGCAAACGGCGCTCAGCCTACCGAGGTTGTCGGCAAGCTTTTCAAGGTAGCAGGCATCATTAAATAATCTTGCATTCAGATCTTAGGAGGCCTTATGAAAGAACTCGTTGAAGTTATTGCAAAGGCTCTCGTAGAACATCCCGAAGAGGTTGTCGTAACCGAAACTAAGGAAGGCAATGATTATGTTGTCAAACTTTGTGTAGCTTCTTCCGATATGGGAAAAGTTATAGGTAAGCAGGGAAGGATCGCAAAATCGATCCGTTCCGTCGTAAAAGCAGCGGCATCAAGGGAAAATGCAAGAGCCGATGTTGAAATAACCGACTAAAAATCGAGCGGACCACCCCTAAGGTGGTCCGTATTTTTAAACTTGTTCAGATACTATGAAAAATTATCTTAAAGCCGGGACAATCACACAGCCTTTTGGTATTAAAGGCGATACTAAGGTATATCCCCATACTGACGATCCTGCAATCTTCAAGAAGATCAAAAAAGTCTTTATGGAGAAAAACGGATCCTATGAAGAATATGAAGTTGAAAGTGCACGCATGGCACTTCCCCTTGTGATACTTAAGTTTAAGGGGATAGATACGCCCGAAGAAATACGTGCTTTCAGACAGAGGGACATCTATATCCTTAGAGAGGATGCATCACCTCTTGAAGAAGGTGAGTATTATTTTGCGGACATTATCGGAATGGATGTAACGGATGATACAGGGGTATACAGAGGCAGGATCACAGATATCCTTCAGACCGGAGCAAATGATGTTTATGAGATTACCGCAGAAGACGGAAACTCATTTTTGCTTCCTGTGATAAAGGATTGTATCCTTAATGTGGACGTGGCCGAAAATAAAATGCTGATTCATATCCTGGAGGGATTACTGGATTGATCTTTAAAGTGCTGACGCTTTTTCCCGAGATGATAAATTCCGTAATGGAAACCGGAATCATCGGAAGAGCTATTAAAAATGAAAAAATCAGTCTTCAGACCGTAAATATAAGAGATTTTGCCGATAATAACAGAGCCCAGGTTGACGATTACCCTTATGGCGGCGGTGCGGGTCAGGTTATACAGGCTCAGCCTGTTTTTGATGCATTCAAATCCGTTGTTCCCGATTCCGAGGATGAAGTCAGGAGAAGGGTTATATATCTGTCCCCTCAGGGAAGAAAATTCGATCAGAGATTGGCCAAAGAATTTGCAGCCGACGAGGAACTGGTTTTTCTATGCGGTCATTACGAGGGTGTCGATGAGAGAGTCCTTGATGAGATAGTTACGGATTTTGTCTCTGCGGGAGATTATATTCTTACCGGCGGAGAATTACCCGCTCTTATGGTCATGGATGCGGTGGCAAGATTGCTTCCCGGAGTTCTCGGTAATGATTCATCACCCGATATTGAAACCTTTTACCGTGATCTTTTGGAATATCCTCAATATACCAGACCTGAAGTATGGCACGAAAAAGAAGTTCCTCCCGTCCTGCTTACCGGTAATCATAAGGATATAGAAGACTGGAGACTTGAAAAGTCAATTGAAAGAACCATGAAGAACAGATCGGATCTGTTCAGGATCTATACCGAAAAGACTGCCCTGGTCAATAAGATGAAGAAGGCAAAGATCCAGAATATCCCTGCCTCCGAGGCTCTTTCTTTTGACGATACGGATATTATTTTTTCGGGTAATTCCTATTATCTCTTATACGATAATGATGTTAAGTCGTTTTTTGCAGGCTGCTTTGAAAAAAAGAACATGCTTATTGACGGCTATGAATCAAGGGTTATCAATAATGAGATCAAAAAGCATGCCAAACCCGGAGATAAGGTAGTTCAGCTTAACCTTCCCGATATAATAACGGATAAGGATTATAAGGATGGATATCTTCTTGTTTTCACCGAAAGAAATCCCTTATCTACCCAAAGGGTTAAGGAATATGGTGAATTCGGAGAGTATCTGAGGGAAAATGTAACGAAAGCCCTTCTTTTGGGCAAGACCTATTATGTGTTTGTGGAGGCCAAAGACAAGGAACATGTCAAAATGGCCAAAGCAATGGGATTTTACATGTCCTATATCAAAATAAAAGTATTCAGGAAATAGAATACATTTATTTGAAGAAAAAACTTGCATTTTACATTGCATTATGTTAAATTACCAATGTTGCGTTAAAAAGGTGGTCCTCTGTTACCCGTTAGAGGTATTAAGAACATCCTTTCGAAAAGGAGTAGAATATGTCAGACATTATTAAGGAAATTGAAAAAGAGCAGCTTAAGAGCGAAGTTCCCGAGTTCAACGTTGGTGATACCGTTAAGGTTCACAACCGTATCGTAGAGGGCGAGAAGTCCAGAATTCAGATCTTTGAGGGAACCGTTATCAAGAGACAAAATGGTTCTAATCGTGAGACCTTTACCGTTCGTAAGATTTCTAACGGTGTAGGCGTTGAGAAGACCTGGCCCCTTCATTCTCCCAATGTTGAGAAGATCGAGATCGTCAGAAAAGGTAAAGTCAGAAGAGCTAAGCTCAACTACCTTAGAGACAGAATCGGTAAGGCTGCCAAGGTTAAGGAAGCTGTTAAATAATTTTCCTGTATTAACTGATAACCGGTGCTTATGCACCGGTTATTTTTTGTGGTCTAAAAGCCCTATAAATGCTATAATATCTAAGGCTATGCGTACAAAAACGAGGCGGGTATAAAAGGCCTGCAAAATCGGTATTTAAAGTGAAACAGGACGGGTATTACTTTTATAAAAAAAGAAAAAGATATTCCGATGATCTGATCCATGAAATCGTCCATTGGATGCTTGGGATTTTTATCAGTCTTATTTTGGCCGTGGTGCTTGTATACTTCCTTGGGATCAGTTTCATCGTTTCGGGAGATTCCATGTCCCCCGGTTTGAATGACGGACAGAAGGTTCTGGTAAACAGCCTGGTATATAAGTTTTCTCAGCCCAAGCCGGGAGATGTGATTGTTTTTCTTCCCAATGGCAATACCAATCTGAATTATTATGTCAAAAGGGTTGTGGCCGTTCCCGGAGACCGTGTATATGTGGCAGACGGTAATTTGTATGTTAATGACGTTATTTCGGATGTTGTAAGCGGCAAAATAGTTGATCCCGGTATATTGTCGAACGAGATAACAATTGCTCAGGGTACTTATTTTGTTATGAGTGATGATCCTCTGGATGCGGATGATTCGCGAAACGCCAATATCGGACCCGTAGAAAACAGATATATAGAAGGAAAAGTATGGTTTGCATTTTCTAAGGACGATTCGAAAATGCATCTGGTAGATTAAATGGCAGGAAATGATTACGGCTGGTACCCCGGCCATATGACAAAATCAATAAGAGCGATCAGAGGGGAACTGGGACTTGTTGACCTCTGTATTGAAGTAATAGATGCAAGGATTCCTCTGTCCAGCAGAAATCCCGATATCGATGAACTGGCAAAGGATAAGTTCAGGCTTATCATTCTCAATAAGTCGGACCTTGCCGATGAAAAGAAAAGCCTTGCATGGGCTGAATATTTTAAATCCAAGGGAATCGAAACCCTTCAGCTATGTGCCAAAGAAAGAAAAGCGTCCGATCTTGTTAAAAAAGCTGCATTGAATGTATGCCGTGAAAAGATCGAAAGAGATAAAAAGAGAGGGATTTTAAACAGACCAATAAGAGCAATGGTTTGCGGTATCCCCAATGTGGGTAAATCCACGCTTATAAATACCATTATCGGAAAATCCAAGACTCAGACCGGCAACAAACCCGGTGTCACCAGAAGCAATCAATGGGTTAAGACCAATGCGGGAATTGATCTTCTCGATACTCCCGGATTGCTTTGGCCTAAATTTGAGGATAAAACCGTTGGATTTAAACTTGCAGCCATCGGATCGGTAAATGATCAGGTTATCAATACCATGCAGCTTGCCGGTGAGGTTATTGAGCTGATGAACGATCTTTATCCCGACAGGGTTAAGGAAAAGTACGATATCTTAGACCTGACAAAACCCGAAGAAGTGTTCAAAGCCGCTGCTTTGAAAAGCGGAATATTGCTTAAAGGCGGGGAACCTGATATTCAGAGAGCCGCAGATCTTATACTTACCGACCTCAGGAGCGGAAAGCTCGGGAGGATTACATTAGAGGAGCCTTTTTTGTAATGGAAAAGAAAACCAAGAATAAAGTTCTTAAGGAATCATTCAACACCGCCCTGTATTTTCTCTTTGTTTTTGCCGTAACGGCATTGGTTCTTAAGTATGTCGGACAGAGATCCGTAGTTGAAGGTGATTCCATGTTCGGAACCCTATATGACGGCGAAAGCGTCTGGGTCAATAAGTTCACATACAGGATATCCGATCCCGAGAGATTTGACATTATTGTTTTCCCCTATGAGTATCAGGAGGATACATATTTTATCAAAAGAATTATCGGACTTCCCGGAGAGACCGTATACATTGACGAAGCCGGCAATATATACATAAACGGAGAACTTCTTGAAGAGAATTACGGATACGAAGTTATTAAGCCGGATTGCAGAGGGCTGGCCGCAACAGAGGTAGTTGTGGGAGAAGACGAGTACTTTGTTATGGGTGACAACAGGAATAACTCCATGGATTCCAGATATAACAATGTGGGCAATATACCCCGTGAGAAGATCATTGGTAAAGCTGTATTCAGGCTCTTCCCTTTAAAATCCTTCGGAGGCATTTACTGATGGAAAGCATCGGAGATATTAAAATTAAGATTGCAAACACGCCCGATGAAGATCTTCCTGGGATCATTGAACTTTACTCGGAGGACGAGAGGGGCGGAGTCATAAAACTGGTTGAGGGTGCCAGAAAGAGATACGATAAGCTCCTCGCCGAGAAGAAAAGAATTTATGAACTCAGATCTTTTGAAAGACAGTTCCCGGATCTTCAGTTTATCTGCGGAATAGATGAAGTCGGAAGAGGACCTTTTGCCGGACCCGTTGTTGCAGGTGCGGTTATACTTCCCAAAGACTGTGAGATTTTATACATAAACGATTCTAAGAAACTGTCCGAAAAAGTAAGAGACAGACTTTATGACGAAATAAGTGAGAAGGCAGTATCTGCGGCTGTGGGTATAGTTGATGCCGCAAGGATTGATGAGATAAACATCCTTCAGGCTACATATGAAGCCATGAGACAGGCTATCGGAAAGCTTTCACCTCAGCCCGAGCTTTTGCTTAACGACGCTGTAACCATACCGGGAGTCGATATCAAACAGGTTCCCATCATTAAGGGCGATGCCAAGAGTATCTCCATCGGTGCGGCAAGCATTTATGCCAAGGTTACAAGAGACAGAATGATGAAAGAATATGATGCCGTATATCCCGAGTACGGTTTTGCGGCCAATGTTGGATACGGAACCGCGGCTCATATAGAAGCTCTCAAGAAATACGGACCTTGTCCGATCCACAGAAGAAGCTTTATCCACAGTTATATTTGATATAGATCCGGAAAAAACATGACGGGAATAAGTGACGTATTCTTAAACGGAATAAGACCTGTTACGGATGTTCCATCTTCCAATGTTTCGGGAGAGGGTTCTGCTTACCTGTCATCTCTTAAAAACGGGGACACATTTACCGCCAAGGTGGTTGATGTTTCGGGTTCCGATGTTACGTTAAAACTTCCCACAGGCGGAACCGTTAATGCAAAACTGTCTTCCGAGATGAATATAACGGAAGGACAGACGATATCTTTTGAAGTTAAAAACGGGGGATCGACAGTTTCAATTACCCCTTTATTGACCAATACCTCTGCCGATGTCAGTGTTTTAAAAGCTCTGAATCAGGCATCTTTGCCTGTTAACGATTCGTCCGTTTCCATGACGACGGAGATGATGAAAGCAGGGCTTTCCATAGACAGATCCTCACTCCTCGGAATGTATGAGAAGGTTATGAATAACCCTTCCGCAAATGTATCCGACATAGTTGATCTTACCAAGCTGGGACTTCCCGTAAATGAAGAGACTCTCGGTAATATAGAAAATTACAAGAATCTTTCTTATCAGATAGATTCCGGACTTCAGGAACTTGCCGAAAAGACCGATCAGGCCCTTATGGACATGGTTAAGGGTGGAGATGTCACGAATGCAGCCAAACTGATGAGCAGCATAATCGATGCATCGGTTTCTTATTTGGAAGAGGGCGTTTCTGCCAGGGAATTCATTATGGCTCCCGAGAATCCTCTTCAGGAAGAAAATCCCGAAATCATAAATGACCTGTCCGAAGCTGTTGCAGATACGGAAGTTCCGGATAAGGTACCTGCTGATGGAAAAGCTCAGGTTTCTGCCGAGGCTGCTAAGCTTGTATCTGAAGACAAGGGAGCGGAAGATACATCGGATGTCAGGTCGGATGCGGCATCAAGAGCACTGGAACTTTTGAAAAATCTTAATGCCGGAGATAATGTAAATAAACCTTCGGAGCAGCAAAACTTATCTGCACCCAAACAGGAAGTAACGGATAATCCGTTTAATCCGGAATCGGTTACCGCACCTTCAGGCGGTGATGCCGAATTTGTAGAAAGCTTTGATAAAGCTTTGGAGCTTTACAGAGAAGTCAGCGGAGACAAAGAATATGTTCCCTCGGACATGAAAGATCTCTTTTCAAAAATATCTTTTACCCTTCAAAAGGCTGTCGCTGAGGGAGATGCGGAAACGCTTAAAAAGCTGGTTTCTTCAGATCCGCTTAAGAAACTTGCTCTGGGTACCCTTAAGGACATGTGGAGTATATCTCCTACGGAAGTTGCGGATAAGGATAAAGTCGAATCTTTATATAGAAGACTTTCATCACAGCTTAATATGCTTAAGGACGGTCTGACTAATGCGGGTGCTCAGAACACTCCGGCCATGAATGCCGCAGGCAATATGGGTTCCAACATAGATTTTCTTCAGCAGATCAATCAGATGTATGCTTATATCCAGCTTCCTCTGAAATTATCCGGAGGTGATTCTGCTCACGGTGATCTGTATGTGTTTTCAAACAGGAAGAACATGAGCTCCGATGATTCCGTGGTGACCGCTTTTATGCATCTTGATATGGATAATCTCGGCCCTGTTGATGTGTATGTTTCCATGGATGTGAATGCGGGCGGCAAAGTATCAACCAACTTTACCGTTGCGGATGATGATACCTTGGATCTGCTTGATAAGAATATGCATCTTCTCACGGAACGTCTTCAGAAAAGAGGATATGACCTTCAGGCATCCATGAAAGTAAAAGACGAGGATGAAGGCGCGGAAGAGGATGCTCTGGATAAAGGCGGGGTTAATCTGCTCCTGGTTCATGCAGGCGGAAACTCTTCTTACCGAGGATCAATGAGATCCTTTGATGTGAGGGCTTAAATGGCGGAAGATAAAAACAAAAAAGTCAAAACAGCCGTTGCTCTCGAGTACGATCCTTCTGATGATGCCCCCAGGGTTATAGCATCCGGTACCGGAGTTCTTGCGGATAAGATAATAGAAAAGGCAAAAGAGAGTAACGTACCGATACATCAGGATGATAAACTTGCTCAGACACTCTCTAAGCTTGAGATCGGCGAGATGATACCGCCCGAGCTGTATGAAGTTGTTGCAGAGATCCTTATTTTTGTAGATTCCATGGATAAGATCAAGAATAAACTTAAAGGATGAATAACAGAGAGAGCGGTTCATATCACGAAAGCATGGCAATTGAATATCTCACCGGTAAGGGTTATAAGATAATTGACAGAAATGTTTTAAATAAATGCGGTGAGATAGATATAATATGTATATCGGAAAAGAATGAGATAGTCTTCGTGGAAGTTAAATTCCGAAGCTCATCCAAAGCCGGGGATCCGCTCGAGGCTGTGGATCGGCGCAAGATACGAAAAATATGTAAAGCTTCTGCCGCATATTTAAGGTATCACAGTGAATACTCGAATATGCAGGTCAGACTTGATGTTATAGGCATATATGATGACGGAAAGCTGAACCATATAGAAAACGCGTTTTATTATGAGGTTTGATCATGGCAAATATTCTCGTATGTGATGATGACAAAGATATTGTTTCCGCTATAGAGATATATCTTCTCGAAGACGGTCACAATATATTTAAGGCCTATGACGGATTTCAGGCTCTCGAGATCCTCGGAAAAGAGGACATCCAGCTGGTTATCCTAGATATTATGATGCCCGAAATGAGCGGTATCGAAGTCGCAGAGAAGATAAGGGAAAGCAGCGAAGTCCCCATCATTTTCCTGTCTGCCAAATCCGAGGAATCCGATAAGGTTGACGGTTTGAATGCCGGCGGAGACGATTATGTTACCAAACCGTTTTCACCTGCGGAGCTTACTGCAAGAGTAAGATCCAACTTAAGACGCTATACTCAGTTCGGTAATAACAATGAGAGCGCAAACAGCCATATTTACTCCGCAGGTGCGCTTTGTATCAATGATGAAAGCAAAAGTGTTACCGTGGACGGTGAGCCTGTTAAGCTTACCCCCATCGAATATAATATTCTGCTGCTTCTTCTTAAGAATAAGGGTACTGTTTTTTCAACGGATAAGATATTCCAGTCCATTTGGAATGAGACTCCTATTGCTACCGATAATACCGTTGCGGTTCATATAAGACATATCAGAGAAAAGATTGAGATCAATCCCGGTCAGCCCAAGTTCCTTAAAGTTGTCTGGGGTGTAGGTTATAAGATAGAAGATATCTAATGAACAGAGTACTTGTCAGAAAAATCTTATTACATATAAGCGTTCATCTGTGTGCGTTTATGGCCTTTATACTGGCTGCCGATATCCTGTTCGGCAGTTATGTTTCGGTTAACTATATCGGGGATTCGGAGAAATACATCCTCGATCCTTTTCCCATGAACGAAGATGAGCTGGACAAGATTGTCACCGACATCTTTGCACATCAGGCCGGAGATATCATGAGATATACCGCTGCTTGCAGGATACTCAGAGTATCAAACGGTATCGAAGTTGACAGGCTTGTTGATATTTCCGATTATTACACCGGACCTTCCAAGATAAAGATCAGATATTCCGTATCCGACCTTATCAATTTCGGAAGACGCGGTGTTTCCTATGTAGAGAAAAATTACTCTCTTACGGATTTCGTATATCAATACGGCGATCCGATGTATGTTCAGAATTTCGATCTTGATGAATACGGAAACCTGTATTTTAAGGGATTTGATACCGTAAACAGAAATCGAAATTCCGAATCATTCAATACCGAAGATGACGATATTATTCTGGGAGATGGCGACAAGAAGATCATGAATGCCATGTCCGAGATGGAACCTGCGGATCTGATGCATCTTGTGGCTGAATACTGCATAAGACATTATCCCGATGATGTCAGTATGACTGTCTGGGATGACGGCATGGTATATGTAACGGTGCGTGAGCCCAATCTTGAAGGAGAGTCCAAATCGGATCTATCCGATGAGGAGGTCATCAGAAACTGGGATTCGTATTTTATTGTTATCGAAGAACTGAAATCCGCTGCTTCTTTGTTTTCATCCTGCTACGACATTTATCGTGAAGGTCAGACTATTTACGATTCGGACAAGATGAATCTCTCTTACCATATCAAAACTACCGATTCTCTCGGTATTTCACATGTTTATACCAATGACCAGGAATCCAAGAAATACGATGATACAGAACTGACGGATATCTATTCCGGACATAAACATTTCCTGATCTGTTATTACGACGATCTGGAATATTCAACTTTTTCGGATATAAATGAATCTGTCATCACCGATGTTATTAAGGCATTCCCTACAGTCTATCCCGATGAGACCTGTGTCTGGATGTGCCTGGATGATAATTTCAGTAAGGCAGAAGACATCTATTACAGTGTCAGCTACAAATATAATGATGTTAAGCAACTTTCCAGACTCTATGCTCTTCTTATAACCGTGTTTGCACTTCTTTGGCTTCTTTCTTTTTCTTATCTGGTATTCGTTACCGGAGTTGTGGAAAGAGAAGGAAGGGAAGAATACATACTTCTCCCTCAGGACAGAGTATGGATAGAACTTTTGATCCTGCTGACTTATGCATTTTTTGTTATTTTCAGATACTACACTAAATATCTCGGGGATCTTCTGAATGATAATTTTTCGGAGTTTTCATCCCTGAGCGACAAATTACTGAAGGATTCCGGAATATCATCTTATGTGGTATTCGGACTTTTCGGTTTGTCGGTAAGCATGGCTTTGTCATTCGTTATCTTCTCAATAGTAAGAAGGATCAGAGCCGGCGTTATGTACGAGTATTCTTTTACCAGGAAGGTAAGACAGCTCTTTGAGTGGTTTGCACTTTCACTTTCGGGCGGAACCGGTGCTGCCGCTACGGTTCTTCTTCCCTATGTATTGTTCCTCGGAGCTAATTTCGGTGGAATGTTCCTTATTATTCACCTGGTTAATTCCAAGATTTATGTTTCAGCAATTCTTGTGGGCGGCCTTCTTCTTTTCCTGGATGTATCCGTCGGAATTACCATGTTCCTGGTCACCGCTGAGAAAAAGCAGCTTCTTGACGGTATTGCAAGGATCAGGGGCGGTGAGACTGATTATAAGATCAATGTTAAGAACCTGAGAGCAGAGAACAGGAATCTGGCAGAAAGTATCAATAATATCGGTGAAGGAATAAAACAGGCAGTTGAAGATTCCATCGTTGAGGAGCATCTGAGAACCGAGCTTATCACTAACGTTTCTCATGACCTTAAGACGCCTCTTACTTCCATAATCAACTATTCGGATCTTCTTAAGAGAGAAAATCTGACCGAAAAGCAGAAAAAAGAATATCTCAAGGTTATTACCGATAAGTCCATAAAGCTCAAGAAGCTTCTTGAAGACCTTCTTGAAGCCTCAAAGCTGTCTTCAGGTAAGATTGAGATCATCAAAGCACGTACCAACCTTACGGAGCTCATAAATCAGGCTCTCGGCGAATATGAAGGAAGATTCAAAGAAAAGAATCTGGATGTTGTTACCAATGTATTTCCCAGGGTTCTGGTTTTTGCGGATGCCGCATGTATGTGGAGAGTCCTTGATAATCTGTTTGAGAATATCTGTAAATATGCCATGAGCGGAACCAGAGTTTACTTCGAACTCATAGCATTCAACGGTGAAGTCGAGATCAAGGTTAAGAACGTTTCCAGAGCAAAGCCCGAATTCCAGGGTTATGAGCTTACGGAAAGATT
This sequence comes from Lachnospiraceae bacterium, assembly GCA_017940415.1. GTDB lineage: Bacteria > Bacillota > Clostridia > Lachnospirales > Lachnospiraceae > AC2028. The sequence goes on from JAGAYR010000044.1 coordinate 124,593, forward strand.
CATAAGAGGCGACCAGAGCAGGTCCGGTGAAGGTTCCGGTTTGGGACTTTTCATCGCAAAGAGCCTTATTGAGGCCCATAACGGTAAATTTGAGGTAGTTGTGGACGGCGAACAGTTTACGACCATAATCACCATGAAGGAACTGGGTTATGATACTACCGATTGGGATTATATTTACGGGGATGATTTGTCGTAATCGAAAAGCGGTGTTATAATAAATCGCTTTAAAAATTTTACAGGACAGGAATATATTTATGCCTAATATCGTAGAACTTGAAAATTCAATGCCTGTTGGCAAACTTAAACTTATAGTTCATCCTTCTTTCGGAACAAAGGGAGATAAGATCAATTCTTACCTCGCTCTTTTCCGTAAGGATATTCATAATGATCTGGTAAAGAACGATCCTGCCTTCCAGGGATATCAGATGGATGATTACAGGCTTTCTTTTGAGATTCCCAGATTCGGAAGCGGAGAAGCAAAGTGTAAGCTTAATGAATCCACCAGAGGTATGGATATATATATTCTCGTAGACGTATGTAATCACTCCATTACATACAATATGAACGGATATGAGAACCATATGTCCCCCGATGACATCTATCAGGATCTTAAGAGAATCATCGCATCCATTGACGGAAAAGCATCCAGGATCAACGTAATCATGCCCTTCATGTATGAAGGAAGACAGCACAGAAGAACCGGAAGAGAATCCATGGACTGTGCGTATATGCTTAAAGAGCTTCATGACATGGGCATGTATAATTTCATTACTTTTGACGCTCACGATCCCAGAGTATCAAACTCTATTCCTCTTAACGGATTTGATAACTTTATGCCCCCTTACCAGTTCATAAAGGCACTCCTTACCAATGAGGATGATCTTATTGTTGACGAGGACCATATGGTGGTTATCTCTCCGGATGAAGGTGCGCTCGACAGAGCTATCTATTTTGCCAACGTTCTCGGACTTAATACAGGTACTTTCTATAAGAGAAGAGATTATACCAAGATCGTAAACGGTAAGAATCCCATTGTTGCCCACGAATTCCTCGGTGACAATATCGACAGCAAGGATGTTGTTATCATTGATGATATGATCTCATCCGGCGGAAGTATGGTCGATACAGCAAGACAGCTCAAAGAGATGAATGCAAGAAGAGTATTCATCTGCACCACCTTCGGTCTTTTCACCGAGGGCCTTAAGATCTTCGATGAGGCTTATGAAAAGGGTTATTTTGACAGAGTAATAACCACCAATCTTACATATCTGCCTCCCGAAATTTATGACAAGCCTTACTTTATCGAGGCTGATATGTGTAAATTCATTGCTTCGATCATCGATTTCATGAACCATGATTCATCCATGACCAACGTAATGGATAATACCAGCAAGATGCATGCGGTTCTTGAGAACTACAATGCTCGCAGAAATATAGAATTATAAATACCGGGAGACTCCTTTGAATAAGGGTCATATTGTTAAAAGTGTAAATAAAGGTTCCATAGCTGACTCGCTGGGCATTATGCCCGGCGATGTTGTAATTAAGATAGATGATAATGAAATAGAAGATATCTTCGATTATCAGTTTTTTACCCTTACCGATTATCTTGTTCTTACTGTTTTGAGAGACGGAGAAGAGTGGGAGTATGAGATTGAAAAGGGTGATAACGAAGATCTGGGACTTGTCTTTGAAAACGGAATGATGGGCGATTACAGAAGATGCAGCAATAACTGTATTTTCTGCTTCATCGATCAGATGCCTCCCGGAATGAGAGATACTCTCTATTTTAAGGACGACGATTCAAGACTTTCTTTTCTGCAGGGTAATTATATTACCCTGACCAATCTTTCCCAGAAGGATCTGGACAGGATCATCCGTTATAATCTTTCCCCTGTTAATGTTTCGATACATACCATGAATCCCGAACTCAGATGCAAGATGCTGGGTAATCGTTTTGCGGGAAAATCTCTGGAGAAACTTAAAATTCTTGCTGAAGCCGGGATTGAGATGAACGGTCAGGTTGTTTCCTGTAAGGGAATCAACGACGGTAAAGAGCTTGAATTTACAATCTCCGAGCTTATGAAGTATATTCCTTCTTTTAAGTCACTTTCCGTTGTCCCCGTAGGTCTGTCCAAATACAGAGAAGGTCTTTATCCTCTGGAGCCGTATGATGCCGAGTCATCTGCGGAAGTAATAGATATAATCGAAAAATACCAGAAGATCTGTTACGAAAAGTACGGTATTCACTTCGTACATGCAAGTGATGAATGGTATCTGGTTGCAGGCAGGGATATGCCTGAAGCCGAGCGTTATGACGGATATCTTCAGCTTGATAACGGCGTTGGAATGATGAGATCCTTCATGGATGAGATAGATGAGCAGATTTCCAAGAGAAAAGCCGACGGATCTTTTGAAAAATATGATCTTGAAAGACATTTTACCCTTGTTACGGGAAAACTGGCTTATCCGGTAATTAAATCAACGGCTGACAGGATCATGGCCGAGATGCCACACTCCCGTATAGATGTTATATGCATTCGAAATGACTTTTTCGGAGAAAGAATTACCGTTTCAGGACTTTTGACGGGTCAGGATATTATGGCTCAGCTTAAGGGTAAAGATCTTGGCTCCGAAGTTAAATTACCCGAGAGTGTCGTGAGGGCAGGAACCGATGTTTTCCTTGATGATTACACGATCCCTCAGGTCTCGGAAACTTTACAAGTGCGCGTAGTTACGATAAAATCTAACGGATACGACTTTGTCGATTCATTGATCGGAATGGAATAAATATGAGCAGACCTATAGTGGCCGTTGTAGGACGTCCCAATGTTGGAAAATCCACACTTTTCAATGCTCTTGCAGGTGAGAGGATATCTATAGTCAAGGATACTCCCGGAATCACAAGAGACAGGATTTATGCGGACGTTACATGGCTTAATTACAATTTTATATTGATAGATACAGGCGGAATCGAACCCGAATCAAAAGACCTGATCCTTTCTTCCATGAGAGAACAGGCTCAGATAGCTATTGATACCGCTGATGTTATTATTTTTGTATGTGATGTTAAGACCGGACTTCAGGATGCCGATGCCGGTGTTGCTTCCATGCTCAGAAAATCCAAGAAGCCTGTTGTTTTGTGTGTAAATAAAGTCGACAATTTCGAAAAGCAGCAGGCCGATGTTTTCGAATTCTATAATCTGGGTATCGGTGAGCCTTTCGCTGTATCAGCGGTAGGTATGCTGGGATTCGGAGAACTTCTTGATAAAGTAGTAAGCTATTTCCCCGAAGATACGGAATCTCCCGAAGATGAGGATATACCCAAGGTTGCCGTTATCGGAAAACCCAATACCGGTAAATCATCTCTTATCAATAAGCTTCTGGGTGAGAACAGACTCATTGTATCCGATATCGCAGGAACCACCAGGGATGCCGTGGATACCAGGGTTAAGTTCGGCGAGAAAGAGTATATCTTTATCGACACCGCAGGTCTTCGAAGGAAGAATAAGATCAAAGACGAGCTTGAGCATTTCATGATCGTCAGAACCGTCGGTGCGGTCGAGAGAGCCGATATAGCCGTACTTGTCATTGATGCAAAAGAGGGCGTTACCGAGCAGGATGCAAAGATTGCAGGTATCGCTCATGACAGAGGAAAGGCCGTTGTTATCGCTGTAAATAAATGGGATGCCGTTGAAAAAGACGACAAGACCATTTATAAGTTTACCGAGAATGTAAGAAATATTCTTTCCTTTATGCCTTATGCAGAAATCGTGTATATCTCTGCACTTACCGGACAAAGACTCAACAAGCTTTTCGAGACAATAGATATAGTCAGAGAAAGCCAGGACAGAAGAGTCGGAACCGGAGCCCTTAATGAGATTCTGGCAGAAGCTGTCGCAATGCAGCAGCCGCCCAACGATAAAGGAAGATTCCTTAAGCTCTACTATATTACTCAGGTGGCTAACAGGCCTCCGACGTTCGTTATTTTTGTTAACGATAAAGAGCTTGCCCATTTTTCGTATATCAGATATATCGAAAATCAGGTCAGGGAAACTTTCGGTTTTAAAGGCACACCTCTCAAGTTTATAGTCAGGGAGAGAAAAGGGGAGTAATATGGCCAGGTTATGGTGTTTTTTGATAGGATATGCTTTCGGACTTGTTCAGACAGCGTTCATCGTCGGCAAGCATAAGGGCATAGATATCAGAAACTATGGAAGTGGTAATTCGGGAACTACCAATGCTTTAAGAGTTCTCGGAAAAAAATACGGACTTATCGTATTTGCCGGTGATATGCTTAAAGCAATCGCAACTTCCCTTATTATAAGGTTTACTTTCGGTAATATGTATCCTGAAATAAAGTATCTGCTTCTTCTTTGGGGTGGTGCCGGATGTGTACTTTCTCATGACTTTCCTTTTTACATGCACTTTAAGGGAGGTAAAGGTATTGCGGCAACCGGAGGAACGGTTCTTTGTTTCCATCCTTCGTTTTTTGTCGGGGGATTGTGTTATTTCTTCATTCCGTTTTTCCTGACACATTTCGTAAGCCTCGGATCTCTTATACTTTATGCAGGCTTTGTCATCCAGCTGATCGTATCCGGTCAGTGTCATCCCTTTGGGATTTTTGAGAATATCCCCCAGGGATACTTAAATGAGATGTACATCATAGCAATTTGCCTTATGATCCTTGCTTATTGGCAGCATAAATCCAATATAATGAGACTTATCAAGGGCGAAGAGAGAAAGACTTATCTGGGCAAAAAGAGTTCGGAGAATCTTTCAAACAATAACAAGTAAAAATTCTGTGAGGTATTTGATATGGCAAAGATTTCAGTTCTGGGCGGTGGTACTTGGGCAATCGGACTTACTATTCAGCTTGCGTCCGCAGGACATGATGTAACGGTTTGGTCCGCACTTGATTCCGAGATTGAAATGCTTTCAAGCACCCATGCTCATAAGAATCTTCCCGGAGCGACTATTCCGGATTCCGTCAAATATACTCTCGATGATAAAGAGGCTGTTACCGATAAAGATATCCTGGTAATGGCAGTCGCAAGTTCATTCACCAGAAAAACAGCTAAAAGACTTGCTCCTTTGGTTAAGGAGGGTCAGATAATAGTTGATGTAGCAAAGGGCATTGAAGAAGGAACACTTAAAACTCTTTCTGAGCAGATCCTTGATGAGATTCCCACTGCTAAAGTTTGTGCATTATCCGGTCCCACTCATGCCGAGGAAGTAAGCAGATATATGCCTACAACCATCGTGGCATCATCTCCCGATAAGGAAGTGGCAATGTACATTCAGGATGTATTTATGACAGATACATTGAGAGTGTATACCAGTTCCGATATCAAAGGCGTCGAGCTGGGTGGTTCACTTAAAAATGTCGTAGCTCTTGCGGCAGGTATTGCCGACGGACTCGGATACGGAGACAATGCAAAGGCGGCGCTCATAACCAGAGGAATCGCCGAGATTTCCAGACTGGGGGTGAAAATGGGATGCAGACCCGAAACCTTCAGCGGACTTACCGGAATGGGCGACCTTATCGTTACCTGCGCCAGCATGCATTCCAGAAACAGAAGATGCGGCATTCTGCTTGGACAGGGCAAGAGCCTTGAAGAAGCACAGAAAGAAGTCGGAATGGTTGTAGAAGGTATTTATTCCGCAAAAGCCGCCATAGAACTTGGCAAGAAATATGATGTTTCGCTTCCCATTATCGAACAGGTTAATCTGATCCTCTTTGAAGGCAAAGATGCCGGTACTGCCGTCAAGGAATTAATGCTTAGGGAAAAGAAGGATGAAGTATCCGATACTCAGTGGTGATATTTCTGTATACATTATCATACTGTCGGCCTTTTTGCTGATTGCGGTTAATCTTTTGATCGCTTCCTGCTATATCTTTGTCCGTTACAAGAATAAATACTCGGCTAATCTCTTCAAAGCTCGTGAAGAAGCAAGATTGGCCACAGAAAATAAAAATCTGGTTCTGTCTAACGTCTCTCGTTTGATCAGAAATCGTATGATCCGTGTCGTGGGAATGAACGAGCTTATTTTCCGCGAAAGCACGGATAATATCACAAAAGAACGAACTTCCGAAATAAGAAGTTTCGTCGATGATATTCTGGCGCTTATGCAGGGTGTTCAGGATTATTCCATGCTTGAAAGGAATCTTTTTGATGTGGTTGCGGATGAATTCGATCTGTCTACTCTTTTGATCGATTCCGTTACCAAAACAGCGCCATTATATAAGGCGAATGATCTTGTTCTGGATCTATCCGTTGATAAAGAACTTCCCAGAAAAATATACGGTGATTCATATAAACTCAGAAGATGTCTCGTTTATCTTCTTTATTTTGCGTGTAAAAAAAATAATGACGGCAGCGTTAAACTATCTGCTACTCAGGATAAGACCGATGGGGAGAGAAGAGAGATTTCGTTTAATCTTCATGTTACAGGGCTTGATATCAGCCTGAGCAAGGTGGATTATCTGCTTTCCTATGATTCTTCCGTCAATGATATGATCTTCCAGCATAATGATCTTGATCTGCTTGATATATATCTGGCTGCAAGATATCTGAAGATCCTGGGTACTGAGCTTGAGATTGCCAATCCGGAAAAAGATGTTTTTGATATATCTTTTACTTTAAAAACTAAAGTTTCGGGTTCGGAGGTTATCGGCGATATCAGGTCTTCTTTCCGAAAAGGCAGCCTTCGAAGAGATGATTTTGGAATGAAGTTTAAAGCAGATGGTGTAAAAGCTCTTTTCATTGATGAAAAAGAAGCGTCATTTTCCTATGTCCGTGAACTGCTTAAAGATACCGGTGTATTATTGGATCTTGCCTTAACAGCCGGGGAGGGAGCTTCCAAACTCATTAAAAATGAATATGATCTGATCTTTTTGAATGATTCCATGAAAAATGATGATGGAGATTTTCTTATAGATAAGATCCGTGACGGCGGTATCAGCATGGCTAATTCCCATGTTCCCTGTATTGCCGTTACTTCGGATATAAAATTCTCCATATCGGAATCCAAAAGCCACAAGAAATACGATTCTTTTCTTCTTAATCCTATCGGCCCGGAAGAGCTTGAGAAAGTTTTTATAGACCTTATTCCTTCATCGAAAATTGAGGTTATTTCGGATATAGGTATGTTCCCCGGTATCAGAAGTGTTGAAGATATCAGGAAGTATTCCGAAGGATATGAAGATCTTTACGAAAATGCAGTTAAGATATACAAACGATCCAAAGCATACAAAGAATAGATCTGCTTAATCGGTGGGCATATGCTTTTACAGCTTGATTACAATATATATTTTGAACTGGCTGCACTTCCCGTGGATCTGATAGTGCTTTTCTTTGTGCTGGGAAATTATAAAAATGAAGAAGAGCCCAATTTCAGATTTAAGATATTTGCCTCTTTTGTCACAGTGGGATGTGTTCTAGATATAGTTACCGCCATTCTCTGCAGTATGGATAATATTCCTAACTGGTTCAGAATGTTTTTCTATACCTATGTAAATTTCATGGCTGCATGTGCGGGAATGGCCTATTACCTTTATATGTGTGCCTTTTCCAACTTCACCGGGAGAAAAGGTCTTCTTCTTATAAGTTATCTGGTTAATACCATATATATCTGTTTGCTTGGACTGAACCTTTTTACAGGCATCGCATATTCCTATGATGAATACGGAAATGCCCTTCACGGACCTCTTTTTGTTCCCGTTGTCTATATGGTTCCTCTATTTTATGTTGTTATGGGAACCTTACTTGTATTTTGGCAAAAAAAGAAATTTACAAAAGTACAGCGTATATTTATGTCCATAGGGCTTATAGCGATCATTGCTATTTTCCTTGCTCAGTCCGGGAGAAACGAAAGCACGTTGATGATCTTTTTCATCGGATCCATAGGTATGCTAATGCTTTTCCTTACCCTTGAATCCCCGGATCACCTCAGACTGCTCAAAACCGTAGAGGAACTCGAGAAAGTACGATCCGATGAAAAGAAAGCACTTGATAAGCTTAAAGAGGCGGATGAAGCCAATTCCAAGCTTCTTGTTCATCTGTCCCATGAAATGAAAACACCTGTTAATGCCATTTTAGGCTACAGTGATGCCATTATTAAATCCGACGTATCCGATGAGGTCAGGGATCATGCTGCCAATGTATTTAAGGGTGCAAAGAGACTGAATCAGTTCATGAACGAGCTTACGGATTATGCTTCGGACAGGAATCGTCTGTCCGAAACCATGATGCCTTATTATGTGGAATATGATAAGGCCGGCAAGGATAAATTTGATGAAATGGATCCTTCCGACTTAAGAGCTGCGGAACGTATCATACACGAAAACAGAAGATACAGTTTCAGACGTGATTCCGCTCAGTATAAGATACTTTGCGTAGATGATAATGAATTGAACCTTGATCTGCTTGTAAGGATCATCTCATCCTTCGGTTTTACCGTGGACTGTGCGGTTAACGGTAAGGAAGCACTGGACATGGTTAAAAAGACGTCCTATGACATGATATTTATGGATCATATGATGCCTGTTGTGGATGGCGTAGAAGCCATGCATATCATGAGGGATGAGGGACTGTGCGATTTTACTCCCATAATAGTTGTCACGGCGAACGCGGTACGAGGAGAGAAGGAAAAATACATAAGAGAGGGATTTGATTCTTACATCCCCAAACCTTTTTCGAACGGTTCTATTTTGAGAGTGATCGGTAAATTCCTGCCTATAGCCAATATGGACACTCTTGTCAGAGTAAATGATAAGGCCGGAATTTCCAGATTTATGCTTGCTTCTACCTTCTCCAGACCACTGCTATGTCCCAATGCCCGTTTTTTGATTTCAGGCTCGGATTCTGATAATATAAACAGAATCGCCAGACTTTTTTCAACCACCATGGGTAAGACCGATGTTGCCTATGACGGAGATGAGTGTATAAGGTATATAACCGAAAACGAGTATGATATCATATTTGTGGAAGATGGCCTTTCAGATTCATCGGGACGATTCATTAAGACCTATATTTGGAATCATGCGGACGTGCCCGTCATCCTTATGACAGATATTTCAAAGGCTCATGATCCTGTTGTAATCTATGAAAATTATACGGATTATATGGATCTTGGTGCCGGTCCGGAGATCATTGATGCGCTTTTGCTTTTGTATCTTCCTAAGAGTAAGATGAGCGTTATAGGATCCGAAGAATCAGGATCTTCTTCTGATAAAGGATATGACCGTCCTTCCGAGAACATTGTTACTTTGTCGGATAGTGTTAATGTGGAAGAGGATGGTGTTACTGTTCCTGATTCCGTCACCGAAATTGAGGAATTGGATACGGATCTGGGCTTGGATAATTGCGGATCTGCAGAAGGATATATCAGGGCTCTTAAGATCTTCGCAAGTAATGCATTTGCTAAGGCGGATGAGATAGACTCTTTCTTCAAGTCGGGAGATTTTGAAGATTATACCATCAGAGTTCATGCTCTCAAGAGTTCTGCCAGGATCATAGGTGCCACCGGCCTTTCGGAAAGTGCCAGACTTCTTGAAGAAGCGGGTAAGAATAAAAACAGTGCTTACATAGTACTGAACAATGAGTCACTTATACTTGATTTTAAGGATCTTGGAAATAAACTTACGGCAGTTTTTGCCGAAGAGGACTCGGAGCCTAATGAATTAATACCTCAGGATAAACTTCAGGATGCTTATAATACCATTTATGAACTGGCAGTAATGATGGATTATGACAGTCTGGAATTGATATTTGATTCTCTGAAGGAATATTCGTTTGAAGAAAAAGACCGTCTTAAGCTCGATCGTATCAGAACCGCAATGGATGAGCTTAACTGGGACGGCGTAATAAAAGCTGTGAAGGAGTCACTATGACCGATTCTATACTTATAATCAGTAAAGTCGACAGCTTTATGGTAAATGCGATCAAGGTTAAACTTGTATCGTCCGGTTTTAACTGTGATTTTGAATCCACGGATTCTCCTACCATCACTAAAAGTATTGATGAAAAAAGAGTCATCGTTTTATATGTGGACGATTCCATTTTTGAAAAACCGGATCTGCTCATTTATCTGAAGGATAAATGTAATGATGATGACAAAAAGCTGATCCTCATCGGCTCACCTTCGGACTTTAACGGTATTTCCGGATATATTTCCGATAATTATTTGGCGGGAAAGCTGGAAAGGCCCATTGATATAAATGATCTGATCGCAATACTTATCGGAGTTCAGTCCACTAATGTGGTTGAAGAGGATAAAAAGAGCATTCTTATTGTTGATGATGATGCGGTTTATCTCAGAACCGTTCGAGACTGGCTTAAAGACATATATAAAGTCTATATGGCCAATTCGGGCATTCAGGCACTGACCTGGCTTGCCAAGAACCATGCTGATCTGATCCTTTTGGATTATATGATGCCCGTAACTACGGGTAAAGAAATCCTTGAGATGCTCAGAAGTGAGGATTGTTCAAAAGACATTCCCGTAATCTTCCTTACCTGCAAATCGGATAAGGAGACGGTCAAGTCCGTAATGCCTCTTAAACCCGAGGGATATCTTCTGAAATCAATCAATATGGCTGTACTCAGAAGTGAGCTTGAAAAATTTTTTAACGGAGAAAGTTTGATATGAGTAAATTTGACGGAACTAAAGGATATGTTGCGAGCCCCGAACTTATGGATGCGGTTAATATATCCATTGCGCTTCAGAAACCACTCCTGGTAAAAGGAGAACCCGGAACCGGTAAGACAATGCTTGCCCAGTCCGTAGCCGATGCACTCGGAAAGAAACTTATCATTTGGAATATCAAGTCCACCACCAAAGCTCAGGACGGACTTTATATGTATGACACCATTCAGAGACTCTATGACGGCCAGTTCGGAGAAGGCGGTGTTGACGATATAGCTCATTACATTAAACTCGGAAAACTCGGTGAGGCTTTTGAGTCCGATGAGCAGGTTGTTCTTCTGATCGATGAGATCGATAAAGCAGATCTTGAATTCCCCAATGACCTTCTGTGGGAGCTTGATCAGATGGAGTTTTACATTAACGAGACTAAGAGAACCGTTAAGGCTAAGACCAGACCTATTGTCATCATTACTTCAAATGCCGAGAAGGAACTTCCCGATGCATTCCTAAGAAGATGCATTTTCCACTATATAGAGTTCCCCGGAAAAGAACTTATGACCGAGATCGTTAAGGTTCATTTCCCCGACGTTGAAGAGAACCTCCTCAACGAGGCAATGGATGTTTTCTATCAGATCAGAGATATCAGGGACATACGTAAGAAGCCTTCCACATCCGAACTTATTGACTGGATCAATGCACTCCAGATCGGAGGTATTCCCTACGGACAGATCAAAGCAAAACTCCCGTTTATTGGTGTAGTCGTCAAAAAGGACGAAGACATGGAACTTGCTACACATCAGAATTTTTAATTATGTTCTTAAACTTTTTTGAAAGCCTGAGAAAACACGGAATAAACGTCACTCTCGGTGAGTGGCTTGATCTTATGAATGCCCTGAACAGCGGCCTGATCGGTGGTTCGCTTTCAAGGTTCTATTATGGTGCGAAAATGATACTTGTTAAGAGCGAGACTGATTTTGACAAGTATGACGAAGCCTTTGATGAATGCTTTAAGGCAGCTCAGAGTAACCCTGAAGTCGGTGCTGAGATGCTCAGATGGCTGGACAAATCCGATATGATGCAGCTTGCGGAAATGGAAGCCAAAGATCACCTTAACAAGATGGAAGGCGAAGGCATCATTATCGACAAGGACGATGTTGAGCAGAAGTTTAAACAGCGTCTTAAAGATCAGGATTCAGAACACAACGGCGGATCTTTCTGGATAGGAACCATGGGCAAGACCTCTTTCGGTAATACCGGCGGTAATATCGGAGGTGTAAGAGTTGGCGGAATGACGGGATACCAGTCTGCTTTTGCTGTCATGGGTGCCAGGAAGTACCGTGATTTCAGAGATGACAGAGTAATGACAAACAGGCAGTTTCAGCTTGCCTTCAGACGCCTCAGACAGTTCTCTTCAAGACTTGATACCAATGAAAGGGAACTGGATATAGATAAAACGGTGGATGAGACCTGTAATCAGGGCGGTGTCCTTAAGATAGAGATGAGGAAACCCAGGAAGAATTCCGTTAAGCTCCTTCTTTTGATGGATTCCGGCGGAACCATGATCCCTTATTCATCTCTTTTGAACGAATTATTCCAATCGGTTAATAAGAGCAATCATTATAAAGAGGTTAAATGCTATTATTTCCATAATTGCATTTATTCCCATGTGTATAAGACTCCGGAATGTGAAAACGGAGACTGGGTTGAAACAAACTGGCTTTTCCGTAACACGGATAAGGATTATAAGGTTATAATAGTCGGTGATGCCGCAATGGCCCCGGAAGAATTTTATTCGGATACGGGTAACTACCGAGGCCCCAATGACGGATTAAGCGGAGAAGAGTGGCTGAAATCCCTGAAAAGGCACTATAAAAAAGTTGTCTGGCTCAATCCCAAGATGGCGCCCGGCGCCGCTCCGTGGAGAGAGATAGAAACCGTATTAAAGCAGATGTTTCCTATGTATAAGCTCTCTGTAAGCGGTCTGGACAAGGCTATGAGCAAACTTATGGAAAACAGATAAATTTATACCGTAAGAATAATGGTAATCCGCTCGAATTTTAGTATAATAGGATATATTTTGATAAAGGAGATTTTTTAAAATGGGTATTTATGAAGAGCTGCAGGCCAGAGGCCTTATTGCTCAGACTACTGACGAAAATCAGATCAGAGATCTTATTAATAACGGAAAAGCTACTTTCTATATCGGCTTTGACTGTACCGCTGATTCTCTTACCGCAGGTCATTTCATGGCACTTACTCTTATGAAGAGACTTCAGGAAGCCGGAAATAAGCCTATAGCTCTTATCGGAGGCGGTACTACAATGATCGGAGATCCTTCCGGAAGATCCGACATGAGAAAGATGCTTACCAGAGAAGACATCGATCACAATGCAGAGTGCTTCAAGAAACAGATGGAGAAATTCATCGATTTCGGTGAAGGCAAAGCAATTATGGTCAACAATGCAGACTGGCTCATGAACCTTAACTACATCGAACTTCTCCGTGAGGTTGGTGCATGCTTCTCTGTTAATAACATGCTCAGAGCTGAATGCTATAAGCAGAGAATGGAAAAGGGCCTTTCTTTCCTTGAGTTCAACTACATGATAATGCAGTCCTATGACTTCTATTACATGTTCCAGAAATACAATTGTAACCTTGAGTTCGGCGGAGATGACCAGTGGAGCAACATGCTGGGCGGAACCGAACTTATCAGAAGAAAACTCGGCAAAGATGCACATGCCATGACAATTACCCTTCTTACCGATTCCAACGGAAACAAGATGGGTAAAACTGCAGGAAATGCCGTCTGGCTCGATCCCAACAAGACTTCTCCTTTTGATTTCTATCAGTATTGGAGAAATGTCGGCGACGCGGACGTATTTAAGTGCTTGAGAATGCTCACATTCCTTCCTCTTGAGAAGATTGAAGAGATTGAGAAATGGGATGATTCCAGAATCAATGATGCCAAGAAAATCCTTGCTCATGAACTCACTGAACTTGTTCATGGTAAGGAAGAGGCGGATAAGGCTGAAGCTGGTTCTGCAGCACTCTTCGGAGGCGGAGATCTTTCAAATGCCGATATTCCTACCGTTAAGATCGAAGAAGCGGATTACAGAGACGGTAAGATCGATATTCTCGGAATTCTCGTTAAAGCAGGTCTTTGCCCTACCAGAAACGAAGCTCGTCGTGCCATTGAACAGGGTGGTGTTACCGTAGATGATGAGAAGGTAACCGATATCAAGACCCTTTACAGTGCCGAGGACCTTAAGGACGGAAAGCTTGTAAGACGAGGAAAAAAAGCATATAAAAAGGTGACTTCATGAGTAAAGAATACGAAAAGCTCCAAAAGGCCGTAGATGCAGTACGTAAGATAACTGATTTTGTACCCGATATCGCCCTTGTTCTCGGTTCGGGACTCGGTGGTTATGCGGATTCCATCAAACCTGTTTGTGAGATTCCCTATTCCGATCTTCCCGGTTTTCCCGTATCTACAGTTCAGGGACATTCCGGAAAGTTTATCTTCGGATATGACGGAGATAAGAAGATCGTTTGTATGAAGGGCAGAGTGCATATGTATGAGGGATATGAACCTTCAGATGTTGTTATGCCCATCAGGCTTATGGGACTTCTCGGAGCTAAGATTCTTTTCCTTACCAATGCCGCAGGCGGCATAAACGAGACCTTCCATCCCGGATGCCTTATGCTGATTGAAGATCAGATTTCTTTTCTGGTCAGAAACCCTCTGATCGGACCCAATATTGAAGAACTCGGAACCAGATTCCCGGATATGACCAGAATCTATGATGCCGAGCTTTGTAAGATAATCACAGATAAGGCTGCTGAGCAAAACAGTGAACTCTTCAAGGGAGTTTACGTACAGCTCAGCGGACCTTCTTATGAATCACCTTCCGATGTCAAAGCCCTCAGACTTCTCGGAGGAAGCGCAGTCGGAATGAGTACAGCCATCGAAGCCATTGCTGCAAGACATATGGGTATGAGAGTATGCGGAATATCCTGTATCAGTAATATGGCTGCGGGTATAACAGGCGAAGAACTTAACCACGAAGAGGTTCAGAAGGCCGCAAATTCCGTTGCTGAGAGATTCGTAGCCCTAGTCAGAGGCTCGATAGCTGCTTTTTAAGGTGATGATCATGGATGAAGAACTGATCCAAACTCTGATAATCAATGCTTTTGAAGCAAGAACAAAAAGCTATTGCAAATATTCCGGTTATGCCGTAGGTGCCGCATTACTTACTTCGGACGGCGAGATCTACAGAGGTTGCAATGTTGAAAATTCTTCGTACGGAGCAACAATCTGTGCCGAAAGATGTGCGGCTCTTAAGGCTGTCAGTGAAGGCAGCAATGAGTTTATGGCCATTGCAATAGTCGGGGGTATGAAGGATGCCAAGGAACTAAAAGATTACGCATATCCCTGCGGAGTGTGCAGGCAGTTTCTTTCCGAATTCGGATCATCCGATATGACTGTGATCGTAGCCAAGAGCATTGATGATAAGAAAGTCTTTACACTTGGGGAACTTCTTCCCGAAAGCTTTTCAGCCGATTCCATAAAGTGAGAAAGAAATGAACATTCGACTATATAATGCCGCAATCCTGGATCTGGACGGACACGCTTCGCTCAAGAAAGGCGAAGTGATTATTTCGGACGGCATTATTTCTAATGTAATTTACTATGACGATAATGAACTTTCCCATCAGAATTCGGGTATAGTTTTTGACAGGGTTATCGATTGTGAGGGAAATCTCCTTATGAGGGGATTTAATAATGCCCATACTCATTCGGCAATGACATTCCTGAGATCTCTTGCAGATGATAAACCTACCCCTTTATGGCTTAAAGAAGATATTTTTCCCAATGAAGCTAAGCTCACCGATGAAGATATAGCCGATTTCCAGTCACTGGCCATCATGGAATATGTATCCGGAGGAACTGTTTCTGCCATGGATATGTATTTAAGACCTTATGTGACCGCAGAGGTATTCTCGCAGGCAGGAATGAGATGTGCAATCGTTTCCGGACTCAATGATTTTACATTTTCGATCAAGGAGCTGGAAGAAGCGTATAAAGTACTTAATTCATACGATCCTTTGATCACGTTTAAAGCAGGTATTCACGCAGAGTATACTTGTTCGAAAGAACTTCTTGAGGAACTTTCCGGTGTCATAAAGTCACTGGATTGTCCTTTTTATTGTCATTTGTCGGAAACTAAGTCTGAAGTGGAAGAGTGCGTGGGCAGATACGGAAAAACTCCTCTCATGTATCTTGATTCCCTTGGGCTGTTTGATAAAGGCGGCGGAATCTATCACGGAGTTCATCTGACCGATGAAGAGATAGATCTGATGGCGAGTAAGAACATATATGCCGTCATCAATTCCGGATCCAACTGTAAGCTTGCAAGCGGAATAGCACCTCTTAAAAAGCTTTACGATAAAAATGTCGGACTTGCGATCGGTACAGACGGGCCTGCCAGTAACAATTCCCTGAATATGTTCAAGGAAATGTATCTGACAAGTGTTCTTTGTAAATTAAGAGAAGAAGATGCGGCTTGTATGGATGCCTCTGTCATACTGGATATGGCGGTTAAAGGCTCAGCTGCCTGCATGGGATATGAGGATTCCGGCCTCGTAAAAGAGGGAAATACTGCAGATCTTATCTTGCTGGATCTGAATAAACCCAATATGCAACCGATAAATAATATTTTGAAAAATATTGTTTATTCAGGAAGCGCTTCTGATGTTATAATGACAATTGTTGCGGGGAGAGTACTCTTTTATAAGGGTGAATATGACCTTGGTTTCGATCCTGAGGAGATAATCTGCAGGTGTCAGACGAGGACAAGGCGTATCATAAATGAGATCTGACAATTATCGGTTGTTAAACCGATGATAATAAACCGGTGAAAACCGGAAAATTTCACTCTCATAGAGAGGAAGGAGATCATATGTTAGAAAAAACTTTTAAACTGAAGGAGAATGGTACCGACGTCAAAACAGAAGTCATTGCCGGTATTACAACCTTCATGGCGATGGCCTATATCTTGGCTGTCAACCCTAACATTCTTTCCGCATCAGGAATGAATGCCCAGGCTATTCTCATCGCTACCGCACTTTCCGCATTCATCGGAACCATGTGCATGGCTTTCATGGCCAATTATCCTTTTGCTCTTGCACCCGGACTCGGACTTAATGCATATTTTGCATACACCGTTTGCGGATCCATGGGTTATTCATGGCAGTTTGCTCTCTTTGCAGTATTTGTTGAAGGACTTGTTTTCGTAGTCCTTTCAGTAACTCCCGTCAGAGAAGCAATCTTCAACGCAATTCCTCTTCAGCTTAAGAAGGGCGTTTCAGTAGGTATCGGACTCTTTGTTGCTTTCATCGGACTCCAGAATGGTAAAGTCGTTGTAGGCGGCGCAACTCTTGTTACCCTTACTCCTTTTAAGGCTGAGTTCCATACTACCGGTGCATGGGCACTTCTTACCATTATCGGTATCCTTATTATCGCTGTTCTTCATGTTAAGAGAATCAAGGGCGCAATCCTTATCGGAATTTTTGCAACCTGGATACTTGGAATCCTTTTTGAGCTCACAGGACTTTACATTCCCGATGCTGCTAACGGATTCTATTCAACCATTCCCACAAGCTTTACCGATTTCAGCTTTGCATCAATCGGTGAGATCTTCGGAGCATGTTTCTCATCTGCAGCTTTTGAAGCTTTCAATGCTCTTGATTTCGTAGTTATCATGTTTGCTTTCCTTTTCGTTGACGTTTTCGATACTCTCGGAACTCTTATCGGATGTGCCGATAAAGCAGATATGCTCGACAAAGAAGGAAAACTTCCCAGAATCCGTCCCGCACTTCTTGCTGACGCTATTGCTACCAGCTGCGGTGCCGTTCTCGGAACTTCAACCACCACTACTTTCGTAGAGAGCTCTTCAGGTGTATCCGCAGGCGGACGTACCGGACTTGCATCAGTTGTTACCGGACTTCTTTTCCTCGTATCCCTGATCCTTTCACCTCTCTTCATTTCGATTCCTTCATTTGCAACCGCTCCTGCGCTTGTATTCGTAGGATTCCTTATGATGGGATCTATTACCGGTATTGATCTTAAGGATCCCACCGAGGCTATACCTGCATTCCTTGCACTTCTTGTTATGCCTCTCGTTTACAGCATTTCAGACGGTATCTGTATCGGTGTTATTTCTTACGTTGTCATCAATCTTTTCAGCGGCAATGCTAAGAAGATCAAGCCCCTTATGTATGTACTTGCAATTCTCTTCATTCTCAAGTACGCATTTCTTTAATTAACAAAAGCCCTGCGGAGAGGTTTCTTTTCGCAGGGCATTTTTAGGATATGTACGGAATATTTTTTATAGTCATAATCTTAATACTTCTGATACTCAGCGGTATCAGGATGTCCAAAGAGGAAT
This sequence comes from Lachnospiraceae bacterium, assembly GCA_017940415.1. GTDB lineage: Bacteria > Bacillota > Clostridia > Lachnospirales > Lachnospiraceae > AC2028. The sequence goes on from JAGAYR010000044.1 coordinate 142,691, forward strand.
CTGCAAAGATTACCTCTTTTATTCGTGATTCCTTCGGAAAAGCTTCTTCCAGGAAATTAACTGAAGCCAGAAAGAATTCTTTGAAAAAGAACCTGGATATGTTCCTTCGAGATAAGAAAGAAGGAGAGTATCTTGATGATCTGACATGGTCCGATACAGGTATGGAAGACATATTCCTGCAAATGGACAATTGTCTGAGTTCTGCAGGTGAGGAATTTCTTTACAGACAGCTTCATGATATTTCAGGTTCTCCGGATGATATTTCAAAAACCGACCGCATAGTAAGTGAGCTGTATGAACATGAAAATCTCAGGATCGGACTGGGAAAGGCTCTTAATGAACTGGGATTTGTAAAAGACAAATCTCTTCCCGAATATCTGGATAAGATACTTTCAACGGAACGGATCCTCATTCCGTTTTTCCACATACTGTGCGATATACTGTATATTCTTGCAATTGTACTTACCTTTATAAAACCTGTTGCCGGGGTTACTTTTATTTTTGTTATTATCCTTCTTCAGGTATCGTCATATTTTTCTTTTAAGAGGAAAGCGGACGAATGTCTGAGCGGATTTTCTATGATCTCAGGACTCGCTTCCATGGGAAAAGTTTTACCTCCGGCCAAAGAATCCGAGACAGGTAGACTTATCGGCGATCTTTCGGAAGAGCTTAAAAAGATCAGATTAAAAACGACATTTTCAAGGGTTGTTATCAATTCGGGTTCCAATGCTACCGGCGGAATATTCTCAATCCTGTTTACATATATCAATCTTTTATTCCATTTTGATCTCATTGCGGCACAGTTTTTACTGGGTAAGATTGGTTCTGAAAAAGAAACAATTCTTAAGGCTTATGAGCAAACAGGCTATCTGGATATGTGCCTGGCTGTGTCATCATACAGAGCATTTCTTATAGGCAAAGGAGGCTTTTGCAAACCCGGATTTACGGGAGAACCTTCCATATCGATCAAGGAAGGCTTTAATTCCCTTCTTGATAATCCCGTTGCTAACGATGCTTTTAATGATGGCGGAGTTCTCATTACCGGATCCAATGCCAGCGGAAAATCCACTTTTATGAGGATGATTGCCGTTAATGCGATTCTTGCTCAGACAGTTTCCACCTGCCCTTGTAAAGAATATAATGGTGCGAATTTCGGAATTTATTCCTCGATTGCTGTAAATGACTCCATTCTTAAGGGCGAGAGCTATTTTATGGCAGAAATACGCAGCCTTAAGAGAATCGTGGATGCATCCGATAAGATCGGCAAACCGGTGATTTGCTTTATTGACGAGATTTTCAAAGGAACCAATACTGCCGAGAGGATTGCTGCTGCAAACGCGGTATTACATTATCTGAGGGAACGAAATGTTATTGTTTTTGCCGCAACACACGATCATGAGCTCACAACTCTTGCTGCAGATCTTTATGAAAATGTCCATTTTTCCGAAAGGATCGAAGGCGGAGATGTATTGTTTACATACAAACTTGAAAAAGGCCCATCCGTAAGCACTAATGCCATTGCACTCCTTCGGAAAAACGGCTTTCCCGAGGAAGTTATAGCGGGCAGCGAAAAATTAGCCTCTTTGCTTGACTCTAAAGCCCTCTAAAATGTATACTAAATAGTGTGTTTTAAAGGCTTTTGTCCTCATTTTACCGTACAATATGTAGACGGTCTTCGGAGGTTTGCTATGGAAGAATTCATTATATTTTCCAATTCGTTTTTGTCATATCTGCTTCTTATGATCATAATTGTCGTAGTGGCAGCTTTGGGATTTACGGTAGGCAGAATACTCAGAAACAAAAAGGACTCAAAATCGGCTCAGGATGTTTCTGCTAAAACAGCTATATCCGGATCCGATAATTAATATGTGATGAAAGGATACGGCCGGTTCGTATCCTTTTTCTTTTTCCGATTCTTTATCGATTTACAGCATGAATTTATATAACAACAAGACAAGGATACTTCTTATCCTTGATCTTCTGAAAAATAAAACAGATGATGAGCATGTGATCAAGGCATCCGAACTTATAGAATGCATTCAAAACGAAGGCCTTAAATGCGACAGAAAGACTTTGTATGATGATATTAAGTCTCTTAATGATGCAGGCTTTGATATAATTCACGAAGCCGGCGGCGGATACAAACTGGTATCCAGGGAATTTGAAGATGCCGAACTCAGACTTCTTGCAGATGCGGTATATTCATCGAAATTCATTTCAGCAGGCAAGACTAAGATACTTGCGGGTAAGCTTAAAGAGCAGACCAGTACTTACATGGCTTCAACCATGATAAGAAATATATATTCATCTGATTCAAAGACGCCTAACGAAGATGTATTGTATAACGTCGATACATTATCCAGAGCCATTCAGGATGAAAAAAAGGTGGAATTCGAATATCTGGTCTGGGGTCCTGATAAGAAACTTATTACAAAAGGTGCTAAGAAAAGAGTATTAAGTCCCTGGTCACTTATTTGGCAGGATCAGAATTATTATCTTCTTGCATATGATTCCGAAGCGGGTAAAATGAAGCATTTCCGCGTGGATAAAATGAGGCATGTTCTTGAAACCGATGCCGGACGTGACGGAGATAAGGAGTATCAAAAGCTTGATATATCTTCTTATGTTGAGGAAACTTTCTCAATGTACGGTGGAAAGCAGGAGACCGTCATCCTTGATTTTCCGGAAGAACTCATCGGTATTGCATACGACAGATTCGGTATTGATGTAACCCAGAGAAAGGGTGATAAGGGACGTATCATAATCAGGACTAAATGTTATGTTTCCAATCAGTTTTACGGCTGGCTTTCCGGACTTGGCCCTGATGTTAAATTATCGGGTCCGGATTCTGCCGTAAAAGAATACAAAGAGTATTTAAAATCACTGCTTGATAATTTGTAATCTTGGAGGAACATCGTGGCTGAGAGCATCGATTACGGACAAATCTATAAGCCTTCATCCGAAGTATTCGTGATCAAGAAAGACGGATCCAAAGAAGTCTTTAATGTTCAGAAGGTTATCTATGCTGTAGGTAAAAGCGCATACAGGGCTCTTACCGAATTTTCCGATGAAGAGAACAGGAAGATCTGCGAGCTTATAATCGAGAAGGTTGATTCACTTCCCGAAAACGAGATTCCTATTCCCAAGATGCACAATATCGTTGAAGAGGTTCTTGAAAAGGTTAAGCCCATAGTTGCAAAGAGCTACAGGGATTATCGTAATTACAAGCAGGACTTTGTCAGAATGCTTGATGATGTATATAAGAAATCCCAGTCCATCATGTATATCGGTGACAAGGAGAACTCCAATACCGATTCCGCTCTTGTTTCTACCAAGAGAAGTCTTATTTTCAATCAGCTGAATAAAGAACTGTACCAGAAATTCTTTCTGACAACGGAAGAGATTCAGGCCTGCCGTGACGGATATATCTATATACATGATATGTCTTCCAGACGTGATACCATGAACTGTTGTCTGTTTGATATCGCATCAGTTTTGAAGGGCGGATTCGAGATGGGTAACATCTGGTACAACGAACCCAAGAGCCTTGATACCGCATTTGACGTAATGGGAGATATTGTTCTGAGTGCAGCTTCCCAACAGTACGGCGGATTTACCATTCCCTCTGTGGAATATACTCTTGAGCCTTACGCAAAGCTTTCATACGAAAAAGCTAAAAAGAAATATATGGACCTTGGTGTCCCTGAAGAAAAAGCTGCAGAAGCAGCTCTCGCAGGAGTTGAAAGAGAATTTGAACAGGGATTTCAGGGATGGGAATATAAATTTAATACCGTCGCCTCAAGCCGCGGAGACTATCCTTTTATAACAGTTACCGCCGGTACCGGAACAAGTGATTTCCAGAAGATGGCTACAAGAGCTCTTCTTAAGGTTCACATGGAAGGACAGGGTAAAAAGGGCAGGAAGAAACCCGTTCTTTTCCCTAAGATTGTTTTTCTTTACGATGAGAAACTTCATGGAGAAGGCGGCGAGCTTGAGGATATATTCGATCTTGCAGTCAAGTGTTCATCCAAGACTATGTATCCCGATTACCTGTCTCTTACAGGCGAAGGATACGTGCCTTCAATTTATAAAAAGTACGGCAAGATAATTTCTCCCATGGGATGCAGAGCTTTTCTTTCACCCTGGTATGAAAGAGGGGGTATCGAGCCTGCGGATGAAAATGATGAACCGGTATATATCGGCAGATTTAATATAGGTGTTGTTTCTCTTCATCTTCCCATGATCCTGGCAAGAAGCCGCAAAGAGAACAGGGATTTCTATGAGATTCTCGATTACTATCTTGAACTTATCAGAAATCTTCACTTAAGAACTTATTCTTACTTAGGTGAAATGAAGGCATCAACAAATCCCCTTGCCTATTGCATGGGCGGATTCAGAGGCGGACATCTTGATCTTTCCGACAAAATAAAACCTTTGCTTGAATCCGCAACCGCATCATTCGGTATCACTGCTTTAAACGAGCTCCAGGAGCTTTATAATCATAAATCTCTTGTGGAAGATGCGGAGTTTTCTCTTGAAGTCATGAGACATATAAATGAGAAGATTGCACAGTTTAAGAAAGAAGACCATAAGCTTTATGCAATCTACGGAACTCCCGCCGAAAATCTCTGTGGTCTTCAGGTTAAACAGTTCAGAAATAAGTTTGGCATAATAGAAGGTGTATCCGACAGGGAATATGTTTCTAACTCATTCCATTGTCATGTCACCGAAGATATAACCCCAATTGAAAAGCAGGACTATGAGAAACGTTTCTGGGATCTTTTTAACGGCGGTAAGATTCAGTATGTAAAATATCCCGTCGATTACAACCTAGTTGCAATCAAGACACTGATAAGACGTGCAATGAAGATGGGATTTTATGAAGGTGTCAATCTGTCCTTGTCCTATTGTGATGATTGCGGACACGAGGAACTTTCCATGGATGTGTGTCCCGTATGCGGAAGCAGAAATCTTACCAAGATAGACCGCATGAACGGATATCTGTCATATTCCAGAACTCATGGCGATACCAGACTTAATGATGCCAAGATGATCGAAATATCCGAAAGAAGATCGATGTAATGAGATATCATGATATTACAAAAGATGATATGAAAAACGGAGACGGTCTCCGTATTGTTTTATGGGTTTCGGGATGTTCACATATGTGCAGTCAGTGCCAGAATCCTCAGACATGGGATCCCGACGGCGGAATATATTTTGATGACGATGCCCGCAAAGAGCTTTTTGACCTGCTTGCCCGTGATTACATCTCAGGACTTACTTTAAGCGGCGGAGATCCCCTTTATCCCGGAAACAGAGACGAGATCCTTGCGCTTCTTAAAACCTTCAAAGAGAAGTTCCCTAAGAAGACTGTCTGGCTCTATACCGGCTACACTTGGGAAGAAATCAAATCCCTGCCCCTTATCCAATACGTTGATGTCATAGTCGATGGCAAGTATGACAAGAATCTCCGAGATGTTACCCTCCTCTGGAAGGGAAGTTCCAATCAGCGAGTTATAGACGTCAAAGAGACTTTAGCTACAGGCAAAGTCAAGATTCATTGCCCCGATCATTACTCGGTTCTTGATCCCGACTACGTCTATGGCAGTTCCAAATCAGGCGTACCTTGCATGTACTGACCAAGCTACGGTCCTGCATGAGTTCTTGTATTGTTTTTTGCTCATGCGCCGTACTCACTAAATTCGCGTTCGTTTCGCAGTTCAGATTGCTTCTGCGGAACTCGCTTCGCTCGCGTTTTCGTCGAAGACGAATACGCCGACAGTCACTCGAAGCAATCTTGCGTAACTCCGCTCATTAAGTGAGTCGGCAAATGTCGCAAAAAATAATACAAAGAACCCATACATGACCTTATGTTAGGAGATTATCATGACAAGAGCAGGTAAATTTGAAAAGGTATCTTTCGAACAGTTTAAAGCGGGAATGGAAGATTTCAATCTGGATGAAACTACTTTGAAAGAAAAATACGATAGGATTCAGCTTCCTAAGCGTGCAACTACCGGTAGTGCAGGATATGATATCAGGACTACCGTGGACATTAAGCTTGAACCCGGTCAGACCATCAAGATCCCCACCGGCATAAGAGTCACCATGCTCGAAGACTGGATGCTCGCCGTATTTCCCAGAAGCGGCCTCGGCTTCAAGTTCAGACTTCAGCTCAACAATACAGTCGGAATAATCGACAGCGATTACTATTTTTCGGATAACGAAGGACATATCTTCGTAAAGCTCACCAATGATTCCAACGAAGGCAAAATTGTTGATCTCAAAGAAGGCGATGCTTTTGCTCAGGGAATTTTCCTTCCTTACGGAATTACTGAAGATGATGACGTTACTGCTTCAAGAAACGGAGGCTTCGGAAGTACCGGAAAATAAGACAAAAACCGACTATGTAGAATCAAATACTAGATATAGTGTTTTTTAATAATATTTTTATTGTTTTTCTATATCTGTTTGATGTATTATATCACTCGGTGTAAGCCTACACTTACTATAGTTTTGACCGGAGGTATAATATGTTCAAGATCTACACTGATAACGGTTCCGATATTCCTGAGGATTATGCAGCCGAGCATGGTATTGAAACCATCAATCTTGCTACAATAATCGACGGAGTGGTGTATAATCAGGGAGTTGAGCTCTCTAAAGAAGAGTTTTATAAGAGACTTGCCGAAGGTGCTAAACCTTCAACTTCACAGGTTAATCCCGATCAGGCTAAGAAATTCTTTGAAGAAAGAATCGATCAGGCTGATGAGTTTTTGTTTATCGGTATTTCAACCGGTCTTTCAGGCACCGTTCAGAGTGTACTTGCAGGTGCTAAGGAAGTTATGGAAAAACATCCCGGAAAGAGGATTGAAGTTGTTGATTCCCTTACCGGTTCTCTCGGTGAAATGCTTCTTGTAACCAAGGCTGTTGATATGAGAGATGCAGGCAAGAGCTTTGATGAGACAGTAGCTTACGTACGTGAGAATGCTATCCATGCATGCCTTGCAATCACCGTTGATAATCTCATGGATCTTTGGAGAGGCGGAAGAGTAAGTAAGACAAGTGCCGTTATCGGTACCGTAGCTGCCATTAAGCCTTTTATCACCGTAAATGACGAGGGAAAGCTTGATGCGGGCGGCAAGATCAGAGGCAGAAAAAAGAGCCTCGATCATATAGTTGATTATATGGAAGAGCATATGGGATCATGCCGTGACATGAACGATACAATTATGGTAGCCCACGGTAATTGTCCCGAAGATGCGGAATATCTTAAAAATTTAATTGAGGAGCGTCTGGGCTTTAAGAAGTTTATGGTAAACAGCATTGGCCCTATGATCGGAACACATACCGGACCTACCATTTGTCTGGCCGGATATTTTGGTGAAACACGCTCCTGATGGAGTGCGAATGAAACAGTCAGACATTCTGGCAACAGAAAAACAGTTAGGTTATATCAGTGAATCGGCAAATGCGTTAAAGATTGCCGAGGAGAATAAAGGACGTAAACTCACTGCATCCGTAGTTACCTTCGGATGTCAGATGAATGCACGTGATTCCGAAAAATTAGCCGGTATCCTTGTATCCGCGGGATTTGAACTTCTCGAAGATACGGAGGATGCCGACTTTGTTTTGTATAATACATGTACCGTAAGAGATAATGCCAATCAGAAACTCTACGGTCATCTGGGTGAAGTTCACTCAAGAAAAAAGAAGAATCCTGAAATGATGGTCGGAATATGCGGCTGTCTCCCTCAGGAGCCTTCCGCTTTTGAACGTCTGAAAAAATCTTATTCCTTTGTGGATCTGATATTCGGAACTCACAATCTCTATGCTTTTCCCGAGTATTTGAGCAGGCTTTTATCCGGTGAAAGACATATTTATGAGATCATGGATCATTCCGATAATATCGTTGAGGATCTTCCCGTACTCAGAAAATATCCCTTTAAATCAGGTGTAAATATTATGTTCGGATGCAATAATTTCTGTACTTATTGCATTGTTCCTCATGTCAGAGGAAGAGAAAGAAGCAGGGAAAGTGCCGATATTCTGGCTGAGATAAAAAAGCTTGCCGATTCCGGCGTAAAAGAGGTCATGCTTCTCGGACAGAATGTTAATTCTTACGGTAACGGACTGGCTGATGAGATTTCTTTTCCCGAACTTCTTAAGAGAACCTGTGATGTCCCGGGAATAGAGAGAGTCAGATTCATGACTTCTCATCCCAAGGATCTGTCGGATGAACTGATTAAAACCATTAAAGAAAACGACAAAATATGCAGACATCTTCATCTTCCTCTTCAAAGCGGATCCACTAAAGTCCTTAAGGAGATGAACAGAAGATATACCAAAGAGCAGTATATCGATCTTGCTCTTAAGATACGCAATGAGATTCCGGACCTTGCCATGACTACGGATATCATGGTGGGATTTCCCGGTGAAACCGCTGCCGATGTCGATGATACTATTGATGTTATCAATAAAGTAAAATACGATAATGCGTTTACTTTTATATATTCCAAGAGAATGGGTACGCCTGCTGCCGTAAGAGAGGATCAGGTTCCCGAAACTCTTGTTAAAGAAAGCTTTGACAGGGTGCTTAAGGTTGTTCAGGATACCGCTAAAGAGCAGAGCCTCAGGTGGCAGGGACAGGTTCTCGATGCACTGGTTGAGGAAGAGAATTCATCCATGGACGGATATGTTACCGGCAGACTTTCAAACAATATGATCGTTCACTTTGAAGGCTGCAAAGAGATGATCGGAAATATAGTTCCGGTCAGACTCGATGAATGCAGAGGATTTTATTATATGGGAAGCAGGGCTTAAAGGAGCTTTACAATGCCTGATATAAATGATGTTTCACCTATGATGCAAAATTATCTGGAGACTAAGAAAGAGTATCCGGATTCCATACTTTTCTACAGAATCGGTGATTTCTACGAAATGTTCTTTGATGATGCCGTTCAGGTATCCAGAGAGCTTGAACTGGTTCTTACCGGAAAATCCTGCGGACTTGAGGAAAGAGCGCCCATGTGCGGCGTTCCTTTTCATGCTGCGGATACTTATATATCAAGGCTTGTTTCCAAGGGATATAAAGTTGCCATCTGTGAACAGGTAGAAGATCCCAAACTTGCAAAGGGACTTGTTAAACGTGAAGTAATTAAGGTTGTTACTCCTGGAACAAACATCAATTCCCTTACTCTTGATTCCGGTAAGAATAATTATCTGATGTGTATCTGTTATCAGGATAACGGAATCGGTGTAAGTGTTGTAGATGTATCAACCGGTGAATTTCTTGTTTCCGAGCTGGCAAGTGTTAACCAGATAAGTGATTTTCTGGGAAGATTTGATCCTTCCGAGATTATTTGTAATAATGCTTTTTCTGTTCAGAGCGATCTTCTTAATTCCATCAAAGAAAGATACAGTATTCCTGTTACTGTACTTGATAACGCGGTATTTGAAGAAAAGACGGCAACCGGTGAAGTCTTAAGACAGTTCAAGGTAAAGAGCCTTATCGGACTCGGACTTGATTCCATGATCCCTGGTGTGCTTGCTGCCGGTGCTTCACTTATTTATCTTCATGATACTCAGAAAACAGACCTCGGAAATCTTTCTGAGATACATCCTTATATTGCTGATAAATACATGATGCTGGATTCATCATCCAGACGTAATCTTGAACTTACCGAAACCATCAGGGACAAACAGAAAAAAGGATCTCTTTTGGGTGTTCTGGACAGAACCAAAACCGCAATGGGCGGAAGGCTTCTCAGAACTTTCCTCGAGCAGCCTCTTATTGATGAATCCGAGATCATAAAAAGGCAGGATGCCATTTCTGCTTTTAATTCCAATACCATAGCCAGAGATGAACTCCGAGAGTATCTTACTCCCGTATACGATCTGGAAAGACTTCTTGCCAGAATCAGTTTCGGAACAGCTACTCCTCCCGATCTGTTATCACTTGCTTCATCACTTCAGATGCTTCCTCATATCAAAACCGTACTTGAGGATGTACACTCCGAAGAAATAGATAGTATTAAAGAAAGATTTGATGTACTTGCCGATATCGAATCGCTTATTACTAATTCCATAAAAGAAGAACCTGAAACCACCATCAGGGACGGAAATATAATCAAAGACGGCTTTAATGAAGAGGTGGACAGACTAAGATCTGCCAAAACCGAAGGCAAAGGCTGGCTTGCTCAGCTTGAAGAAGCCGAAAGGGAAAGAACCGGTATCAAAGGACTTAAGATCAAATTCCATAAGTCCTTCGGATACTTCTTTGAAGTTACCAATTCTTATCTCGATAAAGTACCTGATGATTTTATACGTCGTCAGACTCTTACTACATGTGAAAGATTTACTTCGGTCAAACTTAAAGAGCTGGAAGACAGCGTATTAAATGCCGAAGAGAAGATCAGGAATCTTGAATATGATCTGTATTGTCAGATCAGAAATGCAGTAGGTGCAGAGAGCGAAAGAATCCTTAAAACAGCAAAATGCATCGCGTTCCTTGATGTATATACCGATCTTGCATACATAGCGGAAGTTAACAGGTATGTTAAACCTCATATCAACAGTAAAGGCATAATCAATATCAAAGAGGGTAGACATCCAGTTGTTGAGAAGATGCTTGGCGGAGAGCTCTTTGTATCAAATGATACATATCTGGATAATTCTTCAAATCTGGTGAGCATTATTACCGGTCCCAATATGGCCGGTAAATCAACATACATGAGACAGACGGCACTTATTGTTCTTATGTCTCAGATCGGATCGTTTGTTCCTGCAACGAGTGCCGATCTGTGTGTTGTAGACAGGATTTTTACAAGAGTAGGAGCATCGGATGATCTTGCTTCCGGCCAGTCTACTTTCATGATCGAGATGAATGAGGTTTCCAATATCCTGAGAAACGCCACATCCAAGAGCCTTCTTATACTTGATGAGATCGGAAGGGGAACCTCTACTTTTGACGGCCTTGCGATAGCCTGGGCTGTTATTGAGCATATCAGTAATAAAAGAATACTCGGTGCCAAAACCCTTTTTGCCACTCATTATCATGAACTTACCGAATTGGAAGGCAAGATCGATAATGTTCATAACTACTGCATTGCCGTAAAAGAATCCGGAGATGATATTGTTTTCCTTCGTAAGATCATAAAAGGCGGTGCGGACAGAAGTTACGGAATTCAGGTTGCCAAACTTGCCGGTGTTCCCGACATTGTTATAGACAGAGCCAAGGAGATTGCTTCATCACTTGCTCTTCAGGATATTTCATCCATTGTTGAAACGATAGCTGCAGGTGATCAGGGAAGCGGCAAGACCAAAAAGGTCACCAAACCCGATGAGGTTGACAGCGGACAGCTTTCATTTTTTGATCTGGTATCCGATGAAGATCTCCTCAAGGAAATCGAAGACATAGATATTCAGAATCTGACTCCTCTTGATGCTTTAAATACACTCCACAGGCTGCAGAACAGGATCAAGAACAGGTACAAAGTATGATCAAAGTATTAAATAAAGAAACCATAGACAGGATATCTGCCGGAGAAGTTGTAGAGCGTCCTTCGAATGTGGTTAAAGAGCTTGTTGAGAATGCAATTGATTCAGGTGCTACCGCAATAACCGTTGAGATCAAGGCCGGCGGTCTTGATATGATACGTGTTACGGATAACGGTTGCGGGATAGAACCCGATCAGATGAAAACCGCGTTCTTAAGACATGCAACAAGCAAAATAGAAAATGCAAGCGATCTTGATTCCATCACCACACTTGGGTTCAGGGGAGAAGCTCTTGCAAGTATATGTGCTGTATCGGAAACCGAGATGATCTCCGCACTTCCCGGTTCCCTTACCGGAAACAGACTCATCATCCGTGGCGGTGATGAGATTTCTTTTGAAGAGATAGGTGCTCCCGCCGGAACCACAGTCATCGTAAGAAATCTTTTTTATAATACTCCCGCCAGGAAAAAATTCCTTAAGACCAATTCCACCGAAGGCTCTTATGTTGCGGAGCTGATGGAAAAGATAGCTTTATCACATCCTGAAGTTTCGTTCCAGTATTCCATGGATAACCGTTCCAGATTCCATACTTCGGGTAACGGGGATCTTATGGAAGTTATTTTCAGAGTCTTCGGAAGAGAAACCGCAGGCAGTCTGGTTCCTATATCGGCAGAAAATGACAGATTTAAGATCAACGGATTTTTAGGAAAGCCTGAGATCATCAGATCTAACCGTAATATGGAAATTTATTTCATGAACGGCAGATTTGTGAAGAATAACTTTATATCAACGGCAGTGGAAGAAGGTTACAGGGAGTATCTTATGCTCCATAAATTTCCTGTCGTATTTTTGAATTTTTCCGTTGATCCTTCCAAGGTGGATGTAAATGTACATCCCGCAAAGCTTGATGTCAGGATCTCGGATCAGCAGATGTTCTTTGCTTTTGTTTCTTCATCTATTCATGATGTGATGACGAAAGCGGAGATGATCCCAGAAAACATCCTTATAAGTGATGCGGATAAAAAAGAATTTTCAAAAGAAAGTGCCAAAGAAATTGCATCCGGTAAAAATCCCGAACCATTCGAAGCTAAAAGAACAGGATTGCCCGGAGTGGAAAGTACTGTTAAAGCTTTCTCCGAATCTGTGTCAGCTCCTTTTAAATCATCGGTTTCATATAACTTCGCACCTGTTGAAGATGCGGCTTCTGTATCCGAGGATTCTTTTTTCGAGGACGAGAGAAAGGATGTCAAAACAGAAACAGTAAAAACTGTTGAAAGTGCTTCGCTACAGGAAACTGATGCTGAAGGTAAGACCGATGCTGATGTATTTCTGGAGAACACTACTTTTAAACAGTCACAGCTTTTTGAGGATCATCTCCTTGATGCTGACAAGAGAGCTTCTTATAAGATCATAGGTCAGGTTTTCGATACCTATTGGATAGTTCAGTATGAGCAGCAGATGTTCATCATAGATCAGCACGCCGCTCATGAAAAAGTTAATTACGAAAGATTTGTTAAAAGAATTCATGCGGGAGAGCATCCTACTCAGATGCTCATGCCTCCAATTATTGTTACTCTGACAGGTGCCGAGGAAGCGGTTCTTAATGATAATATAGACAGCTTCCGGAATATCGGTTTTGAGATTGAAAACTTCGGAGGTAACGAATATGCATTAAGAGGAGTTCCGACGGATCTCTTCAGGCATTCCGAAAAAGAATTGTTCCTTGCCATACTTGATGAACTTGCGGAGAATCCCGGACTTGGAAGCTTTAAGACCATTGATGAGAAGATTGCAGGTATGGCATGTAAAGCATCCGTCAAAGGCGGAGACCGTATAGGATTTGAACAGGCAGAAAAACTTATTGATGAACTTCTGACTTTGGATAATCCTTATAACTGTCCCCACGGAAGACCGACCATAATATCTATTACAAAAACCGAAATGGAAAAGAAATTCCAGAGAATAGTAAATTGATGAATAAACCGCCTCTTATAATATTATCCGGACCGACTGCAACGGGCAAAACCGATTTGTCTGTTTTATTTGCGATGCAGCATGATCTTGAGATTGTATCTGCAGATTCGGCTCAGGTTTATAAGGGGATGTATATCGGAAGTGCCAAGATCAACCCTGACGAGAAAAAAGGAATCCCACATCATTTAATCGATGTATGCGATATAAGTGAGGATTATTCTGCTTTCAGATTTAAAGAGATGGCGGAAGAAGCTGTTTCCGGCATATATGAAAGAGGTAAAATTCCTTTGGTTGTTGGCGGAACCGGCTTTTATATCCAGGCTTTATTAAAAGGCGTAAATTTTGACGATGACGGTCCCGATGAAGAATACAGAAACTCTCTTCAAAAGACTGCAGATGAAAAAGGTATTACTTTTCTCCATGATATGTTGAAACAGATTGATCCTGCGAGTGCGGATAAAATACCTGAAGGCAATGTGAAAAGAGTTATCAGAGCTCTTGAATATCATCATCTGACGGGAAAGCGCATTTCCGAACATAATGAGGAGGAGAGTAAGAGGGAATCCAAATACAATTTTGCTTATTTTGTTCTTATTGATGACAGGGAACTCATGTATGAAAGGATTGATAAAAGAGTCGATAAAATGGTCGACTCCGGTCTTGAAGAGGAAGTCAGAAAGCTTCTGAAAAACGGTGCGGATCCTTCGTCTACTGCAATGCAGGCAATCGGATATAAAGAAATGATCCCGTATATAAACGGAGAATATTCACTTGAAGAAGCTATCTATCAGATAAAACTCCGGACAAGACATTTTGCAAAAAGACAGGTTACGTGGTATAAAAGAGAACCTGATGTTATATATATACGCCGCGGAGATTTTGCCGGAGATAATTCTAAAATGGCTGAATTTATGTACCGCGAATGTGTGAAAAGAGGAATATTAAATGAATGATGCGACCAAAGAGCTCTACAGGGAGTTTGGAATAAGCGACAAGGTTATAGAGATTTCCGAAGAAGTGCTTACTTCTCTCAAAGAAAGATTTCAAAGAATCGATGAAAATGCCGATCTTTGTACTCTTAAAGTGTTAAAGGCTTTCCAGAAAAATAATGTGAACGAAAGCTGTCTTATGGGCACCACGGGATACGGATATAACGATCTGGGCAGAGATACACTGGAGAAAGTCTACGCTGACTATTTTCATACCGAAGACTGTCTTGTAAGACCTCAGATAACCTGCGGAACACATGCGCTTGCCCTGGCACTTATGAGTAACTTAAGACCCGGGGATGAACTTGTAAGCGCGGTGGGCAAGCCCTACGACACTCTTGAAGAAGTTATAGGAATAAGACCGTCTGTCGGCTCTCTTGCAGAGTATGGTATTAATTATGCCCAGGCTGATCTTAACGAGGACGGAACTCCCAATCTCGAGAATATTAAAAACGCGATCAGTGATAAAACAAAACTTGTAACCATACAGAGATCTAAGGGATATCAGACCAGGCCTTCTCTTTCCGTTGCGCAGATTGCTGATATCATCAAAACAGTAAAATCAGTCCGGGGTGATATCATCTGCATGGTAGATAACTGCTACGGCGAATTTGTGGAACCCATCGAGCCTTCGGATGTCGGCGCCGATATGGTAGTCGGGTCACTTATCAAGAACCCCGGCGGCGGACTGGCACAGGTGGGCGGATATATTGCGGGTACCAAGGATTGCATAGAGAAATGTTCATACAGACTGACGGCTCCCGGACTTGGAAGAGAAGTAGGACCTTCACTTGAAGCCCTTCCCAGACTTTATCAGGGATTTTTTATGGCTCCTACGGTTACGGCTTCTGCTTTAAAGAGTGCCATTTTCGCTGCTAACCTGTTCGAAAAGTTCGGATTTGAAAGTTTCCCTGCCGGATCCGAGGAGAGACACGATATTATCCAGGCCATTACATTCGGAAAGCCGGAAGGACTTATTGCTTTCTGCGAAGGAATTCAGGCCGCTGCTCCCGTGGATTCATCCTTTGCTCCCGAACCTTGGGATATGCCCGGATATGACTCAAAGGTTATTATGGCGGCCGGTGCGTTTACATCAGGCTCATCCATAGAGCTTTCCGCAGACGGACCTTTAAGAGAGCCTTATACCGCATATTTCCAAGGTGGAATAACTTGGTCACACGGTAAATTCGGTATAATCAAGGCATTCCAAACTTTGGTGGATAAAGGCCTGATTTTATGATAAAATATCAAAGATTGCGAAAAATGATATGTTTGCAATCACGTGTTATTTTTGGAGACGTTAAATGAGATACAAGGGATGGGTTTTATTTTTCCTGGTGATAATCGGGTTTATACTCGGTAACCTCATCGGAACGCATTGCAATATCGAGTTTTTGTCTTACGGCGGTCAATTCGGACTTACTTCGCCTCTTGAGCTTAATCTCGGTTTTGTGATCCTTACATTCGGACTTACTTTTAATATCACCATTGCAGGTATTCTCGGAATGGTAGCCGCATTTGTGGCATATAAGTTTATGAAGATCTGATATGCGTGCCCCGGAGAAGGGGAAAGGCGCATATGAATGAGATAAAAAAGCTCAATGAAGAAAAGCCCTATGAGAGATTTATTTCCATGGGGGCCGAGAGTTTAACTGACGCAGAACTTCTTGCCATAATACTCAGAACCGGAACAAAAGGCTTTGATGCCGTTTCACTCTCAAGAAAGGTTCTGGAACTCGGAAAATATCCCAGAACGGGGTTTCTCGGGCTTTATGATACCGATATCACGTCTCTTGAAAAGATATCCGGTATAGGAAGAGTTAAAGCTATAAAGCTAAAAGCTCTTGCCGAAATATCCAGAAGGATGCATGAAGCCAGACTTGCTGAAGGGATAAATGTTTCCAACGCTTCATCCGTTGCGACTTATTATATGGAACGGATGAGACATAATAAATGTGAGAAGGTTTTGCTTCTCAGTATTGATTCAAAAGGAAAAGTCCTCAGAGAATCGGAGATTTCAAAAGGAAGTGTCAACAGATCGCTTGTTTCGGTGAGATCCGTTATGATGGAGGCTTTGAATGCCGAAGCGGTACATTTGATTCTTATGCACAATCATCCCAGCGGTGATCCTTCTCCCTCAAAAGAGGACAACGATCTTACAGCAAGGCTTTCTGAAAGCTGCAAACTGATGGAAATACCGCTTTTGGATCATATAATCATCGGTGATAATCTGTATTACAGTTATAACGAATCCGGACTTTTACGGTAAAGAAAGGAAATAATATGCCGGCAAATGCTTACGGTATCGACCTTGGTACCAACCACATCAAGATTTTCAATAACAACGACAGCACCATCACCATTCAGAAAAACATGATCGCCATTAAAGACGAGAGTGAGTTTTTTGCATACGGTGATTCCGCTTACGAGATGCATGAAAAGGCACCCGCAAATATTCAGATATCATATCCTTTAAGCTGCGGTGTCATTTCCGATCTTCACAATGTGGAGCTTCTTGTAAAATATATCATCAGCGATCTTCAGGGCGGCAGTCCCAAGAATGCCGATTTCCTTATAGCCGTTCCCTATGATATTACCGACGTTGAGAAGAGAGCATTCTATGATCTTCTCAAAGAAGCAGGTGTAAAAGCGCATAAGATCTATGTTACGCAGATGGCTATCGCCGACGGTGTCGGTATGGGCATTGACGTTAAGAATTCTGTCGGTGTTCTCGTGGTAAATGTAGGCTTTGAAACTACCGAGATTTCTGTGTTATCACTCGGCGGAATCGTTCTTTCCAAACTTATCAAAGAGGGCGGACTTAAATTCGACGATTCCATAAGAGCTGCCGTAAGAAACGAATTTGGTCTTATGATCGGTGGCAAAACTGCCGAGGAAGTTAAGAAGAACCTTAAAGAACTTGAGAAAGCAAATAAGGGAGCTACCGTATACGGAAGAGATATCGTAACCGGACTTCCCGTTCAGAGAGAGATTCCCACAAAGCTTATTGTTGATTCTCTTGAGGGAGATTTTAAGACTATCATCGATAACATCAAGTTTATACTTGAGAGAACTCCCCCCGAACTTTCCGCGGATATCTTCAGAAACGGAATTTACCTTACCGGCGGAGCCAGCCAGGTGTCACATCTTGTTGAAAGGATTGCGGACGGCACAGGCCTTAAGGTAAATGTAACCGATGAGCCTCTTACATCCACAGCATACGGGCTCGGAAGAATAATTCAGGATCCGGAGTATTCCGGTCTGGCACAGAGTGCCGAGGGCATGGGTAAATGAGTCCTGTCGTAAAATCCAAGGGGGAGAGATTTACACTGCCAAGTAAATATCTCCTCCTTATTTTAACTTTCATATGCATAATCCTTATGGTACTGACCTATGGAACTTCAATTTTTGATGTTCCCGTTAATTCTGCGGTCGGTACTGTTATTGTGCCATTTGAAAAGGGGATATCCAGAGCGGGAGAGTGGCTCAGAAACCGTAAAGATGAGCTGACTTCCGTCAGAAGTCTTCTCGAAGAAAACCAGAGACTCAGAGATCAGATTGATTCCCTCACGGAAGAAAATCTGATACTTACCCAGGAAAGATATGAGCTTACCGACATGCAGGCTCTTCTTGGGTTATCCGAGACATATTATTCATATAACAAAGTAGGCGCCAGAGTCATCTTCAAAGATGCAGGCAACTGGTACAGTTCGTTTATCATCGACAAGGGAACCGATGACGGTCTTGCAGTTGATATGAATGTAATTGCCGGCGGCGGTCTTGTGGGCAGGATCACCAAGATCGGACCTAATTGGGCAAGAGTGACATCAATAATCTCCGACGGGGTCAATGTAAGCGGTCAGGTGGTTTCATCCGACCTTACTCTTATGGTATCCGGAGATCTTAAACTTGTTGACAGAGGACTTTTAAATTTCTCTCTTTTGTCGGATCCTGAAGGACTTGTTGTAAAGGGAGACAAGGTTGTAACAAGTAATATCAGCGATAAATACCTTCCCGGACTTCTTATAGGTTACATAGATACTGTTCAGAACGATGCAAATAACCTTACCAAATCCGGTACCATTTCTGTTGCTACAGACTTCGATCACCTGTCCGTTGTTTTGGTGATCACTGATTTAAAAGATTACGATTACGAATGATTCAGCGAATTCTCATCGCAATTTCAATACCTTTCTTTTTCCTGCTTCAAACCGGTGTTTTTACATACCTGAAGCTTGGTAACTGTATCCCAAATTTGATGGTTCTTATAGCATGCATATACGGATTCTTCTATGGTGAGAAATTCGGATGTGTCGTCGGTTTTTTCTGCGGTCTACTGATGGACATATTTTTTGGGAATATGCTGGGTTTGAATGCGCTTATCATAATGCTCATAGGTTATATCAACGGCGGTTTCAGCGAACTGTTTTACGCGGAGGATATTCGTCTTCCCATGATTCTTTTGACTTTAAGCGACGCTACTTACGGACTTATGTATTATATTTCTACCTTCCTTATGAGAGGAAGGCTGTCCATCGGGTTTTATATGACCAAAGTAATTCTGCCTGAGATTTTTTATACGATACTTGTATCTTTGGTGATCTATCCCATCTTTCTTGCGATAGATACTTTGTTCAGAAATCTCAAACTCAGGAAGGAACTTGAAAAGCAGGATGTTTGACGGACTTCGTGAAAGGATAATAAGTATCTTCACGAGCAGAGTCACGATCATTTATCTGATCATGACTTTACTTTGCGGTGTCCTTCTTTACAGGTGCTTTGTCCTTCAGATAATCAACGGTCAGGATTACCTCGACAATTTCATGCTTGAGCAGGAAAAAGTCAGGGATATTATGCCCACAAGAGGCAATATATACGACAGAAACGGAAATCTTCTCGCATATAATGAGCTTGCCTATTCCATAAATATCGAAGACACATTTGAGACTTCTTCAACAAAGGATAAAAAGCTTAATGAGCTCATCTATACCCTTGTTAAGCTTATCGAAAAAAACGGTGATACCATCGATTCCGACTTCAAGATAGACATTAATGAAGACGGTGAATTTGTATATACGGTATCAGATGCTAATCTTAACAGATTTTTGGCTGATGTATACGATCATGCCGATACCAAGGACCTTACAGAAGAAGAAAAAGCATCCACCCCCGTTCAGGTACTTATATATCTCAGCAGGAAATCGGGAAAAGGTTTCCATTTTGCTGTGGGTGATTATATCGATCCCGAAGACACAAAATCAGAGTTTATCGAAGGCAAAGGGTATACCAACAAGGAATGGCTTGAGATCATTGAAATCCGTTATGCCATGAGCCTTACCTCATATCGTAAATATATCGGTACCACCATATCCACCGATGTTAAACCGGAAACCGTTGCTCTTATAATGGAGAACTCCGATATTCTTCCCGGTGTTTCCATTCAGGAGGATACGGTCAGAAGATATGTAAATTCGGTTTATTTTGCACATATTCTTGGATATACCGGCAGGATTTCAGCCGAAGAGATAGATCTGCTGAATCAGAGAATGATTGATGAAGGAGCCACCGAAGGCACTTATACCTCGGAAGATGTAGTCGGAAAAAGCGGAATAGAAAATTATCTTGAAACCACTCTCCAGGGAACAAAGGGATATGAGAGGGTGATGGTTGATAATACCGGTAAGGTTCTTTCTGTCCTTGAGCATAAAGATGCTGTCAGAGGCCAGGATGTTTATCTGTCCATTGATATGGACCTTACCATGGAGCTTTATGACATCACAGAGAGAAAGATCGCTTATATTCTTATTCAAAAGCTTCAAAATGCGAAATTTGCCGTAAGAACAACCGACTCGGTCAAGACAATACCCATTGC
The DNA here is from genome assembly GCA_017940415.1 of Lachnospiraceae bacterium. Taxonomy (GTDB): domain Bacteria; phylum Bacillota; class Clostridia; order Lachnospirales; family Lachnospiraceae; genus AC2028. The sequence continues at coordinate 163,027 of JAGAYR010000044.1, forward strand.
TGATGTATATTATGCCGTGTTCAGAAATAATGTTCTGGATATTTCTCATTTCTCCGCAGAAGATGCTCAGCCTGTTGAAAGGGATGTATACGAGAGATTTCTTTCATACAAAGAGACTGTCTATTCCACACTTGAGACAGGTATGCGAACCACCAGAACTCCTTATGAAAAGCTTTCCGATGAGTACAAGATCTATCAGTATTATGTAGTAAAGCTCTTGATGAATAACGGAGTCATAATGACATCCGAAGTGGATACCGAAGATCCCATCTATAAAGCTTGGGATGAAGGCGGAAATGTTTCTCTCGGTGATTTTCTGGATCATGCCATAGCCATGGGATGGGTGGATATTTCCAAACTTGAACTTGAGTCAAGATACGCAAGTTCTTCGGAGATCTTTGACGCTCTAATCGTAAAAAGCTTTAAACTCTGCGATGCTGATGATGAATACCAGACCAGATTTTATAAATATATGATCTTAAATGATAAGATCTCAGGATATCAGGTTTGCAAACTTCTTATTGAGCAGGAAGCAATATATGTACCTGAGTCGGATATAAACAGGCTTAATTCAGGTGCCATAAGTGCATATTCCTTTATGGTAAACAGAATCTCCAACCTGGATATAACTCCCGCTCAGCTTGCTCTAGAACCCTGCAACGGTTCCGTTGTAATGACCAATCCCAATAACGGACAGGTGCTTGCTCTTGTTTCTTACCCGGGATATGACAACAATATGCTTGCCAATAGTGTTGATACCGCATATTGGAACAGACTGCTTAATGATGATTCTTCACCTCTTTTGAATTTTGCCACCCAGTATAAAGCGGCACCGGGATCTACTTTTAAGATAGTGGCGGCAACCGCCGGATTGCGTGAAGGAGTTATCAATACTTCAACACTTATCAACTGTAACGGAATTTTCACCGATATCGAACCTCCCTCTAAGTGTACCGCTGTTCACGGTAATGAAACCGTAAGAACGGCTATCAGGGATTCGTGTAACCTGTATTTCTTCAATGTAGGATACAGGCTGGCTACATTAAACGGTTATTATGACGATGCTGCGGGTCTTGAATACCTCTACAAATATGCCGATATGTACGGCTTATCCGTAAGGTCAGGGGTGGAGATAACCGAATATGAGCCGGATGTATCGGACAAGGACTCTGTACGATCTTACATAGGGCAGGGTACCAATGCTTATACAACTACGCAGCTTGCAAGGTATGTTTCCAGTATCGCCAACGGAGGAACCACGTATGACCTGACGCTGCTTGATCATATTGAGGACTCATACGGGCGAACCGTATGGGAGCACGAGCCGGTTATATATAACACCGTCGAGATGGAAGACTACCAGTGGAATGCCATAGTTAACGGTATGATGGATGGCGTTAACAACAAGCCTTATTTTGCGGATATTCCCGTTCCTGTTGCGGGTAAGACCGGTACGGCTCAGCAGTCCAGATCCAAACCCGATCATGCACTTTATATTGCATTTGCGCCCGCTGTCGGTGAACCTGAAGTTGCACTATGTGTAAGAATTCCTTTCGGATTCTATTCGGATTATGCGGCTCAGCTTGCTCATGAATGTCTTCAGGCTTATTACCATGTGGAACCTGAAACAGATCAAAGCTCATATGCTACCGATGAAAGACGAGACTGATATTTTCCTATGGAGGGATAAATGAGTCAGGGAGTGACTTTAAAAAGCTATAACGGTGCCATAAAACTCATACTCGATCCGGAGATGAACTTTAATGAGCTTCTCGGGCTTGTAAGGGATAAGTTTTATGGATCCAGAAATTTCCTGGGCTCAGCTTCCATAATCCTTGATATTGAAGGAAGAAAACTGTCGGATATAGAAGAATCGCTCATTGTGGATGCCATAAATGCCAGCTGTGACGTGGATGTTGCATGCATTGTGGGCAAAAATGAAAATGATCAGGAACATATCAGGAAAGTGGGAGAGATATTGAATGATAAGATCAATTCTCTCGATAAATGCATTATCCTTCAGTCTTCGGTCATGAATAAACAGGTGATTGACGTAGAGGACAGCGTTTTGGTCCTTGGGGACGTCAATCCCGGAAGCCAGATCAGGAGTGCAGGAAATATCATTGTTCTGGGCGGATTATATGGTTCTGCATATGCAGGTTCTTCGGGCGATGAATCCACATTTGTATGCGCTATAGAAATGGAGCCGGAAAGTCTGTTTATAGGTGATAAGAAGTACATTCCGGACAGCAAACCGATATGGTCCGCGATGCTTAAACCTGCACCGAAAGTTGCCAGGGTTTCGGACGGAGAATTGACCATAGGACCTCTTAACAGGGTCGTGATGGAGAAGATTTATGAGTCTAAGAAATTATCACATTCGTGATTATGATTTCAAAATAATACTGTTTGCCGTTCTTTTATCGATTATCGGTGTTTTTGCCATATCCTCCGCTATGGGTGATACGGCTGCCGGTCATGAGAACGTAAAAAAGCAGATTTTCGGTATTATTTTCGGTTCCGTGCTGATGATCATCACATCTTTGATTGATTATCATTTCATCATGAAATTCAGGATACCGATGTACATTTTTACAATTTTTATCCTTGTTTTGGTAATGGTTGGGGGTCATTCCTCCCATAATGCCCAAAGATGGCTGAATATCGGCTCCATAACCTTCCAGCCTTCCGAACTTGCCAAGCTTTTGTTGATTTTATTTTTGGCTTCGTTTATTATGAAATACAAGGATAAAATAAGCAGTTTTCATTTGCTTTTGGTATGTTCTGCGCTGTTTTTGGTACCGTTTTTTCTGGTGTTTAAACAGCCCGATCTTTCGACCAGTATCGTACTTGTTTTCATCTTTGCCGCTATCATGTTTTCAAGCGGTATTAAGAAACGAGTAATACTGATCCTGATGCTGATCGTTATACCGGTGAGTGTTGCATTTGTAAGTTATATGCTGAACCCGGATAACGATGTTCTGGAAGGATATCAGCTCAAGAGGATATACGGTTTCCTTTATCCCGAAGAGTATCCCGACATTGCATATCAGCAGAACAATTCCGTAACCGCTATCGGATCCGGAATGCTCGAAGGTAAGGGCTATAAAAACAATCAGATTACTTCGGTCAAGAACAGCAATTTTCTTTCGGAGGCCGAAACCGATTTCATATTTGCCGTTATAGGCGAGGAATTCGGATTCAGGGGAGCTTCGGTCACGATAATATTACTTTTTTTGGTATCTCTGAGCTGTCTCAGTGTGGGGATACGGGCAAAGGATACTGCCGGGGCCGTCATATGCGCCGGAATGGGTACATTTATCGGTGTACAGGGTTTTATGAATATAGCCGTTGCTACATTCCTGATGCCCAATACCGGTATTCCGCTGCCATTTGTCAGTTATGGTCTTACATCACTTGTTACGCTGTATTTGGGACTTGGGGTAGTTCTGAATGTTAGGCTTCAGGTGAAACATTCAGTCAATCCGCTGGATGAATTCACACTAAATTTTAATGGAAAGGGGCCGTATTAGGGGATAATGAACATTGCACTTATCGCTCATGATTCCAAGAAAAAGCTTATGCAGAACTTTTGCGTTGCTTATCGCGGAATCCTGACAAAGCACGATCTATACGCCACAGGAACAACAGGAAGACTTATCGAGGAGGTTACCAATCTTTCGATACATAAATTCCTGGCAGGTCATTTGGGAGGAGAGCAGCAGCTTGCTGCACAGATCGAACAGAATCTCATCGATCTTGTAATATTCCTCAGGGATCCGGTCAATACCACCGTTCATGAGCCCAATGTAGAGAACGTATTCAGGGACTGTGATCTTCATAATATTCCGCTCGCAACTAACCTTGCCAGCGCGGAACTCCTTATAAAATCCCTCGACAGAGGCGATCTTGAATGGAGAGAGATGTATAAATGATCCGTCTTTTCGGTAAATTCAAGTTCAGATTATTATCACTTTTCATATTAGTTTCGCTTATCATAACGGGATGCGGATCCGATTTTGCATCCCCTTATTCTGCGTCCGTTTTGGCTTCTGAAATGGCCGGAAGGGGCTTTACAGCCGAACTTAAGGCAGAGTCTTTTGCATCAGATCTTTGCGTTATCACCGAGAATATTCCAGTAGAAGGGCTTGAGCTTTCGACTCAGGTTGAATCCTATCTGCTTATTGATGTAAATAACAGAACAGCATTGGCTGCATATGATGTTAACCGTCAGATTCATCCCGCATCCACCACCAAGCTTATGACAGCTCTGGTTGCACTTGAGAATTGCTCGATGGATGAGAAGATAGTTCTTGGTGAAGAAGTAACCGGATTTGCCTATGATGAGACCGTTCTACCCGGTAAGGTTGGAGATGTCATGACCATGGATCAGGCTCTTCATTTCATGCTTATGTATTCGGCCAATGATATCGCCAATTCCATTGCGGTTCACGTAGCCGGAAGCATTCCCAATTTCTGTAATATGATGAATGAGAAGGCAGCTGAGATCGGAGCTACAAATACTCATTTCTCAAATCCTCACGGTCTTGATGCGGACGACCATCTTACCACAGCATATGATCTTTATCTTATTCTGAATGAATGTATCAAATACGAGAAATTCGTGGAGATAGTGTCCAGTTCGGAATATTCCACCGTGTATACCAATTCACAGGGTAAAAACGTTGATAAGACCGTAAGAAGTACGGATCTGTTTATCAGAACCGATAAAGATGTAAATCCCCCTGCGGGAATCACCGTTATCGGCGGAAAGACCGGAACAACAGGCAAAGCGGGTCATTGCCTTATAGTATTGTGCAGGGATTCGGCAGGCAATCCGTACATATCATGTGTCATGGGAACTGCTGATACCGACTCACTTTATGAGCATCACAAAATGCTCATGAATCTTATCCTAAACGGTTAAAAAGCGATTGAAAAAAAACGCTTTTTAAACTATAATCTTATTAGTGATCTACGAGAACCGAAAACGATTTTCCGGGAAGAGTTGATACACTAAAATAACAGCATCGGAGGGCAAATTAGTGGTTTCATTGATAGTTGGTCAGAAGGGCAAAGGTAAGACTAAGGAGCTTTTGGACAGGGTTAATGCCGATGTAAAGAACGTCTCGGGTAATATTGTATATCTTGATAAGGACACAGCTCATATGTATGAGCTCAACAACAAGATCAGACTTATCAATGTAAGCGAATTCGATATTTCCAATTCAGATCAGTTCTATGGCTTCGTTGCAGGTATCATCTCCCAGAATCACGATATTCAGGAAATCTTTATTGATTCCTACGCTAAGATCTCTCAGCAGGTAGACAAGGATATCACCGAGAATGTTGAGAAACTTGCTGCTCTTTCCGATAAGTACAAGGTTGATATGGTACTTTCCGTATCAATTGAAAGAAGCAAATTCCCCGCAGGTCTTCAGGCAGACGAGAAGATTGCAATTAATTTCCTTTAATTTTTAACAGACTGAAAACCCCGGATATGACTGAATAAGCCGCATCCGGGGTGTATTTATATGAGTAACAATAACGATAACAACCTGATAAGATTTACCAAAGAACATAACTTTGGATTCGGAACGGTCCTTTTTCTCGGGATCTTTATTTACGTTGTCATCGTTTTGTTCATCTATTTTTCTTCGGACCCCATTGTAAGATATGAAGTTGTTGAGGGTTCTCTTTCTTCCCAGAATATCTACAGAGCCATTGCAGTAAGAGATGAGCATGTCATTCAGAGTCCTTATTCGGGATATGTAAATTTCCTTGCAAGAGAAGGACAGAAAGTGGCTGTAGGAGATATCGTTTATACCGTTGATGAGACCGGTAAGCTTAACGAATATCTTGAATCACAGTCCCTCCTTGAAAACACATTGACTGATAAGGAATTGGATGATTTTAAGAATGAGCTTGTTGATTTTTCGCATTCATATGATCCTGTTTCTTATACCGAGGTTTATTCTTTTAAATATTCTCTTCAGAATTCCGTTCTTAAACTAGCCAACTCAAACTTCCTGGAATCACTGAGACAGGCACAGGATGAGGGTGGTCTTTCCACTGCGGTTAAGTATTGTACCAGCTCAGAGGCCGGCGTTGTATCTTATTGGATCGACGGATTTGAGAACTTCGATCCCGCAAATATCTCCATGGATACTTTTGACGAGCGCAAGTATGAGAAGACCAATATATCCGCTAATGAGCTTCGTGCCGAAGGAGATGTTGTTTATAAGCTTTCCGAGAGTGAAGACTGGTATATTATCTTCCCCATCAAAGAAACAGATGCCGAAAGCTTTGAAAAACAGGGATATATTCTTTGCAGATTTCTCAGAAATCAATACGAATCCTGGGGGGCTGTTTCGATAATCAGAAACGACAAGGATGTTTTCTGCAGACTGGATTTCAATAATTCCATGTCCTCCTTTGTCAATGAAAGATTCCTTGATGTTGAACTTATTCTGAATGAAGAGACGGGTCTTAAGGTTCCGAATTCATCCATTATCGAAAAAGAATTTTATTTGATCAACGAAAATTACGTTATCTTTGATACGGTTAATAATATTTATTATGTGATCCTGTCCGGATATGACGATACCGGTCAGCCTATCACCATCAGGAAAGAAATCTCCGTATACAGTCACGATGAAGAGGCACATGTTTATTATGTGGATGAGACTTTTCTGACTGCGGGTGATACTCTGCATATGGAAAATTCGCAACAAGTATTTGTTATCAAAGATAAGGGAACGCTTACGGGTGTTTATAATATCAACAAAGGCTATGCGGATTTCAAGGAAATCACCATAATCTCTCAGAATGATGAATATGCCATCGTCAAGCCTAATTCCACATACGGATTAAGAGTATATGATTACATCGCTCTTAAGGCGGATACGGTTTCCAATGATCAGTTTATAAATGAATGACAGGATGTAAAAATGAGTTGTAAAGATAATTACCTTGAAGTGCTTGATAAGGTTTCCGAGGATATGAAAAAAGCGGGAAGAGACCTTTCCGAGTGCACACTTGTTGCGGTAAGTAAGACAAAACCTCTTGAACTTTTAAAAGAGGCATATGAGGCGGGATGCAGGGATTTCGGTGAGAATTACGTTCAGGAGCTTGTTGATAAGATCCCTCAAATGCCTGAAGATGTCAGATGGCATATGATTGGTCATCTGCAGACCAATAAAGTTAAATACCTCATAGGAAAGACATATCTTATACATAGTGTTGACACGGTAAAACTTGCCCGTGAGATAGGCAAACAATCCGAAAAAGCAGGTATTGTTACGGATATTCTTCTGGAGGTAAATGTGGCCGGAGAAGAGTCAAAATTCGGGTTTACTCCGGAGAATATCATGGATTCTGTTAAAGAGATATCCCAAATACCCGGAATATGCGTAAAAGGCCTTATGACAAGTGCCCCGATATGCGAGTTTTCTGAGGAAAACAGGGTATATTTTAGAAAACTGAAACAATTATCCATTGACATAAAAAAGCAAAATATTGATAATGTTCATATGGGTTTTCTTTCAATGGGAATGAGCGGAGATTATGAGACGGCCATTGATGAAGGTTCAACTTTTGTCAGAATCGGAACCGCCATTTTCGGAGAAAGAGATTATTCCAAGAAAAATTAAGAGAGGGTTAAGATGGGAAGTACTGTAGATAAGTTTATTAATTTCATGAAACTTGATAATAAAGACGAAGAAGACGACGAAGATTACGGCTTCGGTGACGATGAAACCGAACAGCCCGCCAAATATCAGAGTACTGAAGAAGATTCTCAGGAAAAGCCCAAGAAAGCAGGCAAGGGAGTATTTAAAAACCAGGATTCACGGAGGAAAGCTATGAGCGCAGGAGTTAATGCCGGTGTCAGCATGAGATTTCCCAAGGAACTCAATGATGCTGCCGAAGTTGTTGATGATCTTAAGTCTTTAAACAGCGTTGTCCTTAATCTTCAGGGACTTGACAGTTCACTTGCTCAGAGCATATATGACTTCCTTTGCGGTGCTTGTTATGCACTCGGCTGCCGTATGGAGAAGGTTTCCGACTATGTATATGTCATCACTCCCGAGAGCGTAACTCTTTCCGGAGATCTTTTGTCCGCGCAGGGTCCTGAAGGAAACGGAATTTTCTGATTTCAATGAATTGGTCATTTCGGACCGTTTAGCTTAAGCTATCGGTCCGTTATTTTTTGAGGTTTGATATGAAAGAAACTGAAACCATAGACATGTCCAGGCTTACGGTTAAAACGCCTGCCAAGACTTCATACGATATTGTCTATAAAACATCTTTTGAAGCACTGACTGCTGAGTTCGGAGAGCTTTATCCCGATAAGCCTGCTGTTTGTGTTATAACTGATTCCAATGTTGATCCTCTTTATTCCGAGGAAGTTATAAAGAAACTTGAGCCTGCGTCTAAGGCTGTCATTAAATATGTTATTCCTGCCGGTGAAGAGCACAAGAATCTTGATGAGGTCAGAAAAGTATATGCTTATCTGATCGAGAACAAGATGGACAGAAAGACTGTACTTGTTGCACTTGGCGGCGGAGTTATTGGTGATATGACCGGCTTTATTGCCGCTACTTTCTTAAGAGGTGTTGATTTTATACAGATTCCCACAACACTTCTTGCACAGGCGGATTCATCCATCGGTGGTAAGACAGGAGTTGATTTTGACGGATATAAGAATATGGTAGGTGCTTTCAAGATGCCTTCCCTTGTATATACTAATCTGTCAACTCTTTCTTCCCTTTCCGGAAAGCAGTTCTGCTCGGGATTTGCTGAAGTTATGAAGTCTGCTCTGTTGAAGGATGAGAAGTTCTATACCTGGCTCATCGATAATTCTTATGAGATCAGAGACAGGGATGTGGATGTTCTTGCGGAAATGGTTTACCGCTGCGACGATATCAAGAGATCTATTGTTGAAAAGGATCCTTTTGAGAAAAAAGACAGAGCACTGCTGAATCTGGGTCACACACTGGGACATGCCATTGAGAAGTATTATGACTTTAAATTCCTTCACGGTGAATGTGTATCTCTCGGATGTGTTGCGGCAGCGTTTATTTCCTGGAAAAAAGAATTCCTTTCCAAAGAGGAATTTTATGAGATAAGGGATATGTTTGTTCTTTTCGGACTTCCCATATCAATGGATCTTGCGGATATTCCCAAGATCATCGAACTTACTAAAAATGATAAGAAGATGGATTCCGGTCATGTAAAATTCATTCTTCTTAAGAAAATCGGAAAAGCATTTATCAATGAGGATGTCACGGCTGAAGAAATGTCTGCGGCACTTGATGAGCTTAATTTTGCCGAAGGAGACTGAAATTGGAATCCGAAAACAAAGAATTAGTCAGTATGCATGAAAGAAAAAAGATCGCGAAAGGCAAAATGATCGCATTTTGTCTCTTCCTGATCATATTTGCGGTTTTAGCGGATCAGTATAGCAAATACCTTGCCGTATCTCATTTAAAGGATAATTCGGGAATTGTTCTTATCGATAAAGTTCTTGAACTTTATTACATTGTAAATACTGGATCAAGCTGGGGTATGCTTGCGGGTCAGAAAGCCCTTATTCTTTTTATCTCAGTAGTAATTATCACACTCTGTATCTTTATGATCATTAAGAGCCCCGAGGATGTTAAATTCATTCCTTTTAATGTTGCTCTTTCAATGATCATTGCGGGCGGAATAGGTAATGGCATAGACAGGATACGTTTTTCTTACGTTATTGATTTTATTTATTTTAAAGCTATCAATTTCCCTGTTTTCAACGTTGCCGATATTTTTGTGACCTGCGGCGCCATTTTGTTCATCCTTCTTATTCTTTTTAAATACAAAGAGAAGGATCTGTATTTCATGAAGTTTAACCAGAAGAAATTCAGGGAGATGAATTAGTGAGACATTACCTGTTTAATGTTGATGAGGTTAGCGAAGGGGAGAGAGTCGACAGACTTCTCCCTTCTTTACTTGAAGGAGTATCAAGATCATATCTCCAGAAGGTCATAAAAGATGGTGGCCTTATTGCAAACGGAAAAACGGCAAAATCATCTCTTAAGGTAAAAGAAGGAGATGTACTGGAACTTGATCTTCCCGAAGCAGAGACTCCGGATATTCCTGCTGAGAATATTCCACTTGACATCCTTTACGAAGATTCTGATGTGATCATCATAAATAAACCAAAGGATATGGTTGTTCATCCTGCTGCAGGCCATTATACGGGAACAGTTGTAAATGCTCTTATGTATCACTGCGGAGATTCTTTAAGCGGTATAAACGGTGTTATGCGTCCCGGTATCGTCCACAGGATTGATAAAGATACCACGGGTTCCATTATTGCCTGCAAGAACGATCAGGCTCATATGAAGCTTTCCGAGCAGTTTAAAGAGCATTCGATCACCAGAGTATATAAAGGTATATGTCTTGGCGTTATAAGTAACGATGAGGGCGTTATAGATGCACCCATCGCCAGACAGGCAGATGACCGTAAAAAAATGGGAATTGTTCCCGGGGGCAAGAGAGCAGTAACTCATTATAAAGTGATTGAAAGGTTTAACGATTATACTTACCTGGAATTCAGACTCGAAACCGGAAGAACACATCAGATAAGAGTACATATGGCTCATATCGGACATCCTTTGCTTGGTGACGGCGTATATGGAAATCTTTCCTCTAATCTGAACAAGAGATTTAACCTTGAAGGTCAGACTTTGCATGCAGAGGTGCTTGGTTTTATTCATCCGTCTTCAGGGGAATATGTGGAGGTAAAAGCTCCGCTTCCGGATTACTTTTCACATCTTCTGGATGTGCTTAAACAGTAGTATTTACGTTGTTTTTTAAGGAAAACGGTCTTATAATATAAACAGGACGGAAGTACAGTTCTACTAATTGAAAATGTATTCGGGAAGGTGGTGCCTATGAAGACCGTAATTACTATCGGAAGACAATTCGGATCGGGTGGAAGAGAGATCGGCGAAAAGCTTTCCAAAGCTTACGGAATCAACTATTATGACAGAGAACTTCTCACAAGAGCTGCCAAAGAGAGCGGATTTTGTGAAGAGATACTCCAGAATCATGATGAGCGTCCCACCAATTCATTCCTGTATAATCTGGTAATCGATACATATAGTTTCGGTTACAATTCATCTTCTTTTGTTGACATGCCCATATCACAGAAGGTATTCCTGGCTCAGTTTGATACCATCAAAAAGGTTGCCGAGGAAGGCCCCTGCGTCATAGTCGGAAGATGTGCCGATTATGCACTTGAAGGCCGCGATAACGTGATCAATCTTTTCATCTATGCCGATGAGGATTTCAAGATCAGAAGAGTCATGGATATTTACGATCTGGACGAGAATAAAGCCCGTGACATGATCAATAAGAAGGATAAACAAAGACAGAGCTATTACAATTACTACACTAACAGAAAGTGGGGCAAAGCAGATACTTATGATCTTTGTATTAATTCCTCGGTTCTTGGTATAGACGGATCTGTTAAGCTTATCAAACAGTTTGTTGAAGATTTTGAGTCAAATTCATAAGCTAAAGCCGGAGGAAATCCTATCCTCCGGCTTTTTTATGTCCACATATCATATTTCGGCCCCGGTAACTAACTCGTTGACGTAAAATTCAACCTAATATATAATTGGTTGGAAATTTGATTTATATCAGAGGGGATAATTATGGAAAACGATAATGAAGAAGTACTTGAAGTAACCAAGCAGGAGATTCGTACCGTATCCGACAAGACACAGGCTATTATTTATGTCGTAGCAGGTGCCATTGCGATGATCCTTGGTCCTATTTTGATCTCAGGCCTTTTCGGATGGGCATTTTCACTTACAGGATTTGTTTTTGTTATTCTCGGAATATGCGGTTTTATTTATATTTCCGATGATAAAAAGAGATCAAATAAGAAGGACTGAACTTCTGATTTGTAATTCACTATAAAAAAATATTGACTTTTCAGGCACTTCCGATTAATATTATGGAGTATGCCGCTTGAATAGGCTTTAAGTTTATTGCGCAAAAAGTGCAATAACGCCGAATCAGCGTTTAAAAGGACCATTTTCGCATACTTCATGATGGTTCATGAAAAGGAGGTGCCTATTTATGTACGCAATTATCGCAACCGGAGGAAAGCAGTATAAAGTTTCCGAGGGAGATGAGATCAGAGTCGAGAAGCTTGATGCTGCTGAAGGTGATAAAGTTACTTTCGACGTCATTGCTGTTAACGACGGTTCTCTTAAGGCTGGTAAGGATGTAGCTTCTGCTAAGGTTACCGCAACTGTGTTAAAGCAGGATCGTGCCAAGAAGGTCATCGTATATCGCTACAAGAGAAAGTCCGGATATCATAAGAAGAACGGACACAGACAGCCCTTTACGGCTGTTAAGATCGATTCCATCGAAGGCTGATCATGACTACTATCGTGATCGAAAAGTCTCATGAAGGAACCTATAAAGGTTTTACTTGTATGGGACACGCCGGTTATGCCAGGAAAGGCAAACCCGATATATTATGTTCAGCTGTTTCTGCACTTTCTATCCATACTATAAACGGATTAGAGAAGGTGGCAGGGCAGGATATCTCGGTCAGCACCGATGAATCCACCGGATTTATGAGATGTGTTATCAAAGGAACACCGCTTGCGGCTACCGTTACCTTGATGGATGCATTTGTTAATTCGGTAGAGGATCTTTCGGATGAATACGGAGAGAAATTCCTGCAGGTAAAAATTCAGGAGGTTAACGACAATGCTTAGAATGAATCTTCAGTTCTTTGCTCATAAAAAGGGTGTCGGTTCTACCAAGAACGGCAGAGATTCCGAATCCAAGAGACTTGGCGCAAAGCGTGCAGACGGTCAGTTTGTAACTGCCGGAAACATTCTTTACAGACAGCGCGGAACCAAGATCCACCCCGGTAATAATGTTGGTATCGGCGGAGATGATACTCTTTATGCGCTGGTTGACGGCGTTCTCAGATTCGAGAGAAAGGGTAAAGACAGAACTCAGGCTTCTGTTTATCCCAGAGAAGAGCAGTAATTTTCAAGGACTCTGACCCTACCGGCCAGAGTCCTTTCTTTTAATAACGGTGTAGCGGTGGTTTTTCCGTTATTAAAGGATAAATGAATGTTTATATATGAGGAATAATTATGTATTGCGATAAGGCCCGCGTTATACTAAAGAGCGGTAAAGGAGGAGACGGACATGTTTCCTTCAGAAGAGAAAAATACGTAACCAACGGTGGCCCCGACGGCGGAGACGGCGGAAGGGGAGGAGACGTCATACTTAAAGTTGACGAGGGACTTAACACTCTTATCGATTTCCGAAATGTGCGTAAATATGCCGCAGGTAACGGAGAAAACGGCGGTAAGAAAAACTGCCGCGGCAAAGACGGTAATGACATTATCCTTAAAGTTCCCGTAGGAACAGTTGTAAGAGAGGCGGAATCCGGAAAAGTTATAATTGATATGTCCGGAGATTGCAAAGAATATACTATACTTAAAGGCGGAAAAGGCGGACTCGGTAATCAGCATTTTGCAACATCCACCATGCAGGCTCCCAAGTATGCACAGCCCGGTCAGCCCGCACTTGAACTTGAGACCATATTCGAGCTTAAGGTAGTTGCCGATGTGGGTTTGGTAGGATTCCCCAATGCAGGAAAGTCATCGCTTCTTGCCGCATGTACCAATGCCAAGCCTAAGATAGCAGGATATCAGTTCACAACTCTTATGCCAAATCTCGGTGTAGTTGATCTTGGCGGAGACGGATTTGTTATTTCCGATATTCCCGGACTTATCGAGGGAGCATCCGACGGCCTGGGACTCGGTCATGAATTCCTCAGACATGTTGAGAGAACCAAGGTTCTCATTCATGTGGTTGATGCTGCAGGTACCGAGGGAAGAAATCCCCTTGAGGATGTAAAGCAGATCAATCTTGAACTTGAGAAATACGATCCCGAACTATTAAATAAACCTCAGATCATTGCTGCCAATAAATCCGATCTTTTTTCATCTTATAAAGAAGCGGAAAGTAATGTACAGGCACTTAAGGATGAGTTTGATCCTCAGGGCATCAAAGTGTTTACTATCTCTGCCGCAACCGGAGACGGTATCAAAGAACTTTTGAGAGCAGCTCATGATCTGCTCAAAACTCTTCCGGATGAAGTTAAGACTTTCGAGCAGGAATACGATCCCGAGATCAGCCTCAAGAATAACGAAGATCCTTATACCGTTTACTTCGATGATGAGGAAGATGAGTATGTTATCGAAGGTCCCAGGATTGAGAAGATGCTCGGATATACCAATCTTGATTCCGAGAAGGGATTCGCATTCTTCCAGAGATTCCTTAAGGATAACGGAATGCTTGATCAGCTTGAAGCTCTGGGCATCAAAGATGGTGATACTGTAAGATTGTACGGTCATTCATTTGAATATTATAAATAGGTGAGATATGGAATTAACCAGTAAACAAAGAGCATATTTAAAAGGTCTTGCTATGGATATCGATGCCGCATTCAATCTCGGCAAATCATCCGTAACACCCGAGACAATTGCAGCACTTGATGAGTTCTTCGCAAAGAACGAGCTTCTCAAAATCTCTGTTCTTAAGAATTGTGAAGATGATGCAAAGTCTCTTGCTGAGATAATTGCCGGAAGAACACGATCCACTGTTGTTCAGGTAATCGGTCGCAAGATCGTTCTTTATAAGCCCAATAAGGATAAACCTAAGATTGAGCTTCCCAAGGCAAACAAAAAATAATGAACAAGGATATCATCGACTACAGAAAAACACTTGAGAAAGATCTTGATCAGAACAGATTTGAGCATTCACTAGGTGTCGAGTATACCTCTGCATGTCTTGCTTTCATACATGGATGTGATGTTACTAGCGCCAGAATAGCTGGACTGCTACACGACTGTGCCAAGTGCATTCCTCATAGTGAACAGATCAAGATAATGGAGAAGGCAGGCCAGCCGCCTCTTAAGGAAGAACTTGATAATCAGTCACTTCTTCATTCCAAGTGCGGTGCCATTATTGCTCATGATAAGTATGATATCGATGATCAGGACATATTAAACGCTATCAGGTTCCATACTGTGGGAAGACCCAATATGAGTCTTCTTGAAAAGATCGTTTATGTCGCGGATTTTATAGAACCGACCAGAAAAGAACTGAAGATAATGGAGCGTGTAAGGAAAGCTGCATTTATCGACATAGATCAGGCTCTTTTATGGATTATGGAAAGTGTTCGTGATTACGTTGTGAGCAAAGGATTCGACCCCGCACCGTCATCCATAGCCGCTCATGATTATTATAAGAACCAGATCAAAGTAAACGATGATATACGAAACGGGAGGATTTAGTTTTTGACCGAGAATATCACTAAAGAGATTAAAACTGTTGTTGATGCACTTGAAGATAAAAAGGGTACGGATATTTCCGTTCTTGATCTCAGCAAAGTATCCGATGTTACGGATTGTTTTGTAATCTGCTCGGGAACCAACCGTTCTCAGATTCAGGCCCTTGCCGACGGTGTGGAAGAGGCACTTGGACGTAAAGGTCTTTTGCACAAAGGTATCGAAGGATATGATACCGCAAATTGGATACTCATTGATTACAACGATTTTGTCGTTCATATCTTTGATAAGGATTCCAGAGACATGTATGATCTCGAGAGAATCTGGAGCGATGCTGATAAAGTTGAGGTTTAATTAAGTCAGGAACCGGAATTAGGTTCCTGATATTTTTGTGTTATGAAAAAAGGTATTATTTTTGATATGGACGGAACCGTCTGGGATTCCTCCGAAAACGTTGCAAGATCGTGGACTGTCAAGGTTCATGAAGCCGGATATACCGACAGGATAATTACCCGTGATGATATTAAGAATGTCATGGGTAAGACCATGGATGTCATTGCCGATTTGTTGTTTTCTTTTACGGAAAAGGGACCTGAACGTGATACGCTCAGGTATTCCTGTCAGAATTATGAGATAGATTATTTGCGTGAGCATGGTGGATTGCTGTACGAAGATGTTTTTGATACCTGGAAAAAGCTTAAGGATATGGGGTATCACAACTATATCGTAAGTAATTGCCAGGCAGGGTATATCGAGTGCTTTCTTGAGCACTATAAGATTCCCTATGGAAGCGAGAATGATCTGATAGAAGACATAGAATGCTATGGAAATAATCTTATGCAAAAGGCAGAGAACATCAAGCTTCTTGCAACTCGTAATAATCTTACCGATGCATGCTATGTAGGCGATATACAGGGTGACTATGATGCGACCGTTAAAGCGGGATATAACTTTATCCATGCAAAATACGGATTTGGCAAGATTGATGCATTAGTACCTTTTATAAATTCTTTTCCTGAACTGATTAAGGTTGTTCCCACAGTAATTTGAATTCGAAATATATATCGTTTTTTCTATATCTGTAAAAGACCGGTACGTTATGTGCCGGTCTTTTTTTCTTAATAAAAAAATTGTTTTATTTAGCGTAGTCAATTTATATTTTTTTAATTGACATATACTGATACTGGTTTTAAAATGACACTGTGTCACGATGACACGGTGTCATTTTAAAACGGAGGTGCACACCGGATGGCAAAAGTAACAGAAGAATATTACGCACAGAAGAGAAAAGAAATACTGGATGCGGCATACAGAGTATGTGTAAGAAAGCCCATAACTTCAGTCACAATGAAAGACGTTATAGCGGAGACGGGATATTCTCATGGCGCAATATATAAGTATTACAAAGATCTTGATGAGATAATCAGAGATCTCCTTATCAACATTAACCGTACATATACCTTTGAGGATCTTGGGAAGATAATCGAAAAACACGGGACAAAGGATTGGGAAAAAGCCATCAGAGAGATTTGTTCCATGCTTGCGGATCATATGATTGGAGCAGGAAAAGATGTTGTTAAAATTTCTTTGTATTGTACTGTATTTGCCATGAGTGAACCGGAGAGGGCAAAACAGATATCTGAGAAGATCGGGGAGGAGAGTGTAACACCTCTTTTGAGTGCCATTCATTCCATGAGTGTATATCTCAGCGATGTTATCAAGGCCAATAAACTCCATCCGGTCAGACCCGTAGAAGAGATCATACTGTTCATTGTTACTTATTATGGCGGTGTTGAAGACTCATTTGCTTTATCCGATGACGAGGAGTCTTCGAGCGGATTTACAAACGGAAGCCCCAAACTGCATTTTTCAATATTGGCTGATTCAATAATATCTATGCTTAAAGGAGTAAATAAGTAGTGAAATCATTTTTTAAAATATTTACTAAAGCTATTAAATGGACTGCGATCATTGCTGCAAGCCTTATTATTCTGGCCCTGATAGTCAGATTTATCGGTCAGCGTGTGCATGCAAGAACGCCGGAAGGCGGTATCAACGAATCAATGTATGTTGATATAAACGGCTCAAAACAGTGGATCAATATTTACGGTCAGGACATAAATAATCCTGTTTTGCTTTTTCTTCACGGCGGTCCCGGCGGCGCACTCAGTTACGAGGGTTATCCTGTTCTCAGAAAAATAAGCGATATTTACACGGTTGTTTACTGGGATCAAAGGGCCTGCGGACTTAGCTGGTCAGAAGATCAGGCAGGAACTCATGTCAGCTTTGAACAGCTTTTTGAAGACGGAGAGGCAATGACGAAATTTCTTCTCGACTATTTCGGAGTTGAGAAGATAAGTGTTATGGGAGTATCCTGGGGTGCTGTATTTGGGGCAAATCTCGTCCTTGATCATCCGGAGTATTACGACAGA
The DNA here is from genome assembly GCA_017940415.1 of Lachnospiraceae bacterium. Lineage (GTDB taxonomy): Bacteria > Bacillota > Clostridia > Lachnospirales > Lachnospiraceae > AC2028. The sequence goes on from JAGAYR010000044.1 coordinate 180,836, forward strand.
CTTTATGCTCTGAGCCTTATCGTTGACGGCATGGAAACTCAAAAAGCTTATAAAGAAATGGTTCTTGAGCTTACTAAGGACAATCCCCAGATGCACGCTATCGCCGAGAATATATTAACCGAACAGTCCCAGTATGATGCATTGACTTACGATGAGCAGATTGCCGCTACATTAGAGCAGGCGAAAATCGATGAAAAATATCAGCTTTATGATTCGTATGATGCCGATTTCAATACCGGATTTGCTATGTTTTTCAATCCTTACTATTCACTGAAGGATTACTATAATCTGTTCAGATCTACTCCGATGGATATTGACAGTCTGGACGAATCTTATTGTTATTACTATTTATTAAGCAGCGGATCTTATGAAATATTTTCCGTACTTGATCGCACCGAATATGAAGTTCCTGTTTATATAATCATGGGCGATAAAGATTATAACGTAATGACTTCCGTTACCAGACAATACTTCGAAACTATTAATGCTCCTTATAAAGAATACTTTGAAGTTGAGGGTGGGCACGGAGCACCTATGCTTAACTCCGAAGAATTCAGGCAGATCATCCACGGCATAGTTGCAGAAAACGGATATTGATATTTTTGAGGAATATATGGGAAATAAATATATAAACGGAAGTGTAAAAATTGGTGATACGGAAATGTATTATGTTTCCTTCGGCTCCGGTAAAAGAAAACTTGTGGTTCTTCCAGGATTATCCGACGGCCTGTCAACCGTAAAAGGCAAAGCATTTATGCTTTCCGGTCCCTATAAAAAGTATCTTCGGGACTACACGGTATTTATGTTCAGCAGAAAAAGTATCATGCCTGAAGGATATTCCATAAAAGATATGGCTGACGATCAGGTATTTGCCATGAAAGAACTTGGAATAGAACGTGCTGATCTGTGCGGCGTCTCTCAGGGCGGTATGATTGCCCAGTGCATTGCCATATATCACCCTGAAACCATAAATAAACTTGTTCTGGCGGTTACGGCGCCTTATGCAAATGATACAGCCAAATGTGTAGTATCCGGATGGCTGGATATGGTGAAGGAAGATAATTATGTAAAACTGATGACTGATACCGCAGAAAAGACTTATACCAAAAAGTATCTTGATAAATACGGTAAGATGTACAAGATCTTTATAAGATTTACCAAACCTAAAAGCTACGACAGATTCATCAGAAATGCAGAAGCAATTCTCCGTTTTGATGTAAAAGAAGATTTAAATAAAATATCGTCTCCGACACTTATTTTAGCCGGAGACGATGATATCACTGTAGGTAATAAAGCTGCCTATGAACTTAAGGATGGTATACCGGGCAGTGAGCTGTATGTATACCAAGGCCTCGGATACGGACTTTTTGACGAGGCATCTGATTTCTACAAAAGGATATTTAAGTTTATTATCTGAATATCCTGATCACTCCGTAAACCTTGCCCAGAATCTGACAGTTATCAACGATAATGGGATCCATGGTATCGTTCTCGGGCTGGAGACGGATATGATCTTTTTCCTTGTAATATGTCTTAACGGTTGCGGAATCATCAATAAGAGCTACAACCATTTCACCGTTCTCAGCGGTGCTTTGCTGACGGACAATGATCCTGTCGCCGCTGAAGATTCCGGCATTTATCATTGAATCGCCTTTAACATTGAGCATAAAGGTATTTCCCTTTGTAAGCTCTGATGCGGGGAGAGGGAAGTATTCGATGATATTGTCATTTGCAAGGAGAGGCTGTCCGGCAGCAACATTTCCGTATACCGGAACGCTGGTCATCTCGGTTCTGACCATCTGGAAAGAATCATCGCAGATTTCGATTGCTCTGGGTTTGGAAGGGTCTCTTTTTATATAACCCTTGCGCTCCAGGGCTTCGAGATGGGAAAAAACGGAAGATGTGGACTTAAGCGAAACCTTCTCACCGATCTCTCTGACCGTGGGAGGATAGCCTTTTGCAAGTATATTTTCTTTAAGGTATTCCAGTATCTGTTCCTGTTTGGGGGTTAGCTGACTGAAATCGCGCATGTGCACTCCTTTCAAACATCTGTTTGTATTAAATATAGCACATTTGTTCTGAAAAGCAAACATATTTTCGAATAAAAAAAGACCCGGAAATCAATCCGGGTCTTTAATATATCTGTTTAAAAACTTAGCAGAATGTTACGAGCTGCCACGAATCTGCGGGAACGAGACCGATGTAGGTCTTGCCGGGATTTACTGTAAGAACGGTTCCGTCGGTGTTGAAGTATACGGTATGTCCGACAGCGTCCTTAGCCCAGGTGATCGCAACGGCTTTGCCGCCGGTGAGATAGTAGCCTACGCCTGTTCCGATAACACCGTAGATCATGTATCCGTTTCCGTCGTACTCCTGAATGGGAGCGCACTGAATGATAACATTCTTGAAGGTTACCTGTGCAAAATCATCAGCATCCTTAACGGGAGCACCGATCTCATACCAGTCATAAGTAGCGGTTACCGCATTGTACTTAAGTATGGTTGAGTTGTGAGGGAAAGGAAGGCTGCAGGTTCCTGCGGGAACACCTGCGGGAAGTGTGTTAACACCAAAGTTGAATCTGTTCTGTGCACATGCAAGATTCTGATAATAAGGAGAGTATCCTGCAGCTGCGATTCTTCTGGATGCCTCACCTGCAAGGCAGTACTCGGTGTACCAGCTGGGCTTTCCGTTGGGAATTCTGCTGAATCCGCCGGAAAGATGAGGTGATGCATAAAGAGCGATGAAAGGATTGATATAAACAGGACCGCCGTCATGGATCAGGATAGCATCGTACTCATTTGCAACGATAATGTTTGTGGGACGTGCGGAACGAATATTTCCGATACGGGGAATGTTCGCATAATCCTTGTAGATTGCCATGAGTCTGGTAACTCTGTTGTTTCTGGTGGAGTTGATCATCTCATAGACAATATCTGCCTCTGAAAGTCCGTAGTGAGGAGATGCGATCTTGTCGTTATCGATCATTACGGCGATGGGACGCTGAAGTTCCGGAGCAGTGGTGGGGAGTCCGGTAAGCTCATTGATACCTGCAACGGCCTGAGCAGGAATAACAGGTGTAAGTAAAAGAGCTCCTGCGCACATTGCGGTCAGAACAGCGGATGTGACCTTTTTAATGAATTTTTTTCCGAATAACATAGTACCCTCCTGAATATATTATTCCGAACAATAATGTTGAGAATATAACTTGATTATATAGCAAGAATCGGCAAGATTCTACATGAAAAAATGCAATTTAAAAAAAGTGTTGACACTCGAAAATATGTTCGATATAATGCAAACAGAACAGATGTTCTGAACATACATTCGGAGGACATTATGAGAACACTGATAAGCATAAACAGAAGACATGCGGTAATTGCAGGGATTATACTTGCAGCTATTATGATCTTATTTCTCGGTGCGTTCGCTATAAGATCCAAAGCCGGATCGCCTGCCGATTATGATGATACCGTTTACTATAAATATACGACCATGTACAGAGTCTGCGACGGAGATACCCTTACTTCGATTGCTGAGCAGTATATGGATGATATACACTATTCATCGGTATCCGAGTATGTTTCCGAAGTCAGACAGATGAACCAGATGTACTTTTCCGATGAGATCAAAGCAGGTGAACTAATCAGTATTTGCTATTACTCTACGGAATATAAATGATAGATATATATAACATATTGTTATATATTTATAATAATTGGAAGTGAATATTTAACATTTGGAAATATATATACCACATAACAAAAGGATCCCCTGTGAGAGGATCCTTTTTGTTATTTTGAATCGTCTTTTGATTTCTTTTTGCCCTTTTCCGGAGTTTTTTCACGTAGCGTAACAGCATTTGCGGCATGTTTTCTGCTTTCTTCGAACTGGGCGGCATAGTGTTTCCTTGTTGTGTTTACATCTTTATGCCCGAGAACATCGGCTACCAGATAGATATCACCGGTTTCCCTGTAAAGAGCGGTACCGTAGGTGCTTCTTAATTTATGAGGGGTGATCTTTTTGAGAGTAGTAAGTCTGGAAGAGTATTTCTTTACCAGTTTTTCTACAGCTCTAACGCTGATTCGTTTATTCTGGAGAGAGAGGAAGAGGGCATTTTCGGAACCGCTTTCGGCATTTATCCTTTCTCTTTCTTCCAGGTAATCATGAAGAGCGGCTTCCACTTCATCACCGAAATATACGATAGCTTCGTTACCACCTTTTCTTGTGACCTTAATTCCGCCGTTTTTAAAATCCACATCATTTAAATTGATACCAACGCATTCGGATACACGGATTCCGGTTCCCAGCAGAAGAGTAAGTATTGCAATATCTCTGATCTTTGTCCTTGAATGGTATATAAGTTCTTTATCTGTAAGGTTTTCACCTGACTCTACCATGTCCAGGAGCTTTGCGACCTCATCGGTATCAAGCCTGATGATCTCTTTTTCATGGATCTTGGGAGGAATAACAAGTTCTGCGGTGTTCTTTGATACTCGCTCGGTCTCGAAGAAGTATTTATACATGCTTCTTAAAGCGGAGAGCTTTCTTGCTTTGCCTCTTTCCCCGTTTATAACGGTTCTTCCGTCTTTTTCATACAGAGATATGTTTTCGAGGTATTCTTCGATATCGCTTCTTGTTATACTTTCAAGAATTGAAATGCTGAAATCTTTGACCTCTTTGTTTTTTAATGAGGGATTATTCTCTTTAAGAAATTCAAAAAACATCCGTATATCATATGCATAAGCAAGTCTTGTTCTTGCAGATGTATTTGATTCCACGGATCTGAAATATTCTTTAAGCCAGGTTGGAAGTGTTTCGAGAACAAGACGCATTTTGCGTATATTGTCTCTTACCTGTGCCTCATGATAGTTTTCGTTATTAAGTACTGCCATAGTTAGATTTTATCACATTTCTTTACGCTAAAGTGATGAAATTTAGCTCCTTAAATGTTATAATTTAGAGGTTCTTAAGGGGTGATTACCATGACTACTTACAAAGACGAAAAAGAAGAAAAAGACATAATCACAGTCAATTCCGAAGGCAGGATTCGCAGCAAAAGTAAGAATCCCAAATTCGACAACCATTATTTCAAATGGGGACTGACATTCTTCGTAACTTTCTTATGTTGTATTCTGTCGATCTACATTGTTTTCTATCATGATGAATTCAAAGCGACCATCAAGCATATCAATAAGATCCTGTCACCCGTATACGTAGGATTCATTATTGCTTATCTGTACACACCTTTGCTTAATATGCTTGAAAAGAAGGTGATGTATCCGATCTATAAAAAAATTAAATTCATCAAAGATGAAAACAAGATGCCTCTGGCAAGAGGAACATCGATCATCGTCATCATCATCCTGACTATACTTCTTGTATATGCGGTTGTTCAGATAGCAATCAAGCAGGTTATTCCTTCGCTTATCAGTATTGTTTCCAATATTAATATATATTTGAACAATATAACGGCATGGTCCGAGAGATTTCTGGATGATAATCCTTCACTCAAAGCTTTTGTAATTGATGATCTGAACAGATTCTCCGATGATATTTCAACCTGGGTTACCGAGAATTTCAAATCTCTTTCAGCCGGTGTTATTAAGTCTTTATCTCAGGGATTCCTTGTTTTTATAAAGAAGCTTTGGAATTTCATTATCGGATTTATCATTTCAATATACGTACTTTGGAGTAAAGAACGTCATGTTGCCAGATGCAAAAAGATCATCTATGCAACATTTTCAAGAGAAACCGCAAACGCTCTTGTAGAGGCGTTCAGATATACACACAGGACATTCATCGGTTTCTTTTTCGGAAAGATCGTTGATTCCATAATCGTCGGACTTATCTGTTTCATAGGATGTACGTTGATGTCGATTCCCTATGCGATACTTATAAGTATCATTGTAGGTGTAACAAATATCATTCCGTTCTTCGGACCTTATTTCGGAGCGATACCATCAACAATACTTATATTTGCGTTTGATCCCATGCATCCCGGTAAAGCACTTGCATTTGTCATCTTTATCCTGGCGCTGCAACAGTTCGACGGAAATGTTCTGGGACCCAGAATTCTTTCAACATCCACGGGGCTAACCGGATTCTGGATCATATTTGCAATTACATTATTCGGAGGTTTGTTCGGAGTCTTCGGTATGGTCATCGGTGTTCCTGTATTTGCCGTTATCTATGCGGGACTCAGACAGTTTGGAAGAAATCGTCTCAAGAAAAAAGGGTTCCCTTACAGAACATCCGATTATTACGAGGTTGGTACCATCAATGAAGACGGTTCGGTAAATCCCATTCCTCCCATAGAAAAAAGACCGGAGAAAAAAGCGTTTATCTCTTCGGTTATAGATAATTTCAAATCAAATAAAAAATACAAAAAAAGATAAAAAGAAATAATGAAGTTTGTAATACAAAGAGTTTTAAATGCATCGGTATCGATCATTGAAACTTCAGATGACAATAAAACAAGTGAGAGAATATCAGGGTTCATAGGTAAAGGCTTCCTGGTTCTTTGTGGTATCACTAAGGAAGATACTTTTGAGATTGCTGATAAGATGATCAAGAAACTTCTGGGGCTCAGAATATTTGAAGATGAAAACGGAAAGACTAATCTTGATCTGAAAACTGTCGGTGGTGAACTTCTGATAGTTTCGCAGTTTACTCTTTGCGCAGATTGCAGTCACGGAAACAGACCTGCGTTTATAAATGCTGCAAGACCCGAACAGGCAATTCCAATTTATGAATATATAGTAGAAGAGTGCCGCAAAGCAGGTTTCATGACCGAAACAGGAGAGTTCGGTGCCGATATGAGAGTGGATCTCACCAATGACGGTCCCTTTACTATCGTCCTGGATTCCGATGATCTCAAGACAAATTCTGTTGATTCAGGTTCCAAGATACTTGATAATCTGTCCAAAGAAACAGCTGCCGATGTTTTAAAGACATGTTTTAAACTTCGTGGTGCTGAGGATTTCGGCGAAGCCATTAATGAAGTAATTATCGATATCAGGAGAATATGCGAAGCCAAACATGTATGTCTTCTTTTGGTAGATAAGGCAAATCGTAAATGCTCAATGCTTGCACATTCCCACTCCGATGATACAAATGAAGAGTGGATTGATTGGTGTGATGATGAACAATTCAGACTTGTTGAAACTTGGACCAATATCGTTCCCGATGATTCAAGCCTGATAATAAAAGATGTAGCAGATCTTCAAAAGATTAATTTGAAGAATCCTGCATGGTATAAATCTCTTACAAAAGCACATGTGTACAATATCGTATTATGTCCTCTGAGTTTTGAAGGTGAGCTTATAGGATATATATGGGCATCTAATTTTGAAACATCAAAAACCGAACGGATTAAAGAGACACTTGAACTGACTACATTTTTCCTTTCGTCGGAAATATCAAGATTCAGATTGCTCAACAGGCTTCATATGCTCAGTACGGTAGATCTGCTTACCGGAGTATTTAACCGTAATGCTATGAACGACAGAGTTGATTCTCTTGCCAAAGACAAGTCGAATCATCCGCTGGGTGTTATATTCGCAGATCTGAACGGCCTTAAGAGAGTTAATGATACCAAAGGTCATGAGGCAGGAGACATTCTTCTGAAGAATGCCGCACTTATTCTTCAAGGTGTCTTCATCGGATATGAGATATTCAGGGCAGGCGGAGATGAATTTTTTGTTCTGCTCAAAGGTGTTACCAAAGAGGAAGTCCTTAATAAAGAATCCGAACTCAGAGAAGCAATATCTTCGAATGATAGTGTAAGTTTTGCAATCGGTCACAGTTATGTTGAAAGTGCTAACGAAGTTCTGCGGGCTTTTCATGAAGCTGATGAATCGATGTATGCTGATAAAAGAAAATTCTATATGGAGCACAAAGAGTTAGACCAAAGGCGCGGATAACCCTGTTAATAAATTAACAAGATGAGAGAGTATAAGAATATAGTACTGATCGGTATGCCGGGAGTCGGCAAAAGCACAGCCGGAGTTATTGCTGCCAAGACTCTCGGACTTAAATTTGAAGATACCGATCTGATGATACAGACAAATGAGCACAGATTGCTCAGGCAGATAATTGCTGATGACGGGGTTGAAGGCTTCCTGAGAATCGAAGAAAACGTCCTTAAAAACATAGATCAGAAGGGATATCTGATTGCTACAGGCGGCAGCGCCGTATACGGCTTCAAAGGTATGGAACATCTTCGTGAGAATTCACTCATAATTTACCTGCATTTAGGCCTTGATGAACTTACTCATAGACTCGGTAATCTGCAAAACCGAGGCGTCGTTCTAAAGCCCGGACAAACCCTTGCGGATATCTATGACGAACGTTTACCTCTTTACAGACGATTTGCGGATATTGAAATTGATGAAACGGGCCTTGATCTGGAGGCTACAGTTGCTAAAATATGCAGTGGGGCATCCATATACAACTATTCGCAAAATGCGGATTTAACGAATAGTTAGCGCTGGGCTTACAGAATATAATAAGGAGATTTATGCCTGATATTTTTTGGAACTATATGAATGAACATCCCATGATTCTTGTCATAATCATGTGTGCCGGCTTTTTAGCATTCATAGTATTTTTTATATGGGCGTTGGATATTGCATCCCAAGCATTTCATCAACCGTATTATAACTATATTAATGTTGATGGTAAGAAAACTGCAGTTGCAAATATATGGCATAGTTCACGTGGTGGCGGTCGCTACAGGTCTTATAGGTTTGAAATGTCAGATGATAAATGGGTTCTGGTCAAAGATAAATCAAGATTTTCTTCACTGAAATTTATATCCATTATTCTGTTTATCTTCTTATTGATCTGTTATATAAAAATGGATCAGCATACTGTTCAGACCTTTTTAGGCTTTATTGTTTTTTTCATATATCTGATCTTATTTGTTCTTATAAGTTATTATATTGAAGATAAAAGAGCTCTTAAGATATTCAGAAAGATGCTGATGGATGAAAACAGATATGAAACAGAGGTTTAAAAAAATGAAATTTGCAGACAGACTTGATAATTTCGGAGCAGAGATATTTGCAGCTCTGAACGAAAAGAAAATCGCTTGTGAAGCCAAAGGTCAAAAGATCTATAACTTCTCGGTAGGTACACCTGATTTTCCTGTACCCGAGCATATAAAGAATGCACTTATCGAAGCTGCATCAGATCCTGTTAACTGGAAATACTCACTCAGGGATATGCCTGAAATGCTTGAGGCTGTGTGTGCATATTTCAAGAAACGATATGATGTTGACGGAATCACTCCCGATATGGTTATGAGTTGTTACGGAACCCAGGAAGGATGCGGGCATCTTGCGCTTGCACTTCTTAACAAGGGTGACACCATTCTCCTTCCCGATCCCTGTTATCCGGTATTTCAGGCAGGAACATTTCTTGCTGAAGCTACTCCTTACTACTACCCTCTTGTAGCTGAAAATAATTTCCTTCCGGATGTTAATTCTATCCCTGAGGATGTAGCTAAGAAAGCAAAAGTTATGATCGTATCCCTTCCCGCCAATCCCGTAGGAAGCGTTGCTCGTGAAGGAATTTACGATGAGATTATCGCATGGGCCAAGAAATATGATGTAGTTATTGTTCATGACAATGCATACAGCGATATTATTTATGACGGAAATGTAGGTAATTCATTCCTTAAATATGAAGGTGCTCTCGATATAGGTGTTGAATTCTTCTCCTTGTCCAAATCATATGACGTTACAGGAGCTAGAATCAGTTTCCTGGTTGGCCGTAAAGATATCGTTGCAGCCGTTAAGAAGCTCAGAAGCCAGATTGATTTCGGAATGTTTATTCCCATCCAGAAAGCAGCCATTGCGGCTCTTACAGGCCCTATGGATTCCGTTAAGGAACAGAATAAGGAATATCAGAGAAGACGTGATGCACTTTGCGGAGGGGCAAGAAAGATCGGATGGAATATTCCGGATGCAAAAGGTTCCATGTTTGTATGGGCACCTGTACCGGAGGGTCACGGTTCATCAATGGAATTTTGCATGGAACTTCTTGAGAAAACCGGCGTTCTTTGTACTCCGGGTTCATCTTTCGGACCTTCCGGTGAAGGATATGTACGAATGGCTCTTGTAGCAACAGTACCCATTATCGAAGAAGCTCTTAAAGTTGTAGACGAAAGCGGAATACTCAAATAAAAGAAGAGTAACAAATAACTAAAAAAAACACCTTCACTTTGAAGGTGTTTTTTTTAGTTAACGGCTTCCTCTTCTGTCTTGTCCGGTTCTGATGTAGAAGTTTCGTTTATCTTCATACATTCTCTGATCGGCTGTTTTGGCAAGATCAGTGATGCTCAGATCCGGAAATTCATAATGAGGTGCATATCCTTTAGACATTGACAAGGAAATGTTTAATTCACCTTTCCATTTATTCACGGATCTGTCTAAAGTATCCTTGCATTTTTCAAGTGTTTTCTCATCACAGCACACTATGGAAACAAATTCATCACCACCGGTCCTGAATACATTTCCATATTCTTTAAAACAGTTTTTCAAACATGTAGCGGCACCCTTAATCAGTTCATCTCCCGCTTCGTGTCCCAGATTGTCATTTGCTTTCTTGAGACCATTGATATCGACGGCTATGTATACCAGATTTTTACACATATCCGATGATTCGATATCTTTTAATTTCTCTTCGTAAGCCCTTCTGTTATAACAGCCTGTTAGCTTATCAATGTTGGAAATCTTCCATAGTTCTTCATTGGTTTCACGTATCTTTATAAACATATTGGCAAACAGAGATACCAATGCGGATATTGCCAAAAATGCCATCAGAACAAAAATAAAATTCTTATAAGAATACCAGCCTTCGTCAGGTGATATGGACAGTTCCCAGTTGAGATTGCTGATATTAAAGACATAACTTACTTCATCTTTGACTTTAGTTTCGCTTTCTTTTATAAGATGTTTGGTATCGTGGGGATCTACATATGAAAGACTGTAGTTGATACCCATTTCTTCAAAAGGTTCAAACCTGAATGCATTGACGAAATTTTCGGAATCAATGTTGAGTGCGATAATTCCCCAGAATTCAGTTTCTGATCCCTTATCGATAAAAATTGGTGTTGTAGCAGATAATCCGATTCCGTTGGTCTTAATATCAAAATAATGCATAAGAACAGTTTCGCCGTTATCATATGCATCTCTTGAATGAACATTTCCGGGTTTTGTTACATCAAGATAATCATAGCCTAACAGATCTACGTTAGAATCATAAGGATATACATCCGAGACGATGCCATCAGGAGCAATGGCGATATAATCAAGTTCAATATCGGCATCATTTTTCACAGTGTTAAAAACACCTTCAGCCATTTGATCAAAAAATTCCGTACCGCCGTCATGATCCTGAATAAGTGCGTTCATCACTGCAGATCTGAGCAAAACGTTGTTTATTGTAGTGGCGATATGATCTGCTTTATCTTTGGCAATGTACTTATATATATTTTTTGTATCCCTTATTTCACTTAAGACATACAAAGAATAGGCTCCCATGAGCAAGCCGAAAGTAATGAAATATATTATGCTTAATAACAGTACTTTCTTTTTCATCTGATAATTTCTGAACCCCGGCAGATTTTTCAGGTTACTTTAACTGTTCATATAATGGTGGGAATTCCTTCTTGCGGGTAAGTTCCACAAGTCCAAGTTCGGTTATATCTATGACCATTACGGTCTCAGTATCATCAGCGGATTCTTTCCTTAAAACATCCAGTAGCGCGTTTTTCATTTCATCCGATTGTAGATTAATAAAATCGATAATAATGATACCGGATATATTCCTTAGTCTTAACTGGGTGCAAATTTCAGAAGCGGCTTCGGTATTAACCGTCATATATGCTGATTCTTTATCTGTACCTTTTGAAGGCGTAAATTTGCCACTGTTTACATCTATTACAGTCATGGCTTCTGTTTTATCAAAGACAAGAAATCCTCCGCATTTAAGCCATACAATACGATTCAAAGCATCATCAAGAGCTGTTTTTAAACTGTATAATTTATCAAGCCCAAAGGCCGATTCTCTGTATAATCTGACATTGGAAAAATCATCGGAAAATATGTTAAATACGTCTTCATTATCTGTGACTATTTCTTCATATTCATCGGATTTAAACACTTTATTTATTTTGTCAGCATATGATGTACGAGATTTATACAGATAAGAATATCTTGTGAGATGCTTTGCTTTTTCTATCAGTTCATCACCGTTTTCAATTTTTGAATAGTCAATCTTAGCGGTGAAGGAAGCACGTTTTCCCTTTTGAGCCTGAGACGTAAGTTTTACAGGAATCAGATCTCCCTGCTTTACGGATACACTTTTTGGTATTTTGCTTAAGGGCAAATATCCGTCTTTTGAAGGAGCATATTCCACAAAACAAGCACCTATATCCTGTTTAACATCTTTCACAAATGCTATAACAACATCATCCTGTGATATTTCAGGTTCTATACCGTTATCCGAGATCTTACCCAGAACCGTAATGCATTTCATTTTACCGGATACGGATAAAAAGGCTATGATCTTATTATCAAAGCAGGTTATTATCAGTTTACCGGCTTCGGATATTCTCAGATTCTCAAGATCACGAGCATTTTCTTTCTCTGTATTTTGGAACACAGATCTGCTCATATACTAAATTCCAACCTCTTCAAGTGAAATGAGTTCACCGTTTTCATTCTGTGTGAACATATCAAGTCTGGTAATCTTAAGAGCATTTGCGGGAAGTGTTATTCCCTCGATTCCACATAAGAATTCCATTACAAATCCCGGTTTGATAGAATCTGCACTTGAAGAATTGATGGTCATATATATGACAGGTTCATCCGAAGAATCTGATAATCTAAGATCGTATATATACTCTTTAAGATCGATATCTCTTGATGTTTTTCTGGTTTCTTTATGATAGATGCAGCTGTCCATTGTTTTCATTTTATCAATCAGTTCGCCGAGTTTTTCATATGACGGACATGCATCTTTTTTATCATCATAGAAACCAATTTCATATGATGAAGCATATACGGAAGCCATTGCATTTCCTACATCATCAGGTAATACTTTAACGGATTTGATCCTGATTCCGGGAACACTGGATTCATTTAAAGCATTTTTGATAGCTTCACAATCAGGATTTTCATCCTCAATGCCAAGATCCATATATTCGCCTTCACTTTCAAGGCTTACACCCAAAGGCGCCGCAAATGTCATTATCTGGTGCGGTGAATAACCTGCTGAATATGATACATTGATCTTAGCTCTTCTGATGCATTTCTGGAAATATCTCATAACATCCAGATGTCCTATATAACGGACTGCACCATGTTTGGTAAATCTGACACGAATCTTTTTCATTACATTACTTCCACAACATTTGCTTGATGGTACGGCCTTCAACAAGCTTTGTTTCGATTAAAACGTCACTGAAATCAGTGATTTCTTCGGGAGTCTCGATCAGCTTAATAAGCTTCTCTGCCGCTACTCTCCCCATTCCATCCATATCCTGTTTAACGGTAGTTATCTGAGGATCGTATCTGGATGGAATATCAATTCCGTCATAAGCAGCCACTGATATATCATCCGGAATCACCATGCCATATGCTTTGAGAATATTGATTCCTCCGATTGCGGCATAATCATCCGGGAAAATAATACAGGTAGGGGGATCCGGTAATCTTAAGAGTGCTTCTGTTTCGTAAGCAGTCTTATTAATATCTCTGAAATAGGATTGTCTGAGATATTCATCCGGAACGGTTATTCCCAGCTTCTCACAGGATTCTTTAAAATTTTTGATCCTCACCTGAGTGACACTGTTCATATTACCATGAATATAGGCAATTTTGGTATGTCCCATTCCTGCTATATGATAAACAAGATTTTTTATACCCTGCGCATTATCAGAAAGTACCGAAATAACGCCCTCAAGAGGTTCATCAATTGTAACAACGGGGACATCGCTTCCTATCAGTTCAAGGACTTCGGGATCTGAGAAATTTGTACAGATTATTCCGACACCTTCAATTTTTCTTTCCTGAACTCTTTGAAGATATGATTTTCTGCCCGGAGCATCTTTATGAGTATTAATAAAAGTAATCTCATATCCATGCTTTTCCGCTTCTTTTTTGAATCCGTTCAAAACCGCAGCAAAAAAGTCATGGGTAAGGCCGTTGCATGCTTCATCTTCGAACAATATTCCCAAAGAATATGATTTATCTGACATGGAAACCTCCTAGATAAGCTCTTTCCACTGAGCAATTATTTTATCACAAGCATCGATATCTATATTGGCAACACCTTCTTTGAGCTTTTCATACAGTTCACCTTGCTCAAGATCATAATTAAACTTATCCAGACCGGATATTGCTTCTTCCATTAAATCTATATCCAGATTATCAAGAGCGATAGACATCATATCGAATAACTCAGATAAAACCTTACGGGATGCCTTGGTCTTTTTCTTAGGCTTCTTCTCTTCTTTCTTATCATCAAAAAGCGCACCGATAAGAGGTTCATAAGACAGATATTTGAAAAGCATCGGTTCGGTATACTTTAAGATGAATTCGGTATTCCTGTCATTTCCTGCTTTTTCAAGTTCTGCTGCCATATCCGCAAGCTCAGTGGCTCCTGCCTGTCTTGAAAGAGATTTTAATGCATGAACCTCAACAGTATATGCCGGCCAATCCTTATTATTCAAGTGTTCTCTTATTTGAGCTGCTTTATTGGGAATGGCTTTGTGGTACTCTTTCAGCAGGTTGTAATACATTTTTTCACTGCCGAGAAGCCTGATTGCAGCTTCTGCATCAAGATCTCCAATATTATACAGATCTTCATATATTGAAGTATCTGTTGATTCTTCAGTGATTTCGGATATCTCGACTCCTTTTTTGACTTTCTCTACCGGCAGCCATTTCCTGACAGTATTAACAAGGTTAAGAACTTCTATTGGCTTGGCTATAAAATCATTCATGCCTTCGGAAAGGAACATATCCTTACTTCCTTCCATGGCATTTGCTGTAAGAGCAATGATGGGAACTTCATCATATTCCTTGTGAAGTCTTCTTATGATTCTAGTGGTCTCGATGCCGTCGATTTCCGGCATCATATGGTCCATAAGTATCAGATCGAATTTATTCTTGCTGATCAGATCTATTGCTTCCTTACCACCCGTCGCTCTTGTGATCTGCATCTTAAGAGGTTCAAGAAGTCCTTCTGCGATATTCAGGTTAACTTCATTATCGTCTACTATAAGGATCTTAGCATCAGGGGCAGTATAATCAAAGGTTGCTGCACGATCATTTCTGGATACTTTAAGTTCCTCATTATTTAATGCCATGGCTATGGTAAGACATGACAATGGCTTTTTGATGATCCTGAAATTTGTTTTTTTGGTTCTGTATTCAGAAGTGAGATCAGCAATCTCCACGAAATTTATATCGTTATTTCTGTTTATCAGTCTCTCAAGTGCAGGAACAAACATCTCTTCATCAAAGAATATAACGAGTTTCTTATCATTCAGCACCTCATTATAATTCTTGAGAAGATCATTAAATGAATCGATATTAATTAGTGCGGCATGGAATATGCCCAGCATCTTAGCATCAATGTAAAACTGTCTTGCAATGTATCTGTTGGAAAACAGACCGGTTATCATATAGCTTTCCGGCTGACGGACAAATATGGAAGGTGAACGATCCACTACTTTTTGAGGTACTCTTATAGTGAATTTGGTTCCTTTTTCATATACTGATTCAACAGATATATTTCCATGCATCAGCTCAACAAGTCTCTTACTAATAGCAAGTCCGAGACCTGTTCCTTCTACATTTCTGTTTCGCTTGGAATCTACCTGTGAAAAAGATTCGAAGATTTTTTCAAGATCGGCTTTTTTGATTCCGATACCTGTGTCTGATACACTGATCCTCATTTCAATCGTATCTTCGGATACATCTTCGTAATCCAGACTTATCTTGACGCGGCCTTTTTTAGTAAACTTAATGGCGTTGTTCGACAGATTAATAAGTACCTGTTTGATTCTCTGACTGTCACCTATAAGCTTACAAGGAAATGACGGATTGATATTAAGTAATAATTCGATGGGCTTGGATCCGATTCTGGTAGTGAGTATATTAGCCGTATCGTTAAAAATGGATAAAGGAGTATACTCCTCTTCCATGATATCCATTTTTCCCGAATCAATCTTAGAAAAGTCAAGAATGTCATTGATTATGTTAAGAAGTGACATTCCGCTTGTTTTGATCTGAGATATATATTCTCTCGCTGCGGGTGGCAGATCTTCTCTCAAAGACATCTCAGCCATACCCAGAACCGCGTTCATGGGAGTACGGATCTCATGGCTCATATTTGCCAGGAAATCCGATCTCATATCCGCATTTTTTTTGATCGTTTCGGCATTATGCTGAATCTCTTCAGCTGATATATATGACTTTATCTCAGCTTCCAAAGCTTTCAGTCTGCCATTGGCGATCTTAGAGACCATTTCAATATTGGCACACAAATATTTGGAAGCAAGATCAATATGTTCTTTGGTATAGAATTGAACTCTGTCAACGGATTCATTTTCAGGAGTTCTGACAGCTCCTGTACCGATCATACATCCCAGAACATCATCGTCATATTTTATGGGAACTGCGAAGATACTTATTCCGCAATGATAGTCATAGATAATAAAATTACCGCTTCTTACTGTGTTATATCCCAGAGTTGAGACATACTCTTTAACCGCATCTTCTTCAATCAATCCGTTAGATGCAGCATTAATATACATATAGAAATATGTACAGTCGGTAACAGGTACGCCTTCGGCATCCATTATATAGCTGGACAAACCCGAATAGAGATAAAAATTGGCGCACATGCTTTCCAGCATATCCAGAGA
Organism: Lachnospiraceae bacterium; assembly: GCA_017940415.1. Classification (GTDB taxonomy): domain Bacteria; phylum Bacillota; class Clostridia; order Lachnospirales; family Lachnospiraceae; genus AC2028. The sequence continues at coordinate 197,778 of JAGAYR010000044.1, forward strand.
TATCAGATCTGTAAGGGTAGTATTTGCCATAAGCTTAACCTACGAATTTTTCAATAGTTCCGATAAGTTTATCTTTGTCTATGGGTTTTAAGATATATCCCTGAGGACTTAGGGAAAGAGCCGCGGTAATCTTGGCTTTATCCGAAACGCCGGTTAAAAATACTATGGGAGTGGTTGCAAGTTCCGGACGTCTTCTCAAGTTGATCATAACTTCGGGACCGTCCTCACCGGGCATTTCATAGTCCAACAGAATAATATCCGTAGTTTTGGATTCAAGGAATTTATATGCGATCTTACCGCTTATGGCTGTAGCCACATCGTATTTCTCGTGAAGATGCTCTTTAACAACTTTGAGCATGATGGGATCGTCATCAATGACAAGCACGTGCTTGCGCCTGTTTTCTTCTTTGACCTTTTCGAGTTCAGCCTGAAGTTTGGCTTCATCAACGGCACGCTTTTCTTTTCGTCCATATAATCATTGATGCGGTTTCTGATATTGCTGACCGAGATGGGTTTTTCGAATGATTCCTCAGCCATATACACAACGGTATTTCTGAAGAAATCACAATCTTCTTTTGATCCGGCTATAAAGACAAATATACTTTCCCTTGTAAATATTCTTTTCAACTCAACCATAACGTTGAGATCGTCTTTGGTCTCACCGTTTAAGCAGAGAATAAATACATCGGGATGAAACAGATTTACATGTTTGACGATATCTTCATACCTGAATGAAGTGGTAAGAAGATCGAAATCATCCGAAAGATGATGAAAGAAATCATCAATGATGATGTTCTGCTTGCCGCAAATAAGAATCTTATACTTATCCATTTTGAAACCCCCGATCCAATACAGATTCGAAAAGATAACGACACCTATATTTTAACGGAAAATGCAGAAAAAATACAGTTTTTCGGGGATTAATTACCACTCTTGACAACACCGGGACAAATGCCTGCTCCGAAAGAAGCCGCACCGCACCCGCTGCACTTATGACGGCAGTTAAAGGTTATCTCACCTTTCGCTGCTTTTTTGTATTCTTTTAACAGAAATGCCTTGCTGACGCCGATATCAATGAAATCCCAGGGGAAAAGTTCATCTTCTCCTCTTTCTCTGAAGGCATAGAAATCCAGTGACAGACCGGCTTCCTCAATAGACTCAATCCATCTGTCGTGCTTATAGTAATCGGACCAGGCATCATAAATGCCGCCCTTTTCATAGACTTTCTTAATAACCGCAGAAACTTTTCTATCTCCGCGGGCTAAAAACGCCTCGATTACACTGGTATCAGCATCATGCCAGTTGTAATGGATACGCTTCTGATTGAGCTGTTTTGCGATACCGCCACGGCATACGTAGGCTTTACGGATAAACTCATCCTGAGTGCACTGAGGAGCCCACTGAAATGCGGTAAAAGGTTTAGGGACGAAGAATGAAGTGCTGACGGTGATTGAAATGGGTCCGTTTGTTCTCTTTTCCTTGGGAACCATTTCAAAAAATTCGGCAGCCACCTTGTTGGCAAGATCACCTATGCCTTCGATATCATCATCGTTTTCAAAGGGATGTCCAAGCATAAAATAGAACTTGAATTTGGTCCATCCGCCCTGAATAGCCTGTCCCGCTCCTGATAATATGTCTTCTTCTGTGAGTCCCTTGTTAATGACATTTCTGAGTCTCTGGGAACCTGCTTCCGGAGCGAAGGTAACGGATGATTTCTTGATGTCTTCGACCTTGTTCATGACATCAAGGGAAAAAGCGTCAATTCTGAGTGAAGGAAGGGTGATGTTTACTTTCCTTTTACGGCACTCTTCTATCAGATTTTCGAGAAGTTCGGGCAAATGAGTATAGTCTGATGATGAAAGGGAACTGAGTGAAACTTCTTCATATCCGGTGGAATCAAGCATTTGATATACGGTTTCAAGAAGCTTATTAACGCTTCTTTCACGTACAGGTCTGTAAAGTTCACCGGCCTGACAAAAACGGCAGCCTCTGATGCAGCCCCTCATGATCTCAAGAACGACACGGTCCTGTATACATCTGATATAAGGAACAACAGGCTTCTTGGGATAATAAGTATCATCAAGGTTTTTGACCACTTCTTTGCGGATTCTTGAAGGAATTCCGGGAACCGTAGGGGTAAAGGATTTAAGAGTTCCATCCTCGTTATACTCAACATAGTAAAATCTCGGAACATAGAGTCCGGGAATTGATGCGGCTTTGATCAGGAACTCATCACGTGAATATCCTTCATCCTTACATTTCTCGTAAAGATTGATAAGTTCACGGTATCTTGTCTCTCCTTCTCCGATGTAGAAAATATCGAAAAAGTCCGCAATGGGCTCGGGATTGTATGTGCAGGGACCGCCGCCGATAACTATTGGATCGTCGTCTGTTCTATCCTTTGATTCAAGGGGAATACCGGACAAATCGAGAATCTGAAGTATGTTTGTATAACACATCTCATACTGAATGGTTATACCGAGGAAATCCGCATTCTTAACAGGGGTCTGTGATTCGAGCATGAAAAGAGGGATGTTCTTTTCACGCATGACTTTATCCAGATCTACCCACGGAGAATAAACTCTTTCGCACCACACATCATCAAAAGAGTTAAACATATCATAGAGAATCTGGATTCCCAGATGGCTCATACCTATCTCATATACATCGGGAAAGCACATCGCAAAACGGACCCTGACAGAATCAGGGTCCTTTATGCATGAATTTACTTCGTGCCCGATATAACGTTCAGGTTTTTCTACCGACATTAAAATGTCGTTTGATAAAAACAGATTATCCTGACTCATATGTTATCTTCCGGCTAATTCCTTTGTTACTTCTTCCCAGGAAATATCCTTCTCTGCCATAAGTACCATTAAATGATACAACAGATCACTGATCTCATAAACAGTTTCCTGATTGGAGTGATTCTTGGCTGCAATGATGGTCTCGGTGGCTTCCTCTCCGACTTTCTTGAGGATCTTATCGATACCTTTATCAAGCAGATAATTGGTATAAGAACCTTCCTTGGGATGAATCTTACGATCTTTTATTACATCGTAAACCTTCTCAAATACCATCAAAGGGTTGGATTCATCTACGTCTTCGCTTCCCGTAATCTCATTGAAGAAGCAGGATCTTGCACCGGTATGACATGCTACACCCACCTGGGATACTTTGGCAAGTATTGTATCTTTATCGCAATCTGCGGTAAGTGATTTTACATACTGGTAATGTCCGCTTGTCTCGCCTTTTACCCACTGCTCTTCACGGCTTCTTGAATAATAAGTCATAAGTCCCGTGGACAAGGTATTTAAGAATGCTTCTTCATTCATATAAGCAAGCATCAGAACTTCGTTATTTTTATAATCCTGAATTATTACGGGAATAAGATCGTTAGGTCCCTTCTTAAGATCCGACCATTTAATCTTGCTCTCCAGTCTTCTGACTATTATGCCGTTCTCGGTACAAATGTCCTTAATGGAAGAAATTTCACTTGAATTAAGAGAAATAACATTTCCGGTGACTCCGGCTACGGAATCCTTCTTAAGGAATTCGATGATCTTATTAAATGCAAGATCTTTCGCACTTACAATGATCGGAAGATCTACATCACCCTCGATAACATCAAGGGCATGTATATTCTTGAGAAGTACGCCTGAGCAATACTTTACTGCAAGATCGGCAACACTTCCGGTATCCTTATCATCACCTGAATGGTAATTGGTATCGGTGCCGATAAGAAGGCTTCTGTCCAGAGATTCTACCTGCGTGTTAAGTGTCTGGGGAAAAGAAACCGCAGCATATACTTTATCTCTTCCGAATCTGCCACTTGCCGCAGATGTAAGAAGTATATTTACTTCTTTGTCATAATCAAGGATAACTTTGGAGCAGCCGGCATAAATAAGCTTCTTTACATCCTCGAGACGCTTGATATTACCGCTTGCATAGATGGGCACTTCACTGTCACCGCATATTGCACGGATAACTTTAAGTGCTTCATCATGAGCTTCATCGCCCATTCCTTCTGAAAGATCGTAAATGATAATGCCGTCAGCAAGATCTCTGCAAAACTTCATTGCAAGAGAATACGCGTCAGCTTCGATTATGGTATCATCCTCATCCGATGTAACGGCACTGCCGTTTTTCAGATAAATGCAGGGAAGAAATTTTTTAACGTACATTACAGAGCTCCTTTCGTTGAGAGCACTCCCGTGATCCTGGGATCACTGCTTGTAGCCATATCAAGAGCTTTAGCAAATGCTTTGAACATGGCCTCTGTTACGTGATGTGCATTTCCGTCGGACAAAACCTTGAAGTGAAGGTTCATGCCTGCGGAATAACTTACAGCATAGAAAAACTCTTTTACAAGCTCGGTATCAAGCTCACCGATCATGGGAACTTTATAATCGTACTCAAAACCGAGGTAAGGTCTGTCACAAAGATCGATACTGCAAAGAACCAAAACCTCGTCCATGGGAAGGATAAAGTATCCGTATCTGCAGATTCCCTTCTTATCGCCTATTGCTTTCTTGATTGCAGTGCCCAGTACGATTCCTGTATCCTCAACACTGTGATGACCGTCAACTTCAAGATCTCCTGTAACGGAGCATTTGAGGTCGAACATTCCGTGCTTGGAAAACGCGGTTAACATGTGATCGAAGAAACCGATTCCGGTCTTGATCTGGTTCTTTCCGGTTCCGTCGATATTCAGACTGATCTTAATATCGGTTTCTCCGGTTTTTCTGGAAACATCTGCTTTTCTGATCTTTTTTGCAGGCATTTTAAGTCTCCTTATTTGTCCTCAAAGCGGACCTTTATACTGTTTGCGTGAGCCGTGAGTCCTTCATTATTCGCAAAGAGCTGAATCTTGTCGGAATCACGCTTAAGAGCTTCCTTTGAATAGTATATAACGGAACTCTTTTTAATGAAATCATCAACATTAACGGGGCTGAAGAATCTTGCGGTTCCGTTGGTGGGAAGAATGTGATTGGGGCCCGCAAAATAGTCTCCGAGAGGCTCTGATGAGTATTCTCCGAGGAATATAGCTCCAGCATTTCTTACCTTAGTCATTACTTCAAAAGGATTTGCGGTAAGAATCTCAAGGTGCTCGCTTGCTACGGTATTTACGGTTTCTATTGCTTCATCCAGATTGGAGGCAACAAGAATATATCCGTAATTATCAAGAGATTTTCTGATGATATCCGCTCTGGATAGTGTCTTCAGATACTCTTCTATTTCTTCGTTAACCTTATCGGCAAGATTCTTATCTGTAGTTACAAGTATAGCACTTGCAAGCTCATCGTGCTCGGCCTGGCTGAGAAGATCCGCGGCAACGTAGTGTGCATTCGCAGTCTCATCAGCAAGTACCATAACTTCGGAAGGACCTGCGATGGAGTCGATACTTACAAAACCGTATACTGCCTTCTTGGCAAGGGCAACAAAGATGTTACCGGGGCCGGAGATCTTATAAACCTTGGGAATCGATTCGGTTCCGAAGGCCATAGCTCCGATTGCCTGGGCTCCACCTGCTCTGTATATCTCATCAGCACCGGCAATATCTGCTGCAACAAGGGTTCCGGGATCAATGACACCTGTCTTGCCGGGAGGCGTGCACATGATTATCCTGTCTACTCCAGCTACTTTCGCAGGAACAATATTCATGAGAACCGATGAAGGATATGCGGCTTTTCCTCCGGGAACATAAACGCCGAGTCTTTCGATAGCAGTTATCTTCATGCCGAGAAGCGTTCCGTCGGGCTTGGTCTCAAACCAGCTGTTTCGAAGCTGTTTTTCGTGAAATCCCCTGATATTTGCAGCTGCTTCTTTGAGAACTTCGATATACTGAGCATCCAGTTTGGCATACGCTTCGTCAATCTCTGCTCTGGTGACCTTGATATTCTCGGGAGTCAGATTAAATCCGTCGAATTTTGCAGTGTAATCAAAAAGTGCTTTGTCACCGTTTTCTCTGATATTTGCAAGTATTTCATTTACCTTGGATTCATACTCGGTATACTGAGCGGGGGAACGTTTTAAAAGTGCGCTCTGTATCTCTGCTATTGAATCGGGAGTCAAATTTACGATCTTCATATATACCTCCATAACGGCCTGTTTAAGACCGGTATACCTTATAACTGCTCTTTAAGTTTAATAACAAGATCCTTTATTCTGTCTCCCTTAAGCTGCATACTTACCGGATTAACAATCATTCTTGCGGAAAGAGGACAGATTTCTTCGAGAACTTCAAGTCCGTTTTCTCTTAAGGTGGATCCTGTTTCAACGATATCGACTATAACATCTGCAAGCCCTACGATAGGTCCGAGTTCAACGCTTCCGTTAAGTTTGATGATATCGACGGTTTGATTCTTCTTATTGTTAAAATACTCCTTGGCAATGACGGGGTATTTACTGGCCACTCTTATTCTCTCGTGATGGAGAAGTTTCTCTGCAGCCGAATGTGGACCGCATACACACATTCTGCATTTTCCGAAGCCAAGATCCAATATTTCATATACATTACGGTTTTCTTCAAGGATGGTATCTCTTCCCACAACACCGATGTCTGCTGAACCATATTCAACATAAGTGGGGACATCCGGACCTTTTGAAAGGAAAAACCTGGTTTTGGTTTCTTCACTGGTAAATATAAGCTTTCTTGAAGAAGGATCTTTCATCTCTTCACAGGTGATACCGATTTTCTCAAAAAGCTCCATTGTTTTATTGGATAAACGCCCTTTTCCAAGGGCAAAAGTAAGATAATCGTCGTAACTGTTCATACATTAACTCCTCTGAGCGCAAACTGAAGCTCTTCCTCCTGTTTTACGGATATCCGCTGCTTTCTTAACCGCTTTCTCATAAGAATCGGTATCTCCTTCATTATAGAAGATTGTTTCGATCCCTGTAGCTTCCGGAAACTCAAATCCCTGTCTTTCAAGAAGCTTTTCAACTTCATCGGGAAGGATAACAAATCCGACTGCAGCGGCTTCTTTTCCAAAATAGGATAAAAGAGAATCATATCTTCCGCCCATGGCTATGGGAGAACCTGCACCAAGTGCAAATGCCTTAAATACTATTCCAGTATAGTACTGATATTTAGAAAGCATTCCGAGATCAAATGATACATACTTTTCAAACCCTCTGATCTTAAGTAGCTCAAATAATTTACTGAGTCTTTCGATCGCTTTCTTTGATATTTCATTTCCTGCCGAAGCCTCAAGCTCTGAAAGCATGGAATGATCAGCGAAAGTATCGGTAATACGAAGGAGTTTATCCCTCATCTCATCACTTATATCGCACTTTCCGAGCAGATCCGATGCTGCAATTGGATTCTTGGAAGAAATAAGTTCTCTCAGATCTTTTTCTTCTTCAAAAGAAAGCTTTGCTTCATTACAAAGACCTTTAAAATAATCCACTTCACCTATTGAAACCCGGAAATTCTCAAGTCCGGTTTTAAGGAGGCTCTCTATGAGCAGGGAAACCATCTCTGCATCTGCCTGTACGCTTCCGTCACCTATAAGTTCGGCACCTTCCTGAGTCACCTCACAGTATTTTCCCTGTAATGATGAAATATTCTGGAATGTGGAACCTATATAAGAAAATCTCAGAGCTCTGTCGTCGTCCATAAAGTACTTGGCAGCGCATCTTGCGATGGAAGGAGTAAAATCCGGGCGAAGTGCCAGGGTTTCATTTTCCTTATCGAAGAACTTATAAAGCTCTCTTGAGGGAATTGTTCCGACTTCTTTGGAAAAGACATCGAAGTATTCGAATGACGGCGTCTGGATATCCGAATATCCGTATGAAGAGATGACATCCGAAATGGTTTTTCTCACGAACTTGATATTGTCATATTCCCTGCCATAGATATCTCTTACGCCATCGGGAGTATGCAGCAGATTGTTGTTGAAATTACTCATATACTTTTTATCCCTTGTTCATGGTACAATACAAATGTTTCACGTATTGAATGTTTCACACTTTACTATGCTAATGTGCTAACATGCTAATATAGTGAATTATACAGACCGGATAACAATGTGTCAACAACCAAAAACACTGTTATTATACCGCAATTCCCGAAAGGATAATAAATGGATTCAGTATATTTCGGCAAAGAAACCAGTATAAAGATCAATCCCGAAACTAATGACACCGAAAAAAAGGACAGAGTCAGAGAATATTACTTTCCTGACGAGAATAACAAGAAGATCAAGGCTATAGAATTCTTCTCCGCTCTTTTTTCATCAGCTGTTTTGGATTTTCTGCTCCTTGGAATCCTTATGCCGCTTTTAATTCTTAATCTGGAGTGGTTTTATAAAGAACTTTCATTTATCGAACTCATTTCCTTCTATATAGCAAGTATAGTATTTATCTACTTTATTATATTTACGCTCTTATATCTGCTGATACATAATTCAGGGCGCAGGTATGTATATGTTAATGATAACGGAACATTCTATTTCATAAAAAAAACAATCAGAGTTAATACTCACAAAAAAGGGATATTTACCTCTAAAGAAAAAGCTAATGCAAAAATCCATGCAAAATACGCAAAACAAATCAATAAGATCAACAATCTGATCGATAAAAAAGCTTTTTCCGTAAGAAAAACCCTTACTGATTGCAAAGTATCCGATGAAATTCATGAAAACGGACTGTATTACACCGGATATAACGAAGCTAAGCTTAATGACGAAGAATTCCGCATTCCGGAAACCTACGTTAAATATGAGGCCGGTGCAGACTACTATTCGCCGAATTCGTTACCTAAATTTCTTTTATTCTTAATCAAATTTGCTTTATATGGCGGAATCTTTCTATTTCTCTTTTATACCGTCAATAAAAAACTGGCCCTTTATGAGGCAAATGTTTCGGCATATATTGAAGAAAAAAGTGCAATACTTAACTCTTACGGATTCGAATATTACGAATCGCCCTACGATTATGCCAGACAATATGATTACGTGGAATTCACCACTGACGATTATCTGAGAAATTCCATAAGGTTTTATTATGATTTTAATGAAGACGGCGAATTTGAAGATGATTCAATCTTTATAGACTTTGATCTGTACATGGACGATGATACAGATTATCTGATTCCTCTTGTCCGGGATATATACGGTGGTGAACTGCCCGATGAGAATCTGATAATCGATCTGATCAATGAATACAAAGAAGATCCTACCGATAAAAAAACAGAAACCAGATCAAACGATAATACCTATTTTTCCGTTACGGTTCATGAATCATATTGGGCGGATTACGATATAACGATTTACATAAGCGAATATCATAACAACAGATCCATATTCTAAAATAGAAAGCTCCCGGCCAAAAGTGCAGGGAGCTTTTATATTTCACATATTTAGAATGAATCAAGAAGCTGTTTCAAGGATTCTTCTACGTCCTCGGTTACTGTAGTCATCATGTTGATAGATGTAGCAGTTTCTTCCGAAGAAGCAACCAGATTCTCTGCTCTGGAATTAACCTTTTTAACAATTTCGGCAAGTCTGGATGATTCTTCTATCAGCTTATTAATGGTTTCCTTAATATCCTGATTGTTCTTATTGGAATCATTAGCCGTGACGCTTGAATTTTCAGCCAGATTCTTTATCTCATCAGCAACAACAGCAAATCCTCTTCCGGCCGCTCCCGCTCGTGCTGCTTCGATGGAGGCATTCAGCGCAAGAAGATTTGTCTGATTGGATATTGCAATAACGTCAGCGTTATTGGATTCCAGTTTATCCAGGTATCCTTCTATGGATGAAAGCACATTTCTGAGATTCTCGGCAAATTCATCAACCTCAGTCATGTATTCGGATATCTTACCGGTCTGCTGAGCATTATCATCACTGATCTTCTGTATCTGATCGATGGAATTAAGAAGATTGTTGGAATTCTGATTTATTCCGGATTCAAGACTCTCTTTCTTATCGATCAGTTCCTCATGAGCTTTCTGAACTTCCTCGGTAAGAGCGATTGCCTTATCTTTTTCCTCGTATGCCCTGTCCTTGATATAGTGAACACAGTTACGGCGATGACTGAATCCGTTATAGATTGCTATTGCCATATCACGGCATGAATCATAACCGCAACAGTTACAGTCAATGTGTCTCTTTTCTTCCGTTGTTTTCCTCATCTTGTTAAAGATCTTATCAATCTCGGATTCGGAAGGGATCTGATACATGCAGTCTCTGCTTCTGTCGGTATATTTCCTGATGAAGTCATTAAGGTTAAGATCCGCAAACTGTTTGTTGAGCGCAGCCAGTCTTTTCTCCGGAGTCAGATTTCTGCCCCATGCAGATTTTCTGGAACCGTTCTTGCTGTCCGCTTTAACCTTCATGATTGTTTCGAAAACATCTTCATTCATGGTCTTTCTGTTATCGACGCCGGTACCGTAGAGGCATCCGTTGGTACAATTAAGCGCATCTATAAAGAGATATTTGGTCCTGCTGCTCTTGATACGGTCTTTATTTCTGCGAAGGTACTCATACATGTGATGTTCGCCTTCCATCTGACGAACTAAAGCATCTTCTCCAAGAAGCCAGTAAACGTTCTCTTTAAGTCCGCCGGGCATGGGATAAATGGATCCCAGACCGTATTCGATCTCATCCGTATAAGGCTGAGCTCCGCTTACGGGATGGGCTTTAAGATAAGCAACAAGTTTGGAAAATGTTAGGTTATATGCGATATATCCCTGATTATTGGGATCGTCTATCTCATTCTTTTTGGCAATACAAGGACTGATAAATGCGAATTTGTCATTTATCTTCAGATATTTCTTGGCATAAACTGCCGTACACATCATGGGTGAGTGGACGGGCATAAGCTTGGGAAGAAGTTCGGGAAGGTATCTTTCGATATATCCTACAACAGCTGGACAGGGCTGAGAGATACCGCCGTAGAATTTGTGCTCAGTAATATATTTGATATATGCCCATGTGGTTATATCCGCACCAAAAGAAACACTAATAAAGCGGTTTACACCAAGCTTTTTGAGCATACCCAGATATTTACTGTAATCATGAGGGTAATTAGCCAGAAATGCCGGCGCAATAATGACGGAAATTTTCTGACCTTTAGATAGATCTTCAAAAAACTTTTCAACATCATCTTCATACTCTCTGGCTCCGTGTTCGCAAGCATCAAGACATGCCCCGCATGCGATACACTTCTTAGGATCTACTTCAATTATGTTGCCTCTTTCAAGTTCTTTAGCAACATTTGCTCCGGTACAGCTACAGGCTCTGATACATTTGTTACATCCGATACATTTGTCGTTAGTTTTGATCAACCCCATACTATTTTCCTCCAATTGAAAATAGAAAATCTCAGAAGTTATTGTATCAATATAACGATATTTATAAAAGTTTCATAATTTGGAAAATTTATGACAAATTTAGCAATATTGTACAAAAAAGTCTCCCCATCACTGAGGAGACTATTTATTCATCTGGTCTGTCAGCCAGATCCTGATTAACTTTATCAAGATACGGAACAGGTATTCCGGGATTTTCTTTTATGATGTAGTCCGGATTAAGCTCATCATGTCTGAAAGATTTGCGTCCTCCTTTTTGAGCTCTTTCCCAGAAGAATTCAAGCATCTGAAGCGGCAGATAATATAACTCTTCCCTTCCGGTAAAATAGATCAAAAAGAATGCGATACCGCCCTGCTTTTCGAACTTTCTCATAAACTCAACCTGATGGGCATGAATATTATTGAGGGCAAAAGTATCGGATGCACATTCTTTGGCATCAAAACAGATGGGAATTCCCTGTACGGCTCCAATGTAGTCTACGGTACTCTTCTGCTCAAAATATGCCAAAGTAATGTGTCTTGTTGACTTGTCTATATTGATGGGAGTAATGGGAGTAGGAATCTTCTGAACGAGTGCTAGCCCGGCTTCATCATATTTTTCATTACTTCTGTTTATAAGGTCCTCGAGAGTGGAACCTCTTAAACCCCTTGATTTCCAGGTGGTCATAGGATTTCCTCTAATTCACCGAATTCTTTTAAAAGGATACGTTTCATATCGCCCGGAATGGGTGCTGTCAGGTCAATATCATCTTCCAAAACAGTACGATATGAATGAAGCATTTGTCTTTCTGCTGAATTTGCAGTTTTTTGATTTCCGTACTTTCTGTCACCCAATATGGGATATCCCAGATGACTTAAATGAGCTCTTATCTGATGGGATTTTCCGGTATAGAGTCTTACTTTAACAAGAGAAATATTATCACTGCACTTTATGGCTTCAAATCTGGTTTTGATCATCATTGCCCCATCCGCATCTTCCGGGACAAATCTCAGCTTGTTTTCTTTTTCGTCCTTAACAACATATTTAACATCTATGGCCGGACCTGTGAAACGACCGTAAACTATTGCAAGGTAGTATTTCTCAAGATCTTTTTCTTTGATCTTATCCGACAAATATCTGGCTCCTTCAAAAGTCTTGGAACAAAGTATAAGGCCTGAAGTATTACGGTCCAGTCTGTTGCATACCGAAGGCTTGAATTTCTGCAGTGACTCCGGTGTGACACTTCCTTTGTTGAGAAGATATCCAATCAGATATTCATTAACGGACATATCGGAGCGATTAACAGACTGGGACAATACGTTTGCAGGTTTATTAAATAATATTATGCGGTCATCTTCATAAACCTTTTCGATACCTTTGATAGTCGAATAGGCCTTTTCATATACATTGGTGTTTATCTCTTCTCCCGATGAAAACTTTTCGTAAGTTTCATCGGAAAAGAAAACACTGATCACATCACCTGCTTTTATAAACTCATTTCCGGTAGCTTTGGATGAGTTCAGTGTAATATTTTTCTTGCGAAGCTGTTTATAGATAAGGCTTTTGGGACATGACGGAAGAAGTCTTTGAAGATATTTATCAAGACGCTGGGAAGCCATATCATTTGTGACGGTTATCTGTTTCATCTTATAAAACTATCTGTTTTAAAACTTTCATACATGCAGCATCCGTTTTATCCGAGTTTTCCAGAGAAGATATACGGTTCATATACGCTTTCTTATCGGTAAAGATTTTGATAGTCATATCACCGATCTTTTCAGCAGACAAAAACGACTGTACATGATCTTTAAATGAAGATTCATTAAATTTTCCGTTTTCGGTATAGCCGATAATACAGCCGCCGGATACACATAGATGTGATACATGGTAATTTACTTTTTCTGAGGTAAAGACCATGTCATAAGCATTGAGAACAGGATCAATATCGATCTTTTCTTTAAAACTTTTGAACCTGCAAAACATGATCACGGATACAAGAGCTTTGGATGCAGGTAACATACCGAGAACCGCAACTACCGTAAGAAGATTTTTTCTGGTACCGGTGGCTAAATATCCCGCAAAAAACAGTCCAAGGGAAATGGCATAACCGATTACACATCTTGCAATTTCATATTTTCTTTGAGTATCAAGATACAGGTAAGTTCCCTTATAAGAATCACCTGAAAAAAGTCTGGAAAAATTCATTACTTAGACCCCGATCATTTATATAAACCGCTTGTTAGAGCAATAATGATCCTGTGGGGAACAATCTTGCACATAACTCTGAAAAGTTTCATTACTGTTGTGGGGACGGACACTTCCTTCCTGGCATAAGAATCCCTGAGGGCTTCTTTAACCACCACCGAAGGAGTGGTCATTGCAAATTTCTTAAGAGACAAAGTTCTCGTACCGTACTTTTCGGCAACATCAAAAAAATCAGTTTTAACAGGCCCGGGACAAACAGCCGTAACATATATCTGTCTGTCTTTCAGTTCGGAATTCAATGCTCTTGAAAAACTGAGTACATATGATTTTGAAGCAGCATATACGGCAAAAGCAGGCTGAGGAACAAAAGCGGCACTTGAGGCCAGATTGATGATACGGGAATTCTTTCCCATGTGAGGAAGACAAACATGTGTAAGCTCGGTAAGTGCTCTTATATTAAGATCGCACATTCCGCCTTCTTCCTTACGTTCTCCTTTTTCAAAATCACCGAGAACACCGTAACCGGCAGCATTAACCAAGAATCTTATCCTGTATTTATCGGCATTAAGAAGCTGGGAAATTCTGTTTATCGTATTTCTGTTTGAGAGATCACCGCAAATTATTCTGGCATGATGATTAAGCTTTTCGGAGAGTTCTTCAAGCCTGTCTTTACGTCTTGCAACTATCCAAATTTCATCTATACCGTTCATGCTCTGATCTAAAGCAACGGCAAATTCCTTTCCGATACCCGATGAAGCTCCCGTGACAATAGCGATATATTTCAAATTCGTTTCCTCCGTTTATCTTAAGCCTCTCTGTACAATGGACTGTCCTGAGAATTGAATCTGTCTATAAAGGTTATCTGATTGGACTTTGTATAAGCGTCATATCTGTTGAACCCCTTGATGACGATATCAGGTCTGTCACCCGCCTCAAAAGAAAGAGTCAGTTCAAATGATGAGTCAAAGGTTCCGTTGTATGTATCCGCCCCGGGCCAAACCTCGGATTCTTCCCAGGTCCATCCGCCATCGGTTGACAATGTATAAAACATCATCATACCGTCCGCTTCTGTCGCTTCAATCCTGACTGTAATGGTATTTGTTGTCGGGTCAACACTTACAACGGATACATTAACCGAATCAGGGGCTGTTCTGTCTTCATATGTTGCATCATTAAAATTAGCAGGATCGGCACTTATAAGATTGTCGGAAGCTCCTGTAAAATCGATTCCCAATATGGAACTCTTAAGCCCGAAATATTCTGCAATGGCATCGGCATCGGTTTCACCGTAGCTCCTGAACTGGTCGTCAGATGCAGTGTGAACGGCATCAACGGTTCCGTCAGCAAAACAATGCTCAATGATAACTGCGGGAATCTCTCTGTAAATATTGGCGGAAATTATGGTGTAATAATCACCTTCCGTTCTGAGTCCTTTTCTGGTCTTAACCCCTCTGGGGAAAATACCGTACCGGGATTCGAATTTCTGCATTAAGAGATTCCCGAATTGATAACCGTATGCATTGTATGGTGCAACTCTGGAGGTATAAACTTCTATTCCGAATCTGTCGTGTGCATAGCAGGCATTGTAATGAATGCTGAAAACAAAATCCGCATCAACAGACTGTGCATACTTGGCCCTGTCGGTAAGACTCATGGTAGTATCATTGTCCGAACGTGTCATATATACTGTAACACCTTCATACATGCTGAGTCTTGAAGCAAGCGCCTGGGCTGTTATCAGGTTCATAAATCTTTCTTGTATTCTTCCGCCCTGGGTTCCGGTGTCGGTTCCCCCGTGCCCCGGATCGATAACTATGACAAGATTATCATCATGGGGAAATACCCTGTCTGCAGCTATCACATTCTCGCAAGGAATAAGTGTAAATAAAACAATACACAGAACCATGCTTATAAATACACGCACTTTCGAAAAAGACAAAACTGTACTCCCCCTCAAAAAATTATATTCAAACAAGAAAACCGGCTTGTTCAAGCCGGTTTATCATTACTTTCATTCGTTATCGGTATCGGGATAAACCGTACTGACATTGGGTCCTGAACTCTCAGGCTCTTCGCTCTTTCCGTTTCTGGAAGCTCTGAGTGAATCGTGATCGTTCTTAACTGCCTGAAGTTTGGAATTAAGAGCATTGAGCAGATCATCATACTGATCCGTTACGGTTCTGGAAGATGCGGTAAGAAGTCCTTCAACATAGTTCATGACGTCTTCCATATATCCCATAGCAGCTTCTCTGCATGCGTTAGCTTCATTGGTCGCATTATCGAGAATATTCTGAGCCTCGGCCATAGTCTGCTGAGTTACGGCATCAGCCTGTTCATATGCTTTCTTAAGGATCTCATTCTGTGAAAGCATCTCATCAGTCTGAGCGGTTGCTTTCTCAATGAGTCCGTCAGCCATCTTTCTTGCGTTATCAAGAATGCTGTCCTGATTGCTGATTATCTTCTGATATCTGGCGATCTCTTCGGGTGCTTTTCTTCTGAGATCGTCTATATAACCCTGAATTACTTCTTTTTCAACATAGATCTCGGTGCTTGAGAGAAGCTTGGGCTTGCATTCGGAAATGTACTGCTCAAGCTCATCGATGACTCCGAAGATCTGGCTTTCCATTTTTCTTTCCATTATCCGGTTCCTCACCTTTTGATAACTTTGAATTTTTCCTTAAGTGCACTTTCAACATAAGGAGGAACGGAATGACTGACATCACCGCCGTACATGGCAATCTCCTTGACGGTTGAAGAGCTTAAATATGAATATTGAAGATCGGTGGTAAGGAAGACGGTATCTACCCTATTATCCGATATCTTTCTGTTGGTCTGGGCAATCTGAAGTTCATACTCGAAATCGGTGACCGCACGCAGTCCTCTGACCATGGTGTGAAGATTATTCTGGATACAATAATCAACGGTCAGCCCCCTGAAAGAATCGACTCTGACATTAGGCATGTCTTTAGTCGCTTCGTACAATATTTTAACACGTTCATCCGTTGAAAACAACGGAGTCTTTTGGGTGTTATCAAGCACTGCGACTATGAGTTCATCGAACATAAGTGAAGCTCTTCTGATGATATCAAGGTGTCCCAAAGTCATGGGATCAAAGCTTCCGGGATATAATGCTCTGTTCATTTCTCTTCCTTTACGATCTTACGAAGGAACAAATGCATATTGCCTTTGTATTCTTTCCTTCGTACAATTTCAAATCCGACGCTTTCAGTATAGCTGAAATCACTTTTTTTGTCAGCCTCAATTATGATAAGTGTATCCCTGTCCACATACTTCATATAAGACAGCTGTTTAAGGACATTCTTCTCATAATCCTTCATATAAGGAGCATCCATATGGATAATATCGATATGCTTCTCATATACCGACTGAAGTCCTGCAACGGCATCCTGCTTCAAAATGACTGACTTATCGGTCATTTTGGTAAAAGCAACGTTCTCGGTGATGCACTTAATGGGCTCTTTGCCGTTATCGATGAAATAGACCTTTGTAGCTCCGCGGCTGAGGGCCTCTATACCGATCTGACCACTGCCTGCGAAAAGGTCGATCCAGACAGAACCCGGAACATCTCCCTGTATCATGTTGAATAAAGTCTCTTTAATTATGTCCTGAGTCGGTCTTGTTATATCTTCTCCTGCGGGAGTTTTCAGAGGCATAGATCTGCATTCGCCTGCAATTACTCTCATAGTTAAGTCCTTTCCTAGTCACGATTCCTTGATCCTGTAATAGTCTTTTTTGCTCATGCACCGTCTTCACTAAGCTCGGCTTCGTCTTTCAAGGCTGATTGCTTCTGCGGAACTCGCGTTGCTCAAACAGTCCTCGAAGCAATCATGAACGACTTGCCTTGCTAAGTGAGACGGTAAATGTCGCAAAAAAACTATTACAGGCATCAAAGCATCTTGTATAAGAATTAACCTTTAACTTTGGTTCCCTTAGACCCACGTCCAAGAAGTTTAATAGAATTCAATGAAATAGTCTTCGTACCGTATTCTATCATATTTTCAGATACGATATCGGTAATGTATGCGTTTTCGACTTTATCGGTGCCGTCGAGTTTCATGCCCTTTACACCGGCTGCGGTCTTCTTCATCTCGGGAATCTCGGAGATGTTGAAACGGATGAAGTAGCCTCCGGATGACTGTAAGATTACATTCTCTTCCGTTCTGACTTTGCGGATGGCAACGATCTTATCGCCTTCGTTAAGTTTGGTAGCGGTAACTGTACGTCTGGAACTAACATCGAACTCGGGTCCGCCGGTAACCTTACACATAGAAGCTGCGGTTACAAAGAGATACTTTCCGAGAAGTACAGTGGAAAGATCCTCGGCATAGATGATCATGTCATCGGATGAATCAAAGTTGGTGATGTTATCTACAGGAACACCTTTATCACGGAATTTGGACATGGGAAGATCAAGCATCTTGATGGTATGCATCTGTCCGTTTTCGGTGAATACGGCTATCCTGCCGTTATTACGAACAGGCAGACAGAATTTGATCTCTTCCGCAATGGCTTCTTTGTTTCTTTCGAAGGTTGCGGTATCGATCATCTTGCAGTATCCGAATCTGTCCATAAGGAAATATACATCCATTTCCTCGAATTCTTTTTCTTTGTAGACAGCTTCTTCGGCATTCTCAATTACAGTCTTACGCTTGCTTGTAAATTCCTTCTTAAGAGCCTCAAGATCTGTAATGATTACCTGAGTCATGGACTCTTTACGATCAAGAATATCCTCATAACGATAAATATTGGCAAGGGTATTTTCGTGATCCTTATTGAGAGCATCTATTTCAAGTCCGATGAGACGATAAAGTCTCATATCAAGAATAGCTTTTGCCTGACGCTCTGTGAAAAGAAGCTGTGAAGCCATAATAGATGACTCTTTGGTCTTAAACTTGATACCGTCAGTGATGCCGCGTACAAGGCAGTCTTCTGCCATCTTACGGTCGCGGGATCCTCTGATGATCTCAATGATAAGGTCGATCAGGTTACAGGCCTTGATAAGGCCTTCCTGGATCTCTTTTTTATCCATCTCCTTGGAAAGGAGGTTATTGTATTTTCTTGTATTTATCTCATACTGGAAATCGGCAATAGCACCCAGAACAGATCTGAGAGACATGGTCTCGGGTCTTCCGTCCTTGATTGCAAGCATATTAACGCCGAAGGTATCTTCAAGATGTGTCTTCTTATAAAGAAGATTAATGAAGTTCTCGGCATCGGCATCTTTCTTAAGTTCGATGACGATACGGATTCCCTCTTTGGAAGACTGGTTGGAAATATCTACGATATCCTGAGTCTTCTTAGATTCGGAAAGATTGGCAACTTCCTGAAGGAACTTACCGATTCCTGCACCGACCATGGTATAGGGGATTTCGGAAATAACAACATTCTGATGTCCGTTCTTAAGCTTTTCAACGGAAGCAACACCACGGATCCTTACTTTCCCCTGTCCGGTCTCATAAATATTCTTGAGATCATCTTTATTGATGATGATTCCGCCTGTAGGAAAATCAGGTCCCTTAATATATCTCATGAGTTCTCTGGTAGAGATCTCAGGATTCATAATGTATGCTTTGAGAGCATCTATGGTTTCACCGAAATTATGAGGAGGTATGTTGGTTGCCATACCTACGGCAATGCCTTCGGAGCCGTTGATCAAAAGATTGGGAATACGGCAGGGAAGAACTTCGGGCTCTTTTTCGGTCTCATCGAAATTAGGCACGAAATTAACCGTATCGTTGACAAGCTCATCCAAGAAAGCCATCTGAGTGATCTTCTTAAGACGAGCTTCCGTATATCTCATTGCAGCGGCGCCGTCACCTTCGATGGTACCGAAGTTACCGTGTCCGTCTACAAGAGGAAGTCCCTTTTTGAAATCCTGGCTCATTACAACAAGAGCTTCATATATTGATGAATCACCGTGAGGGTGATATTTACCCATTGTATCTCCGACGATTCTCGCACTCTTTCTGTAAGGCTTATCGTAAGTGATACCGAGTTCTCTCATATCATAAAGAGTACGTCTCTGAACAGGCTTGAGACCGTCTCTTACGTCAGGAAGAGCTCTGGATACGATAACGCTCATGGCATAGTCCACATAGGACCTTTGCATCTCCTCGGAGTATTCTGTTTTGATTATCTTTTCTTCCATAACAGTACCTGTATGTTCACTTTATCGATCAGATATCAAGATTAGCAGCGGTTGCATGCTCATAGATGAAGGTCTTACGGGGAGGTACATCGGTTCCCATAAGAAGTTCGGTTGTCTCGGATGCCATTCTCGCATCTTCGATTTCTACAAGCTTAAGTCTTCTGGTCTTGGGATCAAGGGTGGTCTCCCAAAGCTGATCGGGATCCATCTCACCGAGACCTTTGTATCTCTGCAAAGTAAAAGGTCCCTTGTGTTTAGCCCTGTACTTCTCAAGCGCCTTATCGTCATACAGATATTCCTCTTCTCCCTTGGAAGGCATAGCCTTGTAGAGAGGAGGCATAGCGATATATATATGTCCCTCGAAAATAAGCTCCGGCATAAATCTGTAGAAAAGAGTGAGAAGCAGCGTTGATATATGAGCACCGTCCACGTCCGCATCGGCCATGATTATGATCTTGTCATAACGAAGCTTGCTTATATCAAAGTCATTGCCGTATCCTTCGGAAAAACCGCAACCGAAAGCGTTGATCATTGTTTTGATCTCGGCATTTTCCAGAATCTTATTGATAGAAGCCTTCTCAACGTTTAAGATCTTACCTCTTATAGGAAGGATAGCCTGAAACATTCTGTCTCTTGCAGTCTTTGCGGAACCGCCTGCGGAATCTCCCTCTACGATAAAGATCTCACACTTATCGGCTTCCTTGGATACGCAGTTTGCCAGTTTTCCGTTGGAATCAAAAGAAAACTTCTGCTTGGTGAGCAGATTTGTCTTAGCCTTCTCTTCCGCTTTTCTGATCTTAGCGGCTTTATCCGCACTTTCTATAACAGCCTTTAAGACATCGAGATGTCTGTCGAAATACCTTACAACCTCATCACCGGTAACCTTGGCAACGGCTTTTGCCGCATCCTGGTTATCAAGTTTAGTCTTGGTCTGTCCTTCAAAAGTAGGGGCGGGATGCTTGATGGAAACAACAGCGGTCATACCGTTTCTGACTTCGGTACCCGAATAGTTTGCATCCTTATCCTTCAGATTGCCAAGCTGTCTTGCATAAGAATTGATGACAGTGGTGAACTGAGTTTTAAAACCGGTAAGATGGGTTCCTCCTTCGGAGTTGTAAATGTTATTACAAAAACCGAGAACATTTTCATGGAACTCATTAACATACTGAAAAGCAATCTCTACCTGAATACCATCAGATTCTCCGGAAATGGAAATAATCTCCGTCACGGGATCTTTTAACTTGTTCAGATCTTTAAGAAAGCCTACGATACCCTCAGGCTCATGGAATGAAACCGTGTCAGGCTCATCACCTCTCAGATCTTTATATTCAATAGTCAGTCCGGGATTAAGGTAAGCGGTCTCATGAAGTCTGCTCTTAACCTCATCTTCCTTGAATCTGGTTCTGTCGAATATAGTATCGTCGGGAAGGAAATTAATGGTTGTTCCGTGATCCCTGGTCTTGCCCTGAGAAGGAAGAAGTCCGTCAACAAGTTCAACGATAGGTTCGCCCTTCTGATAGCTGTCTTTGTAAATGTTCCCGTCTCTTTTGATTGTGATATCGAATCTGGAAGACAGTGCGTTTACAACGGATGAACCTACACCGTGAAGACCGCCGCTGGTCTTATACGCATTATTATCAAACTTACCGCCGGCATGAAGGGTGGTAAGTACAAGACGTTCTGCCGAGATACCTTTCTCATGACGTCCGACAGGAATACCTCTTCCGTTATCGGATACGGTACATGATCCGTCTTTTTCAAGAGTGACTTTGATGGTATCGCAAAATCCCGCAAGATGCTCATCCACGGAATTGTCGACAATTTCATATATAAGATGGTTCAGACCCTTGGTAGACACCGAGCCGATGTACATACCGGGACGGACTCTTACGGCTTCAAGACCTTCGAGTACCGTAATACTTCGCTCATCATAATTATCTTTTTTAGGTGCCATAAAAACTCCTTGTGAAATCAGACTTGCAGATAAACACTGTGTTTTACGTGAAACCCCCGAACAATCGTTTGCAACTTCTAAATTCTATCATAGATTTTGAAAAGAGACAACAAAAAATCCACTACATGTAGTGGATTTAATGCCGCATGAAATATGAATTTTTTCATTCAATAACAATTGTTTTGTGCGAAATATCCGGTCTTTTTTCTGAGTTTTCACTCAGATTTTCTTGGAGATTGCAGCAGCTATAGCACCGGGTCCGATATGGCATGCAATCGAAAGTGACAAAGGTCTCTTTACCACTTCATATCCCGGGAACATATCATTGAGCTCCTTCTCAAACTGTTCCGCAGCTGCCAGATCATCGGTATATGCCATTTCCAAATGTACATTATGACACTTATCGGTACATCCGAATCTGTTCTCCATATCATTCTTGATAGCCTTCATAATGATGTCTTTACCACCCTGGAAGGTCCTTGTCTTACCGTAGGAATCCAGCTTTTCACCCTGGATCTGAAGAACGGGTTTGATCCTTAGAAGTGTTCCAATCGCGGCTGCTGCGGGAGTGAGTCTTCCACCCTTTTTAAGATATTCAAGAGTGTCGATCATTATATAGATACTGCTCTCAAACTTGACTCTCTCAAGTTCATCCTTAACCTGTCTTGCGGTCATGCCTTTATCGATAAGCTCGAGAGCATCCAAGCAGGACTGTCTGAGAGTCACCGAGATTCTCTGATTATCTACTACCTGAACTTTGTCATCATAGTGCTGAGCAAGAAGATATGCCGATCCGCATGATCCCGAAAGACCGCTGGACATGGGAATATGAACTATCTCGTCGTACTCCTCAAGAAGCCTGTCCCAGGTCTTCATTACTTCTTCGGGCGAAGGCTGGCTTGTATGAATCTCTTCACCGCCCTTTAATCTCTCATAAAACTCTTCCTGAGTCAGCGTTACTCCGTCCAGGAATTCCTTGCCGCCGATAAAGAACGGCATTGGAATAACCGTAATACCAAGTTCCTTTCCTTCCTCAACAGTCATGGAACTGTTGGTATCCGTAACAACTGCAATCTTTGAACTCATTGGTTCTCCCTCCAAATTATATCGTTCTGAAGTCCAGGAAATTTCTTCCGTAAAACTCAGCTTCTTCTCTTATCAAAGCATTTTCAGGTGCGTGAAGATTCCTGTCATGAGCAAGGATCTCATCACACAGATCCGAGGCCTCAGATAACAGATCCGCATCCGCAAATACATCAGCGATCTTAAATGCAAAATCTCCGCTCTGTCTTACTCCGAATAATTCTCCCGGACCTCTTGTCTTAAGATCGTAGGATGCAATCTCAAATCCGTCAGTGGTCTTGGCTAAGATTCCAAGCCTTTCCGTAGTCTTCTCATCGCTCTTTCCGGTCATGAATATGGCGTAACCCTGATCTTTGCCTCTTCCGACTCTTCCTCTGAGCTGATGAAGCTGTGAAAGTCCGAATCTTTCAGAATTTTCTATCATCATTACGGTAGCATTGGGAACATTAATTCCGACTTCAATTACCGTAGTTGATATCAATATATCTATGTCTCCGGATGAAAAACGGTCCAAAATGTTTTCTTTTTCCGAAGGTTTCATCTTACCGTGCAGATAAGATATTCTGTATCTGTCACCCAGAGCTTCCTTAAGTTCATCGGAATAATCAACAACATTCCTGAGTTCATTATCCGAATCCTCATCATCGGATGCCTCAACCATGGGGCAGATGATATATACCTGATGGCCTTTTGCTATCTCATCTTTGATGAATTTATTGGCCGAAGGTCTGAAGGATTCGCCTACAACGCAGCTCTTAATGGGGCTTCGCCCTTCGGGCATATCCTTTATTGCGGAAATACTCAGATCTCCGTACAGGACTATTGCAAGAGTTCTTGGAATCGGAGTTGCACTCATTACAAGGATATGAGGTCCGACACCTTTACCGGCCAGTGTTTCTCTTTGTCTTACGCCGAATCTGTGCTGCTCGTCAGTAACAACAAGGCCGAGATTTTTATATACGACCTTATCCTGTATCAGCGCATGTGTTCCTATGATAAGGTTTACTTCGCCGTTTTCTATCTCTTCGTAGATCTTACGCTTACCTGCTTCCGTAACCGAACCGGTGAGGAGTACAGGTTTAAAAGGAAGACCGTACCTTATGGTCAACTCACTGACAGTCTTAAAATGCTGGGTTGCGAGAACTTCCGTAGGAGCCATAAATGCTCCCTGATATCCGTTAGCAACAGTATTAAGAAGACCTGCGATGGCCACAATTGTTTTACCGCTTCCAACGTCTCCCTGTACCAGCCTGTTCATGACAGCGTCACCGGAAAGATCTTCCAGTATCTCTTTCACAGCTTTGGATTGTCCCTTGGTAAGTTTATAGGGCAAATGCTCAATGAATCGCTTTACTTCAGCTGATTCAACCATGGGACATGAATTGGGAGCTCCTTTGAGAAGTTCTTTATTTTTACGTAAGTACAGTATAAAAAAGAACAGTTCGTCAAAGGAAAGTCTTCTTCTGCCAAGCACGCTCTCCTTCTCATCGGAAGGATCATGGATCATCCTGTATGCTTCTTTGGAAGAAACAAGATGAAGCTTATTTCTGTATTCTTCAGACAGATAATCGTCTGTAAAATCAGCAATTTTAAGGGCTGAGTTTTCAGCCTTTATAACCGTTGAATTCTTAAGTCCCTTGGTAAGGGGATACATACACTGAAACTTGCCGGACAGTTCGGTATATTCGTCGTATGCATATTTTCTGGGTTGAACAAGAGTAAACTCTTTGCCGGCCTTTTTAACCCTTCCTCTGAAGACATAATAGCCGCCTTTGCTGACAGCTTTTGCCATAAAGGGCATATTAAAATATTTAATAACCATACTTCCGGTTTCATCACTTACCTCGATGGGAAGAATGGTCATCTTATTCTTAACTCTTCTGAGATTACCCACCATGTCGACTCTGACTCTTACTGCGGCAATCTCATCATTCTGTAATTCGGATATCTTTTTCAGTCCACCGAATACAAGATAGGTCCTCGGAAAATGATTAAGCATCTCATATATATTCGTTATCCCGAGGTTATGAAAATATTCTGCTGTCTTAGGTCCGACGCCTTTCAGCTCGGAAACCGGAGTGTTCCAATTATTCAGCATTTTCAGATATTTATACAAATTAAAAGAAGGTTCATAATCGAACCTTCTTTCATATAATATATTCGCCTATATAGTTAAACAAACCACTTAATGAAACAAATATTACATAAGACAGGGTTTATTCTACAGAAACGATGTAATAATAAACAGGCTGTCCACCCATCTGGATGTCTACATCAAGTGTAGAGAATTTAGCGGCAATCTGATCCTTAAGAGCATTAGCGTCTTCTTCGGTAACATCAGCTCCGTAGTAAAGGCTGATCAGTTCGGAAGAATCATCAACCATCTCACCGATCATCTCAAGAACAACCTGATTCATATCGGTACCGACAGAAAGAATCTTCTTGTCACCGATACCCATGTAGTCGCCTTTTCTGATCTCGTGATCATCAATGGAGGTATCTCTTACCGCATAGGTGATCTCACCGGTCTTAACAAGTCCGATAGCCTCAACCATAGCCTGCTCATTCTCATCAGCACTGCTTCCGGCGCTGAAGTTAATAGCGGCGGTAATACCCTGAGGAATGGTCTTAGTGGGGATTACAAGTACAACCTTATCGGTTGTAAGATCCCTTGCCTGATTTGCAGCCATGATGATGTTCTTATTATTGGGAAGAACAAATACGGTCTTGGCATTTACCTTTTCAACAGCATCAAGGATATCAGCGGTTGAAGGGTTCATGGTCTGTCCGCCTTCGATGACATAGTCTACACCGAGGCTTCTGAAAATCTCGGCAAGTCCGTCGCCTGCGCTTACTGCAACAAATCCGAACTCGGAGGGCTCGCCCTTAGGCTCTGCGGGTGCTGTGGGAGCAACACTGTCAGCTGCTGCCTTAGCTTCTTCGGTCTTAAGCCTGCAGGTAACCTTAACATCGGAAAGAATACCGAATTTAAGTGCTTTCTGGAGTACAAGTCCGGGATCGTCGGTATTGATATCGATAACAACTTCGGTTCCGCTTACATTAAAGCTCTTAAGCTCTCCGATATCTTTAAGATATGATTTAACATCGCTTTCAAGCTTGCTGTTAACATTCTTGGAAAGCATTACTTTCATCTCGGTATGATAGATATTCTTCTGAACATCCTCAATCTTACCGGGTCTTGAATCATCAACTTTGGCAATGGGGTCATCGGAGATCGTAAGATCGATCTCTTTTCCGCTGAACATATCAACGGCGCCCTGAACAACCTTCATAAGTCCTGCTCCGCCTGAGTCAACAACTCCTGCCTGCTTAAGAACAGGAAGAAGTTCAGGTGTCTGATCCAGAACTTTATATCCGTGCTCAAGAACTGCGGGAAGTATAACACCAAGATCCTCTTCTCCGTTCTCGATAAGCTCTGCAACCTTTTCACCCATTCCTCTTGCAACGGTAAGAATGGTACCCTCGGTGGGCTTCATTACAGCCTTATAAGCAGTTTCTACAGCTTTGGTGCATGCGGCTCCGAGAAGAGGTACGGTTATAACCTGCTCATCTCTGACAGCCTTTGTAAAGCCTCTGAGAAGCTGGGACAGAATAACGCCGGAGTTTCCTCTGGCACCTCTGAGAGAGCCTCCGCTCATTGCTTTACAGAGTGACTTCATATCAGGCTCTTCGCCAAGATCTCTTACTTCCTTGGCAGCGGACATGATGGTCATTGTCATATTGGTTCCGGTATCTCCGTCCGGAACAGGGAATACATTCAGCTCATTGATTTCCTCTTTGCTATTATTGAGATAAATAGCACCGGCAAGAAACATTTTAGAAAAGAGCTTAATGTCTATCTCTTTGATTGCCACGAATAGATCCTCCTTAGTCGATCACTCTGACGCCTTCAACGAAGATATTGATCTTCTCGACATCGAGTCCTGTGAATTCTTCAACCTTATATTTGACGCTCTCGATAAGATTGTCAGATACCGTCAAAATGCTGACACCGTAAGCAACTATCACATGAAAATCAAGGATAAGTTTGCGCTCGGATGAAAGTCTCACATTGATACCCCTTGAAAGGTTCTCAGTGCGAAGAATTTTGGCGATGCCGTCTCTCATGCTGATTCCGGCCATACCGACTATTCCTATGCATTCAATGGCAACACTGCCCGCATACTGAGCGATAACATCGTTGTCTACGACAATGTTTCCCATATGTGTGTTCATGGAAGAGCTCTTCATATAAAATCCTCCTTTACTGCAAAACTGCGCTTTATTATACCATAATATCTACAATTAAATGGTAAAAATAATGAAAAATATTTCTTGCATTATTAAATAGGCTCTGATAATATACATATGTTGCGTTTCAAGCGATTGAATTATGTTAATTAGATTATAACGCCGGGAGGTGAGAATATGGCAAAGTGTGATGTATGCGGAAAGGGAATCCATTTCGGAAATAATGTGAGTCACTCTCACAGAAGATCAAATGCAATCTGGAAGTCCAACGTTCTTAGCGTAAAGTGCAAAGTTAACGGACAGTCCAAGAGAATGCATGTCTGCTCAAGATGCCTTCGCAGCGGTGCTGTAGAGCGTGCATAATTAAATTATGTATATATGAGAACAGGCTTTATGCCTGTTCTTTTTTTGCATAATAATACTCCCTGCCGTTTTAGCAGGGAGTTTATTTTATGCCTTTCTTCTGTGATATTCCTTATTAATGGCCCTGCTCAGTCTCTCGTCTCCGCACAGATTATCCGGATGAAAGATCTTGACCAGATCTTTATATCTCTTTCTGAGCATGGAAGTATTCGTGATGTTCGAAAACAGCACGCATGCGATTGAGTCAAAGTCCGATTCGGACAGATGCGAAAGATCCGGAGCATTCATATCAGACATCCCCAGTCTTCTGCTGGCTTCAAATTCTTCCTTTTCCCGTTCGAATTTACGTCTGTCTTCCTCAAGATTTCTGAATCCGTCTTTAAGGATTTCCATCTTCTTATCGAAGAACATGTTTTCCTGACGGAGTCTTTGCCTCTCCTGAGTGGTGCGCCTGTTGAGCTCATTTAATTCATCCCTGAGAATTACTCTGTCCTTCATGAATGATTCCTGAAGATTCTTAAGTTCGCTCTTCTCATGATCCAGCTTTTGCTTTTCCGCATCAAGGCGCATATTTTCCTGGAAAAGAAATAATTTGAGTTTCTTTAACTCTTCTTCATTTTCGGTTTGAACTATTTTTTCCCAGTCGATCACAGTTTTTACCTGAAATTATTATTCGGGGAACGCTGCATCTTTTAATTCGTCGTCTTCGGGTCCGCCGTTCTTATCCTTGGATATCCTGTGAATAACCTCGGGTACCATATCAAGGATCTTTGTAATGGAATCCTGATTCTTAACGGACAAAAGTCTGGTGGTACCGTCTTTGATGACTATGATGGCATTGGGTGATACTTTTCCGCCCATTCCGCCTGCGGAAGAATTTTTATTGTAATTCCTGCTCTCATTACCGCTGCCTGCGGCAACACCGAAAGAAACATCTACAAGGGGAATTATGGTGGTATCACCGACTACTACGGGCTGGCCCACAACGGTTTTGGATGAAAGAACCGCATCCATTCCGCTCAGCAGTGAATCGATTACTTCTTTTTTATTGGAATCGGCCATCTCGGTACTCCTTAAGATCAGGCAGCTTTTTCCTCGGCTGCTTCATGGTTTTCTTTTCTTTTACTATGGTGCTTATAGGATCTGTAGAGCTTAATGACGTTCCTGTTAAGGATGACACAAAGAGCATTCCACAGGATGCACCACAGGTTAAAATGTCCTTTACAATACAGATTTCCCTCAAAAACTTTACGTTCAAAATCAGGGATAACACGTGAGGAAGCGTCAAAGCGTTTTGCAAATAAGGTATAAACTCCGTAAACCTTACCCGTAAAATCCGGAGAATCAAACCCGAAGGTAATATCCGCATGGGCTCTTCTCGGAAGAATCTTCTTGAGGATACGCTTTAATCTCTTCTTAACCGTAAAAAAGGCATTTTTTGCTTCGTTGGAATTATAGAGATTTCTGTAATATCTGTATTCCGAACGCGCTCTTCTTATTTTATCACAAATTTCCTCGAATTTTAATTTAATCTTGCGTAAAACAGAATCCTCTTCATCCTCAAAATCATCTTTTTCCCGGGATTCAGCTGATTCCGAAGACTCTTCATTATCAGAAAATTCATCTTCCGAAACATTTTCATCAGAACCGTTTTCTTCAGTATCATTATTCTCGGTAGTGTCCGAATCAGCATTTTCATCGGATATTTCAGATTCCTCAGGATTGTCGGACTCACCAAATCCGGAATCAACTGCTTCTAAATTTGAATCCTCCGAGGAATCAGCCTCTTCTTCGTCCAGAGCATCGAGAGCATCATCAAGCTCACTCAGATCATATTCTTCGCCCTCGTCTTTATTGTCGTCAGGTATTCTGAGCTTAAAAACCGTAAAAAACAAAACTTTAACCCGAACGTAAAATGCATCGGTATATTCAGCCCTTGCCCGTAAAATACTGAAAAAATAGGAAATTTTCAAAAGCCCCTCAGGTTTATTATCAGCTTCAGCCGTGCATGATAATCTGTACCTGACCGGTAGTACCAGAGCCAGGATAATAAGCACCAAAACAAGCCCCAGCACTGACAGGAGCACAATACCGATTATCTGAAGGATTTTTAGAATCACAGCGAGCATACGTATTCTTTGAGATTAAGATCACCACGGGTATTTAAGCATTCTTCGGTGATCTTTCTGACCAATTCAAAAGCCTCATCTTCATCATCCGCAATTCCCACAGCTTCCGGAACTTTTCCTTCCCAGATACTGGATTTCAGATTAGAGGGTGAGACTATATCGAAATTCTCATCTGCTTTATCCGATAACAAAATCAGCTTATAAGAGCCCTTCCCTTTTAAGATTTTATTTTTTATCTTAGGAAGTTTTTTGGAACTTATGGAATCGGATAAATACAGGGACTCTCTGAAATTGACTTCTATAACATCTTTAAACAATTTCATATGAATAAATATACCACAGAAATTGACACAGACCTTAGAAATAATTTAAAATTTATTGTGTTCGGAATAGTCTGACAGACTATATATGGACGCATCCCGGACTGAATAGAGGATATTATGAAAACAATATCGAGAATGGAATTGCAGGAAGGAATGGAACTTGCGGAGCCCGTGGAGGCTGCAGGCAAGGTCATTTACAATGCCGGCACCAAAGTAACACAGGCTGTAATAACCAAACTTTCCCATTACGATGTCATCGCAGTCACCATCATGGAAGATGTGGATTATGCGACAACTCACAACGAAAAGATCCAGTTTGACGAAGATTTCAGAAATTTCAGACAGAAATACAATGATTGTCTTTCCAGATACAAAGGCGTTATGCTCTCCTATCTGGGAACAAAATTTTCGATCCCCTCTCAAAATCTTATAGATATATATAAAGATTGCTATTCTACTGTAAAAAACGAAAAGCAGCTTCTGGATTTCATGTACAATCTTGCCCCCAATGAGGACGAGCTCACTTATACCCAGTCTTTCAACGCAGCTCTCCTGTGCGGTGCATTCGGTAACTGGCTTACTCTTCCGGATGATAAAAAGAGACTGCTCATCCTCTGCGGATTCTATTATGATATTGGAAAATGGAAGATTCCTTCCGAGATTCTCTGGAAACCCGGCAAACTCAGCGATCAGGAATATGCACTTGTAAAACAGCACACTCTTCTGGGATTCCAGCTGGTAAAAAACGATACAGCTCTTTCTGAAGATATAAAGAAGTGCATCCTGATGCATCACGAGAAAATGGACGGATCGGGTTATCCCTGTAATCTGAAAGGTGATAAGATCAATATCTATGCCAGATACCTTGCAATAGTCGACACTTATATCGCAATGGCATCCGCCAGAACATTCAGACTCGCATTTACCCCCCTCCAGATCATCGGCGCATTCGAAAAGGATATGCAGAAATATGACGCCACCATCCTGATGCCCCTTATCGAAAGGATTTCGGACGCTCAGATCGGAACAACCGTCCAGCTAAACGACGGAACCGATTGGGAAGTAATGCTGATCAACAAAAACTGCTATTCAAGACCCATGCTGAGAAATGCCGGTAATATGATCGTTAATCTGGCAGAAAGACCGGACCTTGAAATCGTAAAGATAATCTAATAACCAATAATAAGATGATAATAGGGACGCTACAGTTTTATCACCGAGCTTTGGTGACAAAACTGTAGCGTCCCTACTGTCATCTTAAACGCCGAAATAAGCGTCGAATATTCTCTTTGCAAGCGGAACCGCGTACTCAACACCGGTGCCCGCTTTTTCTATTATAATTGTAACACAGATCTCAGGATCTTCAGCAGGGGCAAATGCGGTAAACCAGGCATGGGATTCGTTAATGTCATTGGCAAACTCCGCCGTACCGGTCTTGCCCGCAACAGTGTAGTTATCATTAACAAGTACCCTTGCTGTTCCGTATTCACAGACCGCAGTCATAAGTTCGGTCAGGAATTCTGCTTCATCCGGACTTATAACCATACCTGCGCTTTCGGGAGAAAAGCTTCTGATCACATTACCGTTTTCATCAACTATCTCATCGATCAGATAAGGCTTCATCATCTCTCCGCCGTTTGCTATGGCCTGAGTGATCATATTCAAATGCAAAGGAGTCAGAGTTGTTTTTCCCTGTCCGATAGAAGTCTGCATAATATCATAATCGGTTGATGCAGCCCCCACATATGCTCTGCCGTAATTGGCCAGAAGGTCTGTAGGCAGTCTTCTGTTAAAATACAGATCATCCATGGTATCCGCCCACATATCCCTGTCCAAAGACAGACCAATGTTTACAAAGGACGAATTACAGGATTTTGCAAAGGAAGATATCAGATCAAGATCTCCGTGAACAGTTCCGTAAATACAGCTGATCCGATAATCATCGTGCATTATATTACCAGTACATTCGAACCTGTAATCTTCCCATGTATCAGGATTTTGCTTGTAGAAAGCCAGCGCAGTGATGATCTTAAACGTGGATCCCGGAGGATACAGACCCTGTGTAGCTCTGTTAAGAAGCTGTGAACCCTTGGGATCTGATGTAATAGCTTCCCAGTCTTCTTTAATCGAACCGGGATTGAAATTTGGATGAGAAACAAGAGCAAGTATCCTGCCCGTTTTAACTTCGGTAACTATAACCGCACCGTTGTATAAACCCAGATAATCATCCGCAACCTGCTGCAGATTAACATCGAGAGTACTCATTACGTTATATCCGGGATCTTTTACATTCTCCAGATCGTTATCAACTCTTTCAGACAGAGTTGCACCGGAATGCATCAGATAATAGTTGGCATAATCCTCAATGCCCATACGTCCGTTAACCGAATAACCTACTGCATGTGCAAAGACGGAACCGTAAGGATAATATCTTCTCTCAACTCCGTTTTCATCTATCCTGGACTCGGCAAGTATCTCTCCACCCGAAGCATAGATTGTTCCTCTTAAAACATTCTGTTCCTGAAGTTCCTGACGATTGTTGTAACTGTTGTCATAAAGCTCCATTGTCGAAGTAGATACAAATATTCCAAGATATATAAACATGCCGAAAAACAGTGCGCAAAAGATTGCCACCGTAACATTTATCAGCACCATGGATTTATATCTGGGCGATGAATCAATGTACTTTTGTATCAGGTTTCGTATTTTTTTCATCTAATGACTTTTCGTATTTCAAGGATTTTATATAAATGCCCTGCACTATGAAAAACATAATAAACGTGGATAATACCGAGCTTCCTCCGTAACTGATAAAAGGAAGTGTCACACCGGTCAGAGGTATAAACTTGATGCCTCCACCTACGGTCAAAAAGACCTGGAAGATATACATAACACCGATGCCGTAAACAACTATCTGATAAAACTTATCTCCGATAATTCGGGACATAAACATCATCCTGTAGAAGCAGCATAAACATATAGTCAGAACACACAGTGCAAAAAGTAGTCCAAACTCTTCACACATGGCTGAAAAAATAAGATCCTGATCCACGTAAGGAATGTCCCAGGGCCTTCCCTGCATAAGCCCGGCACCAAACCATCCTCCTGATGATATTGCAAAAAGGGACTGGGTAATCTGATATGCCTGGTCATCTATATAAGTCCAGGGATCAAGGAAAGCCACCACTCTTACTTTGACATGATCAAAAATATTGTAAGCCGCTACACAGGCTATTGCTCCACCGGCCAGTCCCGTAAGCAGATACCAGTAATTATGAGTGGACATTATAAGAATCATGAAATATGCGACAAAGAATATTAAAGCACTTCCGAGATCTTTGGAAAGAACAAGGATTATAACAAAGCATCCTGATATAACCGCAGAAATGAAAATCCATTTGAGATCGTTATACTTATATAAAAGTGCAGCAATGAAAAACAGGAAAAGGATCTTAACTATCTCCGAAGGCTGGAAGGTAAAACCCTTTATAGTATAGGTTATGTGAGCTCCGTTCACCTTGGTCCCGGTAAGAACGATCAAAAGCGCAACAATGCCCACTCCCGCATATACCCAAAGGAGTTTTCTGAAAAATCTGAATCTTTCAATCACAAAGGGGATTGCAAGACATATAGCAAAAGAAACCAGAGTAATGATGTACTGCCTGAATGCTCTTGTAAAAGAAAGCCTTGATACTATGCAAAGTCCGAGACCGGACAGCAGACACATATTATTAAGCAATACCCTGTCCGCTTTATCATAGATAATGGTCACGATCGTGATCATAAAAAACAGAAATAACGTGATAAAGGCAAAGAGATACAGGTATTCTTCTTTACCCGAAACAAAGGTCATGTCAAGAAAACACAAAAACATCAGAACGAGTAAAACCCCGCTCTGCAGCGAACAGCATATCGATACGGCCTTTTTATTTTTCGAAAAATTACATACCAGGGCAAGACCGGTATATAAAAGCATGGTAAAGGCAATAAGATACTTCGATAATTCAATTACATAATACTTCAGAGTGATCTGCACTCTATTACTCCTTAAAAAGGACGGCTACATAACAGGTCTGTTTTGCCATCCGGCAGTATGAGGTATATCTAGATTCGAGTCACCTTGAACAATGCTCTTCAAAATGATCCGGCACATATTCTCGTCTTCATCGGTAAACTCTATCCTGCTTGTAACCTCATCACTTGCAGGGATAAGAAGAGGAACCGAATTATAAATCACATTCATGCAATGAAGGCAGTCGCACTTAACAGGAAATGCGATACCTTTTCTGTCTATTATAGTCTCAAATCCCGGTTTATGCGAACAGGATTTAAGGGTCTTGCGAATACAGTTTGCGGTTATCATAAGAGGTGCTCTGCCATAAATCACTCTTTCAGAAACATTGTCTGAAGAAGCAGCAAGCTCTCTGCATTCAGTGTTCGAAAGTTCCAGCGGATACGTATGGTCAAAAGAATACGTATCCAGAAATGCCGATGCCTTAGAATTATAGGTATATAGATTGAAATCCGTGATTATCGGAGCATCGGAGTATTTACCGCGAACCAAGCACAAGTCCTCAAGAGTTCTTATGAGAAATCCCTTAATAACACCTTTTTCATACAGTATAAAAAGAGGTGATATGTCATCTCCTTTTCTTCGAATCTGAGAAAGCGCAGCAAATGCAGGGATATTCAGAGCATCTATATGAGATAAAACATCGGAACCATCTTCCATCAGCAAAGATTCTTCAATGTAAATCCTGCAGATTTCAGCAAGTTCTCCTTCATCATATAAATTGTGTATTACGTAAACCTGAGATGCAGTTCCAATCAAGATGCTGTACATACCCGGTTTATCATTTAAAGGGGAAAAGCCTTGATTTTCGGCATTTTCAGACCTTTTGCAAGAAAAACTGTCGTTATTGATTATGTCAACCCTCAAATTGGCAGACAGGTCATCCAGACATGCTCTTCTGAGTTCATTGATACCTTTTAAAGAGTAAAACACATCATTTTCAATATCAATCGTTATCATATCCTCATCTGTTGAAAATACTGTATTTCCAAGCTTTTTGAGAGATTTGATAACGTCTGTTCTTCCAATTGAGGTTTTCTGAGCCTGCTGAACAATCTCGCCTTCAGCATATCCATAGGCCTGTCTTCCATCTGAAGTTTCGCAAAATGCATTCAAAGAAGCCGGATGTCCCTTTTTAAATAATGCACTGAAGTTTACTTTTATCTTAGGTATACAATCAAGACTCTTGAATCTGTTATTATCGCTTTCCGCCTTATCATCCGAATCGGATCTGTAACCGTGACTTGAAACGGTAACCATTTCTTTTCCGTTATGTCTGTCATAATATCCGTGGGAAAGATTTCCGCGTACGTATAATCCGGAAAGCGTCTCAAGATCCTTCTTGTCGATCCTGTACTCCTTACCAAAATCTATAAGATCCAGATATTTTCTGTATATCGAAATAACACCGTAGACATATTCCGCGGGTTTCATTCTTCCTTCAACTTTAAGACTGCATACTCCGGAATTAATGATCTCGGGAAGTATCTCAAGAGTACACATGTCCTTAAGGCTTAAAGGGTACTTCTCCTCGCCGGATCTGTCGGAAACAAGTCTGTAGGGAAGCCTGCAGGGCTGTGCACATCTTCCGCGGTTTCCGCTTCTTCCCCCAAGTACAGAAGAAAAAAGACACTGTCCCGAATATGAATAGCACATGGCACCGTGAATGAAGCATTCAATTTCCATTCCGGTCTTGTCATAGATTTCCCTGATTTCATCAAAAGAAATCTCTCTTGCGGGAACAACTCTTGAAAATCCGTTTCGCTTTAACAACTCTGCGGCATAAGGACCGGTGACGGACATCTGAGTACTTGCATGGATAGGGATATTAGGTTTATTTTCCTTGAAAAACGAAGCTACCCCGAGGTCCTGAATTATGAAACCGTCGCATACATCGCACACGCCACTTTCCGCAAATTCATACAGATCGTCCAGTTCTTTTTCTTTTACAAGAGTATTTACGGTAAGATATATCCTTTTTCCTAAAAGATGAGCAATATCAGCACATTCGAAAATCTCATCATTTGTAAAATTACCGGCATAGGCTCTGGCTCCGAATTTCTGAGCAGCCATATAAACCGCATCCGCACCCGCACTGAGGGCAGCATAAAAAGACTCCTTGCTGCCTGCAGGCGCAAGGAGCTCAGTCTTTTTATTATATTTTATAAATTCGGATGCCATTATCTCAATGTTTGTTCAGAGGGAATGGAGCGATGTCTTTATCTTTAACAAGCCTTGGCTGTGAATCCATTCTTAAAGAACCTACCTTGGGCTCTTCTTTTTTCTCTTCCTCTTTCTTCTCTTCGGCTTTTTCCTCAGTCTTTACTTCAGGCTTGGTAGCATCAACTTTTTCTTCCTGCTTAGGTGCTTCAGCTTTGGGAGCTTCCTGCTTGGGAGGTTCCGGAGCAGGAGCAGGTTTGGGCTCCGATTTAGGTTCGGGCTTAGACTCGGATTTAGCTTCAGCTTTAGATTCAGACTTAGCTTCGGATTTGGATTCTTTCTCTTCCTTGTCTTCTTTTTCAGTCTTCGAATTCTTATCTCTGGTTCTGAGTTTAGCATCAAGCTGAATAAGCTTCTTGGAGCTCTCAGCCATCTTATCCTGAAGAGTTCTTACCTGTTCATCGGCTTTATCGAGTCTGCTCTGGGTTGTGACAATATCATGCTTGAGATTATAGATTTCCTTATCCTTATCCTTGATAAGCTGCTCATTTTCTACGAGTCTCTCGCTTATCTTCATGTAATCATCGGCAATATTAAGTGCCACAAGGAGCATCTGGGTTTCCTTGTTCTGAGACCTGAATGATACTGCATTTCTGCACTCATCCATCTTCTTGTTGATGTAATTTGCAACTTTCTGAGTGTACTCGGCAGTTTCATAACCGGTCAGGGTAAGGACTTTACCTGCGATTATAACCTGAGTCTCATTCATGTCTGCCATAAGAAACCTCCGAAACTAATTTATCAAAAATCAGTATATATAAATATTCGGCATTAATCAATCATGTGAGCCACATATCGAGATGCTCTCTTGCAAGATCCGTAATAACTCTGCCTTTGGGAGTGCGCATTATGAATCCGTTCTTAAGAAGATACGGCTCATATACATCCTCTATGGTACCGGAATCCTCTCCGGTTGCGGCAGCAAGGGTATCAAGCCCCACGGGACCGCCGTCAAATTTCTTTATAATGGTTTCAAGGATCTTTCTGTCGGTATTATCGAGTCCGACTTTATCTATGGACATTAAATCCATAGCTTCAATGGCAATATCTTTGGTAATGATGCCGTCATATCTGACCAAAGCGTAATCTCTTACACGCTTGAGCATTCTGTTAGCAATACGGGGAGTTCCGCGGCTTCTTCTTGCAAGCTCAAGGGCGGCATCCTTTTTAATCTCAACATTCAGCTTACCCGATGAAAACATAAGAACTTCGGCAAGTTCCTCGGGAGTATAGAACTCCATGTGGAATTGCTCTCCGAATCTGTCTCTTAAAGGAGCGGTAAGCATATCAGCCCTTGTTGTAGCACCGATAAGGGTAAAGTGAGGCAAAGGAAGTCTAACACTTCTTGCTGATGAGGAAGAATCCTTACCGATCATAACATCAATAGCAAAGTCCTCCATCGCAGGATAAAGCACCTCTTCAACCTGACGGTTAAGCCTGTGAATCTCATCAATAAAAAGCATATCTCTTTCCTGAAGAGAATTCAGGATTGCTGCCATCTCCGAAGGCTTCTCGATTGCGGGACCCGAAGTGATCTTAATATGGGTTCCCATCTCATTGGAGATGATGCCGGCAAGAGTGGTTTTACCAAGTCCGGGAGGTCCGTAAAGAAGGATATGATCCAGCGCATCGCCTCTTGCTTTGGCAGCTTCGATCTGGATGATAAGTCTTTCCTTGATGGCTTCCTGACCGATGTATTCTTTTAACCTGGTTGGTCTTAAAGAATGCTCTACAGGCTTATCTTCATTTGTGATATTGGTTTCTATACTTCTGGGCATAAACGAATTATTTTCCGTATAAAGTCTTTAAAGCAAGGGATAAAAGCGTTCCGGAATCAAGAGTCTCATGACCGTCTACAGCCATAATGGCTTTGGTGCTCTCAGACTCGGAATAGCCTAGTGACACAAGAGCCGCAAGAGCATCGGTCTCTTCTCTTCCCATGTTGGCTTTCTGAACAACTGTAGGAGTACCCGCAAACTTCTTGGCAAGGGAATCATCGGAAAGATCAACTTTTCCTTTGAGTTCGATAATGATCTTACCGGCAGTCTTGGCAGATATTCCCTTAGCCTTAGACAAAGCCTTGATATCGTCACTGATGACCGCATACCTTACGGAATCGGCATCCATTACGGATAAAAGAGAAAGAGCACTCTTGGGACCGACACCCGATACGGAGATAAGCTTCTTGAACATATCAAGTTCATCTCTGTCGGAAAAACCGTACAGCTGGAATGTATCTTCAGCAACCTGGGTATAAGTATAAAGTTTTACATGATCTCCCACGGATCCGATCTCGGCAGAACATCTGGCAGTGATATTGACGTTTATACCAAGACCTCCGATATCGATGACACACATATCGGTTTCGAGAAGATCCAGGATTCCTTCTACAAATGCAAACACTGTAAACTCAGTCCTCTTTTTCCTTACTTGCCTTCATTGATGAAGTTAACAAGACCGCCTGCAGCAATAAGTTTCTGCATAAACTCAGGAAATGCTTGTCCCTGATAGGAAGTTCCCTTGGTGATATCGGTGATGATACCGGTATTAAAGTCAATCTCAACCTCGTCACCGGCCTCGATATTCTTGGAAGCTTCGGGACACTCGATAATGGGAAGTCCAATGTTAATCGCATTGCGATAAAAGATACGAGCGAATGTCTCTGCGATTACACAGGATACACCGGATGCTTTGATGGAGATGGGTGCATGCTCTCTTGAAGAACCGCATCCGAAATTCTTGGCAGCTACGATGATGTCGCCCTTGTTTACTTTCTTGGTAAATTCCTTATCGATATCCTCCATGCAATGAGTTGAAAGCTCGGCAGGATCAGAGGAATTAAGGTATCTTGCGGGGATTATAACATCGGTGTCTACATTGTCACCGTATTTAAATACTCTTCCTTTAGCGTTATCCATTATATATATCTCCTTCTATTACAGATCTTCGGGACAAGCGATGTAGCCTTTTATAGCACTTGCTGCTGCAACTGCGGGGCTTGCAAGGTATACTTCCGAATCAACATGTCCCATACGGCCTACAAAGTTTCTGTTGGTCGTAGATACGCATCTTTCTCCCGCAGCCATAACGCCCATGTATCCGCCGAGGCAGGGACCGCATGTAGGAGTAGAAACAACGCATCCTGATTCGATGAAGATCTTAAGAAGACCTTCTTCAAGGCACTGCATGTAAACAGCCTGAGTAGCGGGAAGAACGATTGCTCTCATACCCTTGGCAATATGTCTGCCCTTAAGGATTTCAGCTGCAATTCTCATATCGGAGATACGTCCGTTGGTACATGATCCGATAACAACCTGGTCAATCTTAACATCACCCTCTTTATGTACCTGATCTATGGTATGGGTATTCTCGGGAAGATGAGGGAATGAAATGGTAGGACGAAGTTCATTAAGATTGATCTCATAAACCTCATCATACTCTGCATCCTCATCAGCTTCGAATACCTTGTAATCTCTCTTGGTGTGCTCTTTAAGATATTCGATTGTCTTATCATCAACAGGGAAAATTCCGTTCTTTCCGCCTGCTTCGATAGCCATGTTGGCAACGGTAAATCTGTCATCCATGGAAAGTGATGCAACGCCGGGTCCGACGAACTCCATTGACTTATAAAGAGCTCCGTCAACACCGATCATTCCGATGATGTGAAGAATAAGGTCTTTGCCGCTTACATCCCCCTCAAACTCTCCCTTAAGAACGAATTTAATAGCTGAAGGAACCTTAAACCACGCTTTACCGGTAGCCATGCCGGCAGCCATGTCTGTGGAACCTACACCGGTTGAAAATGCACCGAGTGCACCGTATGTACAAGTATGGGAATCTGCTCCGATGATAACGTCACCGGGAACGGTAAGACCTTTTTCGGGAAGAAGCGCGTGCTCAATACCCATCTCACCGACTTCGAAATAGTTGGTAATCTCATTTCTGCGTGCAAATTCTCTTACGCATTTGCAGTGCTCTGCGGATTTGATATCCTTGTTGGGTACGAAGTGATCGGGAACAAGTGCGATCTTGTCCTTGTTGAACACACCGTCAACCTTCATTTTCTCGATCTCATGAATGGCAACGGGTGATGTAATATCGTTACCGAGTACAAGATCAAGTTCAGCCATGATAAGATCCCCGGCCTTAACCGATTCCATTCCGGCAGCTCTTGCCAGGATCTTTTGAGTCATTGTCATTCCCATGTCTAAATCCTCTTTCTTAAAACTACAGATTAGCTCACAACAAGCCGTATTATTATATCATCTTTTCGCTTATTTATCAGCATTTATACAAGATTTTGAATAAAAAATCGGCCCCGTTTTAAGATTAACGGAGCCGAGGAAAATATATGATATTTGTGGCGGATCAGAATATTCTCAAACGCTGATCTTCAGGGACAAAATAAGGACTGGATTCATCTATGTCGTAGGTCTCATAGAATTCGTCGAATTGGGCGAGAATGAAGTTGATTCTTGGCTTTGAAGTAAGATGAGTATCATTAAGATATATATCAAAACTATCTTCAGGATAATATTCCCGTTTCATCCTTGCATATGTCCTGAAAAACAGATCATAGTCTGCTTCTTCTCTGTCAGCCAATACTCTGAGACAGGTTTCCATTGCGATAAGATCAGCAACCGTTTCGTTTAATTTAGTATCTCCGGGAATAGGCTTATCATACTCACATTTTAATCCATCAAGATAATCGGACACACTCTGCATCATTGAATTATATGCTTCTATCTCGGAATCCGATAAAAACGACTCATTTAAGCCTTCCCAATCAAATTCTATTCCGGATCTGTCAATAGAATGGCCTATCTCATGCGCTAAAATAAATCCAAGAATAGCAAGTCTCTCTTCATATGTATCAGATTCGGTATACAATGGATCACATATGTACGGAGGATATACAACTAAAGAATTATATCTTGGTGAATAAATTGCATTAGCATCAATAATACCGTTTCCAAAAGGAGCTCTGTTACTTCCCTCGAAAACCAATTGCCCTCTTTCAAAAGAACAATACAAAGATTTCAGTTCAATAAGATCCAATATAGTATCACCGGTAAAAGCAAAATCACCGAGCAGAAATTTATGTCCATTTTCTCCTATATATTGAGTCATTCTAGACATCTTTTGCTTTATGCATTCTTTGGTTGAATCTTCAAGCCATTCCGAATCAGATACTATGGATATTTCAGCTTTTTTAATATCAAGAATTAAAGAGTTGATATCTTTCAGAAGATCATCAGATCCATATCTCTTCATATATTCTACTGACATCACATCCGGAGCATAGTATAACAAAAAATGAACATAATCATCTGAGGTATCATAAATATCATCTTCAAAATATTGTTCACAGCCTGAATAAAACATAACCCAGGTCGAACCAATTAACAGGCAATCTTTTAATGCATCTAAATTCTCCGAAGTATAAACTTCATTCAAAAACTTCGGGAGATCTTCATCTGCATAAAAATAATTTGAATTTTCTAAGTTTTGTATACCGTTAAGAATACTAAATACAGGAACATCCACGCCTGATTCAGAAAGAATTTCTGCATCCCAATAAACATACCATTCAGACAAATCATCCAGATACGAGTCAACAAGAGCGCCTATCTTAAGACCATTATTTATTATTTCTTCAACTCTTTCCTCAGAATATCCAAGATCCTGAAAAAAGGTTCTGTATAGCTCTCCCTGATCATCATTGGGATCATCCAAAACAGTTTTTAAAGAATTAACAAATTCCGTCAATCGTTTCGGTTGATAATATAAACTATTCAGTCCGTAGTAATTAGGAATCACCTCAAAGCGAAATACGTAATCATTATTTGTATAGATATCAGAAGAAAGCAAAGAATATAAATCGCCCAAACTATTTACTTGTTCAATACAGTTATAATACTTCCGGATAGTTTCCATTCTATCGGAAGCATCGGAAATATCACACATTTCGTTATATAAAGTGATTACTTTAAAAAGCCCGCTTTCTTCATCAAGTGTAGATAAATCTGTAGTAACAAGAATATCCTTCATTCTGGAAAAATACAGATCGTACATTTCGTTTTCTGTAGATAAATGAGAATCACTGCCTACATACTTACTACGCCATTCCCCATTTACAAACTCATCAAAATCATAAATAGGCTTGCCGTTGTCATCAATCTTCCCTAATATTTCCGCATCTGAAATAACCTCTTCCGAATCCGGAGAAGGCTGTATTTCGGTATCGGTTACATCAGGCTGAGCATTACTCGGAGAACATCCGATGAGACAAAAAACTAAAAGAAACGACAAGAACAGAGAAAAGTACCTTTTGGAACTACGAACCATTTTGTTTTTCATAAAAAGACTCCTAATACAAAAATGCCCCCGCACTTTGATTATATCAAAATGCGAAGGCATTTTATATGTTTTAGGAATTAGTTGTTAATGAACTTGTCAGCTTCGTTGTTCCAGCTGTAAAGCTTTCTTACTTCCTCACCAACCTTCTCGGACTGATGCTCAGCAGCAAGCTTTCTCATAGCCTTGAAGTGTACCTGACGTCCTGCGGGGCTCATCTCCTGAAGGAACTCGGAAGCGAAGGTACCATCCTGAATGTCAGCAAGAATCTGCTTCATAGCCTTCTTGGTATCCTCGGTAACGATCTTAGGTCCGGTGATGTAATCGCCGTACTCAGCAGTGTTGGAGATTGAATATCTCATTCCTGCGAAACCTGACTGATAGATGAGGTCTACGATAAGCTTCATCTCGTGGATGCACTCGAAATATGCATTTCTGGGATCGTATCCTGCCTCAACAAGAGTCTCGAAGCCAGCCTGCATAAGTGCGCAAACACCGCCGCAAAGGACAGCCTGCTCACCGAAAAGGTCAGTCTCGGTCTCGGTTCTGAAGGTGGTCTCAAGAAGTCCTGCTCTTGCTCCGCCGATTCCAAGTCCGTAAGCCTTAGCCATATCCCAAGCCTTACCTGTAGCATCCTGATATACAGCGATGAGACAAGGAGTTCCCTTTCCTGCCTGGTACTCACTTCTAACGGTGTGTCCGGGAGCCTTAGGAGCGATCATTGCTACATCAACATCAGCGGGAGGAACGATGCATCCGAAGTGAATGTTGAATCCGTGTGCGAACATGAGCATGTTTCCTGCAGTGAGGTTGGGCTCGATGTCCTTCTTGTACATATCAGCCTGAAGCTCATCATTGATGAGGATCATGATAATGTCAGCCTTCTTTGCAGCTTCTGCTGCGGTATAAACGGTAAATCCCTGCTCTTCAGCTCTCTTCCAGCTCTTGGATCCCTCATAAAGACCGATAATGACGTTACATCCGGACTCCTTAAGGTTAAGAGCGTGTGCATGACCCTGGCTGCCGTATCCGATAATGGCAATGGTCTTGCCCTCGAGAAGAGAAAGATTACAATCTTCCTGATAAAAAATCTTGTTAGCCATGATAAATACCTCCGTTTTAATATAGGCTTTATTCTTTAACTGCATTAAGGCAGATAAGTGACGTTTTCGCTTCCTCTTGAAAGACCTGCGATACCGGTTCTTGCGACCTCAAGAATCTCATGTCCGTCAAGAAGTCCGATAAATGCATCGATCTTGGACTGGTTACCGGTAATCTCGATAATGACTGAATCAGGTCCCACATCAATGATGTTTCCTCTGAAGATTCCGGCAAGAGAAACCATATCTTCTCTCTCTGAAGCAGCACATCTTACTTTGATAAGGCAAAGCTCTCTGTGAACTGATGAATCGAAGGGAAGTTCCTTCACATCTCTTACATCCTCAAGCTTCGCAACCTGCTTCTCAATCTGCTCGATGATCTCCTCATCTCCACATGTTACGATTGTGATCCTTGAATACTTAGGATCCGCAGTGACTCCCGCAGTAATGCTCTCAATATTATATCCTCTGCGTGAAAAGAGACCGGATATTCTGCTGAGTACACCTGAATTGTTGTCAGCAAGAAGCTGAAGAACCATTTTCTGCATAAATATTCACCTATCAATATAGTAAAATCGTAACTTTTAATACTTTACCGCTTTACTACGCTAATGTCAACGTCCTTATGTAACTATTTTTGCTTAATTCTGTTCATTTTCGGAGCACTTGGAAAGAGCAAGGGTTCCGGTGCGGGCCACCTCAACGATGGAAATCGAACGGAACATCTCCAGAAGGAGCTTAATACGCTCAGGTGAGGCACAGATCTGGATCATCATATAGTGAAGGCTCATGTCTACTATTTCAGCCTTCATAACTTCACAGATTTCCATTATCTCCGCACGGTTATTCTTATTATACTTGATCTTCATCAGCATCAGCTCA
The DNA here is from genome assembly GCA_017940415.1 of Lachnospiraceae bacterium. Lineage (GTDB taxonomy): Bacteria > Bacillota > Clostridia > Lachnospirales > Lachnospiraceae > AC2028. The sequence continues at coordinate 242,183 of JAGAYR010000044.1, forward strand.
CGGGATACACACTGCATCTCAGTGAAGGTCTTGACCTTTATGACATCAAGCTTTTTATTCAGCTGTTTTTCAATCTGCTCAAGAGTTCTCTCATCACCGCTTGATACGATAGTCATGGAAGATACGGTAGGGTCATCCGTCTCTCCGACTGCCAGTGAATCGATGTTAAAATTTCTTCGTGAAAAGAGTCCGCTGACTTTGGAAAGAACGCCGGCTCTGTTTTCTACATTTACGGAATAGATTCTTTTATTCATACTCCACCACCTAACTTTATTCAGGCTTAACTACATCTTTGGGATCGACAATGCACTCGAGGAGGACATTTTTCTTATCATTCAAAAACTTCTTAATGACTGACTTTGAATCCTTCATATTATCGAGTCTCAAGTAATCGAATCCGTAAGCTGCGGCGATATGTTCAAGATCCGGGTCTCCGTCAAGCTTAACCATGGAGTAATCATCATTGTAAGTATAATGCTGATACTCTCTTACCATTCCCAGGTATCCGTTTCTGAGAACAACGATCTTGGCCTGAACATTATGCTGTACGAAAGTTGCAAGTTCGCACATGGACATCTGGAAACCACCGTCTCCGCATACTGCAACGGTCTGTCTCTTGGGAGCTGCTATTTTTGCACCGAGAGCTGCAGGGATAGCATATCCCATTGTTCCCATTCCGCCGCTTGTAAGCATTCTTCCTTTACCTATGACGATATTTGCACAGGACCAGATCTGGTTCTGTCCGACATCAGCAACATATATGCTTCCGTCGATCATATCGGTAGTGAGCTGTTTAACAAACTCTGCAGGATCCACATACTTGGAAGAAGGCTTTCTGTTAGGCTTGAATGCCTTTCTTGCTGCAGTAAGTTCCTTGACCCATGCTGAGTAATCAGCACTTGTTTCCGAAGCGGTGAGTTCTTCGAGTATAGCCTCGGCATCACCTACAAGGGGAATTGTTGAATATGCATTCTTACCGATTTCCGCGGGATCAACATCCATATGGATAAGAGTCTTGTTACCGTTACTTATAAGCTCTGGTCTGTTGACAGCGCGATCTGCCACTCGGGCTCCGATCATAATAATAACGTCGGCATCATTCATTGCCTTGTTAGCATAAGGCTTTCCGTTATTTCCCACCATTCCGAAATAAAGAGGATGAGCGATGGGAAGAACTCCGATACCCATCATAGTTGAAACAACGGGGATACCTTTCTTTTCCGCAAATCTCTGAAGCTCATCGTCTGCCTCTGCAAGGAATACACCGCCTCCCGCACAGATAATAGGCTTCTTGGCATTCTCAAGTTCACGGATAACCTTCTTGATCTGCTGACCGTTGCCTTTGAATGTAGGCTTATAAGTTCTGAGATTAACCTCATCGGGATAACGGAAACTCTTAAGAGTCTGGTTCTGAATATCGATGGGAACATCGATAAGAACCGGTCCTTTTCTTCCGGTTGATGCTATATAGAATGCTTCCTTCAAGATACGAGGAAGATCGTTTGCATCCTTAACGAGGTATGAATATTTAACGAAAGATTCAACAGCTCCGGTAATATCAGCTTCCTGGAAAACATCGGAACCGAGAAGTTCGGAATTAACCTGTCCTGTTATTATGACCATAGGGATTGAATCTGCAAATGCCGTAGCAATACCGGTGATCACATTTGTCGCACCCGGACCGCTGGTTACGGCACATACTCCGGGTTTTCCTGATATTCTTGCTTCACCACTTGCCATATGAGCCGCATTCTGCTCGGTTCTTACAAGTATCGTTCTTATATCTGAATTAAGAATGCTGTTATAAAAAGGACAAATGGCAACGCCGGGATATCCGTAAACATTCTTAACGCCTTCTATTTCAAGACATTTAACAATCGCATCAGCACCGATCATAAGACAATCCTCCTAAAGCAGTGACAAAGGGGATGCATCTCTTTTGTCACCTGATTATTACATTTTACATCTTTATATATTCCGATGACAAAAGGGAAGCGTCCCCGTGTCACTCGCTCATTCCCAAAAGCTGCTTAGCCACTTGCACGGCCTCGGCTGCATCTTTTGAATATCCGTCCGCACCAATCTCCTGCGCATACTCTTCGGTAACGCAGGCACCACCAACCATGACTTTAATATCAAGACCTTTTTCTTTGACCAGTTCGATGGTTTCTTTCATATGAACCATGGTAGTAGTCATAAGTGCCGAAAGGCATATGATCTTAGAGCCTGTCTCCTGAGCTTTGGCCACGATATCCTCAGCCTTTATATCTTTGCCAAGGTCTATGACATTAAAACCGTAATTACCGAGCATCATGGCTACCAGGTTCTTTCCTATGTCATGAATATCACCTTCCACAGTAGCAATCACAACAGAAGGCGCATCATCGGAAGCGCCGCTCCCCTTGAGCTCAGGTTCAATCACCGTTATTGCACTCTTCATGCTTTCTGCGGATGAAATAAGCTGAGGCAGGAAATATTTTCCGGAGTTAAAAAACGCACCAACCTGATTTATAGCCGGAATAAGGCATTCATTAAGAATATCAGAAGCACTCTGTCCGCTTTCAAGAGCAGCCTTTGCGGCTGCGGGAGCGGCATTTTTATTTCCGCCGACAACAGCCTTATATATATCCCTTAGGCTTTCAGGAACATTATCAAGATTTTCATCACCTGATTTTTTAACCGGGGTTGCATTTCCGGAAGATCCTGCAGAAGCAGCCGCACTCTTAAGAAGTTCTTCCTTTGCTTCTTTCTCAGCCTTAAGCCTTGCTGCAGTATTAATATACTCCAGATCACTTCCCTCTTTGTTCAAAAGAAGGTCCGTTGCCCTGGCAGCTGCAACAAGCAGCTCCTGACCGGGATTGGAAATAGCCATTGTAAGACCGTTTGCAATCGCAAGTGTAAGGAATGCGGCATTCACATAGCTTCTTTCGGGCAAACCAAATGAAATGTTTGACAAACCGGTAATGGTAGCAAAGCCGTTATCATGGGCGTACTTGATGGTCTCAAGTGTCTTAACACCCTGGCTTTGATCCGCACCTACAGTCTGCACAAGGCCGTCCACAACTATATTATCCTTGGAAAGTCCAAGCTCAACAGCACGTTTATAAATAATATCTATTATCTCTTTCTTTTCATCCAGATCCTTGGGAAGACCTTTTTCGGAAAGAGGTAAAAGAATGAACACGGCACCGTACTTGGCAACCGTAGGTAAAAGCTTTTCAAACTTGGCAGGCTCTAAGGATACAGAATTGACAAGTGCTCTTCCGGGATAATGCCTGAGAGCTGCTTCAAGTATCTCCGGAGAACTGGAATCAAGGCAAAGAGGAAGGCTTGTAGTCTGGGTCACTTCATCGATAACCCTGAGCATCATAGTCATCTCATCGATGCCGCCCATGCCCACATTAATATCGAGGACACCGGCTCCGTTCTCTTCCTGTTCTGTTGCAAACTGTAGAACTCTGTCTGTATTGCCTTCTCTAAGTTCGGCCTGAAGAGCTTTCTTACCGGTAGGATTGATTCTTTCTCCCACGATAATGAATTTTCCGTCAAGCCCGAAAGATAAAGTCTGTCTTTCACCGGACAGGTATCTTATGCCATCTTTACGGCTTTCACTTCTTTTAACAGGACCTCTTCCGAAAGCTTTAACGATAGCATCAATATATCTGCTGTCGGTTCCGCAACATCCGCCAAGTATCTGTGCACCTGCGTCAACAAGTGCCGCCATCTCTTCGGCAAAAAGATCGGGGCCCATCTTATATACGGTTTTATTGTTTTCATCAAGTTCGGGTAGGCCCGCATTGGGTTTAGCGATAATGGGGATACGGGTATTAGCTGCCATATCCGCAACAATCTGCACCATATCCTTAGGACCTGTTGAACAGTTAACGCCTATTGCATCGGCACCCAGACTCTCACATACCACGGCACCTGTCACGGCATCGGTTCCGAAAAGAGTTCTTCCTGACGCTTCAAAAGTAAGCGTGACCATTACGGGAAGTTCAGATACTTCCTTAGCTGCAATGAGAGCCGCTCTGGTCTCGGCAAGACTCATCATGGTTTCAACTACGAGAAGATCACATCCGTGCTTTTCAAGAAGAGTTATCTGCCCTTTATAGACATCAATCAGTTCTTCAAGCTCCATGTTACCCATGGGCTTAAGCTGACGGCCGGTCATTGTGATATCACCTGCTACAAGAACTTTTCTGTCATTACACTCATCTGCAGCCTGTCTTGAAATACCGCAAAGAGTCTTTATAAGTTCATCAGCCTGATCTTTTAATCCGTACTCATCGAGCTTAATGGAATTGGCAGTAAAAGTAGGCGCATATAAAATATCGGTACCTGCCTGAACATAGCTCCTCTGAAGATCAAGCATCACATCCGAATGCTCACATATCCATTTCTCGGGGCACACGCCTGAAGGCATCCCTGCCTTGGCGAGATTTGTTCCGCACGCACCGTCCAAATATATGATTCTGTCTTTTGAATACTCTCTGAATTCCGCTTTATTCATGAATAAATACTCATTTATTTATCTTTTTTAGAAATACTACAATATCTTATAACAATTTAGAGAAAAAAGGAATATAAAAGCCTGAGAGCAAAGGCTTTCAGGCTTTTGTTTTTAGATATTATCAATGTCTGTCATCCATCTTGCGATACTCTACATGCTCTCCTACGTACTTGAAAGCAGGTCTTACGATCTTACCGCCGTTAACAAGCTCTTCGAGACGGTGTGCACTCCATCCTGACATTCTTGCGATTGCAAAAAGAGGAGTAAAGAGCTCTTCGGGAATACCAAGCATTGAATATACAAATCCGCTGTAGAAGTCAACGTTGGCGCATACAGGTTTATGAATGCCCTTATTCTCAGCGATCAGCTTCTTGGCAATACGCTCTACTCTGTCATAGAACTCGAATTCTTTTACCAGATTCTTCTCAACAGCGAGGTTACGTGCATACTCTTTAAGAAGTACTTCTCTGGGATCGGACAAAGTATAAACCGCATGTCCCATACCATAGATAAGTCCGGCACCGTCAAACGCTTTCTTATCAAGGATCATCTTAAGGTAAGCTTCTATCTCGGCATCATCTTCCAAGTTTACGATGTTTTCTCTGAGGTTTCTGAACATCTCCTGAACCTTAAGGTTAGCACCACCGTGCTTAGGTCCCTTAAGAGATCCTATGGAAGCTGCAGTTGAAGAATAGGTATCGGTTCCGGAAGAAGTAACAACGTGAGTTGTGAATGTGGAGTTGTTTCCTCCGCCGTGATCCGCATGAACGATAAGTGCTATATCAAGAACCTTCGCTTCAAGCTGTGTATAGTGACCGTCGGGTCTGAGCATCTGAAGGATATTCTCGGAAAGAGACAGATTCTTCTTAGGGTTTCTGATGATAAGTGCATCATCCTTCCTGAAGTGCATGTAGGAATGATATGAATAAACCGCAATAAGAGGAAGCTTATTGATAAGCTCAAGACTCTGTCTTAATACATTCTCGGGAGTAATGTCATCAGGGCTCTTATCATAAGTATAAAGAGTAAGGACGCATCTCTGAAGAGCATTCATGATGTTTCCGTTTGAAGCCTTCATGACAACATCACGTACAAATCTTGCACCAAGCTCCTGAAGGTTACTGGAAACATGGAGATATGCATCCAGCTCATCTCTGTTGGGAAGGTGTCCGAACAAAAGAAGGAATGAAACCTCCTCAAATCCGTGAATCCTGTCTCCAAGGTTGTTTACTATATCCATGACGTTGATGCCCTGATAATAGAGTCTTCCGTCGCAGGGAACCTTATCTCCGTCAACAAGATCGAAAGCAACTACATCGGATACTTCGGTAAGTCCGGTAAGAACACCTTTTCCGTTAGCATCACGAAGACCTCTTTTAACGTCATATTCGACATAAAGGTTATTGTCTATTTTACGGACATCGTGAAGTTCATTGATAAGAAGCTCTGCATCAGACTTGATCTCATCAATCTCCAGCAGGTCCGGCATCTCAATTTTTTCTTTATCTTCGTACATACTAACCCTCCGGATATACAAAAAAAGTACAGCACCGTGTACCCATGTATTAATGTATACAACATATGGATTTTAAAATCAAGTTAAAAAACAGGAAATAAGTAAAAATATCTGATAATTATATTAGCAGTATAAACAATAAAATGACAGAGGGGACGCTACTGTTTTGTCATCGAATTCAATGACAAAACTGTAGCGTCCCCTCTGTCATAAAACTTAAGCCTGAAGAACAGCTTCCTTCATAGACTTAACATAATCATAGATATACTGTCCCGCATCCTTACCGTACTTCTCTACTATACGTACGATAGCGGAACCAACAATTGCACCGTCGGAAACCCCGGCCATGGTCTTAGCCTGTTCGGGTTCTTTAATACCGAATCCGATTGCACAGGGAACATCGGTAACTTCTCTGATATGGCTGATAATGGGAGAAAGATCGGTGCTTATATTGTCTCTAACACCGGTAACGCCCATTGAACTTACAACATAGATAAATCCCTTTGCTTCCTTAGCAATCATCTTGACTCTGTCTTCGGAAGTGGGAGCAACCATGGAGATATACTTTACTCCGTACTTAAGAGAGATGCTTTCCATCTCTTCTTTTTCCTCATAAGGCATATCGGGGATGATCACACCACTTATGCCAAGCTCCTCACAATAAGCAAAGAACCTGTCATATCCATAGTGATAAACCAGATTTGCATAGGTCATAAAGCAAAGAGTTACATCACTCTTTTCCCTGACCCTTTTGACCATCTCGAAAACCTTATCGGTAGTGGTTCCTGCTTTCAGAGCCCTGACATTTGCATTCTGAATGACAGCGCCTTCCGCAACCGGATCCGAAAAAGGAATACCGACTTCAATGATATCAGCGCCCGCATCAGCCATCTTAAGGATGAATTCCTCGGTGGATTCGATGTCGGGGTCTCCCGCAGTAATGAAAGCAATAAACGCCTTCTTATTGGGATTTTTATCAAATGATTCTCTTATCTTATCACTCATGAAGATCAACCCCCCTGTATCTTGCTATAGCCGCAACATCCTTGTCGCCTCTTCCGGAGACATTGATAATGATGGACTGATCTTTGGAATACTTCTTTGCAATCTTCATGGCATATGCGATCGCATGCGAACTTTCGATTGCGGGGATGATACCTTCGGTACGTGACATATATTCAAATGCTTCAACAGCCTCATCATCGGTAATGGGTACATACTGAGCTCTTCCGATGGAATTCAGGTAAGCGTGCTCAGGTCCTATGCCGGGATAATCAAGTCCTGCGGAGATTGAGTATACCGGTGCAATCTGACCGTACTCATTCTGACAAAAGAGAGATTTCATACCATGGAATATACCCATGGTACCTGTTGCTATAGTAGCCGCTGTCTCGGGAGTATCAACTCCTCTTCCGCCGGCTTCGCATCCGATAAGCTCTACGCCTTTATCATTTATGAAATTATAGAAAGCACCGATTGCATTTGATCCGCCTCCTACACATGCGATAACTGCTGCAGGAAGCTTTCCTTCTTTTTCAAGAATCTGTACGCGAGCTTCTTTGGAAATAACAGACTGGAAATCACGAACTATAGTGGGGAAAGGGTGAGGTCCCATAACGGAACCGAGACAATAATGAGTATCGTCAACTCTTCCTGCCCACTCCTTCATGGCATCGTTGACCGCATCCTTGAGGGTCATGGTACCGGTGGTTACTGCATTGACCTTGGCTCCGAGAAGTTCCATTCGATAGACATTAAGCGCCTGACGGATGGTGTCTTCTTTTCCCATGAAGATCTCACACTCCATGCCAAGAAGCGCGGCAACAGTGGCAGTCGCAACGCCGTGCTGACCTGCGCCTGTCTCCGCTATAAGTCTGGTCTTACCCATTCTTTTGGCAAGAAGGGCCTGACCTATGCAGTTATTAAGCTTATGGGAACCTGTGTGATTGAGATCTTCTCTCTTAAGATAAATCTTTGCACCGCCCAAGTCTTCAGTCATCTTGGCGGCATAATACAGGCGGGAAGGACGGCCTGCATATTCATTTAATAAGAAATTAAGCTCCTCCTGAAAAGAAGGATCGTTTTTTGCTTCATTGTAGCACTCTTCGAGCTTTATCAGCTCATTCATGAGAGTTTCGGAAATATACTGACCTCCGAACTCTCCGAATCTGCCTTTACTGTTCATTTATATTCCTTTCTCATACGGGAAAAGACCTAGGCGGAGTGTGCCTCCTGAACCGCTGCCATAACAAGGTCAGGATCTTTGTGACCACCCTTGTCTACGGATGAGCTCATATCAACGGCATAAAGCTGACTGCCTTTAAGTGCATCAACCGCTTCCTTGATATTGCCGGGTCCGAGGCCGCCTGCAAGAATGAAGGGACGCTTACAATCCTTAATCTTGCTCCAGTCAAATTTCTCACCGCTGCCCTCGCCCGCATCAAACATTATCATATCGGCAGGAGACTTTTCAGCCTTAGCAAGGTCGAATTTATCGTCTACCTTAAATACTTTGATGACACTGCCTTTACCGGACTTAAGTTCATTAATATATTCATCGTCTTCATCACCATGAAGCTGAATGATATCAATAAGTCCGTTATATACGAGTCTCTTGATTCTGGATGCGTCGTCATTAACGAAAACACCCACACGTCTGATCATGGGATCGATGAATTTATTAAGGAGCTGAACCGTCTCTTCATCAACGGTTCTCTTAAACCCGTCGGTCAAAATAAAACCGACAAAGTCAGGCATTGCTTCATTTACCGCATTTGCGTCGCCGGGAGTCCTAAGCCCGCAGATCTTAATCTTCATTAGTCTAAGCCTCTTAACTGTCTCAAACACAACTTTTTATTGTCGCTTCGCATCAGAGTCTCACCAACTAATACTGCATTAACCCCTGCATCCTCGAGAGCTTTTACCTGACTTCTCTCCGAGATGCCGCTCTCCGATACGAAAAGTAGTCCGAGGGGCACTTTATCACGGAGTGACAAAGCATTCAAGGGGTCTACGGAAAAATTTTTTAAATTTCTGTTATTTACGCCGATAAGCCTCGCACCCAAACCGATGGCTTTTTCTATCTCAGTTTCCTCATGGCACTCCGTGAGGGTCGATAATCCGAGCTCATCCGCTATGTCGAGATACTCGGCAAGCTGGTCGTCGGAAAGAAGCGAAACTATCAGCAAAATCGCGTCTGCACCAAGCACTTTGGCCTGGTAGATCATGTACTCATCTACGGTAAAATCTTTCCTCAAAACAGGAATCGTGACGTTTTGTTTTACCTGAGTCAAATACGAATCGTTTCCTAAAAACCAATGAGGTTCGGTCAAAACCGAAATCGCATCAGCTCCGGCACTTTCGTACTGTTTTGCGATGGACAGGAAGGGAAAATCCGCTGCGATGATACCTTTTGAAGGTGAAGCCTTCTTGATCTCGCAGATAAAGGACATTTGCTCCTTCCTGAGGGCATTTTCAAAAGGAAATCCGGTGTCCGGGTTAAGAGCCCTGGCTCTGGCCATCATTTCCGAGGCGCTTATCTGTTCCTTATATGAAGCTACCCGCTCTATTGTCTTATCCGCTATTTGATTTAATATGTTTGCTTCTGCTTTAGGCTGCATTTGTATCCTTTATGACTTCTTCAAGTTTTTCATAAGCCTTGCCGCTGTCGATAAGTTCAGCCGCAAGCTTAATTCCTTCTTCCATAGATGAAGCAGCGCCGCCGATATACAGTCCCGCACCCGCATTCATAAGTACGCAGTCTCTCTTGGGGCCTCTTTCCTCGCCTTTAAGGATGCGTCTTGTGATCTCGGCATTTTCTTCGGGAGTTCCTCCGGTAAGATCTCCGGGATTGCTCTTCTGAAGTCCGAACTGCTCGGGAGACACTGTATATCTCTTGGTATTTCCGCTTTCATCAAACTCAACTACCTCGGTAGGTCCTACGGATGAGATCTCATCAAGCTTCTCCTTGCCGTAAACAACCATTCCGCGCTTTGCACCAAGCTTAATAAGCACCTGTGCGATGGGCTCAAGAAGAGACTCATCATATACACCAAGGATGAACCTGGAAGAATATGCGGGATTGGTAAGAGGTCCGAGAATGTTGAATACCGTTCTGATACCCAGCTCTTTTCTGATGGGGCCTACATACTTCATGGCACTGTGATACTTCTGTGCAAAAAGAAAACAATATCCGGTATCCTTGAAAACTTCCTCGTTCTTCTCGGGTTCAAGAGTGATATTTACGCCAAGTGCCTCAAGAACGTCGGCAGCGCCGGACTTGGAGGATGCGGATCTGTTTCCGTGCTTTGTTATCTTAACACCGCCTGCAGCAATAACGAAAGCGGATGTTGAAGAAATATTATATGAGAAGGATCTGTCTCCGCCGGTTCCTACTATTTCAAGAGTATCACATCCGGTATTGAGTCTGGTCGCCATGGCTCTCATAGCCTCTGCGGAACCCGTGATCTCATCAATGGTCTCGCCCTTCATGGAAAGAGATACAAGGTAAGCACTCTTCTGTACGTCTGTTGCTTCACCCTTCATGATCTCAAACATTACATCTCTGGACATTTCGTATCCGATATCTTCTTTGTTAGTGAGTTTCTTGATTGCTTCGTTGATAATCATACTATTACTCCTTCAGGAAAAAGAAATTGTTTTGATAGTTTCATGTCTAGGCTGCGCCATCGTCTGTAGGGTCGCCATCGTCTGTAAAGATTCATATTTCTTCCTCCTTTCCGGAAAAATAAAAAAGCCCTTGCCTGATAAACTATCAGACAAGGGCGTCATATAACGCTGTGCCACCTTGCTTCGAAGTCTAAAGACTTCCTCTTTACGGGTACCAACATACCCCTTCTCTGTTACGGGAGTTCCCGTCGCATATTACTCCGGCTTTCACCGTTTCCCTGCGCCCTTAGCGGCCCATTTGACAAGCAGTTTACCGACCTTTCTCAGCATCCGGTCTCTCTGTAGGTTCTTATCACGCCTTTATTTCCGCTTCAACGGTTTTCTATGAATTTTTATTCACTTTATTACAATAAAGCGATGATGTCAAGAAAATTTTTTTATTTTACAAGTGCAACGGTCTCTCTTGCTATTGCAAGCTCTTCGTTGGTGGGGATGATGAGAGTCTTGACCTTGGAATCGGGAGTGCTGAAGATAACTTCCTCACCGCGGATCTTATTCTTCTCTTCATCAACGGTAATTCCCAGATATCCGAGATATTCACAGACCATGCTTCTTACAATGCCTGCATTCTCACCGATACCTGCGGTAAAACAGATAGCATCTACGCCGTTCATTGCAGCAACATAGGCACCTACATACTTAGCGGTTCTGTAGCAGAATGCTTCAAGAGCCTGAGTAGCAAGCTTATTTCCTGCATTGTGTGCATCTTCAAGATCTCTGAAATCGGATGAAAGCTCACCGCTCATACCGTAAACACCGGACTTCTTGTTAAGGATATTCATCACACCGGTGATATCAAGATTTTCTTTCTTCGCAATAAACTCAAGGATCGCGGGATCAAGGTCACCGGATCTGGTACCCATGATAAGTCCTTCAAGAGGAGTAAGTCCCATGGAGGTATCTACGCACTTTCCGTTCTTAACGGCAGATACGGAAGCTCCGTTTCCGAGGTGGCAAACGATGATCTTAAGGTCTTCATATTTCTTACCGAGTACATCAGCACATCTCTTAGATACATATGAATGAGAAGTTCCGTGGAAGCCGTAACGGCGGATCTTGTACTTCTCATAATATGAATTGGGAAGTCCGTATAGATATGCCTTCTCGGGCATGGTCTGATGGAATGCGGTATCAAATACGGCCACCATAGGGGTAGTGGGCATAAGCTTTCTGCAAGCGTCTATTCCGATAAGGTTAGCAGGATTATGAAGAGGTGCAAGATCGTTACACTCTTCGATAGCTTTAATGACTTCGTCATTTATAACAACGGATGAAGCAAACTTCTCTCCTCCGTGAACGATCCTGTGTCCTACGGCACCGATCTCATCAAGGCTCTTAAGCACGCCTGTCTTATCGTTAGTAAGATATTCAAGAACAAGCTTGATAGCATTAGTATGGTCGGGCATGGGAGATTCTTTGATCTCTTTTTCGCCGCCTGCGGGAGTATAGACGATACGTCCGTCAATTCCGATTCTCTCGCAAAGACCTTTTGCAAGCCACTCTTCAGTCTCGGAGTCGATAAGCTGATACTTAAGTGATGATGAACCACAGTTAATTACTAATATTTTCATGATCTTTTATCTCCTGATATATTACTGAGAAATCTGTGCCTGAACGGCGGTGAGTGCAACTACGCCTACGATATCTTCCCATGAGCATCCGCGGGAAAGATCGTTAACAGGCTTTGCGATACCCTGAAGCATAGGGCCGTAAGCCTCTGCTCCGCCAAGTCTCTGAACAAGTTTGTATCCGATGTTACCTGCATCGAGGTTGGGGAATATGAGAACATTCGCCTTACCCGCAACAGGTGATCCGGGTGCTTTGTTCTTAGCCACATGAGGAACGAGTGCAGCATCGGTCTGAAGTTCTCCGTCGATAACAAGATGAGGATACTGCTCCTTAGCAATCCTGGTTGCTTCTACAACTTTATCAACAAGTGCATGCTTAGCGGAACCCTTGGTCGAGTGGCTGAGCATTGCGATTACAGGCTTAGGGCCTACAAGCTGCTTGAAGCTCTTTGCGGAAGAATCTGCAATCGCTGCAAGATCTTCGGGACCGGGATCCTGATTAAGTCCGCAGTCTGCAAATACAAACGCACCATTCTCACCCATATCCTTGAATACGGTATCAACAATGAAAAATGCGGATACGAGCTTTACACCGGGAGCGGTCTTCAGAATCTGAAGTGCGGGTCTTAATGTATCAGCGGTTGAGTGACATGCACCTGCAACCATTCCGTCGGCATCATTATTTTTAACCATCATGATACCGAAGGTAAGATAATCCTTGTGAAGAATCTCGGAAGCCTTCTCAAGGGTCATGCCCTTTGACTTACGAGTCTCATAGAGAAGGTTAATATACTCATCCATCTTCTCGGTGGTGTCGGGATCAATGACAGTAACGTCATCAAGGTCAACCTCAAGCCATCCTGCACCGTCACGGATCTTCTCTTCGTTTCCGACCATGATGATATTTGCAATGCCTTCTTTGATTATTTCAGCAGCAGCAAGAAGTGTTCTCTTGTCATTGCTTTCGGGAAGTACGATTGTTTTCCTATCGATCTTTGCTCTTTCTTTGATCTGATCAATATATGCCATAAATGACTCCTTATTTTAGATGCGCCAAGCGCAGAATATATGATGATTTTTTTGCCATAAATCGACTTATACATTATACTGTATTAAGATATCGCGGACAATAAATCGTCCATCATTTCTTGTACTATTTCACATACAATCTGCAGGTATTTCGTTAATTTTTTAGCAGACTTTTTGTGATCAGATATTCCAAAAAGATCCAAAGGGAGAATTTAATGAAAACAGCCGGAATCATCGCGGAGTACAATCCGTTTCACGACGGACATAAATACCACATTGAAGAAACCAAGAAACAGACCGGAGCAGACTACTGCGTAGTGGCAATGAGCGGAAACTTCGTTCAAAGAGGTGCTCCTGCAATCATCGATAAATATGCAAGAGCTAAAAGCGCACTTGCAGAAGGCGCGGATCTGGTAATACAGATACCCCCGGTATTCTCACTTTCATCAGCTGAATTCTACGCTAAAGGCTCGATTGCTCTTCTGGAAAATACAGGCTTAATTGATTATCTGTCTTTCGGAAGCGAAGCAGGAAATCTGGAAAAGCTTGAAAACCTCGCAAAAATTCTTGCCGATGAACCTGACAAATATAAAAAGCTTTTGCAAAAATACTTAAAGGCAGGCAATGCATTTCCTGCTGCCAGAGCAAAGGCGCTGATTGACTATTGTCCGGATATGACTGATCTTTCGGAACTGGTCTCATCCCCCAACAATATCCTTGCCATCGAATACCTTAAAGCACTTATATCATCAAAGTCTGATATTAAACCCGTCACCATGAAAAGAGTCGGTGCCGGATACAACGATCCTTATGCTCCCGGACAGCCCGGCATCTCCGCAAAGGCCATCAGAGAAGCAATCAGCTACGGTTCTGAGGTAGATAACCTTAAGGCTTACATGCCAAAGGAATCATTTAAAGCTCTTAAAGATGCCGTTAAAAAGAACATGACCGTGGACGAGAATGACTTCTCGGAAATGCTCATTTACAAGCTCTTATCAGAAAGAGAAAACGGATACACAAAATATCTTGATGTATCAGAGGAACTGTCCGACAGAATAAGTAATAATCTTGAGAAGTTCAAAAACGTTACCGATTTCTGTAATCTTCTCAAGACTAAAGATAAGACTTATACCAGAGTAAGCAGGGCACTCTTCCACATTCTCCTGAATATCACTCAGGACAGCATCGAGCCTTACGATTACACAGGTTCATGCCCCTATATAAGAGTATTGGGATTTAGGAAATCTTCCGAAGCAATCCTTTCGGAGATAAAGACCAAGGCATCGGTTCCCGTTCTTTGCGGATACAATGACGCAGCGGACAGCCTCTATTCCGAGCCAATGAAAGTATTCAGAAATGAGTCAAAAATTGAAGATCTGTATTTTGCTGTTCAGACCATGAAGTCAGGTGTTGTGGCAAAACCGGATCTATCCAGACCTATAGTGGTTGTTTAGTGACACCGGAGACGCTTCTTTTTTATCATCATGTTTAAGAATATTAATGAGTCAGTGGGACAAATCCTGCTGACTCAATTATTTTGAGATAATAAAAGAGTCAGCAGGAACCGTCCCAACTGACTCTGATATTTAGTTGACAAAACAAAAGCGTCCCCATTGTCACTAAACCATTTTATTATTTAGCCTTCTTCTCTTTTCTGCAAAATACAGCGATTGTAAGAATAATACCCATCAGTGAAAATACCATACCGATTCTAAATCCATAAGGTATATAACTGATCTTTATTTCATTATTACCCTCAGCGAGATGCAAAACCAGGAATGTATCCCGATATGAATCATAATCTGTCTTTATTCCGTTTATGGAAATGTTATATCCTCTCTCATAGGGAAGTGTAACAACAAGATCTCTGTTACCGTCTGAATACCCGTTCAAAGTAAGTCCATGCCATCCCGCATACGTAACATCAAAGCCTGTAGTACTCTCGTAAACACCGGTCATAACATCAGGATTGTAGCAATATAAATATAAATAACCTGTATCGAAGGGGTAAGTTTCAAGATTTACAACCGCTTCCTCTCCCGCTTTCAGGTATCCTATATCAGCAATATATCTGTCATTGTTCCACGAATAAGCACCTGCACGTTCTCCATTAACATTAAAATATAAATGATTTCTCTCAGAAATATAACGAGGATCATAAAGATCAAGATCTGCATGATTTGTTCTATAGAAGAAATAGTGACCCTCTTTATCGGCAACAAATGAAAAAACTAAACCGGATTCATCATTTATCAAATTATAATCCTGTTCTTGAAACAGTTTTTCATCGGATGATAATAAATCATTATAGACTAAGGTAAGGTTTTGAAACGGATCATCGGAAAATTCAGTATAATCTGCAGGCACATTTCCCTTGCTTAAGAAAGCAATAGGAAAAGATGTATTATTCCTAAAGACATAATAATCATTGTATGTTTCAATCAAATCATAAAAGTCCAAAGACTGATCACTATACGATACGAAATACTTAACATCCAATAAAGAAGCTGATGGAGGTGTGAATCCTAGATCACTTATAAGTGCATAATGTGTATTAATGCCTATTTTACTCAGAAAAGTGAGTACAGAGTTATTAAAATTGGAATTATAAAATGCCAGATCATTATAGCCATACATCATGCCGTCAACCATTGTATGAGAATAATTCTTTGAACATCTGAATAATCCTTCATCCTCTGAAATACCGGAGAATGTGATTTCCTGCCTATAAACATTGAACAGGTAATCGTTATAGTTCTGATAAGGATATAATTCCTGTGTGTTTGAAATAATAAAAGAGTCATTAAAAAACAACTCTGCATAAGTAAAAAAGCAAAACACAAAACAGATAAGTTTTTGGTATTTTTTATAAGTCTCCGACTTCAAAAGAGAATCAAGCGACAGTAATCTTGATGCGAAATATAAGACAAAAAAGCAATAAGTAAAAGAAAACCTGGAACAACAACCTACAGGATCTGAAAAACCATGCCATGCATTATACAGAAAAGTAAAAACAAATGAAGCAAAATAGAAAATCAAAACACATAAAGCTGAAATCTTAGTACGTATTTTTTCTTTTGAAATAAACCATATAAGGACAGTTAATACTATCGCACTGCCACAATATATATTCGGAGTCTGATTCAGATCGAGACTTGAGTAGTTCATTGAGAACATAGCTCTAATAACCGAACCAAGAGAATTGACTATGAAAGAACCGGAAGCACTATCGGATGATGGTGCCAATTTACCACCCAAAAGATTAAAAACGCAGGGAAGCAAAACAACCATAGATAAACAAACGGATAAAACAATATGGCAGGCAAACTTAACGCAATAAATAATTGCCTTTTTAAGTTCAGTTTTATTATCAAAGAGATTGAAAAGGAAAAAAATCCCAAGAGCAATGATAACCATATAAGTCATATAATAGTTATCGATTAAAGCGAACGCAGTAAACAAAACAAAAGCAAGACTCTTTTCTCCATCAGCCAGTCTTTCGACAAAAACAGCCAATACAGGTAAAAGAATTACAAGATCCGAAAACATGGGAATACATGAATATGCAAAATTATAAGACATCAGTGCATAGCAGCTTGAGATAACAATGGCAAAAGCACCTGACACCTTAAGCTTTCTGCTGTTATTTAAAAATATAAAAAAGGTAAGACCGCAGAGGCCTATCTTAATAACGATTGACCAGAAAACAGCATCAGCTAAATGATCTGCAGGAATAATACCATATATAAAATCCGTAGGAGAAACAGCAAGTACAAGTGCACTGAAAATATCCCCGCCAAGGCCTGACCGGGTACTGAAAAAAAGAGTATTAAATCCATCACCCATTTGAGACAGATAACTGTACAAGGGTAAATACTCATATCTGAGATCATTTGTAAGAAGTGTATTGATAGCGGAAAACGGAAATCCGGAAATATAATTGAAATAGAAAACTAAGAAAGCAATAAAAAAAGGAATAAAGAAAGATAAACAATATAAAAGGACATTCTTTGATTTCAACTTATTCATTATAATATCCTTAAAAATGGAGCCATTGAGATCAGTTATATCCCAATGGCTCTGATCAATTAATTCTTAAAAGAATGAATAGGTGCGGGAATTCTTCCCTCTCTGTTAATGAATGCCTCGCAGGAATACTTGTTAACAGGCATTACGGGTGCCCATCCAAGCAGTCCGCCGAACTCTACCTTATCTCCTACATTCTTACCGATAACGGGAATAATACGGACAGCAGTGGTCTTGGCATTAACCATACCGATTGCCATCTCATCGGCAACGATACCTGAAATGGTTGCGGGAGTTGTATCTCCGGGAACAGCGATCATATCAAGGCCTACTGAGCATACGCATGTCATAGCTTCCAGCTTCTCGATTGTAAGAGCTCCGCAGCTTGCAGCATCGATCATGCCCTGATCTTCGGATACGGGAATGAATGCGCCTGAAAGTCCGCCTACATAGGAAGAAGCCATTACACCGCCCTTCTTAACCTGATCGTTGAGAAGTGCAAGTGCAGCGGTGGTTCCGGGAGCACCGGCTTTCTCAAGTCCGATCTCGCAAAGGATATCTGCAACAGAATCTCCGATTGCGGGAGTAGGTGCAAGTGACAGATCAACAATTCCAAAAGGAACACCGAGTTTAGCTGATGCTTCTCTGGCAACAAGCTGACCAACACGGGTAACCTTGAATGCAGTCTTCTTAATGGTCTCGCAGAGAACCTCAAATGATTCTCCTCTTACTTTTTCAAGTGCATATTTAACTACGCCTGGTCCGCTGACACCAACATTGATTATGCGGTCTGCTTCGGTAACACCGTGGAATGCACCTGCCATAAAAGGATTGTCATCGGGAGCATTGCAAAATACAACAAGCTTTGCGCAGCCGAGTGAATCACGGTCAGCGGTAAGTTCTGCAGTCTTATGAATGGTCTGCCCCATAAGACGTACAGCATTCATATTGATACCGGTTCTGGTAGAACCGAGATTAATGGACGAACAAACAAAATCGGTTGAAGCAAGTGCTTCGGGAATAGACTTCATAAGAAGTTCATCAGCTGTGGTACTTCCCTTGCTGACAAGTGCGGAATATCCGCCGAGGAAGTTAACTCCAACCTCTTTAGCTGCCTTATCAAGGCTCTTTGCAAGCTTTACAAAATCTGCTTCAGACTTTGCGGAAGCAGCACCGATAAGTGCAATGGGAGTAACTGAGATTCTCTTATTAACGATGGGAATTCCGAATTCTCCGGAAATCTCCTCTCCCGTCTTAACAAGGTCCTTGGCACTCTTGGTAATCTTGTCGTATACCTTGTCACAAGTTTTATCTATATCCGAATCAATGCAGTCAAGAAGGCTGATGCCCATGGTAATGGTACGGACATCGAGATTTTCCTTCTCGATCATTTCATTGGTTTCGGAAACTTCCATTCTGTTGATCATAACTAAACTCCTCGAAAAACAATCCTACTCGTGTACGCGAGCAGATAATTAGATTCTATGCATCATATCAAAGATTTCTTCTTTCTGGCACTTGATGGAAACTCCAATCTCTTTTCCGAGATCATCGAGTCCTGAAACAAGTGTCTCAAAAGAATCCTTCATTCCGGAGATATCTACGATCATCATCATATTAAAATAACCGGATACGATGGTCTGTGAAATGTCGAGGATATTAACATTCTCATTTGAAAGAAAAGTACAGGTCTTGGCGATGATACCTACAGTGTCTTTGCCTACTACAGTGATGATAACTTTTTCCATAAAAAACTCCTTTTGCCGTGATAACGGCATAATTATACTTCAATGCACTCTGAAGGTACATCTCTTTTCGCAACGCTGATGTCAAAATCAGAAGCTCTGTAGGGATTGTCTCCCATTGTGATCTCCATTCTGACTGATTCAAATGCAAGATCGGGATAATTGTTCTCGAGAGAAAGATGTCCGAGAAAGATCTTCCTGATAGTGTCATTTAAAACTGAGGAAAGAAGTCTGCCTGATGCTTCATTGGAAAGATGTCCAAGTTCACCCAGGATTCTTCTTTTCAGCGGATAGGGATACGGCCCCTGCTCAAGCATCCTTATATCGTGGTTAGCTTCAAGAACCATAGCATCCATACCCATGAGACAATCAACGGTATAGTCGTTATAACATCCAAGATCGGTGCATACAGCCATATTCTTACCGCCGCATGATAACCTGTAAGCTACAGGATCAGCGGCATCATGTGATATGTGCATGGGATTTATGGCTATATCCCCGACGTTAAAAATCTCATCAGCTCTGACTATCTTAAACAACGAAGAATCTATTTTTCCAAGAGATTTGATGGATCCGATGGCTTCGATGGTAGCCCAGGTTGCATACATGGGAATTCCGTATTTCCTGGAAAAGACACCGAGCCCCTGAATATGATCCGAATGCTCATGGGTGATAAGGATTCCGTTTATATCTTTTCCGGTAAGGCCAATGGTATTAAGTGCACTCTCAGCTTTCTTACCGCTTATTCCTATATCTACCAGCAAATGTGTGTCGGAAGAACCGATGTAAATACAGTTGCCCGATGAACCGCTGGCAAGAGGACACATCCTCATTTATTTCTCCTCCCATCTGACTTCGATAACATCTCCGTCTTTGATAGGCTCGAGATACTGGGCATTCTTGCCGTTAAGTTTGGTGATGATCTTACGGCCGTTACCCGCCTTTAAGTCAAAATTCAATTTATCGAATACATCAACGTAGACGTAGTTTTCTTTTCCCGTAAGGGTGATCATGCGTCCGTTGGCATTAACATTGACTGTGGTAGTCAGATCAGGACCTTCAGCCTTTTCTTCCTCTTTCTTCTCGCCCTCATCGGTCCCTGCCATTTCAGCCATCTTCTCTTTCATCTCAGCTGCGGTTCCGTCATCATCGGGAAGATCCGCAAAAGAAACCCCGGATCCGGCCTGAATATTTTCAGCAGCCTGTGACTCGGAAGATACAGTTTCCTCGACAGGTGATTCAATAGTCTCCTTAGGAGCTTCTGCTTTGTCAGCTTTCTTTGGAGCAGCCTTTTCAGACTTGGTTGTTTTATGGTTATGGCTTCCGATGGTATAATCCAGCGTAAAGTCTTCGTACACCTTAGTCTTAAGAACTGCAGGTGTCTGGTTTACTTTGATATCTCCGGCAGCAGGCGTATCAAGGAATTCGGTAATCTGTTCTACGGTGTAGAAATTATTTACCTTGATATCATCTCCGTCTTTGATCTCATAGAAGGTTTCCTGAAGTTCTCCGTTAACAAGAGCCTTCTTGGGGAATTCAAAGATCTTACCGTTAACATTGATCTTAATGGGGGTCTTAAGTTCAGGAAGCTCACCAAGTTTAAATGCCGCATCGCTTCCGGGAGTCGAAGCCTTAACTTCAATAATGTCTCCGCTGTGAATCTGAGTATAAAGATCCGCAGGTTCATCATTAATGAGAATCTGTGACGATTCGCCTTCAGTTCCTCTGACGATTCTTGACTTGCCACCGATGGTGAAGGTGATTGCCTTTCCTCTCTTGGGGAACAGATCCTCGTTAGGGAATGCTACCTGAAGAGCCGCATCGGAAACAGATAAATGTCCGTTATCGTAAAGCTTCAATCTCTCTCCGTTAAAGGAAACAAAGATAAAGTTATTGCTCTGTGCATAGAAACTTAAGCAGATTCCTATGGGAGTTACCATAAGAGAATCCTTGTGAGCGTCTTTGTCTTCGAAGATGATCTCTTTCATTACATCCTCGCCTCTGATGGCAACACGCTCTTTCAAAATACCGAGACTTTCGGATAGTTTCTCCGTATATCCGGGAACCATTCCGCCACCGCCTACTACGAATACAGCACTGACGGGCTTATCTCCGTTAAGTTTCTTGATCTCATCGGAAACCTTAGCAGTCATATCATCGATGTAAGGCGCAAGAGCTTCGGTAATCTCAGCAGCTTTGACCTTCTGAGAAAGTCCCATGATATCGGTAAACTCTATCTCGGGTTCACCGGTTCTGAGGCTTCTTTTAATATGTTCAGCCATGTCAAAATCAACAAGACATTTCTGAACTATTACGTCAGTAAGTGAATCACCTGCAACGGGGATCATTCCGTATGCAATAATGCTTCCGTCTTTGGTGATGGAAATATCGGATGTACCTGCTCCGACATCAACAAGAGCAAGGTTTAAGAGTCTGAATTTATCGGGGATTGCAACCTGAATAGCGGCAATGGGCTCGAGAGTCAGGTTTGCAACATGAAGACCCGCATGCTCGACAGCCTTATAAAGCCCATCAACAACATCATCGGGAAGAAATGTAGCAATAAGATCCGCAGAGATCTTCTTGGCCTTATGTCCTTCAAGATTACCTATCTGGTAACCGTTTAAATAATATCTTACGGGAGTATAACCAACGCAATAGAACTTCATGTCAGTATCATTCTGAGCCTGAAATTCCGTATAAGCCTGTTCGATTCCCGACATGGACAGATTATAAATGTCCTCATCGGTGATCTCTTTTTCGGATTCGAAATCCTCTTCTACATTAACTGTAACCGTACGAAGAACTCGGCCTGCTGCTGCGATACATACTTCGCCGAGCTCTTTGCCGAGTCTTGATTCAAGGTTCTTTTTTACCTCGAGTATGGTATTTCCTACTTTGCCAATATCATGAATCTGTCCGTCGAGCATGGCTCTCGATTCATGTTCTTTGATTTCCTGGGCAAGGACATGGAATCCGTCATCTGCTTTATATCCGACGGTTCCTACAATACTTCTCGTACCGATATCAAGTCCGAAAACCAGACTTCCCTGGCTTTTTACTCCACCCATGTGAATCCCTCCAGACGGGCTTTTACTTGTGCGTAAGCTGATTCAGGATCTCCGCTGTTGTCGATTATTACATCAGAATGCTGTCTGAAATCCGCATCGGAAAGCTGATTGTCCATGATGGACAGTGCCTTCTTACGGGTATATCCTCTGGATTCCATAAGACGCTTGATCCTGGTCTCATCGTCAGAATAGATGTACCACATCTCATCTACGATATCGCTGTATCCTTTTTCAATAAGTAGAGCAGCTTCTATGAAAAAGAGTTCGGTCTCATGCATCTTGGCCGCGCCTCTCATCTTCTCTATGAGATAATTCTGAACCGAAGGATGGACGATTTCTTCAACCTTTTCAAGGTTATCGGGATTCGAATAGATGACCTGAGCAAATTTGCTCCTGTCAATTTCCGATCCCTCTCCGCCCGTGAGTATATCTTTACCAAACAAAGCAACGAGTCTGTCATAGGTCATAGTTCCGGGTTGCTCAAGCTCTTTGGCTATATCGTCGGCATAATAGATCTCAGCAATATAATGCGATGAGATAAAATTTAGGATACTGGTCTTTCCACCGCCTATTCCGCCCGTAATACCTATAATCTTCATTAGTGCGCCTCGTACCAGCTTCTTCCGGTATCCACTGAAATCTCCAGTTTGACCGCAAGATCAGCCGCTTTCTCCATGCATTCGGTTAAAAAAGTATTTACTTCCGAAGCTTCCTGCTCCGGTCCTTCGATAAGTAATTCGTCGTGTACCTGAAGTATCAGTCTCGACTCAAGCCCTTTGTCCCTGAGAGTCTTCCATACAGAGATCATAGCAAGCTTTATTATGTCAGCCGCCGTCCCCTGTATAGGGGCATTCATGGCAACTCTTTCTCCGAAGGCTCTGGTCATAAAGTTCGAATTCTTAAGCTCGGGGATGGGCCTACGTCTACCGAAATATGTCTCGGAATAGCCCTTATCCTTGGCCGATTCAACCAGTCCGTCCAGATACTTTTTAAGTCCCGGGAAAGTCTCAAAATATTTCTTGATATATTCTCCCGCTTCTTTACGACTGATACCAATATTTTCACCAAGTCCGAATGAGGAAATACCGTATACGATGCCAAAGTTTACTGCTTTGGCGTTTCGTCTCAGAGTATCAGTCACCTCATCAAGAGGAACTCCGAAGACCTTCGATGCCGTTATCCTATGGATATCCTCACCGGATCTGTAGCTTTCTATCAGTGCTTCATCTTTAGAGAGCGAAGCAAGAACTCTTAATTCAATCTGCGAATAATCCGCATCCGTAAAAAGAAAACCGTCTTTGGGAACAAATACTTTCCTGAGTTCTCTTCCCAGTTCCGTTCTTACCGGAATGTTCTGAAGGTTCGGATCCGATGATGATATACGGCCGGTAGCCGTAACCATCTGATTAAACTTGCATCTGATTCTTCCGTCCGGACCGATAAATCCTTTAAGGCCTTCCGCATATGTGGACCTGAGTTTTGTAAGTCCTCTGTATTCCAGAATATCTCTTACAAAAGGAACATCGGGTGCCAGCTTTTCCAGAACATCCGCTGATGTGGAATAACCGGTCTTGGTTTTCTTTCCTCCGGAAAGTCCCATCTTTTCAAACAGTATCACTCCCAGCTGTTTGGGTGAGTTAATGTTAAAATCAGGCTCTCCGGATTCCTCATGGATCTTCTTTTCAAGTTCATCGATCCTGCCGGAAAGTCTCTCGGAATATTCTTCAAGCTCACGGGCTTTGACCAGGATTCCCAGATTCTCCATATCATAGAGAATGTATGAAAGGGGAAGTTCGATATTCCTGTAAACATTCATCTGACCTGTGGATTCAAGTTCTGTTTTTATCTTCTCGTAGGAAGCAAAAGAAATGAAAGCACCGTCACATGTGTATTCTTTTAATGTATCGGGAGCTGTGAAAAAGCTCTCCTTAAAGCTCATCTTGCCGAATCTTTCTTTTACGGAAAGGGGAGTGAATCCAAGATAAGCATTTGCTATATTTTCAATGTCATGATCTGCGGAAAGCGGATCAAGAACATAATTGGCAAGTCCTGCATCGAATAATTTCTCAGGTTCGATGTATCCCGTAACACCGTATTGGGACTTGATATCGGTAAAGCAAAGAACCGTATTCTTGGCACTAAGAACCTTAATGGAACTCTTAAGTGCGTCACATTCGATATCTGTTCCTGCGTAGTAATAGATCTTATCTGCAGTGGCAAATGCTCCTGATAAAGCGTTTCCTTCATCGATTACAAACTGAAAACCGCACTTGTCTACATCCGCATCGTATATAACTTTGGCGAGGTCAAGGGCAGTATCCAGCACAACCGTTTCAGGTCGGTTTATTTTCTCGGAAGGTGCTGATACAGAGGCTTTTGTAGCATCATCAAATCTTGAATAAAGAGATTTAAGCCCGAGTTCTTTAATGATCTCATATGCTTCAGAGGTAAAGTAATCACCTCTTTTAGCCTTTTCTTTATCAAGAGTTATATCCGCATTTATCTCAATGGTTGCAAGAACCAATGAAAGGTCTGCAAGATCTCTGTGTTCTCTTAATGACTCTCTTACAGAGTTTCCTTTAATCTCATCAAGGTGCTCATATATACCGTCAATGGAACCATATGTCTGCATAAGATCTGAGGCAGTCTTAGGTCCCACTTTGGGAACACCGGGAATATTATCGGATGAATCTCCCATAAGAGCTTTGAGCTGGATAAATCTAAGAGGATCTACGCCAAACTCCTCTTCAACTCTTGCGGGAGTATAGTCTTCAACTGTTGTCTTGCCTGACTTGGTCTTGGGTATCCTTATGAGGATGTTCTCATCAGCAATCTGGAGAAGATCCCTGTCACCGGATACAAGACTTACTTTCATGCCTTCAGCCTGTGATTTCTTGGCAAGAGTGCCCATTATATCATCAGCTTCAAGGCCGGGTACGGAAAGAGTTGCTACGCCCATGGCATCAAGGAGATTCCTTAAGATAGGAACCTGACTCTTGAGTTCTTCGGGCATAGGCTTTCTGGTTCCCTTATACTCAGCAAATATCTTATGTCTGAATGTGGGTGCATGCTCATCAAAAGCTACAACCACATAATCAGGCTTTTCTTCATCAAGAAGTTTAAAAAAGATGCTTAAAAAGCCGTATACGGCACCTGTGTGAACACCTGCGGCGTTGGTAAGATCCGGAACGCCGTAAAATGCTCTGTTTATTATGCTGTGTCCGTCTATAAGAACAAGCTTATCAGCCATCTGCTCCTCTATCCGAGATGCCATATGAGAAGCAGTCCGAGAAGAATGCAACCCAGGGTTATGACATATCTTTGCGATTCTTTGTAGATTTTGTGCCTTTCAAGCTTCTTATCATTGCTGGCAAGACGCTTTTTCAGTTCCGAACTCAGGTCGAAATTATCATCATCATTGTCCAGATGCTGAACACCGACCGAAACCAGAAACTGAATACTAAGTTCCTCGCAGCACTCACTGCAGGATTCATAATGCTCACGGAACTCCTCCATAGTCTTATAATCAAGCTTTTTATCTATGAAGGCAGGTATATTGCTTTCAAATTCCTTGCAGTTCAAAGGCACTCCTTTTAGATACTCGCATACAAGGATATAATACTACAAAAGTACCGAAAAATACAGTATGTAAATGTTTACATAGTATATCTTGAACCGGGCCCGGCAAGCCACCCAAATTATGTCATTTTGCACTCAATTTAGATACTTACACGTCCCGAGATACGAAACCTTGGGTTCGGGATAGTGCCGTCAGGTATTAAAAAAGTAGAGGGAATAAATTCCCTCTACTTTTTTAAACACTGCCGGCAGTGGGACTCGAACCCACACACAGTCGCCCGCGGCAGATTTTGAGTCTGCTTCGTCTACCAATTCCGACATGCCGACCGACAGCGATTAATATACCATATTAACCGCATTTAAGCAAATTCCATTTTAATCTTAAGATCATTTTTTTTGACAGTGACATGACCTATGCTTCCCATAACCAAAGGCATTGAAGGAGCAACGTGTCCAAGGTCACAATCTATCACCGCAGGAACACCAAGTTTTTCTATAAACGGCATAACAGCTCCAAAATGATTAAGCCCTATCATCTCTCTTCCGTC
The DNA here is from genome assembly GCA_017940415.1 of Lachnospiraceae bacterium. Taxonomy (GTDB): domain Bacteria; phylum Bacillota; class Clostridia; order Lachnospirales; family Lachnospiraceae; genus AC2028. The sequence continues at coordinate 268,467 of JAGAYR010000044.1, forward strand.
ACGAGGTCTTCCTATCAGGAAACCCTTTACTATGCCTTTCTTAAACCATCCTGCCTGTTCCATCTTCCACATGGATCTTCTGACGGAAAAAACATTCAAATCACAGGCTTCAATGCACCAGATAACTCCATCCGTAGCATATCTGTCCAGGAAACCTTTTGTATCCTCATAAGGTGTACCAAGGAGTACTTCAAGACAATCAAGGCAACCGCCGATCAATCTTCCGGAAAATTCAAGTTCTCCGGCAAACTCTCCGGGAAGAAAGAATTCCTTGGAATCATAAACAGCTTTCAATGACTTCTCGGTAGCATTCATCGGTTCCAAAGGATCTTCTTCCTCACCTTCGGGAAGAGGCTCCTCATCATAGGGATACTTTTCATGGAAATCATATGAATGAACGCTGTCACATTTACCGCATAAAATATCTATAGACGAAGTAGCGCTTTCATGAAGTGTCCTCAGTCCGAAATTATTTGCACAGGGTCCGTAAACAGAAGCCGTATCACAAAGTGTAAGAAGCGGATGAACAATGTTAGTTATATCCGAATATCCCATCACCCACTTGGGGGCAGCTTTGCGGATACTCTCAAAATCAACATGCTCCAGAATCTCGCACATGAGCTCTCCACCGCCACAGGTGATAAGAGCATCATTAGCAGGATCAAGGTACATTTCGTTTAGTTCTGCAGCACACTTTTCCGGAGTGTTACTGATGCCTATTCCCTCTCCTGCCTTGGAATTCGGGCCGGGATTGATCTTAAATCCCAATCCTTTGAAATATTCCATAGCCGCATCAAAGCGTGAAGAATAAGGCTCAGTATTGCAACCAAAAGAAGGAGCGGGAAAGCCTATACAATTGCCTTCATGTATAAATCCAGGATATCTCAAATATTATTTCCTCTCAGGTAATGACGATGGGGACGCTTCTGTTTTGTCATCAAATACTGTCCCAAAGGGACTTGATGACAAAATAGAAGCGTCCCCAATTGTCATTTACTTATTTTCAGCTTCGAGTTTCTTATATACATCGAACTCATCGAAGGTTGCATAGTAATCCATGGGAGTCTCGGCACGTCTGATCTTCTTGAAAGATCCGTCGGACTGAAGAAGAACCTCGGCACTTCTGAGTCTTCCGTTGTAGTTATATCCCATTGAATATCCGTGTGCTCCGGAATCGTGGATGAAAAGAAGGTCTCCCATCTCAATCTTGGGAAGCATTCTGTCGATAGCGAATTTATCACAGTTCTCGCAAAGAGAACCTGTTACATCATACTTGTGATCACAGGGTGCGTCTTCTTTTCCAAGGACGGTGATGTGATGATATGCACCGTAGATGGCAGGCCTCATAAGATTTGCTGCACAGGCATCAACACCGATGTACTCTTTGTAGATATGCTTTTCATGAATAGCCCTGGTGACAACAGCACCGTAAGGAGCCATCATAAATCTTCCCATCTCGGTATAGATGGAGATATCTCCCATTCCCGCAGGAACAAGAATCTCATCATAAACCTTGTGAACATTTTCACCGATAACAGCAATATCATTTGGAGTCTGATCGGGCTTATAGGCAATACCTACTCCACCTGAAAGATTGATGAACTTAATATCTGCGCCGGTTTCTTTTTTCAGTTCAACGGCAAGTTCAAAAAGCTGGCCTGCAAGCTTGCCATAGTATTCATTGGTCACAGTATTGGATGCAAGGAAAGCGTGAATTCCAAAATTCTTAACTCCCTTGCACTTCATGATCTTGAAAGCTTCGGAGATCTGCTCTCTGGTCATGCCGTACTTGGCATCTCCGGGGTTGTCCATGATTCCGTTGGAAAGTGTGAAAACTCCGCCGGGATTAAATCTGCAGCTCATAGTCTCGGGAAGCTTTCCTCCGCATGCTTTCTCGCAGAAATCAATGTGTGTAATATCGTCAAGATTGATGATGGCACCGATCTTATTAGCATACTCATACTCTTCAAAAGGAGTATCGTTTGAAGAAAACATTATGTGGGATCCGTCAAAATCAAGAGCCTTGCTTATCTGGAGTTCGGTAAGTGACGAGCAGTCCATTCCGCAATCGTATTCTTTTAAAATAGAAAGTATAAAGGGATTGGGATTTGCTTTAACCGCAAAGTATTCTCTGAATCCGGGATTCCATGCGAACGCCTTCTTAACAGCTTCTGCATTCTTGCGCATTCCGGCTTCATCGTAGACATGGAAGGGGGTGGGAATAACCTTTGCAATCTCTTCTGCTTTTTCTTTGGTGATAAACGCTTTTTTCATAAATACTCCTTAATCTCTTATCTGCCAGTCAATGGGCGTTATGCCGTTAGCTGACAGATATTCATTACATTTGGAAAAGGGCCTGCTTCCGAAAAATCCCCTGTAAGCTGATAAAGGACTCGGATGCGCCGATTCGATAACGAGATGCTTGGGATTAGTGATAAACACTTTCTTGGATCTTGCCGCTGAACCCCATAATATATAAACAATGGGTCTGTCCTGAGAAGCCACTGCTTTGATAGCAGCATCGGTAAACTCTTCCCATCCTTTGCCTTTATGTGAGAATGCCTGATGAGCTCTTACTGTCAAAAGCGAATTAAGAAGCAAGACTCCCTGCTCGGCCCAATATGTAAGATCTCCGCTTTCGGGAATGCTACATCCCAGGTCAGTATTAAGCTCTTTATAAATATTCTCCAAAGAAGGAGGCTTGGGAATTCCTTTTTTAACAGAAAAAGAAAGACCGTGTGCCTGCCCGGGTTCATGATAAGGGTCCTGTCCCAGAATGACCACCTTAACTTCCGACAAGGGAGTAAGGTTAAATGCCCTTAACACATCGTCTTTGGGAGGATATACGGTCTGAGTCTGATATTCCTTAACAATGAAGGAGTAGAGATTTTTGTAATAATCTTTTCCGAATTCCGCCTTCATGAACGGAAGCCAGTCATTTGTAATCTGTGACATATCAAAGTCTGACGCTGACGCCTTGTCCCTTTAAATAATCTTTTACTTCTTTGATGGTTAGTTCTTTGTAATGGAAAAGAGAAGCCGCAAGTACTGCGGATGCTCCTACTTCTATAGCATCGTAGAAATCTTTACAACTGCCGGCGCCGCCTGATGCAATAACAGGAATGTTAACGGATGATGAAATAGCCTTGGTCAGTTCAAGATCATATCCGGCCTTGGTTCCGTCAGCATCCATGGAGGTAAGAAGTATCTCACCTGCTCCGAGCTTTTCAGCCTTTATGGCCCATTCAACAGCATCGATGCCCATATCGACTCTTCCGCCGTTTTTATAAACAGTCCATCCGTCAGAGCCTTCACGTTTCTTGGCATCAATCGCAACCACAACGCATTGTGAACCAAACTTCATAGCAGCATCGGATATAAGATCAGGATTCATAAGCACCGCAGAATTAACGCTAATCTTATCAGCGCCTTCTCTTAAGATTGCTTTGAAATCATCAGTGGTCCTTATACCACCGCCTACTGTAAAGGGGATAAATAAAGTCGAAGCAACATTTCTGACCCAGGAAAGCTGAGTATCTCTGGAATCTGCGGATGCGGTTATATCGAGAAATACAACTTCATCAGCACCCTGAGCATCGTAAGCAGCTGCGGTTTCCGCAGGATCACCTGCATCTCTCAAATTCAGGAAATTGATTCCTTTTACAACTCTTCCGTCTTTAACATCCAGACAGGGAATAATTCTCTTGGTAAGCATGTCAAACCTCCCCTGCTATCTTAAGGAAATTGGAAAGAACTTTAAGACCGGCATCCGAACTCTTTTCCGGATGGAACTGAGTTGCAAATATATTACCGGATTCAACTGATGAGTCATATGTAATACCGTACTCGGTTCTGGAAGTTACGATGGAAGGATCTTCGCACTCCAGATAATATGAATGCACAAAGTAAAAATATGTTTCTTTCTCTATGCCCTCAAGAAGTCTTCCTTTGCTCTCCACAATATCATTCCAGCCAATCTGAGGAACTTTGAGTTCAGAGGATGCAGGGAACTTCTTTATTTTTCCGGGAAGTATTCCAAGACCTTTAACCCCGGGAGATTCTTCGCTTTCGACGAAAAGAAGCTGAAGGCCTACGCAGATACCAAGGAAAGGCTTACCGGAAGCAGCGTATTCTTTTAACGCAGAATCAAGTCCGCGTTCATTGAGCTTGCTTACACAGTCACCGAAATTACCAACACCGGGTAAAATTACTGCATCGGCATTTCTGATTTTCTCAGGATCGGATGTGAGTATGTGCTCAGCTCCCAATTTTTCAATTGCTTTTTCGACGCTCTTGACATTGCCTGCGTCATAATCAACGACTGCGATCATTTAATACCTCAGGGATTTACAAATACTATGTCATCACCGGGATCTTCTTCACCGGGGATAATATCTTCCAATACTTCAGGTGCTTCAAGAATCTCTTCAGGCTGTTCTTCAGCATCCTGAGAATTTCCGTGAAGTCCGTTTACTACATCATATACAGCCCTTGTGTAGTCAACATCCTTCTTGATCATTGCAATCTCTCTGGCTTCTTCCTCGGTAAGTCCGAAGTCGTTATAGAGAGCTTCTACAATCTGGTTATATACAGGCTCAACCTCTTCAAGACACTGCCACTTAAGCGCAGACTCATAAAGACCGGGATATCTGCTTACGGACTGAATGAGCGAATCAAGCGCCTTAACATCAGACTCATCTCTGAGAAGTTCATATTCACGATACCAGAGTCTTATCCTGAGGATACACTCAGATTTCATAAAGATGATCTCATCAGATTCATTCAGATCCTGACCGAACAGATCCTGATATGCTGTCTGATAATCGCCTACGGAATATGCTTCTCGTGCTTCCTGTTTAACAGCATGTGCACCAAGAAGTTTTGATACTATGAGCACTGCAACAAGGATTGTTGCACAAAGTGCAAAAATAGAGATAACTTTCTTTTTGTTAAGTTTCTTGCCGGGCTTTTCGGGTTCTTCGTTCTTTGGCTTCTTTTCTTTCTTAGGCTTCTTTTTCTTTTCTTTCTTGCCTTCGCCTTCTTCGCCCTCTGCGCCTTCATCACCGGAATCGTCGGCTTTCTTGCCCTTGTCTTTTTTCTTCTTTTTCTTCTTGCCCTTCTTATCCTCTCCGTCCTCGGCCTCGAGCTGTTCGAGAACTTCGGCATTTTCCTCGGAGAGTTTTATCTCTGAAGCTTCGCCTTCCTCATCTTCATCAGTCTCGGTAAGAAGATCGATAATCTTAGCGATAAGACCCTTCTTGGGTTTCTTTTCCTTGGCTTCTTTATCAAGAAGCTCATCAAGTTCATCAGCAGGAAGTGACACAGGTTCTTCAGGAGCTTTATCATCGGAAGCACCCTCTGACTCTGATTCTCCTGAAAGAGCATCATAAAGATCTTCTTCACTGAGAGGATTTCCCATTATCTCGGCAAGAAGAGAATCTGCTTCATCAAGTTCGCTGTTTTCGGCAGGAACTTCTATGGGAGCCGCTGAAGCTTCGGAAGTAAGTGCTGAAGCTTTTACCTCTGCCGCTGCCTCAGCCGCACCTGCAAGAAGCGCATCTACATCAGACATATCAGCGTTTTCGGCATTTTCCGAAGAAATAGAATTTTCTTCTCCGACTCCGCCTGCTTTCTTCTTGGCTTTCTTAGCTTCCCTGGCCTCTTTACGAAGTCTGGCTTTTTCTTCTTTAGCTTTGCGTCTTGCTTCTTTCTTTTCTTCTTTTAAACGCTTCTTCTCAGCTGCTTTATCAACAGGTGCCTCGCTCTCTTCACTCTCACCGAGTATGTCAGGAGCTTCCACTTCATCTGTTCCGTTAAGGAGTGCTTCAATACCGGGATCAACAGCTTCGTTATTATCATTCTTATTAAGCAGATCACCGATTTCATCGGCCGATCCGCTGTCAGCAGCAAGAAGATCATCAAGAGACATCTCGGATCTGTCTTCATCCTCTGCAAGTCCCTCTGTTCTTGCTTTGTTAAGCATTGCATCAATATCATCTTCGGAAGGAAGACCCTCGGATTCATTTTCTTCCTTCATGAGTTCAGCAAGTTCAGCATCCAGATCAAAATCGTCGGATGATTTTGATGAAGATTCTTCAGCCTCGGAAGTTTCCGCAGATTCACCGGACTCCTGTAAAAGAGCCGCAAGCTGAGCATCAAGATCTTCTTCTGTAGGAAGTTCACTTGTTTCTGCTGAGATTGATTCCTCAGGTGTCGCTTCTTCTGCTACTGATTCTTCAGATACTAACTCGTCTGAAGTGCTATCAGGTATATCATTAAGCACACTCTCAGCCTCGCTTAAGAGACCGGAGAATGAATCGTCAATATCAAAATGTTCTTCAGAAGGCTCATCCGAAGGCTCTGCAGATTCTTCTGTGGCCGGCTCTTCAGTGGAGAATCCTTCCTCCAGAGCAGATATATCGTTAACAGCAAGTGCTTCCTCAAGTGCAGCTGCTTCATCCAATTCAACAGTATCATCGGCAAGCCCAAGATCCTCGAAATTAAGATCATCGAGTTTCAGATCTTCAAGATTCAACTCTCCGAGAGTATCTTCAGCAGAAGAAACATCTTCTGAGGTTTCTTCAACAGAGTTAACTTCTTCAGCTGTTATATCAAGAGATTTTTCCTCTTCAACAGCTTCTTCCCCTGCAGGTTCTTCGGAAAATTCAGAAAGAAGATCTTCAACATTTATCTCTTCAGGAACAGCTTCTTCGGAAACACCGTCCTCAGAATCGATCTTACTCATGAGGTCACTCATAAGATCTGAAAGATCCGCATCCATTGCGGAATCATCATCAGTAACATCAAGAGAAGGTGCAGAATCTATATGAATATCGGATGCGGCAGGGTCCTCGTTGAGTATCTGTGCAAGATCGGGAATATCTGCGGAATGATCAACAGTTTCTTCCGATGCAGAATCAATCTCTGTTAAAAGATCATCAAAAGAAAGCTGAACAGACTCATCAGAAGAAGGCTCTTCAACTGTAGCTTCTTCATGTTGAGGTTCAACTATAGGTTCGTCAATTACTGCTTCTTCAACCTGAGGTACTTCTACAGTTTCCTCAACTATAGTCTCCTCAATCTGAGGATCTTCTGTAACTTCTTCAACTACAGGCTCCTCAACTACAGTTTCTTCAATCTGAGGCTCTTCAATAGTCTCTTCAACTACAGTCTCTTCGACTTGCGGCTCTTCTGCAGGAGCAGGTGCAGGTTCACTCATCTGCTTGAGAAGATCATCAAGAGCGGATTCTCCGGCAGATGAAGGTGCCTTGGAAACAGGTTTTGAAGCACTCACAACAGGCTCCTCGGATTCTTTATCCGAAGGTGCCTCTTTAACGGGTTCGGGAGTTTTTTTGGTAGGTGAAGCCAGTTCGGCAGGCACACCCATAGATTTCAATAAACTGTCAAGATAGTCTTCAGACGATCCCATTTAATATCTCCGATTTCTATAAATGTTCTTATGACAAAATCACATAAACATACTAAATTATTTTAACACAGCAATGCATTAATGTATAGGTAAATAGGGCTCTGCAAAACAAAAAAAGCTCTGCCCAAATCGGGCAGAGCTTCTAAAAGAATCAGTTCAAATTATACTTATCAACAAGTCCGTCGATGATCCTTACAAGATTACCGATCTCAGGTTTTGAAAGCTGAGCATCAGCACCGAGTAACTCACCCTTCTTCTTCATTTCCTCATTAACAAGTGATGAGAAAATAACAACAGGGATATGCTTGGTACGATCATCATCCTTGATCAGTTTGGTAAGTCTGTGACCGTCCATCTCAGGCATTTCGATATCAGTGATAACAATCTTTACATGATCATCAAGAGTTCCGTCAGCCTTGCACTCAGCAATAACATCATATGCCTTCTGGCCGTTCTCAGTATGAATGATCTTGTCGTATCCTGCGGCTGTAAGCGAATCAACGATCAGCTTATTCAGGAGAACAGAGTCCTCTGCAATAAGAATGGGAACACTACTTCTTTTTCTCTCACCAAGCTCATCAATGTCACTTATCTTAAGTCCGGTCTCGGGATTGATATCGGAAATGATCTTCTCAAAATCAAGGATGATAATGAGCTTTCCTTCATTCTTGATAAATCCGGTAGATACGGAAGCTTCAGCAGTGGAAATGGTTGAATCGGGTTTAATTATATTTCTCCAGGAAACTCTGTGAATACCCTTAACCGCTTCAACATGGAATGCAATATTGAGGTTATTGAAATTGGTTATGATAAAAAGTCCACCGGGTTCGGACTGTCCTCTTCCGAGGCAGTTCTTAAGGTCAATGGCAGTGATCATAGTCTCACGAGGCATGAAGATACCTTCAATGCTAGGGTGAGAATTAGGAACGGGTGTTACAGGCTGATAAGATATGATCTCTTTGATCTTGGCAACGTTAATGCCATATGAGAATTCACCGAGAGTAAATTCAAGGACTTCAAGTTCGTTAGTGCCGCTATCAAGTAAAATCTTAGTATCCATAGTCGATATTACCCTTTCTGCAACCTATTTCGGTGTCTTTTTATAGTAGTTACTATAACACGAATTGAGTGAAAATAAAACAAAAATCAAGGCAATTACGTATTATACAGTGAGTATATCACATTCTAAAGAAAGCGAGAATACTTTCCGGTAACGTACTATAAGAAAATATTACAACTAAACAGAATTATACAAAAGATGGAAATGTCTGAATATTCAATCTGTCAATCAAAAGTATTCAGTTTGACAAAATCGGTAATCCGCCAGGCAATCGAGTAGGAGGAATTTCTCATATTTGAGAAATTCCGACCTCTCACACCACCGTGCGTACCGTTCGGTACACGGCGGTTCAATCAATTTAACAAGTGACACATCTTTCGGTGTAGTAGTCCAACATAGAGATTAGACC
>JAGAYR010000045.1 GCA_017940415.1 Lachnospiraceae bacterium
ATAGAGACAAATAAGGACAAGAATCGCTATGATCCTTGTCCTTTTTCTTATTCTATAGTTGACCCCAACGATCCACCCCAACGACAGACCCCAAAGTTTGCCCCCAACGAAGGGAGACCCCAAAAAACTTTGATTACCCAATATATATCCCGATGAGATTTTTTATATGTATCTTACTTGAAAAGAAGCGAATGAAGCGTTTAAGATTATACGTGTGGTTTTCCGGGAGGTATAACGGTATGATCGATAAGGACGTATTAAGGGAACATTTTGAAAATAATATATATGGTGTTTGGAGACAGGGAGAGCAGGTGTCTTATGAAAGACTCGGTCCCGATGAGAGAGATGCTTCAGAAAAGAAGAATCCATTTGAGGTTGTCGGCGGAGAATTGGTAAAACTCTGTGTTTCCTGCAATGGACGTAATTCGGAATTTATTGTTCACGTATATGTACCGGAAGAAACAAAAGACAGGTATCCTAACGGTAATCCTTTTATAATCTGCATGCATCCACTGCTTTCCGCTGAGCTTGCACTTTCCAAAGGATATGCATTGATAGTTATGGAAAATGGGTCGATTGCTTCCGATGATATTATGCATAAAGGTGCTTTTTACGATCTGTATCCTTACGGAAGCAAAGCGGAGGAACAGACAGGTGTGTTGATGGCATGGGCTTGGGGCACGTCGAAAATCCTGGATGCTGTTATCGCGGGACTTGATAAAGAGTTTGGTCTTGATGCTGACGCTTCTCTTGTAACGGGTGTATCCAGATGGGGAAAAGCAACCGCAGTATGCGGAGCGTTTGATGACAGATTTAAAATGGTCATTCCCGCTTGTTCCGGAGCAGGAGGCCTTGCTTTGTTTTCACATGTATCGGAAGGCAAAACGTATGATCTCGGTTCTGTCGGGGCACCTTCGGATTATACGTACGGTAAGAACGAACCTCTTGACTGTCTTCAGTCCGATGCGGAAAGAGGCTGGTTCAATGATCGTTTTCTTCAATATAAAAAAGCTTCGGATATCCCCATCGATCAGGATGGTTTGGTGGATATGGCTATGGGAAAGGATAGGTATTATTTCATCGTCGCGGCATATACCAATGAGGATTGGGTAAATGCACCGGCGATGTGGGAATGCTACAAAAAAGCATCCGAAGTATATAAAGAGGAAGGGTTATCCGATAATCTGGTGATCCATTTTCACAAGGAGGGTCATGCCGTCATCGACGAAGATATGGAACTGATAACCGGATACTTTGATCATGTGTATTACGGAAAAGAAAACGTCGAGAATCCGGAACGGTTACATACTACAGTTTTTGCAATGCAACAGAAATAACATTTAAGAAACAAAAGGAATAGACATGAACATAAATAATAAACTGTCCGCTCTTATGACAAAATGCGGATTGGGAAATATGAAGGGAGAAGCCGAGCGTGTTTCCGGCGGACTTATGCATAAGATGTATAAGGTGAAGACAGATACGGGAGTATATGCCGTTAAATGTCTTAATTCGGAGATAATGAAACGCCCCGGAGTATTTGATAATTACAGACGAGCCGAAGAACTGGAAGAGCGTCTGGATAATGCCGGTATCAGGATTGTTTCTTCACTTATGTTTGACGGAAAGAAAATGATCGAATGTGAAGGAGATCATTTTTACATCTTCAATTGGCTTGAAGGAAGTATTACCGATTGGAATTCCATATCACGTGATCAGTGTTTTAAGGCCGGGGAAATTCTCGGAAGGATACATGGACTGGATGCAAATAATACGGAAAAAGAAGAACCGGAAATAAGTGAAATAGATTTTTCGGAATATAAAAAGACTGCAGAAGATAGGAATTCTGAAGTCGCGGTTTTGTTGGATAAAAATCTGATCCTTCTTGAAAATGCGCAAAGAAAATTAAACGATGCCAGAAAGATGCTTCCCTCAATGAAGGCAGTTGACGATCCCGATATGGATCCGAAAAATATCATGTGGAAGGACGGAGTGCCTTACGTGATAGATCTTGAGTGTCTGGACTACGGTAATCCTATTTCCGCATGTCTTGATCTGTCTCTTCAATGGGCCGGAACGGTAAACGGAAAATACAACGAAGAAAATCTCAAAGCGTTTTATGAAGGATATCTGAAATCCTATGATAACGGATTCAGATCATATGACGAACTGTTTGGTATAGCATATACATGGGTCGAATGGCTTGAGTATAACATCAGACGCTCTCTTGGGTTGGAAGGAAGCGATGAGGAAGCAATTGCACTCGGAACTGATGAAGTCAAAAATACAATAAACAGGATCTGTTACCTGGATGAAATAGAAAATGATGTTCGCAGAGTTCTTGGTGATCTTCCGGCTCCGGATCCTGATAAGTATGATACTCATGATAACAGTCTTTGTTATATAGATCTGATGTTCAAGGGCGATATATCTGATAAGCCTGTCTTAGATCTTCCACAGGGATACCGTTTTGTAAATTATAAAGACGGCGATAAAAAAGCATGGATAGATATAGAATTGGCGGCCGGAGAAATCCTTGATAGAAAGCAGGGTGACGAATGCTGGCAGAGATATTACGGATCATGTGAAGATGAGCTTCCGGACAGGATGATCTTTATAGAAAACCTGAACGGAGAAAAGGTCGCTACCGCTACGGCTTTTTATGATATTCACGGAAACGCTGTTCCGGGAGAGGGACAGCTTCACTGGGTAGCGGTAAAAAAGGAAGCACAGGGAAAAGGTTTATCCAAGCCTTTGATAACATATACGTTGGGTGTTATGCGGAATCTGGGATATAATAGTGCTAAGATTCATACGCAGACAAATACTTGGCTTGCGTGTAAAATATATCACGACCTTGGCTTTCAGCCGGATGATGAAAGTCTTGTAAAAGACAGATTCGGATGGAGGATGGTCGGGTTACTGACGAAAGAAGGAATAAATTACTATCATGAGAGCTTATGAGAGACTTTTAAATTATGTTGTGATCCATACAACAAGTGATGAAAATTCAGATACCGTTCCATCGACAAAGAGACAGTTTGATCTGGCAAATCTTCTTGTTAAGGAAATGAAGGATCTGGGTATCGAGGATGCATCTGTTGACGACAATTGCTATGTAATGGGACACGTCCCTGCCACGAAAGGATGTGAGAATGCGCCCAAGATCGGATTTATAGCCCATCTCGATACCGCACCTGACAGTTCCGGAGAAAATGTTCATCCGGTTATCCATGAAAACTATGACGGGAAGGATGTGGAACTGGGAAACGGACGCGTACTGACTACAAAATTATTCCCTCATCTGGCCGATCTTAAGGGAAGAACCCTTATTACAACTGACGGAACCACTCTTCTCGGAGCGGATGATAAATCCGGTATCGCCGAGATCATGACTATGGTGGAAGAACTGGAAAATCAGAATATACCTCACGGTAAAATATGTATTGCTTTTACTCCCGATGAGGAAATAGGACATGGAGCATCACTTCTTGATCTTGAAAAGTTTGATGCGGACTTTGGATATACGATTGACGGCGGACCGGAAAATGAGATCGAATATGAGAACTTTAATGCAGCTAAAGCCGTATTTAAGATCAAAGGAGTAAGTGTACATCCGGGTGATGCCAAGAACAGAATGATCAATGCCGCACTTGTTGCCTGTGAGATATCATCAATGCTTCCTTCTGCAGAGACTCCCGCGCATACGGAAGACCGAGAAGGCTTCTATCATCTTACAGATATAAACGGAGATGTTGAAAATGCAAAGATCGAATATATCATAAGAGATCACGATGCATCTTTGTTTAATGCAAAACTTGAAACACTTCGAAAAATTGAGAAGATCCTTAACGAGAAGTATGGTGATGGAACCGTATCTTTAACCGTAACGGAACAGTATCGCAATATGATAGAAAAGATCAAGCCTCATATTCATATCGTAGAGACTGCAAAGAAATGTGCCTCTGAGCAGGGACTTACGGTAAAGGACGTTCCCATCAGAGGAGGTACGGATGGAGCTCAGCTTTCTTTCCGCGGACTTCCCTGTCCGAATCTTGGGACCGGCGGATATGCTTTCCACGGACCTTTCGAACATATAACCGCGGAGGGGATGGATACTGTTGTAAATATAATCTGTTCAATCGTAAAGTCATATTCGGAGAATAGTTAAATGAATGCACTCAAAAAAATACTTTCTTCATTAATAATTTCCGGTGCGGTTATTTTGTTGATCGGTTTATATTATCTTATCATCAAGGCCGGAATACCTTATCAGGACCCCACAACCGAAATGCAGATTCAGTATGCAGTCAATATGGGAATAGGAAATGTCCTGAGCCTGACCGGTTTTTGTATGACTGTTCTTGCAGCCGTTATCAGGATCATTCTGTGGGTCATCGGTAGGAAGAAGTAATGAAGCGATTTTTGGCAGCAAGAGAGGGATTTTACAGAGAACTGTTTGTACTTGTAATTCCCATAGTTATACAAAACTTAATAGCATCATCCGTAAGTGTGGCCGATACTTTTATGCTCGGAAATGTAGACCAGACATCTCTTTCCGCTTCGGGGCTTGCGGGACAACTGATGTTTTTGATAAACGTCATGTTCTTCGGATTAAATTCTGCACTCACGATCCTTGCATCGCAGTATTGGGGAAAAAAGGATGTAAAGGTTATATCCAAGATTCTTGGAATCGGTTTGATAATCGCGATGATAGTCACGGTTTCTTTTTCCGCAATAGCGTTTTTCATTCCGAGACATGTGATGTGGATCTGGACGGATGATCCCGAGCTTATCGCGGCAGGCGCAAGATATTTGAGATTTGTAGCGCCGTCTTATATCTTCCTCGGATTGTTCCAGCCTTATCTTACAATACTGAAGAGTTGTGAGAGAGTGGTCTTCTCGACCGTAACATCAACGGCAGCTCTATTCATAAATGTAATATTTAACTATCTGCTGATATTCGGCCACGGACCTTTTCCCGAAATGGGAATCGAGGGAGCCGCCATAGCAACATCAATCTCTTGCGGAAGCGGTGCGTTAATTTGTCTGATTGATTTCCTTAGACAAAAAGTTCTTCCTAAGAATCTTCGTGTTATGTTCGGGATACCGAGAGCACTTGTCGCAGATTTCTTCAAGTATTCACTTCCGGCATTTGTTAACGATGTAATGTGGGGACTGGCATTTACCGTCAACTCGATCATCATGGGACATCTCGGTTCCGATATCGTAGCAGCCAATGCAGTTGTATCTTCTGTAAGAGATCTCGTAACCGTTGTTGGCTTTGGAATATCCGCAGCAGCTTCCATTATGCTGGGTAAAGAGATCGGTGAGAATCGTCTTGATGTAGCTAAGAAGGATGCATCGTCGATCGTAAGGGTAACGGTCTTTTCAGGTATAATAGCCGGATTTGTTCTTCTGATAATAAGTCCGTTTGTTCCCGGATTTGTGGATATAACGGAGACAGCGGTTGGTTATCTTAGGATAATGCTTTATATTAATATTGCTTATCAGATGGGTCAGATAATCAATACCGTACTTATCGCATCAATATTCAGATGCGGCGGTAATTCCAAATACGGAATGGTTCTGGATATCATATGCATGTGGGGGTTTGCCGTTCCGCTTGGACTTATCAGTGCATTCGTACTTAAGTTTCCGCCCCTTATCGTATATGTTCTTATGTGCACCGATGAATTTGCTAAAATGCCTTTTGCAATTCATCATTATCTGAAAGGCGGATGGATCAGGAATATCACAAGAGAAAATGTAGCATAAGGCTCGAATTTGTTTGGAAATATTCTTGAGGTTGCATCGCATAATATCTGAATCTATAATCATAGATGATAACCGTTGCTTAGTTTTGAAAGGAAATTTTATGAGGATCCGTGTAGTAATGGCTCAGTAGTCTGAGCTTAAATAAATGAATCGTAAGCTCAGATGAATCCTGACAGATCTGTTTAGGAGGATAAATATGAGCTATATAAAGGCAGAGGACATCCTGCCCAAAGAATTAATTGAAACGATTCAGCAATATGTAGAAGGAAAGTCAATTTATATACCGAGTAAAGAAAAACTGGAGTGGGGCACTGTAACGAAGTCCAAAACATTTTTTCGTGAAAGAAACGAAAAGATTTATGCGGGTCATCTGCAAGGTTTATCTAACGGAGAACTTGCCCTGAGTTTTTCTTTGTCTGAAAAAAGCATACAGAGGATCCTGCGAGATCAAAGAACGGCCTGACAGGTCACTTGGACCCCGTTGAAGTGCCAAGTGTCAAAGTATTCAGAAAGTGCGGAGGTTGCGGGAAGAAACAGGAATTTATCAACTCAGGAAGATTTCGTGTAAACGCAAACGGCAAAACCGTTGACGTATGGCTGATCTATCGGTGTAAGAAATGTAAGCATTCCTGGAACCTCACGATCTATGAAAGGACAAGACAGGAAAAGATTCCGGAGGAACTCTTTGATGCATTTCAGTCAAATGATGAGGATACTGCCTTTGAATACGGCAGAAATATTGATTTTTTGAAAAAGAATAAAGCTGAATTATATTAACTTCGGACAGGTCCGCATGACCTGTCCGTTTTTATATATGGAGAAATATTATGCTTGAACGTATGGATGATTTTTTTACTACAAGGTGTCAGGGTTATGATGAACATATGAGAGAAAATGTGGAAGGTGATGATGCATTCTATGAATTTACGGCATCGCTTTTACCGAAGCAAGACAGTGCACAGATCCTTGATCTGGGATGCGGCACAGGACTTGAGCTTGAGGAATACTTTAAGGTCAATCCTTCTGTAAAAGTAACCGGAATAGATATGACCAGGGCCATGCTTGATGCTCTGAAAGCAAAATTCCCTGATAAGGATCTTACTCTTATCTGCGATTCGTATTTTGATGTTCCTTTTGAGGAAGCAAAATATGATGCTGCCGTATCTGTCGAGTCCTTACATCACTTCACCAAAGAAGAGAAGATTCCGCTCTATGCCAAACTAAACAAAGCACTTAAGCCCGGAGGATATTTTATTCTTACTGATTATTTTGCGGATCTGGATGAGCAGGAGGATTATTTCAGAAGAGAACTCTTAAGGATCCGGAAAGAAGAAAATCTTCCCGATGGAGTCTTCTATCATTATGACACGCCTCTTACGGTGGAGCATGAAAAGGAAGCTCTTCTTGCGGCAGGTTTCGAATCGGTTGAGGAATTAGGCAATTGGGAGGCCACACATACACTGAAGGCCGTCTCTGCTTTACGCAGGTAGTTATCGGATTTATTGAAGGGAAAAAAGAACCGCTGAGTCGGTTCTTTTTTCTATTGGTGTAAGGGGGCTGTTTTTGATAAAATAAATATTTAAGAAATATATTAAGGAAGAAACGGATTCGGAGGTAATAATATGTCCGAAGCAGACAGAAAAAGACAGGAAAAGGCGGAAGAAAATCTCGGTAAAGCTGTGATGGGCATTGCCTGGATCTTTTTTGCCATTAAATTCATAGTGATAGCATCGATAATTGCTCTTCCGGTTGTCTGGCTTCTTCATAAGCCGCTTTGGATAGCCCCGATAGCCGGAGTAATCTTATATATATTATGGCGCGTGGTTTGGAGAGCGTTCTGGAGATTTGTTACCTGGTCAACAAGAGATTGAGTGTAATGAGGAATTAGGGGGATGAGACATTCGGCACCCAAGAATAAACTGATTACCAAGATTATTTTTCTGGTAGAAGTCATTATATTGATCACCAGTACCCTGTTTTGCACGGTTTCCCTATACAAGGCAAGGGCCGGAATAAGGAAGTCTATTCAGCAGAGAATGCTGGATATCTCCAATTGTGCAGCGGGATCGGTAAACGGAGATATTCTGGCTTCTTTGGATGAGACTACGATCGGAAGTCCGGAGTACAACGATCTGTACAGCAGACTTGCTGTATTCAGGGATAATGTAGAACTTGAATACGTTTACACCATCAAACAGGTAGGCGAGAAAGACTTTATTTTTACGGTGGATCTGGACCAGGTAAGACCTGCCGCTTACGGAGACAGCGTAAAATATACCGAAGCTCTTGCAAGTGCCGGAAGAGGAGTAGCTGCGGTCGACGAGGTTCCTTATTCGGATTCCTGGGGTGTTTTTTACAGTGCTTACAGCCCGGTATTCGACTCAGCCGGAAAGGTTGCCGGAATTGTAGCGGCGGATTTTTCTGTCGACTGGTTTGAAGATCAGCTTTCCACACAGACCAGAACAACAGTGATAAGTTATGCAGTGATCTTATTGTTTTCCCTTCTGGTTGCAGCAGGTCTTTCGCTTATTACGGTCAGACCTTTTGTCCGTGCGCAGGGAGAACTTCTTGAAGAGAAAGTCCGTGCGGAAAGTGCGAACCATGCAAAGAGCGATTTCCTCGCAAATATGTCTCATGAGATCAGAACACCCATCAATGCGGTTCTTGGTATGAACGAGATGATACTGAGAGAAGATCATCGTGCACAGGAACTCGCCAAAGATGATTCCGTTGATATGATCGAGACTTTGAGAAATATCAATGTCTATGCAAACGATGTTAAGAATGCCGGACATAATCTTCTTGCAATAGTAAACGACATCCTTGATTTTTCCAAGATCGAAGCCGGTAAGATGGATATTACCGAAGCTCCTTACCAGCTCAGTTCGCTACTGAACGATCTAAACAATATGATCCTTTTTAAGGCTCAGGAGAAGCAGCTTGATTTTAATGTCGATGTAGACCGGACACTTCCGGATGATCTGTATGGTGATGAAGTCCGTGTTCGCCAGATTCTTACAAACATCCTGGGAAATGCCGTAAAGTATACGGAAAAAGGATTTGTAAGACTCACACTTCGCGGTGAAGAACAGGGTGACGGAACGATCCTTCTTAAAGCTGAAATTACCGACACGGGAATCGGTATCCGACCTGAGGATAAAGAAAAACTGTTCACTAAATTCCAGCGGCTTGAGATGGAAAGAAACAGTACGGTTGAAGGAACGGGGCTTGGACTTGTCATTACACAACGTCTTCTTGATATGATGGGCGGAACCATCGCGGTAGAGAGTGAATATGGAAAAGGTTCTGTATTTACGGTAACCATTCCCCAGAGGATTGTTTCAAACGTATCCGTAGGAAATTTCCAGGAACGTTTTGAGACAAATATGAAAGAAGGGGGATCATATAAGGAATCGTTCCGAGCCCCTAATGCAAGAATACTTGTTGTTGATGATACCAGGATAAATCTTGCCGTTGTTGCCAATCTCTTAAAGAGTACGCTTATGAGAATAGACACGGCACTGTCCGGTGCGGAAGCTGTTAAAAAAGCGGAAGAAACGGCTTACGATCTGATACTTATGGATCAGCGAATGCCGGAGATGGATGGAACGGAAGCACTTCACAAGATACGGGAAACATCCGGAGGAAAAAGTTCAAAGGTTCCTGTTATATGTCTTACAGCCGATGCTGTCATAGGAGCCAAGGAAAGATATCTGTCTGAAGGTTTTTCAGATTATCTGACCAAGCCGATCGACAGTTTTGCACTTGAGAAGATGCTCAAAAAATATCTTCCTGCATCAAAAGTTCAATTGGTAAAGGAAGAAAAAATCGAAGATGTCCGGGAAGAAAAAGCCGCAGATTCTTTTGATGTACTCAGGGCTGCCGGAGTAAATCCTGTTGAGGGACTTAAGTATACAAATAACGATGAGAGTTTTTACCGTTCGATGCTTACCGAATATGCATCAAGTTATGAAGAAAAATCTGCCAAGATCAATGAATATTTCTCAAAAGAGGATTGGGAAGAGTACGGAATATATGTACATGCTCTTAAGAGTACATCGAAGATGATAGGAGCGGTGGAATTATCCGAACTGGCATTAAGACTTGAAGAAGCGGCTAAAAACAATGATGAAGGCATCATCAAAGGAAAACATGAACTGATGATGAAACGATATGAAGCGGTAACAAAGGCAATAAACATAACCGCATCAAAATGATCAAAACCGCTTATCCGCCCGGGTAAGCGGTTTAATATTTGGGGGTATTGATATGAAATTATCAGAAAGACCTATGGAAATCACAGACAGGGCATTTCGCTTTGATTCATTTACGGACGGATCGGTGGTTTCCGGAAAAAAATGCGGAAGGCTTCCTGCTATGGGCTGGAACAGCTGGAATGCGTTCGGAAGCGGTAATACCGAAGTCTTGACTAAAGCGATGGCAGAGAAGATTGTTGAGCTTGGTCTCGATAAGCTGGGATACAAATATATAGTTCTTGACGACGGATGCTATAAATCCGAAAGGGTGAACGGACTTCTTGCAAATGAAGAAGAAAAATTCCCTTCGGGATTTAGAGCTCTTGCAGATCATCTTCATTCAATGGGACTGAAGTTCGGAATGTACAATGACATCGGAACAAACTTGTGTGCCGGTGCAGCCGTGGGAACATGCGGTCATGAGAGAGAGGATGCTCAGACATATATCGACTGGGATATAGATTTTATCAAAGTTGATAATTGTTATTACCTCTGGGATAATGCAACTTTTTCAAATGCTGAAAATGCAAAATATACTTATGCTCCGGCAATCAAAAGTATTCATGTGACCGGATGCGGAGTTGATAGAACATATGAAGCAGAAGCAGACGGAATATTGTTTGGAAACGGAGTTGTCATTACTGAAGAAGATGGAGTAGAGATTGTAAAAGGCATCGGAACATTTGATGGAACCGGTCCGGATCATTCCCCAGTCGGAGATTTAAGCGGGGAACTCAGATTCCTAATAACTGCAGATGAAGAGGGAGATGCAGAGCTTATCGTTGAATATGCTACAGGTAGAGAATCTGAAACAGGAAGTTGGCTTCAGATTGCCGTAGGAGAAGGAGAAACTGTTGAGTATTTCTATGACGATCTGCTTCCCGAGTCGGAAAGCAAAACAGCTTTTATTAAATCATCGTCGATAAAGATCAGATTGAATAAGGGAGAAAATATTCTTCGTCTGATGAACCACAGACGTCAGGAGAATACTCTTTGTTCATACGCCGAACTTGTCAAAGGATTTGAAGAGGCTTTTAAGAACGGATCTTCGAGAAAGGACATAATACTGTCCATTTGTGAATGGGGGAAGACTCAGCCGCAGAATTGGGGATATAAAGTAGGTGACTCATGGAGGATTCTTAACGATATTACTTTTCAGGTAGGCGCTGACGGAGATCCAGGAAAAGCCAACTGGTCAGGTGATTATACAACCGGAGTAACGAACCAGTATAACAAAGCAGTTATCATGGATGAATTTGCGGGACTTACTAAAGGCTGGAACGATCCCGATATGATGATGATCGGGATGGACGGGCTTGATGAGACCATGTGCAAGAGTCACATGACGATGTGGTGCATGATGAACTCACCGCTTATGCTGGGTCTTGACCTCAGGAGAGTTGAAAAGGGAGATTGGATTCATAATATCATCTCCAATAAAGAGCTTATCGATCTTAACCAGGATGCTCTGGGCATTCAGTCCAAGCGAATATATTCAAGTCTTGAAAAAGAAAACCCGGACAAAGTATATTTACGCGATAACAAAAGAGTTGATGTACTTGCAAAGCCTCTATCGGACGGAAGCATTGCTCTTGCTTTTATAAATCTTGATACAGCGGATACACATGAGAAAATCTGCGTAGATAATAATCTTATCATCAAGTATCTTCGCGATAAAATATCCGATCCCAATGTATTTGAAAAAGCATCATCATATTCAGTAAAAGATTTATGGAATGGAAATACATTCTTAAACGAAGAGGGAAAATTTGAAGTGTCCGGTATTAAAGCATGTGACACCATAGTATGGAGGATATATCCTCAGTGAAGCTTCAAAGATTTATCAGTCTTTTAATGGGAAATGATGGTTCGGATTGTATTGAAGAAGCACATCGGCTCGGCATCATAGACAAGTACGAATCTGAACACTCGGAAAACACACTCCTTAGAAAAGATGTTGCAAGAATACTTCATCTGTATATGACAAAAGAATTAGAGATCGGGGATGAAGCAGATATTTCACCTGCATCTGTTTTAAAGGATCTGTACGATTGCAGAGTGTGTGTAAATCATATTGCTCAGGTATATCTAAAAGGTATCATGAAAGCACATGCATATCCTAATGGATTATTACTCTTTGACTCCGGTTTGGAGATTTCGGATGAGGAGGCAAAAGAAGCAATAAATATTCTTCCGAATAGGTAATAATATGTGTTAAGTATGCCGATATAATATATGAAACGGATTTTTATGCATTGATACACGGAGGTATCATATGAAGATTGGTGAAGCAAAACCGATATATTATGCCAACAGACGTGAACTTGTAGATCAGACCCGTGAGCTTTACGCACGTAAGGAAAAAGCAGAAAATGCATATAAGCTTACGGGAGATAAAACATTTTCCGAACAGGCGGCTTCTCTGGAACTTTCTCTCGATGCGACACAGAAAGCCTTTGAAGAAAACCAAAAGGTTCTTGATTCTATTTCGGAACAGGAAGTAGCGGTTTTCAATATGGAAAATTCCAAGCAGCAGGGCGATGCCATGGAAAAGGAAATGGAGAACCTGGGCAAAGTCATGATTGTTTTCAGAAGGCTGGCTAAGGGCGATATAGTTCCTTTGACTGATGAAAAGAAGCTGATGGAATATGACGATAAGATGTATCAGATGGCTAAGAATATGCAGGCCATGGCTCAGCAGATGGAGAAGGAGCACGAAAAGCACAAGTCTCTTTGGGAAGATGAAGAAAACCCCGAATACCCGGATCCTAAGGAAGTGGCAGATAATACGGAGTATGCAGGAGAGCTTCCCGATATAGAGATTCCGGCAGTCGAAGTATCTGAACCCGAATTATAACAATCTGATTATTGACATGGCCGGTATACCGATATAGAATCAACGTAATAATTTTGAGGAGACGAACTCTTGAATAATAACGCTATGAGATATTCATACATTTCTATTATTTCCATTTGCGCTGCATATGGTCTTAATGGTGTATGTAAATATCCGGGTAGCAGATAAGAGCAGTTTTCTAAAACAGTAAGTTAAATGATTACCGCTTATCCTGCAGGATAGGCGGTATTTTTATTAGGAGGTAAGGAATGGATCTGATAGTAATAATCGGAAGCGGAGCAGTAGGTAAGATGACAACGGGTCAGGAACTTATGAAGATCACTGATTTTAGATTGTTTCACAATCACATGATGATCGAACCTGTTATTGAGATCTTCGGACAATTTAACGGAAGTGCCGTAAGCAGACTTCGTGAAGTTGTCTTCGATGAATTTATGAAGACAAACTATCAGGGCATGATCTTTACTTTCATGTGGGCATTTGATATGCAGGAAGACTGGGATTATATCAAATCCGTCGCGGACAGATTCGAGGCTACAGGAGGAACTGTATACTATGTTGAACTGGTTGCGGACAGAGCAGTGAGACTTGAGAGAAATAAAACCGAAAACCGACTCAGGAATAAAGCTTCCAAGCGGGATATCGCCATATCGGAAGAGAGAATGCTCAGAGAGGAAACGAAATATCGTATCGTGAGCCAAGATGGAGAAATCCCTTTTGAAAATTATATCAAGATTGATAATACAAATCTTGAGCCTGACGTGGTTGCCCGTATGATCAAAGAAAGATTCAATCTCCCCGATAAAGGAAATACAGACCTTGTAAACCGCATTAAGCTGGATGAAGTAAAAACGATCCTGATGAAAAGACGGTTTCTTTTATAAGTCCGCTTTTTGTTCTTCCGGAATATCAAAACCGAGGAATAGGATACATTGCGATACAAAAAGCATTTGAACTTCTTTCCGATGTGAAAACATGGAAGCTTGAAACAATTCTTCAGGAGCCTGCAAATTGTCATCTTTATGAGAAATGCGGATTTGTGAGAGTCGGGGAAGAAAAGATCGTAAATGACAAAATGACTCTCATCGATTATGAGCTGGTAAGGGGATAAGTATTCTAAATAAAACCTTAAAGAAATATTTGTTGTATGTAAATGTGCACCGGTGATATTATTCACCGGTGTTTGAGGGTACATAGATCAAATATGAAAGAAGGTTTTATTTTATGAAATGTTACAAGATGTTATCCGGAATGCTGGCTGCAGCGATTTTACTTTCGGGATGCGGAGCAAGAGGACTCAGATCCTCGAATGCTGAGGCGATTAATTCGGAGGTTTCCGATGTTGTCATAGAAGTAAGTGAGAATAAAGAATTAGGTGAAGCACATGGGAATAAGGGATTGGGTGAAGAAACTGCCGAACCCGTATCCGAGTACTATTCTTTCGATCCTCATGTATATTCAGAAAAGCTTTCGGAAATCCGTGATGAGAAATTCTGGCAGGCTTTCTATAATATGATAGATGCTATACGTGCCGGAGATGATTCTTTTGAGTGCCCTGATGAGAAAACATACTGGCAGGTAATTGATCCGTATACATTAAACTATCTGTATCCGGTAGCTTGCGTGAATATCAGTCCCTACTATGGGGATGGACTATTCTATGAGAACGGTAAGGGTTATATATATTATGCCATTCCTAAAGAAGTTTTTGAGAAAAAACGCTTGAAATTTGAGCAGGAGATAAATGATATTCTCCATGAATGTATCAGAACTGATTATTCCGACTTTGAGAAATGTCTTTCTCTGTATACTTATATCGCAGAAAATTTTACATATGATTATGAAAAATACGAAACCGGCAGAATCGATTTGGATGAGGGCTCAACTTACAGCGCATTTTCCAAGAAGTGCGGAATATGCGGTGACATAGCTTCAATCTACGCTTATCTTCTTCTTCAGTGCGGAGTTGATGCATTTACTATAGATTCTTCGGAGGATGGACATTCCTGGACTTATGTAATGATTGATGGAAAGGGATATCACTGCGATCCTACGTGGGCATTAAGAGATGAGGGTGAAGCTCTTTATCTTTGGGATTTTATGGTCACCTCGGATTATAGGGCTGATGAAGGACTTCATCCATATCAGATCAGAGCATTCTTGTTTTATGATTATGACTACAATTATAATGAGACGGATCTTTCTGCAGATGATGATAAATACTCCGAATTGTGGTCGTATGCCTTTGACAGTCTTGATACCGAGAACAATATCGTATATGGTACCGATATCTCAACAGGTGAAGCAATTGAATTCCACTACAACGACTAAATAGTTTAAAGCTGGTGGGGCGGTTCTGTGATTGGGCAGTAGTTCATTGCCGGGTCAGAGCCGTTCCCATCGTTTATTTATATAATTTTCAATAAGGGATTGTTGAAAGAAATGATCCGATAGTGTTATTCTTGAATAGGGAAGTGAGATTAGAGGATTTTATCATAAGGAGACGGTTTATGATAAGGTCTAATGGTCTTATTGTATTAAGTTCATTAATTTCTGTTTTTCTATCCTGTATCACAGGACTTCTTTGGGTTGAGTTTTATATTTCCAAATTTTTCTCATCAGCTTGAACTGAATAACAAATCAGCAGTAGTAAGTCACTATTTGTTCAGTGGCCTTTTTGGGGTGCTGTTATAGTTTTGGGAGTTTATGTATGAGGAAACATTTATTTAAGTATTTTAGGCAATTTGTTGCTTTTCTGGTTGTGTGTTCAATGCTTATGCGCGTTGGCCAGCTGTACAAAATCGAACACAAGCTATAATTTTAATCGAACACATGATATCGGATAATATTCCGGTTGTGTTTTCGTATTATGTTGATGGTGATAACCTGACTTTATATTTTACCCAAGAAAATGCAATTAATCATCTTACTGGACGGGGATATTCAACATCTACAAATTCACATTATATGACGATAATTGGATATGCAAAATATATGGATCCTACTGATAGTAGATATAAATATGTTTTGAAAATAGTGAGCTGGGGTAATATATATTTTGTTGATTTTGAAGAGTATGTAAAACATATAAATATATATACCAATTTACTGGAGGTTAGCAGATGAAAAAACTGATTACATTTATTCTTGCTTTCGCAATAGTAATATATCAAACAGCTTGTGGGCATTACATAGATTATGATACTAAACCTGATGATAATCTTTCACTGGCAGTCAAGGATATATTCGGAGATGCGTTTTATTATTGTGGGAAAGAAGAATCGGATATTTATGGTGATTATTATACTTTTCAGATTAATGAAAAAAATCCTGATCTCATAAGAAACTTTGTGGATGTATTAAACGAACAGGTTGCTGAGAGTAATGACAAAGTAACAGTTGTTGTATGCATAAAACAAGTTGAAGTATTGGGAGAAGTGTTTTCACTTAGTAACTTCTCAGATACCGGCTTAGATTATGCCGATTATGATGGATTTTACGATTTGTGGATTGGTTATTTGATGTATGATCATGATTCTTTTTGGGATGATGTGAATATCTATTCTTCTTTGGTGGAAGTTAAAAAATTAGAAATATCAGATCTTCTTCAAGAAAAAGCAGAAGAATCGGGGATTGATTGGTACAAAATGTGGCCGGGTTTGGAAGAAGTAACGGTTTATGACACTAGTGAGTGGGGAAATGGATAAAACAATTAGTATAGAATTTGCAATTATCTTGATGCGACAGATTGATCCAAATATATTAAAGGTGGCTAGATGATAACTCGAAAAATATGGATATGCTTGATTATATCAGCTATTCTGGCTGGATGTGGTCATTATTCCGGAAATAATCTCAATCCGGATGATGTCTTTACTGAATCAGTGAAAGAAAAATTTGGTGATTCATTTCGTTATAATGATCACGAAGAATCGGAAAGATATGGATCATATTATACATATGAAATTTGTGATCAAGATATAGAAACTGTCACAGAATTCTTTGAATTTGCAAATGAATCATTTCGTGGAATCGATGATAAGGTTACTATTTCGGTGGGGATTGTGCAGGTAGAAGGCTTGGGAGAGCCATTTTCTCTAAGTAATTATTCAGATGAAAGCAATGACAAGGCTGATTTAGAAGGTTTATATAATTTACATATTGTTCATCTGATGTTTAATCACGATTCATTTTGGGATGATCTATCTATTTATTCTAAGTTCAAAGGTATTAAATATTTAACTGTGACTGATATTATTCAAGAGCAAGCCGATGAACAAGGAATAGATTGGTACGAATATTGGCCGGAACTAGAGAACGTAGAAATCATAGACACAAGTCAATGGAATAAATAGCAAAACGCATCTTGACAGCATATTTTTTCCTGTGATACATTCAGATAAACCGTTGATGAAGAGTGAGTAAGTTAAGACCTCCTTTTAAGAGAGAGCTTCGGATGGTGGGATCGGAGCAAAAGTGTTTTAACCGAATGGACTTCTGAGGGCAATCAGAAACGTTAGATACGGAGTATGAGAGACGGAGGTGAATCTCCGTTAACAAATTCGGCATATGGTCGTATGCGCTAAGTGGGTGTGAGTTCACACCAAGCCGGGTGGCACCGCAGGTAAACATTCTACCTGTCCCAGCAGTAACTATTACTGTGGGACAGGTATTTTTTTTTATCCCTGTCCCGAAGGAAACCGAAAGGTTTAAGCCAGGAAAGGAGAACAATATGGCTGACAAGACGATTCCCTACAAGATCTATCTGTCCGAAGAGGATATGCCCAAAGCATGGTACAACCTCAGATCAGACATGAAGAACAAACCCGCTCCTCTTCTTAATCCCGGAACAGGAAAGCCTCTCACCGCAGAGGAGCTTTCTCCTATTTTCTGCGAAGAGCTTGTTGCGCAGGAACTGGATGATACCACTCCTTTTATCGAGATTCCCGAAGAGATCAGAAACTTTTATAAAATGTTCAGACCTTCACCTCTTGTAAGAGCATACTGCCTTGAAGAGAAGCTCGGCACTCCCGCGAAAATCTATTACAAGTTCGAAGGAAACAACACCAGCGGAAGCCATAAGCTTAATTCCGCAATTGCACAGGCATATTATGCCAAGAAGCAGGGGCTTAAAGGCGTAACCACGGAGACCGGTGCAGGTCAGTGGGGAACCGCTCTTTCAATGGCCTGCTCATATTTCGGACTTGATTGCAAGGTATACATGGTCAAGGTTTCTTATGAGCAGAAGCCTTTCCGCCGTGAAGTAATGCGTACTTACGGAGCGTCTGTTGTTCCCTCTCCTTCCGAGACTACAGAAGTCGGAAGAAAGATCCTTGCCGAGTTCCCGGGAACTACCGGAAGTCTCGGATGCGCTATTTCAGAAGCGGTTGAAGTTGCTACCAAGAATCCCGGATACAGATACGTTCTCGGAAGCGTACTTAATCAGGTTCTTCTTCATCAGTCAGTTATCGGTCTTGAGACAAAGACAGCGCTCGATAAGTATGGAATAAAGCCGGATATCATCATAGGATGTGCAGGCGGAGGATCAAATCTCGGAGGACTTATCGCACCTTTCATGGGTGAGAAGCTTCGCGGAGAAGCGGATTACCGTATCATCGCTGTAGAGCCTGCTTCATGTCCCCGCTTCACAAGAGGAACTTTCGCATACGACTTCTGCGATACCGGAATGATCTGTCCTCTTGCCAAGATGTACACTCTCGGAAGTAGCTTTATTCCTTCGGCAAACCATGCGGGAGGACTTCGTTTCCACGGAATGAGCTCGACTCTTTCCCAGCTTTATCATGACGGATATATGGAAGCAACCAGCGTAGAGCAGACTTCAGTATTCGAAGCAGCAGAGATGTTCGCAAGAGTAGAGGGAATCCTTCCTGCTCCCGAAAGCTCACATGCTATAAGAGCGGCAATTGATGAAGCGCTTAAGTGCAAGGAAACCGGCGAAGAGAAGACCATCGTATTCGGACTTACCGGTACAGGATACTTCGACCTTGTTGCATATCAGAAGTTTAACGACGGTGAGATGACCGATTACATCCCTACCGATGAAGAGATCGCAGCATCTGTTGCCAAGCTTCCCAAAGTACCCGAGATGTAATAGAAATAATTCTTCATAACTTACCTAAAATATATATTTCAATGGGGACGGTTTTAAGAAACCGTCCCCATTAGCTTTGTCATTTATGCATAGTACTGTGCCTGGGCATGGAACATCTGTGAGTACAAACCGCCGGGCAAAGAGACGAGGCTGTAGTGAGTTCCTCTTTCTACGATCCTGCCTTCTTTAAATACCAGAATACTGTCGCAGAATTTGCAGGAAGAAAGTCTGTGTGAAATAAAGAGAGCAGTCTTTCCGTCAGTCATCTCATTGAATTTCTCATATACTTCCTTTTCTGCAATGGGATCCAGTGCAGCCGTAGGTTCATCGAGGATGAGAACGGGAGCATCTTTATAAAGAGCTCTTGCCATTGCAAGTTTTTGCTGTTCTCCACCGGAAGGTTCAAATCCGTTCAGATCGTAATATCTGAACACACATGTATCTGTTCCTGCGGAAAGAGAAACAACCTTTTCGGATAATCCGACTTCTTTGATTATTTCATTTACTTTATCATCGGATACATCTGAAGGATCACCGGATATGATGTTTTCTTTGATGGAAAAACCGAGAAGCTGAAAATCCTGAAAAACAGCAGCAAGTAATCTTCGATAGCTTGCTATGTCGTATTCAAGGATGTTTATTCCGTTTAATGTGATCTCGCCTTCCGTGCATTCATAAAATCTGCATAGAAGTTTTATAAACGTTGTTTTACCCGCACCGTTTAATCCTACGATTGAAAGATGCTCACCCGTATGTATCTTTACATTGATATTCCTTAGAGCATATTCTTCGCTTCCGGGATATCTGAAAGATACGTTTTTAAATTCTATCTCCATAGAATCTTCACATACACAGGGAAGGCTTCCGGATTCTTCATAGTCATTATTCTCCAGAAAGTTAACGCATTTCTCCGCGTAACGTGTAAATTTCTGCAGGTCGAGTATCTGTACTAAAACCATGTTCATGCTTGCGGCAATGGCTGCACCCGAAGCAGCAAGCATCGTGAATTCTCCCAGAGTGATAATACCTTTTACGGCCATTACGGTGAGAATGATATAAGTCAGGATCGTAGTGAGTGCCATGTCGAGTTTTGAACCATACAGGAATTTCTGTGACTGCATCGCCTGATCTTTTGTAATCTTTGATTGCTCAAGATTATATGAATCGACACGATGCGTCATCATTTCTTTTGCGTCAAATAATCTTATGTCTTTTCCGTAGCGAATGTCGGACAATGAGTGGAGCAGGAAATAATATCCTCTGTCGATGGAAGATAGCTTTTCGTGCTGTGCCAGACTGATCGCATTGATCCGATTGTTCATTGCGGTGTTTACGATCACGTTTAAGACAAATACAAGAAGGAGCGGAAGAGAGTATCTGATAACAACGGATGCTGAAATGATCAATATCATAAGATTACAAATAAGAAGAGCAAATGCTTTGAACAGTCCTCTCATCCCACCTGAGTAATCATTGGAAATTCCGCTTTTTGCACTGTGAATGTAATCAAGAGTTTCTTTTTGCTCGGTAGCAATGAATTTCAGCTCCATGCTTTTTCTTCCGATATCAGCTTCATTTAGGCGGTTAAGATCCTCATAGTATATCTTGGACAGATGTTCATCCGTAATGCTGACCGCAAGGTTAATGAAGAATGTTGCTAGGATCATAAACGCAGCGATGTGAATAATGCGGAACATATCCCCCGATGAGGTTATGGTATCAATCAGCATCCTCGGACAAAAGATGCTGACCAGTGGCCTGATGATCATAACAATCATGAAGAAAGCATAGAAGAAGTAAAAACTTTTTCTGTATTTCCACATCTTGTCAAAAAAGTAAAAGATGGTATGAAGATCGAAATTCATTTTCCTGTCATGATGCTTCATTTTCGACTTCCTCCGTTTCTTTGTAATACTGAGCCTGGGCTTCATATATTTCGTAATACTCTCCCTTGAGCTTCATGAGCTCGTCATGAGTTCCGTATTCTACTATGTGACCATCCTTAAACATGGCGATTACATCGCAAAAACGGGTTGAGGAAAGCCTGTGGGAAATATATATGCCGGTCTTTTCTCCGATCAGACTGTCAAAGTCTTTATACATTTTTTCTTCCGCAAGAGGATCAAGTGCTGCGGTGGGTTCATCCAGTATGATTACGGGAGCATCTTTGTAGAGAGCTCTTGCGAAAGCGAGTTTTTGTTTCTCACCTCCCGAAAAATCCGTTCCGTTCTCATCAAGCACTTTCAATACCTGGGTGTGTTCTTTGAAGATCAGCTTTTTAATCTTGTCTGATAAGCCGCATTTTTCAATGCAGTCTTTTACTTTGATCTCATCGGTTTTATCCGATAATCTCATGGAAATGTTTTCCGATACCGTAAAGGGATATTCCTCCACATTCTGGAATACCGGTGAAAAGAGACCGAACCTGGTTCTAAGATTAATGCTGTCAGCCTCTTTTCCGGCAATCCGGATTGTTCCTTCGGAGGGGGAATACAATCCGCAAAGAAGTTTTATGAAGGTTGTCTTGCCTGCACCGTTCAATCCGACGACGGCAAGTCTTTGTCCGTAGGGAATTTTTATGCTTACGTTTTCGAGAGCGTTTTTATTCTGCGCCTCATAACAAAATGTAACGTCATCAAATTCTATATCCGGTTTATCGGTAACGCTGTCGATCTCATTCATATCTTCTTTCTTATAGGTGTCAACGAATCTTCTGAAGTCTGCAACTTCGGATGATTGTTTTTTCAGATTTGACAGTTCATGGAAGAAGCTGTTTACCGCATTTGAGAAAATATGTACCGATGATACATAAAGTGTAAAATCCGCGATGGAAAGATTTCCTTTTGCTAGAGACCACAGGAGAAAGAAATAAAGTGCGATCTCCTGAAGAAGCTGAAATACTGCAATAAGTACATGGCCCTTTACCCATATGTTTCTTGAGATGACATATTTCTTCTGAATGTCCGCGTTTAGAGCAAGATACTTTCCGTATATCCATTCTTTCATGTCGTACAATCGTATCTCTTTGGCGGTATTAAAGTGGGTGGTGAGATACCCCATGTTAAAGTGTCTTCTCCAAAACGGACCCAGTGCATCCCACACTAGTTCTTTATCTTTTCGCTTTGCTTTCTCCAGAGGAATTGATGCGGTTATCAGAAGAAGACTTAAGATGACCACAAGAAAAATATTGAGTTTTGAGATCAGCAGGACGGAAATAATTATCTGTAAAACAAATTTTCCGCACAGTACGGAAGAGGTCATCATTCCTTCGATACTTGCATCTTTGTTGTTCATGACATTTCTGATTCGCTCATGTTCGTCGAGGACTTTGGGATTTTCCATATTCGCATAGTCCATGGTGAGCATGGTGTCCATCAGTTCTCTTTTAAATCTGATCAGAACATATTTCATTCTCCATCCGGTCTGGTTCATTACATAGCCCTGAAGGAGATATACCGGCAGAATGACTGCAGCGTAGATACCGATCACATACATGATTCTTTCGGTACTGCTCCCGGTTTCAATACGGCTTATTACAAGTTTTACAAGTATCGGAACAACAAAGAGTTCTGCAGTATCGATGATATTTCCCAGAATCTGAACAGGCATTAAGCCTTTTCCCCATTTAGTCATGCCGCTTAACACATACCTTAGATTATCTTTTAATCCGTATTTTTTCATCATGCTCATTCCTCCAAGGAACTTTTCCTGATATTATCCTGAGGCATACCCTTAGGGGAGGGTCAAGTTTTTGTTGACATTTGTTTTGCATGTGTTATTCTTAATTCACGAAATAAAAAAGAAAGCGAGGTAGTTTTAATGTTTGTAAATAGAATAGTTGCAGCAAACGAATATAGTATGACGACCTCGGTTTATGCTCATTGATCTTACAATGAATTGACATATTAACCGTGGCTGATTGGTCACGGTTTTCTTTTGCCCAAAGGGCATCTTACTGATGGTCTCCATACTATGAATTACAATTATGGAGAATCAAAATTGAGTAAAAAATTAATCAATCAAAACGAAGAACTGACCGGCAGAATTATGTCGGTTGCAAAAAACAGCTTTATCATCGGATATGAAGATGAAGAGATTCCGGGAAAGCTCAAAGGAAGTTTTTACGGAGAAGATACGGAGTGTCTTCCTGTTGTTGGGGACTATGTTGTGTTTCGGTATAACCCATTGGGTGAATCGATGATACTGAGTGTATGCGAAAGAAAGAATCTGCTTCAAAGACCGGACCAGGCCAAGACTGCGGTGATGCAGTATATGGTAGCGAATGTGGATTATACATTTATCATCACATCTTTGAATGAGGACTATTCTTATAACAGAATTGCCAGGTATGTAAGCGTTGTACTTCAGGGTGGGTCAATTCCTGTAGTTGTGCTTACCAAATCGGACCTGTGTTCAAATCCCGGAAGATATATAAGGGAAGTGGAATCCATATCCGACAAAGTAAGAGTTCATGCAATCTCTGCTATATACGGGATAGGAACGGACGAACTTGAAGAGTACATGAAACCCGGTGTCACCATATGTCTTATGGGTTCATCCGGTGCGGGAAAGTCCACACTTATCAATTCCCTGTCCGGTGAAGAAGTAATGAAAACGTCGGAAATAAGGGAGTCCGATTCAACAGGTAAGCATACCACCACACACAGACAGCTGATCAAATTGAAAAACGGTGTATCCGTGATCGACACTCCGGGTATGAGAGAAATCGGTATGGCAATGACGGAAGACGGTATCGATGAGACATTTTCCGATATTGTTGAGTTGGAGCATATGTGCAGGTTCAGTGACTGCAGGCATGATACGGAACCCGGATGCGCCATTAAGGCTGCTATCGAAAGCGGCGAACTGTCCGAAGAAAGGTATATGCTGTATAAGTCTCTCGGAACCGAGAATCAGAGGAATTATGCCAAGAAAAAGAAGATATCCATGTGGGCCAAGGAAACTAAGAAATTCAAGGATATGAATAATATATACTGACTCATGCTATAATAAATGAGCATGATCATTATATAAGGAAGACAGTTTACAGCCATGAGAAATGAAAAGGTAGCAGAGTTTCTTAAGAATAAAGGGTTTGAAGACCGCATCGAGGACCACACGGAGACCATAGATACCGTTGAGCATGCTGCGAAACAGATCGGATGCAGCGAAGCGGAGATTGCCAAGACTCTTTCTTTTATCGTAGATGATAAACCGGTCATTGTAGTAATGGCGGGAGACGGAAGGGTGAACAGCTCCAAGTTCAAAGCCAAATTCCATACCAAGCCTTCAATGGTGCCCAGGGATATGGTTGAAAAGCTCATAGGATTCCAGCCCGGCGGTGTATGCCCCTTCGGGATAAAAGAAGACATTCCGGTATGGCTGGATATATCAATGAAGAGATTTGAATACGTTCATCCTGCGGGAGGAAATGATTTTACTTCGGTCAAACTGACACCCGATGAACTGGAAAAGGCGTCGGATGCTTTGGGATGGTGCGATGTTTGCAAAGGCTGGGAAGCTGATGAGAATAGTTAACCTGATCGAAAATACGGAAGGTAAGGCCGGATGCCTCTATGCACACGGTCTTTCCTTCTATATAGAAAAAGGTGGCCGGAAGATGCTGATGGATCTGGGCCCCTCGGATGATACGCTGAAAAACGCCAAGTCATTGGGAATTGATCTTAGTGCGGTTGACACTGTCATCCTAAGTCACGGTCACTACGATCATTCGGGAGGAATCCTTCCT
Organism: Lachnospiraceae bacterium; assembly: GCA_017940415.1. Lineage (GTDB taxonomy): Bacteria > Bacillota > Clostridia > Lachnospirales > Lachnospiraceae > AC2028. The sequence goes on from JAGAYR010000045.1 coordinate 24,753, forward strand.
TTTTCGAAGATTAACGATCATGCGGATATCTATATGCAGTCATCCGCTTTGGATGATTATTACGCGGATGACGGTGAGAATGCAGAAGGTGAACGTTACAGGTATATCGGAATTGACAAAAACATTGCGGATCTTTCGCAGGTTAAGAAGATTTCCGGGAACTGTATTATTGAGGACGGGATGGAACTGTTTACCATAAAAAACAGAACCCACGCCCTTCCCTTTACAAATAAAAGACTCCTCAGAAAAACGGGCGGCGAGTTTGTAAGGGATGAATTCGAACATGAGCATTTCCTTGTTTTGACAGAAGGCGGAAAGAGTGTGCTAATGGGAGGATGTGCCCATAACGGTATCCTGAGTATCATGGACGCCTATGAGGAAAAATACGGAAAAGCTCCTGATGCGGTAATAAGCGGATTTCATCTGATGAAGAAAACTCCCTATCGTGATGATCAGGTAGAAGAGATTGAGGATATCGCACGGAAACTAAGTGAATATCATACGGTTTTCTACACTTGTCATTGTACGGGGCTCGAAGCTTTTGATATCATGAAAGAAGTGATGGGAGATAAACTCATCTACGTTCATTCCGGTGATGAGATCATATTATGAGCAGAACTTACAGCGATAATTTTGAGATTGGATCCATGGAAGAGCTGGCATCTGCCGTAAAAGAATTCGGATTTGTTCCTTTTTTTGCGGGAGATATAGAGGGCTTTTCTCTGGAGGAGCACATAGCTGACGGGTGCTGGTACTACGATTCCGATCCCTGGGATGCCTGGGAGTGGAAAGGGCCGGTCATCAGGAAAACAAAGTGTGCGTACGGAAAGTTCCTGTCAAACAAGGCAGTATATATCAGCAGCGAATGGTTTCCGGATTTTGCCAATTACAGGCGTGACGGGTATGACTTTGACGCCAGATATGAGGACGGGCTTGCTTCCTATAATGATAAGACACTGTATGAGCTTGTAGATGAACATGCTCCGATCCTGTCCAAGGAACTTAAGGAGATAGGAAATTACCGTAAGGGCGGAAAAAAGGGATTTGATTCGTCCATAACCAGACTCCAGAAGCAGTGCTATGTGATCACTAGCGATTTTACTCACGCCAAGGACAAGTTCGGCAATGAATACGGCTGGGGTATAGCGGAATATACCACTCCCGAAAAGTTCATGGGAAAGAAGTTCACGGATAAAGTCTACAAAAGAAGCCCCGAGGAATCATTGGAAAGGATCGTAGCCCATTTTAAGAAGATCCTTCCGGATTCGGATGAAGCTCAGATCCGAAAACTGCTGAAATAAAATGTATGAACCTGAAAAGGACCGTTTTAAGAACAAAAAGCGGTCCTTTTTTTACAAAATACCGTTAGTGAACAGCCTTAGGCAATGTTATCCTTAATACATAATCGGTATTGCCATAGTCGGCGGAAAGGAAAGATAAATGGAGAATTTTTCATTCTATTCACCCACTTGTTTTGTATTCGGAAAAGATTCTGAGGAAAAGGCTGGAGCATGCGTTAAGAGATTCGGCGGAAGCAAGGTCCTCATTCATTATGGCGGCGGAAGCGTAGTACGCTCGGGACTGCTTGACAGAGTAAAGAAGTCTCTGGAGAAAGCGGGCGTCGAATATGTCGAGCTGGGAGGCGTTAAGCCAAATCCCAGAAGCGGACTTGTATATGAAGGAATCGATCTTTGCAGAAAAGAAAACGTTGATTTCATCCTTGCTGTAGGCGGAGGAAGTGCCATCGATTCTTCCAAGGCGATAGCAGCAGGCGTACCTTATGACGGGGATTTCTGGGATTTCTATCAGGGAAAGAGGATCGAAACCGCTCTTCCCGTAGGAACTGTTCTTACCATTGCAGCGGCAGGAAGTGAAGGAAGCGGAGATTCGGTTATCACCAAGGAAGAGGGAATGTTCAAGCGCGGAGCAGGATCCGATGCCATCAGACCCAAATTCAGTATCCTCAATCCCGCTCTTACCCAGACTCTTCCCGCATATCAGACCGCAGCCGGTATCACTGATATTATGGCCCATCTCTATGAGAGGTATCTGACCAATTCCGAGGAAGTTGAAGTAACCGACAGACTTATCGAGGCACTTCTTCTCACCATGGTTCATGAAGGCCCCAGGGTCATTGCAGATCCTGATAATTATGAAGCAAGAGCCAATATCATGTGGGCAGGCACCATGGCTCATACCAATGCAGTCGGTGTAGGAAGAAGTCAGGACTGGCTCAGTCACACCATCGAGCATGAGCTTTCCGCTCTTTATGATTGTGCACACGGTGCGGGACTTGCGGTTACCATGCCAGCGGTATTTACTTATGAACTGAGCCACAATGTCATGAGGTTTGCACAGGTTGCCGTAAGGGTATGGGGATGTCAGATGGATTTTGCTCATCCCGAAGTAACCGCAAAGGCAGGTATCGAGGCTTTCAGAAACTTCCTTATCTCCATCGGAATGCCTAAGAATTTCGAAGAACTTGGCGCCAAGGAAGAGGATATCCCCAAGCTGGTTGATGTTCTTTGCAACGGCGACGGAAGAAAGGGAACCATCTCCGGATTTATTACTCTTAATGAAGAAGAGTGTGCGAAGATCTATAAGATGATGGTTTAATCAGAGGAAAAAAAATGATCATTAGCGGACAAACATTTGATGAAGAAAGAGCTCTGTATGGAAGAGACGGGATCGTGGTGGAAGACTGCAGATTCGACGGCCCCGCAGACGGAGAGAGCGCATTTAAAGAAGGAAAGAATATCGAGGTTAGGAACTGCTTTTTTAATCTCAGATATCCTTTCTGGCATGATGATAATCTGACGATCTCAGGCAGTGAAATGACCGATAAGTGCAGGGCGGCATTATGGTATACGAATAATGCAACGATCACGGATACTAAGATGCACGGTATCAAAGCTCTCAGAGAATGTTCGGATATAAGGGTAAAGGATTGCGATATCATATCACCGGAATTCGGATGGTCGGTTAACGGTATCGAGATGAAGGATTCGAGTGCCGAAAGTGAGTACTTCATGATGCGTTCAAACAATCTTAAGTTTGAAAATGTTTCTTTGAAGGGAAAGTATTCCTTCCAATATATAACCGATTCGGTATTTGAGAATTGTAATTTCAACACCAAAGATGCATTCTGGCATGCCAAAAACGTGGTGGTAAGAAATTCGGTGGTTAATGGGGAGTATCTTGCATGGTACTGCGAGAATGTGACATTTGAAAACTGTACCATCAGCGGAACACAGCCTCTTTGTTATTGTAAGAATCTAAAACTGATCAATTGTAAAATGCTTGATGCGGATCTTGCATTTGAGAAATCCGATGTGGAGGCTACGGTTACCACTCCCATGATCAGTATCAAGAATCCTCTTTCGGGAACTATAAAAGTTCCGGAAGTAGGAGAGATCATAATGGATGATCCTAACGCAAAGGGTATTATCAAAACAAATTAAAGGAGAAATGTATGGGGATTGATCTGAGCAAAATGCCGAAACTGGGATTCGGACTTATGAGACTTCCCGAAAAGGACGGGGTTATCGATCATGAGCATGTATGCAGAATGGTTGATAAATACATGGAAGCCGGAATGAATTATTTTGATACGGCGTACGTATATCACGGAGGAAAGTCTGAAGTAGCCGCACGGGAAGCCCTGGTAAAGCGTTATCCCAGGGAAGATTTTATGGTGGCTACAAAGCTTCCTGCCTGGGAAATCAAAAAAGAAGAGGATATCGAGAGAATATTCAAAGAGCAGCAGGAAAGACTGGGCGTTGATTATTTTGATTTCTATCTTCTGCATTCCATCGAGGAAGGAAACAATTACGATGTATATGTAAAGTATGATTGTTTCGAATGGGGAATGAAAAAGAAGGCCGAAGGAAAAATAAGGCATTTCGGTTTTTCTTTTCACGGAAGTCCCGAGCTTCTTACGGAAATTCTGGATAAGCATCCTGAGGTTGAATTTGTTCAGATCCAGCTCAATTATCTCGACAGAACCAATCCTGTAGTAAGATCCCAGGAATTGTATGATATTCTTCATGAGAGAAATATTCCCATTATAGTAATGGAACCCGTTCGCGGAGGAGCGCTTGCAGGATTTGCTCCCGAGATCGAAGAGATCTTTAAACAGAAGAGGCCGGATAAATCCATTGCATCCTGGGCTCTTCGTTTTGTGGGATCACTTCCGGGAGTGATGACAATTCTTTCCGGAATGTCCAATGAGGAACAGATGAATGATAACATCGGAACCTTCAGGAATTTTGAACCCTTATCCGATGAAGAATTCCAAATCGTAAATAAGGTCACTGATGAGATACTGCGTATTCCTCAGATCGGATGCACGGCATGTAAGTATTGCTGTGACGGATGTCCCATGAAGATAAGCATTCCGGACGTATTCAGGACCATCAATACACTTCGAAGATATCCCGATGACTGGAGAAGCAAGAATTTCTATTCCGGGTTAACCCAGAGATCAGGTAAGGCTTCGGACTGCGTTGGATGTGGACAGTGTGAAAGAGTATGTCCCCAGCACTTGCCCATTATAGAGCTTATGAAAGAGGCCTCCGAAATTCTCGGAAAATAATTAAAAAGTTATTGACCCTCCCCCAAGGGAACCCCTTAAGGTGATATTATAGGGAAGGAGGTTTCCGTATGAATAAGAAAATGACATCGGGGGAAATTGCAAAAAAGGCAGGCGTATCTCAGAAGGCAGTTCGTCTCTACGACGAGAAAGGTCTTCTGAAACCATCCGATTATTCCGAAGGGAATTATCGCCTTTATGATAAAGCGGCACTTCAGGTTCTTGAAAAGATCGTAGCTCTCAAGCAGATCGGTTTTTCTCTTGAAGAGATCAGAGACAATCTGGCTCAGGGAGAAGCATCAAATGTAGAGGAAGCACTCAGGATCCAGCTTAAGAACATGGAGGAGAAAAAATACCGCATCGAAAAAGTCATTTCCGCCATAAACAGAACATTTGACAGAAAGACCGGAGACCTTGACTGGGATGATGTTTCGGAGATGATTAAAAACATCAATCTTGATCAGTCTGCGGATGAAAGACATTGGGATGCTCTTAAGCATACGGCTCAGGAAGAGGACTGGTATGTTAAGATCTTCAGATCTTTTGACCTTAACCCCGGAATGAAGATCCTCGATCTGGGATGCGGATATGCCAAGCTCTGGAGAAATAACAGAGATGATATCCCGGAGAATACCAAGATCTTCGGATATGATGTTCACGGAAGCTGGGCAGATGACTTTGAGAAATATCTGTCGGAAAACAAGGATGCTTTTCCAAAGGGCGTAAACATATCACTTACGTTTGACGATCTTGAAGATGAGAGCGCATGGAAGAAAATAGCGAAGAATAAGGGATATGACCTGATCATAGCTCACTATATCAATTATGAGCTGAAAGATTCCGAATCATTCGTTAAAAGAGCAAGTAAGGTTCTCGGTAAAGGCGGGGTGTTTTCTTTTAACGCGGAAGCGGTCAGCGGATGGCATTATTTCTACAAGGAAATACTTAAAAATGCCGGATTGAATTCATCCTTTATCGATGAGATGGTAAATGCCGAACAATCGGAGCAGGACGCCCGCGATGAGATGCTTAAGAAGTACTTTAAGAAGGTTGATCTGATTACGATAGAAAATACCTGGCATTTTACGGAAGCGGATGAACTTTTCGAGAAGATGTGCGAAAGGTATTCCGGTCATCAGAAATACTTAAATGATAACCGAAATAAGATCATAAAAGTATTTGAAGATGCAATAAGCAAAGACGGAGAGATAACTTATACTTACGGTTCTCTTTTCCGCCGATGTATGAAATAGTAAAAACCGAATTTCTCTTTATCAATCCTTTAACCGGCAGGCATGTAAAAGTGCCTGCCGGTTTTTTGATGAAAAAATATACGGCGATTATATTGATGATACATGGTTAATTCTTCGTCCCGGGGGTAATATAATAGAAAATGATCGGATCGGACGGAGGTGATCGTATGGGAATCAGTTATTGTAAGTTAACCGAAGAGAAACTTGATGTGTTTATCGGAATGCGGATAAAGCAGCTTCGTGAAGAAGGGGCTACCGAAGATATCGATCTTGTTCCTCACCTTCTGGATTATTACCACAGACATATGAGTGACGGCACCTTTGTTTCGTGGCTTGCCATGGACGGGGATATAATAGTGGGGACAAGCGGCATGTCCATGGTGGAAAAACCTCCTTATTTCAGCTGCCCAAGTGGAAAAATAGGTCTGTTATCCAGCATGTTCACAGATCCCGATTATCGCAGAAAAGGTATAGCCAAAGAACTTCTGTCCAGAGTCGTGGAAGAAGCGAAAAACTATGGATGCGGATGTGTTCAGATAACCGCTTCGGACATGGGAGTTCTTCTGTATACGGATTTTGGTTTCGTTAAAAACGGAAATTTCATGCAATATAAGTTTTAAGCGAAAAAACAGTAAATATGGTAAAATAGAAGCGTGTGTTTCCTTAACCGGAACATACGCCTTTTTACATAAGCCTTATCCGGAGAAGAACGAATATGAGCAGTTTAAAGTTTTTGGCGGATACGTTAGTGAAGATGTATGTCACTTTGCTTCCTGCCATCATTGCCGGAATACTCGTCATGGTCTGGTGCAAGACGGGGTTGATGAAGTTCGCAATGAAGCCCATGGATATGGGCAAAAATTTCCGCGACGGAAAAAGGATATTCGGTGACAACAAAACCTGGAAGGGTTTTATCGGATATCTGATCTTTGGTACGGTCTCAACTGTCATCTGGGGCGCTGTTTGCCATGGCACTGGGATCGATCATCTGAATTATTTCTATGTTCATCATGAGAACACATTTCTTTTCAATCTGATGACGGGGTTTCTCCTCGGACTCGGATATGCACTCTTTGAATTACCCAACAGCTTTCTTAAGAGAAGATTGGATATAACTCCCGGGAAGACCACATCGGGAGCTTGGAGAGTATTTTTTATTTTCCTTGATCAGGCAGATTCGATTTTCGGATGTGCACTAGTGGTGTGGTTATTCTATGACCTGGGAATCGGATTATACCTTCTCTATGTTCTGGTTGGTGCATTCACGCACATCATCATGAACATGCTGTTGTATGTATGTAAACTCAGAAAAAACCCGTTTTAAAATATGGAGAAAGACATGATCGTAAAACTTGCACTTGATGAAAAAAGAGAAGAGAAGCTGGGTAATAAAGGAAAATTCCTCCTTCAGATGAAAAAAGAGGGATTTAATGTTCCCGGCGGATTCATTCTTGATACGGATGTATATGATGAGGTTATGGCTGCAAACTCTATTGATTTAACTGTTTGCAATCAACTTAAGAAATTAAACAAAGATAATGTTAAAGAAATCTCGGAAGCGGTTAACGAGCTGCTTGATAAAGTAAAAATACCTGCGGATATTTCATCACAGATTGAAAAGCTGTCGGACGGAGATAAACTTTACGCCGTAAGAAGCAGCGGAAATATGGAGGATCTGGAAGAGTATTCTTTTGCGGGACAGTACGATACTTTTCTCAATGTAAAAAAGGAAGAGATCGGAGAAAAGATTATCGCTTGCTACAGATCCATGTTCGGAGAAGTGCTTCTTCAGTATGTTGCAAATAACGGTATCGATGCCCCTTCCATGAAAATGTCGGTTGTGGTTCAGGAGATGGTAGACGCTACCCTCAGCGGAATCTGTTTCACCATAGATCCGGTAAACGGTTTTGATAAGGAAATGCTTATCGAAGTTTCGGAAGGTTTGGGTGAAAACATCGTAAGCGGAAAAACCGCACCCGAACAGTACTTCTATGATTGGTATGACAAAAAAGAAGTCAGAAGAAATAAAGACAATAAGTTCCTTAATGAAGAAACAGTAGAAAAATATGCCGGAGTGTTTTCGGATATTCAGCATTTCTTCGGATATCCCTGCGATATAGAGTTTGCAATAGCTGATGAAAAACTCTATATTCTTCAGGCCCGCAGGATCACCAAGATCGGATACAACGGAATAACGGATATGTGGACCACTGCGGATTTCAAAGATGGAGGTGTATCCGCAACAGTATGTACTCCCTATATGTGGAGCCTTTATGAATACATATGGGAGTTTGCTCTTCGCTCATTCATAGTGAAATCGGAAATATTGAAAGATGAAGAGCTTCCTAAGAAACTTGGCGAGATGTTCTACGGACGTCCCTACTGGAATATGTCCGCAGTTAAAAAGGCCATGAGCCAGGTCATCGGATATAAGGAAAGAGAATTTGATAACGAGTACGGAATCATCGGTGATTATGAAGGAGACGGACAGACCACAAAGATCACTCCTTCTTCCGTATCCAGGATGATCAGAATAGTTATCAAGCAGAGCAAGATCCTAAAAGGAAGAAGAGAGAATAACCAAAGATACAAGGATGAACTCCTGGATCAGTATTATAAATATAAGGAAAAATATGATGCGGGAAAGATCGAGAATATAGAAAAAGATTTCTATAACATCACGAAAAAGACTTATCTCAGAAGTGAGACAACATATTTCTGGCAGATATTTATCAACACGATTCATCAGTCACTTTATAAGGACAGCCTGCTTAAATATGTGACGGAGAGCGAATATCTGTCTCTTCTGGGAAATATAGACAATATTTCACATCTGCTTCCCTTCTATGAAATGTGGGATGCTACCAGACAGATACGTAAAGATGAGAAGGCATTTTCTTATTGGAAAGAAAAGAGCACACAGGTTATTGCAAAGGAATTATCGTCCAAAGAAAATTTCATGCCTGCGGTTAAAGATATCATCGATAAGTACGGATATCACTCCGATAAAGAATTGGATATAACTTATCCCTGCTATTATGAAGAACCGGAAACGGTAATTCAGATGGTGAAGGACATGGTTATCCTGGAAGACTCCTATTCCCCTCTGGAGGATAAAGAGAACGGTCACAAGATGTACCTTGAGGTGTTTGAGAAAGTAAAAGGCAAGGTATCCGAGCGTACATTCCGTAAGGTTGAGAAGAAAGTATCCGGAATGAGGAAGATGCTTTGGTGGAGAGAAGAGTTCAGAGACGTATCCACCAGATTCTATTACATGCTCAGAGTATATACCATGGAGTATGCAAAGCATCTTGTTCAGAAAGGGGTTCTGAAAGATGCGGGAGATGTCTGGTTTTTGAAAGTCGGGGATCTTTGGGATTATATCGATGGCAATAATACCGGTGATGACCTCAGAGAAATCATCGGTAAGAACAGATATTATTACGATTGCTACAGAAATTATATAAGCGATAACGAGATAGGAACCGTATTCTCCAGACACAGAGACGATGCGAAAATTAAGGACTCTTCAATAAAGGGTCTTGGTGCAAATAACGGATGCGTTACCGCAACAGCAAGAGTGATCGAAGACTTTACGCAGATAGACAGATTGCAGGAGGGGGATATTCTGGTCACCAGATTTACCGACACAGGATGGACTCCCAAGTTTGCGATCCTGTCGGGAATCGTAACCGAGTATGGCGGAATACTTTGTCATGCAGCAATCGTTTCGAGAGAGTATGGAATCCCTGCAATCGTATGCTGCAAGGATGCAATGCAAAAGATCAGAGACGGGCAGACTGTTACCATAGACGGAAGTACCGGAACCGTAACGATAGTTAAATGATAGGAGAATGATCTTGAAAAGAATCGTTGGATTTTGGAACCCGTCGGTAATCCTTACATATATCGGAATGAGCTTTGCGGTAGCAGGAATGTTTCTGGCTGTAAGTTCGAAGATCAATTACAGTTTTATCTGTCTTGTTCTTTGCGGGATATGCGATCTGTTTGACGGCAGCGTAGCCAGGAAGTTTAAGAGAAGCGATGAAGAAAAAGCATTCGGAATAGAACTTGATTCACTTGTTGATGTTATCAGCTTTATCGCACTTCCTGTCACTATCTTTTTGAATATAGGATTTGTGACACCGGTTCATCTCATCCTGTACATAATCTATTCCATAGCCGGAATAGCAAGACTGGGTTATTTTAACGTAATCGATGCGGACGGCGAGGGCCCGGTAAACCATTACACAGGTCTTCCCATCACATATGCGGCGCTCGTATTTTCAATCATGTATCTGTCTGTGAACATACTTACGGAAAATGCATTTGTGATCGTATATACACTTTCAATGGCTGTTGTGACAGTCCTTGAAGTATTGAAGATAAAGATTGCAAAACCAAAAGGACTTGCTTATGTGTTTTTCGGAGTGTTGGCCATAGCTGTGATCACAATGTACATAATTACAATATGAAGATATACGACAGGAAGACAAAAGAGTATGAGGAAATTGTTCAATACGGACAAGGAGCCTTGAAATTTCTGTACGGAAATTTCTTTGGAAGAGTGCTTCTTAGAATCGCCGTATCCCCTTTTGTATCGTGTATATACGGAAAAGTAAATTCGGGCAAAGCCAGCAGGAAGAAGATACCGGAATTTATAGAATCAAACAAGATCAAGATGGAAGACTTTGAGGACAGAGAATATATTTCCTTCAATGACTTCTTCACCAGAAAGCTTCGAGACGGAGCAAGGATTCCGGACCCGGGTGAAAACAGACTGATCTCTCCTGCAGATGCCAAACTGCTTATTTATGATATAGACGACAAAACACGTATAGATATAAAAGGCAGATCTTATTCAATGGAAGAAATCGTGCCGGGCATGAAAGATCTCGGAGAATATGCCGGAGGAAAATGCCTTGTATATCGTCTTTGTGTGGATGATTATCACAGGTATTGTTTTATAGATGACGGAACGCTGACCAAGTCGAAATTCATAAAAGGAAAACTTCACACCGTAAGTCCTCTGTCTTCTGCTTATAAAATATATAAGGAAAATTCAAGAGTGATAAACATTCTGTCTACGGTTCATTTCGGAGAAGTGATCCATATCGAAGTGGGTGCTCTTTTGATCGGTAAGATAGTAAACAGAGATGTTAAGAGTTTTAAAAAAGGGGAAGAAAAAGGTTTTTTCGAACCCGGAGGTTCTACCATCGTACAGCTGTTTAAGAAAGATGCTGTAAGGATGGATGAGGATCTGCTCAGGATGAGCGCGGATCATATCGAAACAAAAGTTTTGTACGGAGAAGGAGTCGGAACCACATGCTGAAGAGAATGCATATATATATGAAGGAAAGATATCCGCTTATTTCAAGACTGATACTCGGACTCATTGTCTTTCTTGAAATACATTTCATCATTCTTCTTAACGAGGGAGTTACTCAGTTTAAGATAGGCATGCAGGAAATAACCGGTGCATATACGGTTTTTGCGTTTCTGCTTTGGCTGAGGATTGCGGATGACCTGAAGGATTTTGAAACGGATAAGGTATTGTTCCCTGACAGACCTTTGGCAAGAGGCGCCGTATATAAGAAGGATGTAATGATTCTGTGCGTATTTTTTGAGATCATAGCGGTTGTATTAAATGTAATTTACATGAATAACCTGCTGTTCTTTGGCATCCTCTACGGTTACGGATATCTCATGAGTAAGTGGTTTTTTCAAAGAGCCAAGATTCAGCCTTCACTTCCCCTTGCTCTGGTCACCCACAATCCTGTTCAGATGTTTGTGAATCTGTATATTATTTCTTTCACGGTCATAAAATATGATCTTCGTGCGGTTTCACTTACCACATGCATGACCTTATGGACCCTCTATTTTCCTGCACTTATATGGGAAGTTTCCCGTAAGATAAAAGCTCCCAAAGACGAAAATGATTACACCACGTATTCGAAACTGTTCGGATATAAAAGATCTACACGCTTTGTCATGATACTGACTATTGTGGATATAATCACAAATTTCATTCTCGTCTTCAGACTTAATAAGATCTCGATTGTAGTATTATTTCTCCTTGTTTCCTGGATGACCTGGAAGTTTATTCAGTACATGAAAGATCCTGAGAAATTTGTTCTTGTTGAAAAAGTCGAAAGATACACATATCTACAGGAATCAACAATGCTGCTTACAATAGTGGCTTTCCTGCTTTTCGGAAGGATATAGGATGTACGGCAGTAAAGCAGATAATTTAATAAAATTGAGAGATGCGAGTTTTAACGTGCCTGCATTTGAGATAATTGAATTCGATGAAGAATATGACGAGAAAAGATTCGAATCTCACAGCGGATCCGTAGCCGTAAGAAGCTGCTGCAATCTCGAAGACGGAGCGGATCAAAGCTTTGCCGGACAATTCTCTACATATTTGAATGTTAAGCCTGATGAGATATCCGGGAAAATAACCGCGTGCAGAAATTCCGTTAATACCGACAGCGTTATTGCGTACATGGATAAGTATGGGATAAAACCCGAAGAACTCAAAATGTGCGTCATCGTTCAGGATATGGTGGATGCGGATAAGGCAGGGGTAATATTTACTTCCAATCCTCAGGGGCTGCTTAATGAATCCGTTATCGCCTGTGCAAAAGGTCTTGGTGAGGGAGTAGTTTCAGGCTCTTCGGATACGACAACATACTATTATCATCAGACGGATAAATTATATTATTACGAAGGAAAAGAAGATCTTCTTTCAAATGATGAGATCGAAGAGCTGATCAAAGTATCATCCGAGATTAAAAATGTTTTGGGAGAGTATCTGGATATTGAGTTTGCATTTTCTAATGGCAAACTCTACATATTGCAGGCAAGACCCATCACCACATTAAAGGGAACAGATCCGCTCATTCTGGATAACAGCAATATAGTGGAAAGCTATCCCGGATTGTCTCTTCCTCTTACTGTTTCTTTTGTACATATGGTTTACAGCGGTGTGTTCAGAGGAGTGAGCAGAAGAGTTCTTAAGAATGAAAAAGAATTAAATAAGCATACCGATGTGTTTAACAATATGGTTGGCGATGCAAACGGAAGGATGTACTACAAGATAAGTAACTGGTACACGGTTTTGAAATTCCTTCCTTTTAACAAGAAGATAATTCCCGTATGGCAGGAGATGCTGGGAGTTAAGAATAAATCGGTAAGCAATAAAGAGGTCAGACTTAATCCCTGTGTACGTTTCATGACGTATGTTAACTCCTTCTATGAGCTTGTTTCTGTTCCGAGACATATGAAGGCTCTCGAAAGAGAATTCATACGTGTTAACGATCATTTCTATAATACATATGATCCGGATATGGATCTTAAAGATCTGATCGCATTGTATGACGAAGTAAGAGAAAAGCTTTTAAGTATCTGGGATGTGACTCTTCTCAATGATATGTATGCTTTTATCTATACCGGTCTTGTAAAGAGCAGGCTTCGAAAAAAATGCGGCCGGGATGATGCTTATATAAATAAGTATATATCCGGTATATCGGACATCGAGAGTATGAAACCGGTAAAAGCACTTATCGAACTTGCTTACAAAAAGGATGAGCTCTCAGATGAGGAGTATGACAAGTGCCGGCTGGAATATATCAGATTATACGGTGACAGAAATCTTGAAGAGTTAAAACTGGAAAGAAGAACCTTCAGATCCACGCCGTCTCTTCTGGATGAAAGAATAGCTGAATACAGAAAAGATCCGGAAAGGCTTAAAAAAATGTATTCGGATATTAACCGGAATGAACAGGTGCGTATAAAATCCGATCCCTTAACACGGTTCCTTGGAAAAAGATGTGCTGTGGGAATCGCGGGAAGAGAAAAATCAAGACTTAACAGAAGCAGAATATATGGCATTGTAAGACTTATCTTCGATACCATGGGTGAAAGATTTGCAAAAAGCGGTTTGATAGAAAAGCCGGGTGACATATATTATCTTACGGTAGAAGAAGCATTTTCCATGGCAGATACACCGAAGGATATGAAATCTGTGGTCACGGACAGAAAAGATGCATATTCCATATATAAGAGGCTTCCTGCTTATACAAGACTTATCTTCGAAGATAAAGAATTTGATAAGAGACACACGAGTGTTAATTCGTATAAGAAGAAAAACGCCGAGAATGTTCTTCAGGGAGTTCCCTGTTCGGGAAGCATTGCCGAGGGTGAAGCTCTTGTGATTTCTTCCCCCGATGATGCGCATGATGTTAAGGATAAAATACTTGTTACCAAGATGACTGATCCGGGATGGGTATTTTTACTTGCTACTGCTAAGGGAGTTATATCGGAAAAGGGATCTTTATTATCGCATACGGCGATCATCTCAAGAGAATTGAATATCCCGTCCGTTGTAGGTGTCGAAAAGCTGACGGATACGATCAAAACGGGAGACATGATCCGGATGGACGGCGGAAGCGGAAGAATAGAGATCATAGGGAGAGCCTTATGAAACTTGTTAGAGTAGGATCCGAGAAATCAAATATCAAAAGATTTGTAGATCTTCCAAAGAAGCTGTATTCCTCTAAGGATAATATGGAAAGTGCTTCTCAGATGAAATCTTTGCTGGAAGGAACTCATCATTTATCCAAGTATTTCAATCTGGATGCATATCTGATCCTCAGAGATGATGAGACGGCCGGAAGATTTGCAATAACCACATATCCGGATGATACAACCGCATATCTGGGATTTTTCGAATGCATCAACGATAAAGATGTATCCTCTTTCCTTTTTTCGGAAGCGGAGAAAATAGCCAAAGAAAAAAAGTGTTCCGTTATCGTCGGACCGGTTGATGCTTCTTTTTGGCTTAAGTACAGGTTGAAGATCAATAATTTTGATCTGCAGCCTTATACGGGAGAGCCTTATAACAAGGACTACTATCTTGAGCTGTTCCAAAACAGCGGATATGAGATCAGTGAGCATTATACTTCCAGTGCATTCAGGTCCGTGGGTGAAGATTACGTAAATGAGAAATTCGAAAACAGATATAAGGAATTTCTGGCACAGGGATATAAAATAGAAAGCCCCAAGACCGAAGAATATGAAAAAGCCGTGGAGGAAGTATATACACTTATTACTGAGCTTTACAGTGATTTTCCGATATATAAAAACGTTTCCAAAGAAGACTTCTGCGAAATGTTCAAAAGTTATAAGACCATTATGAACATGAGCATGACTAAGATGGCTTATTACAACGGAAAGGCAGTTGGATTTTATATAAGCCTTCCGGATTACGGAAACAGAGTATATCATGCGGGGCTTCTTGATGTTCCGGGTATTCTGAAGACAAGAAAGCATCCTGACAGATATGTAATGCTGTACATGGGCGTGGATCAAAAACACAGAGGCCTGGGAAAAGCTCTTGTATATGCGATCATGAAGGAGCTTATGCAAAGCGGACTTCCAAGCATAGGAGCTCTTGCAAGAGACGGTAAGGTTACACAGAATTATGCAGAGGAAGAAAAGACGAGCATTTATGAATATGTACTTCTGAAGCATGAATTATAAGTATTTAAAGGGGAGCAAATATGTCAAACGTACTTGAAGAATATCTTAAAGAAGACTATTCAAAATGGGGTGCAAGAAATTATCTCTATGAGAAAAAAGACGGAATAAATTACACTCCCATCACGTATGGCAGCTTTATAGAGAAGGTTAATTACCTTGCAGCTTACCTGAAGGAAAAAGGCTTCTCCGAAAAGAATATCGGAATATACGGACCTAACAGTATTGAGTGGATGATAAGCGATATATCCATCATGTGCTATGTAGGATGCGGTGTTGGTTTTAACAAAGACTGGTCCTATGATAATGTTGTCTATTCCATCAAAAAGAGTGAACTCTCCTGTCTTATTTATGATGAAAGACAAAATGAGATAATGGATAAGATCAAAGAAGAATTTCCGGATCTTACCTATATATCAATACAAAAAGATTTTGAAAGATGTATTGAAGAAGGAAAAAATCTCTGCAAGGAACTGTTTTCTCCGGAGGCAAGACCGGGAAACGTGCCTGCGAAGGTGGTTTTTACAAGCGGTACCACGTCCTTTCCCAAAGCGGTTCTCCTGTCAATCAATAATGTATTCTCGGGATGGCGCTCTCTCGGAAGAAGGATAAATGCCGGCACGGAGGATGTATGTTATCTCTTCCTGCCCCTTAATCACACCTACGGATCCATATACAATTTTATTTATTCCCTGGTGTTCGGATATGAAATATATCTGGCCGGCAGTATTAAAGAGATGGCTCAGGAGATGATGGCAATTCACCCCACGATCTTTTCCGGAGTTCCTCTTGTGTTCACAAGATTTTATGAAGCATCAAAAGCTATGGGAGTTGGCCTGGGAATGCTCCTTGGCGGCAGGATGAAATACCTGTTCTGCGGCGGTGCCAAGCTTACCCCGGAGATCAGAAAAGCATATGCGGATGAAGGAATGTATATGATGAACGCGTATGCTTTATCGGAAACTTCTTCCGGATTCAGTATTGATTATCCCGGTGAAGAGGATATGGAAAGTGTCGGAACCCTGTTTGAGGATGTGGATGCGGTTGTTCTTGATCCTGATGAGGAGGGATACGGAGAACTTGCGATAAAGGGAGATAATATTTTCCTCGGATATTTCAAGGATGAAGAGGCTACGAAAGCAGCATTTAACGAGGAGGGTTATTTCCTTACCGGAGATATCGGAACCATAAAGAATAATAAGGTGTACCTCAGAGGAAGAAAAGATACCCGTATAACTCTTTCCAACGGTGAAAATATATCCACAAAAAGGATCGAAGAAAGAGTTAAGGAGATTCACGAGAGTATCGTGGCAGTAAAGGTATATATGAGGGGAGATCTTCTCTGTACCGATATATATGTGAAGGATTCCGAGGCACCTTCGGATCCTGCAGCCTGGGACGGCCTTATCGAAGAACTGAACAAAAATGTTTCCAGGTTTGAAAGAATCGGAAAATATAACATCATCAGCAGTACGCAGATGTTAAAGTAATATATGCTTTAAAAGCGGCCCCATGTCCGCCGGACATGGGCCGCTATATTTTTATAAAAAATTTTTTTAAATTATCCGCACATTTATATGAGCTCATCCGTTAATCATTATGAAGGGAGGTACAACCCGGATCCATGGATTTAGAAAAAACATATGACAAAATATACCGGTATGTGTACTTCAGGGTAGGTGACCGGATGATCGCGGAAGATATAACCCAGGAATCATTTCTGAGATTTATAGGCAAATACGGAAATTTTCACGATTATGAGATCAAATATCTGTACACTATCGCCAGAAATTTATGTATCGATGAATATCGCAGGATAAAACCCGAACCTATCACTGAAGAGATCGAAGATAAGGCGGGCATGGGCGGAATCTCGGAAGAATGTATTATGGTCAGACAGGCCTTGGACAAACTGTCCGAAGAGGACAGAGAGATTATCCTGCTAAAGCATGTCAACGGAGAAAACATTGCAACCATAAGTAAGGCCCTGGGTATTTCCAGATTTGCACTTTACAGAAAGATCAAAAATGCCGAAGACAGACTCCGAAACGAACTGGAGGTGGAAGAATGAAAAAGAATGAATTTAACAATCTCATAAATGAAGCATTCGCCGCTCCCGAACCGGAACACAAAGAAGAGTTTATAAGAAATCTTCGTCCCAGAGAAATAGGGACTATCGGAATGTTATGGGGACAGATGCCGTATATCAGTCCGGTAGCATGGATCATATCGGTTGCCATAACTGTTTTGGCGATAGCAGGAAGCATTCTCGGAATAAAAGATACCGAGCTTTACATAGCCTTGGCAATGCCTTTTACCGCAGCTGTCTCGGTTATCGAAACTCAGAGATCAAAGAGATTCGGAATGTCGGAGCTTGAGATGGCAACAAGATTTTCGCTGAGAAGTGTTGTGTTTGCCAGAATGACTATTCTGGGATTTGTATCGGCACTTATGCTTTTAATAATCGCTCCGGTCATTGCCATTTCATTGGGCGGGGAAATCATAGTGACCGCAGTGAGAATTCTTATACCTTATCTGATCACCATGGTCATCGGCCTTCGTATCGAAAGAAGTACAATCGGAAGAAACAATGGTATCGCTTCTCTTGTTATCGCAGGGGTATCGGCGACCTTTGTGGCATGGTCATATCAATTGGAAGAAAACATATTTTTGCAATATGAGGTATTTACAGGATCGTACGGAATAGTTACAGCTGCCGTATTACTTGCTCTGATGTTTGCAGAGCAGTGGAAGATCGTAAATAACGTGGAGGCTTTTGCATGAAATTAACAGTAGACAGGATTACTAAACAATATAAAAACAAGATAGCGGTGGACCGTATGTCATTTGAACTTACTCAGGGCGTGACCGGTCTGCTCGGAGCAAACGGTGCGGGTAAGACCACCCTTATGAGAATGATGTGCGGAATACTTAACCCCACAAGCGGCGAGATAAATGCTGACGGGATAGCCGTAAATACGGAAAACTACCGCGCTCTTTTGGGATACCTTCCTCAGGATTTCGGATACTATCCCGAATTTACCGCCCGGGAATTCCTGGAGTATATGGCCGCATTAAAGGGTCTGGAAAAGAAAGAAGCTAAGGACAAGACCACAGAACTTCTCGAGCTTGTGGGATTGTCCGATGTTGCAAGGAAGAAAATGAAGACTTTTTCCGGCGGAATGAAACAAAGAGTGGGCATTGCTCAGGCTCTCCTTAACGATCCCGCAATACTTATCCTGGATGAGCCCACTGCGGGACTTGATCCCAAAGAAAGAGTAAGATTCAGGGAACTTATCGAAGAGCTGGGCAAGAAGTCGATTGTTCTCCTTTCCACCCATATCGTATCGGATATTGAGCATATCGCGGATAAGATAATCATGATGAAGGACGGCAGTCTGATCTGGCAGGGAAAACAGACCGATGTTGAGGGAGATCTGGAAGAGTTCTATCTTAAAAAGTTTGAGTGATGATATTACAGGGAGTAATTAAATGAAGAAAAATACACGCTTCGGAACCCTTTACGGTTTCGAACTACGTAAGATATTTAAAAACCGGATAGCGATGATAGCATTTCTGATATTTTTCGTATTCGGATTTATGCAGGGAGAATTGGAAGTAAGCGGAAATATAGCCCCCGAGATTTTGGAAATTTACAGATCTCTTGATGGAAGGGTGATCGATGATGAACTTATCTCTGAGTGGAACGAAGCCTGTGATGAATACGGAAAGGCCATAAACGATGAGGACAAGGCGTATGAAACCATGGAGGAATGGATCAAGGATATCGCCGGATGGCGAAAACCAATAGGTGATCTGGAGACAGATTATCTGTATTCGGAAAGACTTGCCGGAATAGAAGAGGCCTACGAGGAATGTTTTCTTAATGAAGGTGAGAAAGCTTACTGGAGAGCTCAGGAAGAAAAAATTGAGAAACCCTTTGTATGGTACGATACATTTATTACGTTCGGAATTCAAAACGGGATCTCCAATACGATCATAATCATGCTCCTGGTAATCACCGCAGCACTTTCAACAATCTTTGCATCCGAGACCCAGAGGAAAACAGACTCTATGATAAGGGCGAGCGTGAACGGAAATAAAGAGCTGTATTTTGCAAAGATCCTGGCAGGAACTACTTTTGCCATGGCTTCGGAAATCGTTTATCTCATTGTGTTCCTGACATATGTCCGTTTGAGATGGGGATTTAGCGGACTTGAGGTGGCTGAGCAGATTATCTATCCATATACACAGATGGATTTGAACGCGAAAGATGTGGTAATAATCCTTATTGTTCTCTCACTGCTTGGAACATTTATGCTCACTGCCGTCACCATGTTCCTCTCCGATATCTTGAGAAACGGTGTGGGAACTATGGCTGCAATGATAGGCGGTTATCTGGGATTATTTGCTCTTTCATCAGCTGTTCCCATGCAGATGAAGACATTGTCCAAGATCATAAACCTTTTCCCCGGAATTCAGATTTCTCCGAGACTTGTCTATGAATTCAGATTGTTTAAGATGGGCGGAACGTACTTAAGATCATACCAGGCCGCGGGAGTATCATACATACTAATATCGGTTCTTCTTCTTGCGACCGGGTATTTCTTATATAAGAAGTATGAGATAAAAAGTAATTGATTGTTTCTATGCTGTGATAAAATATATCCATGGAGAAGAAGTCATTTGAAGTGGGTACAAAAAAATGCATAACGTATTATTCATCCGATCCGGAGCTACTTTTTATACAGCCCGTATCGGGTGATGAGGAAAAGTTCCTTGATGAGGAGATTCGAAGTATTGTTTCATCCTCAAAGAGGAACTTTGCGTTTATCTCTTTTCACATAGATGACTGGAATAAGGAATTATCCCCATGGTGTGCACCGCCGGTGTTCGGAAATGAATCGTTTGGAGACGGAGCCTCCCTGACACTTCGTTACATCACAGAGGAATTAATTCCTTACGCCCGGAACAGACTGAAGCTGACCGGCGGTATCCCTATTGTGCTCGGAGGTTATTCTCTGGCGGGATTGTTTTCCCTGTGGAGCTCATATAATTCAACTGTCTTTGAAAGCGTATGCTGTGTTTCTCCTTCTGTCTGGTTTGACGGGTGGCGGGAATATGCATCAAAAAATAAAGCTTTGTGCAGCAGTGTGTATCTAAGTCTCGGTATCAAGGAAGAGAAAACCAAAAACATAAAGATGGCAAGAGTCGGTGATTGTATCAGATATCAATACGAACTATTAAAACAGGAAGATATACGGTGTATCCTTGAATGGAATGAAGGAGGACATTTTAACGATCCTGCCGGCAGATGTGCCAAAGGCTTTGCATGGTGCCTGAATAATGAACATTGATATAAAACAGATAAATGAGGGTGAGGACAGTGTAGTCATACGCTACCGGGAGCTTACTCCTCAGATCAACAGAATATTGAATGCCGTAAACGGTGATGATAACAGGCTTAAGGGAAAAACGGAGGACGGGGAAGTATTTGTCAGCCCGGAAGAAATCCTGTATCTGGAATCCGTAGACGATAAAGTGTTCGTCTATACCAGGGATAAGATAGTCAGGATAGACGGATCACTGAATTCTTTCCTGATTGAGAAAGCAGATGAAACCTTTTTCAGATGCAGTAAATCAATGGTTATCAATGTTGGAAAAGTCACAGCACTTAAAAGCCTTTCATCCAACCGAATCGATGCAACCATGGAAGGCGGAGAGCATATCATAATATCCAGACGATTTGCTTCCGAATTCAGAAGACTTTTGAAAGGGGACAGATAAGATGAAAAATAAAAAAAATATCTCTCTTTGGGAAGCTTATCTGACCAAAGAGATTGGAATAGAGTTCAAAGCATGTCTGTATTTTTTTGCAATCTTATTTTATTACTGTGTTTACAGGATGGCCTGCGGAATATTTGATGCAAGCATAATTCATATGGCAGAACTGATACTGACCTGCTATGCTATATGTTATTTACAGGTATATCTGTTCGGGAACTTTGACGAAGCGGATAAACTGCGCGGAAGAGAGATCGCGGGGATGATCGTATGTACGGTTCTTTATACAGCCGTATCCTATATCGGAAAGTGGTTTGACAGAAAAATACCTGTTACTCTGGGATTTGTGGCATACATTTTATTTATGTATATATGCGTCGTATTGATATACAGGACCAAGAGAAAAATAGATGATAAAAAATTAAACGAGGATCTTAAAATCTTTCAGGCAGATCATAAAAAGTGAAGGATAGCGGCTGAAATATGCATCTTACGGGAACAGATATTGTTCCCGTTTTTTATTTCTGATAATTTCAGATCAAAGAGAAGGAGGGTGCGTATGAATGTTATAGAGATAGAACATCTGACCAAAACATACGGTAAAAACAGGGGTGTCACAGATGTGTCTCTTAAGGTGGAAGAGGGAGATATCTTTGGTTTCCTCGGACCGAACGGAGCGGGAAAATCCACAACCATCAGATCCATGATGGGATTTTTAAAATTCAATTCCGGAAGTATCAGGATTCTTGGAATGGACAGCGTTAAGGACCGCGAGAAGATCCTCGCAAATGTGGGATATATGCCTTCCGAGGCCTGGTTTTACGATTCAATGAAGGTATCTGAAGTGATAGCCTATGCTGCCGATATAAGGGGAGTTGACTGCAGGGATGAGGCGGAAATGCTCTGCGAAAGACTTAAGGTAAATAAGAATAAGAAGATCCGCGAACTGTCTTACGGTAATAAGAAAAAAGTAAGCATAGTCTGTGCGATGCAGCATAAACCGAAGCTGTTCATATTTGATGAACCTACCGGCGGCCTGGATCCTTTGATGCAAAGAAGTTTTTTTGAATTGATAAATGAATATGTTGATAAGGGTGCTACCTGCCTTTTATCCACACACGTATTATCCGAAGTAAATAAATATTGCAGAACCGCAGCCATAATGAGAGAAGGAAAACTGACCATGCTGGACAGCCCGGAGATAGATGATGATGAATTTTTGAAATTCTATGAGGATTCGGAGGAAGAAGCATGAAAAAGATTTTTATGCAGGAATTGAAAATGAATCTGAAGACACTCCTTATCTGGAGTCTTTCGGTCGGTGGAATGGGGCTTGCCTGTATTCTTATGTATCAAAGCATGGAAGGTGAGATGAAGGAGATGGCGGATGCATTTTCACATATGGGAGCATTTTCGGATGCCTTCGGAATGAGTACCCTAAGCATCGCCACCATAAAAGGGTATTTTGCTACGGAAGTCGGAGCGGTACACGGCCTCGGAGGAAGTATGTTTGTATCACTTCTTGGTGCCGGAATTCTTTCCAAGGAGGAAGAATTGCACACCGGAGAATTTCTGTTTTCTTTTCCCGTATCGAGAAAAAAGATTGTGGCTGCAAAGGCACTTTGTATCGCTTTAATGACGGTTCTTTTCACGGTAATATGCGGAGCGCTATATGCATGCGGATTTGCGGCACTGGGTGAGGAACTCCCGGTCAAAGAATTTATGACATATATGGGTATGCAGCTGTTGATGGATCTTGAGATAGCGGGAATCTGTTTTGCAATCTCATCCGTATGGTCCAAGACCAAAACCGGACTTGCACTGGGTACGGCTCTTATGTTCTACGCATATGATGTTATCGGAAGAGTTGTGACGGATGTAAAAGAATATCTTTTTATAGGACCTTTTTCATATGCCAACGCATCCGATATTTTTTCCGGCACGGACATTTCCGTAAAGGCTGTCTGCTTCGGAACGGCTCTCGCCGCAAGCTGCATTATATTTGCCTTTATGTACTACGATAAAAGAGATCTGGCTTCATGACCCGATTAACCGATCTGTCACAAACCCCTTCGCTTCTTACCGGCGGAGGGGTTTTGCCGTTCTTGCTACTTTCACGCAAAAAGGCTAAACTTGTTATGTGTGTTTTATAGATCAAACAAAATGAGACGAACATCACTGTGCTATATAATTAAAGAAGATAAAGTACTTCTTCTGTATCGGAATAAAAAAGAAAACGATGCGAATGAAGGTAAATGGATCGGTGTCGGCGGAAAGCTTGAAGAAGGCGAAACACCCGAAGATTGCATGAAAAGAGAAGTGTTTGAAGAGACCGGTCTTACCGTTACGGAGTATCATTTCCACGGAGTCATAAGATTTGTATCGGAAATGTGGGATGATGAGGAAATGAATCTCTACAGTGTCACCGGATATTCCGGTGAGATAAATCCTTCATGTGATGAAGGACATTTGGAATGGATAGATACCTGCAGGGTTTTTGATCTTCCCATGTGGGAAGGGGATAAGTATTTCTTAAAACCTCTTCTGGAAGGAAAACCCGAGATCAATATGGTACTCAGATATGAGGGCATAGGCAAGGATGAACACCTTGCGGAAGTTACGGATGAGTAAGATGGAAGAATGGATAACAAGAAGCGGTCTTCTCCTGGGAAATGAGGGGATCGATAAATTACGAAATTCAAAAGTTGCAATATTCGGTGTCGGCGGTGTCGGAGGATATGTAGCCGAAGCCCTGGCAAGGAGCGGTGTCGGAAGTTTTGTATTAACCGACAGCGATACGGTTGACGTTACCAATATCAACAGACAGATAATTGCTCTCAATTCCACGGTAGGAAAACTCAAGGTCGATGTCATGAAGGAAAGGATCCTGGATATAAATCCTAAAGCGGAAGTCGAAGTAAGAGCCTGTTTTTATCTTCCGGAAAACGCCGACGAATTTGATTTTTGCGGATACTCCTATGTAGTGGATGCGG
Source organism: Lachnospiraceae bacterium (assembly GCA_017940415.1). GTDB lineage: Bacteria > Bacillota > Clostridia > Lachnospirales > Lachnospiraceae > AC2028. Next base: position 48,914 of record JAGAYR010000045.1, read on the forward strand.
TGGATACGGTATCCGCCAAACTATCCATAATTGAAAGAGCAAAGTCTGCAGGTGTTCCCGTTATCAGTTCCATGGGAGCAGGAAATAAACTTGATGCATCGGCATTTAAGGTGGCGGATATCTATAAAACAAAGGTATGTCCTCTTGCCAAGGTTATCCGACATGAATGCAAAAAGAGAGGAATAAAAGATCTGAAAGTGGTATATTCTGAGGAGGAACCTATCAAAAACTCGGTCGATACCGATCCTCAGTTTAAAGCATCCGGAAGACCCGCTCCCGGAAGCATTGCGTTTGTGCCTTCGGTCTGCGGACTTATCATTGCGGGAGAGGTAGTAAAAGATCTGACCGGGGCAGGGAGATAAATTGGAATCATCTGCAAATAAAAAACATTTAATCGGAATTGCCGAAGTTTTTTTTCCGTTTTGTTTGGCAAGTATAATAACCGTCGGGCGAAGTGTATATAATTACAATTCTATAGCCGGTCTCTTAAGGGCACCGTGGGAAAATGCAGCGGTGTTCCTATTTTTGTTCTTTCCTCTTTTACTTATTTTTGCATTCATCGGGAAAGCAATCGGTAAAGGTGAAGAGAGAAAGGCTTATTCCGAGGATGATATTCCGGGGATTTACAGATGGTTCCCGTTTATTACTTTCATTTTGGTCTCGGCTTCCTCGGCCCTGGCTCTTCTTTCCTATTTCCCGGGAATACTTGGATATGATTCCGAATGGCAGACTCTTCAGGCTTACGGAGTTCTTCCCTTGTCCAATCATCATCCGGTTCTCCATACTCTTATATGGAATTTCTTTATAGCACTTGAATGGCATGGCGTGCCTCATCCTTACGGACTCGTCATCTATTGCATTTTCCAGATAATCGTGGTCGCATGCGTGTGCGGCTTTGTGGTGAGAAGCGAAGTCAGGGAAGGATGCAGATGGCCGCTTATAATCATAACAATGCTTTTCTATGCACTTTATCCGGCATTCAATGTCTTTTCCTTTCAGATGACCAAGGACGTTCTTTTTTCATGTGCGGTAATACTCCTGATTCTTAATCTGCTTAAAGCCGGAAGAGGGGAGAAGGCAAATGTATTTTTCATATTCCTGATGACCGTTTGGGCTTCTCTTCTCAGAAATAATTTTCTTCCTGCAGGATGCGTTCTTGTCATCGTTTTGTTTTTGATGAGAAAAGATGAAATGATGAGGAGAGCATTTTTCGCATCCCTGGCGGGAGTCATTGTATCGATAGTGATAACTTCCTTCGTGTATCCTGCCTGCGGAGTGGCCAAGAGTGAATCTCACGAGGCACTCAGTGTTCCCATCAATCAGGTTGCCGCAGTATATGTTCACAGATATTCCGAGCTTACTCTTCCGGAGAAGTTCATCACGGAACAGTATATGAGCGCCGGATTATATAATCCAAGACTTGCGGATACCGTAAAGTTTACATTCAATGACGAACTTTATGATTCGGACAGATCTGCTTTCTGGGATCTGTATCTGCATTTGCTTGTGAAGTATCCGCAGGAATTCATTGATGCTTTCCTTACTCAGAATATACAGCTCTGGTATCCCGGGGCTGCCATTACCGACAGATATTCATCAAGAAGATTCATCGAGACGGACAATATTCTGACAAACGTATATCCGATAAACCGTTCATCCATGATACCGGAAGTAAAGGGCTTCTATGATATGGTACTGGATGAGATAGAACATGCGGGAACTGCGGAAGGACTTCCTTTTTCACTGTCGATACCTTTTATTATGCTGGTCCTTTCACTTTATATGTCCGTAAAAGCTCGTGATAAGGGTTATGCTGCGGCAGTGTTATTGTCAGGTGCTCTTTGGGCAACATATATGCTCGGACCTGTTTCCGCATTCAGATATATGTATCCTTTTTTTATGCTGATTCCTGTTTTTGCGATACCGGTATTTTTCGGTAAAAAGAAAACCGAATGAAGAAAATTTCTACATTAAAATACATATTGATCGGGCTTACCTTTATATCCGCGGTCAAGATGATCTTCTTCGGATGGGTCATCGATGAAGGATATGCTTTTGCCATAGGAAATCGCCTGCTTCAGGGGGATCTTCTTTTTAAGGATATGTGGGAGCTTCATCAGACTTCCGGATATGCCATAGAATTCCTGCTGGGGATATACAGATTTCTGGTAAGAAGCGGTGAAGGGGAAGTAGTATTCGTAAGAGCCGTGGGAATGATCATTCATCTGGCGGTATCCTATGCTCTGTACAGAGCGCTTAAAAGGCACATGTCAGATGAAAAGGCATTTATCGCTGCGGTTCTATATGCGAATCTGACTCCCAAATCCATCTGCATACCGGAATTTTCCAATCTGATTAATCAGACTTCCGTACTTACTCTTATCTGTCTTGACAGACTGTATCTCGAAAAGAGCGCAGAGGATAAAAAGAAAAGATACATGACCGCATTTGCGGCAGGCGTTTTTTTGTCTCTTTGTGTCATGTCATACCCGCCCTCTGTTATTTTTGCCGTTTTCGTATTTGTATATGTGCTTCTGAAATCAAAAGGAAAGCGCGGAGAGTTTATAACCATGCTTTCGGTATGTCTGATATCCGGAGCATTATATATAGTAAGAATTTTTTCCTACATGTCCGCAGGAGAACTCGGAGATAGCGTACGGATGATGCTCTCAAGTGATTCCACTCACGGCGGCGGTTTATCCAAGATCACCGGTTATGCTTCGGATACTTTGATACTGGTTATATTTATTGTCGTTTTCGGAGCAGCTGCATTTCTTATATCAAAACTTCTCGGAAGGAAGGAACTGTTCCTGCCCCTGGTATTTATCATGGTATTCGGCTGGAGAGTTCTTCACATTCTTCTGAAGAACGATACTTATCCGGTGGAATATACTTTCGGATGTATCCTGATAGTATCGGTTCTCGTATTGATATATGAGATCAAAGCCGGAGCTTATTCGGCTGAGGATAAGAATCTGCTGAAGCTTTATGTGGGAGGCAGTCTCGGAGTTTTTCTGACGGTTCTTGCCGCGTGTAATCAAAGTGTTTTTTCATCTGCGAAATACCTGACGGTGTTATTTGCGGTGACGGCTGCTTTGTCTTATAAGGAAAAAAGCAGGGACGGAAATTTCAGAATACTGTTTGCAGCAGGAGTCATGGCAGTCATATTGATCAATATTTTCCAATATGCAAATCCCAGAAACCGCCTGCTTAACATTTTTGATGCTGAGGCAAGAGTACCTTCCGGACCTCAGGCAGGACTTATTCTTGAGAGAATGTATGCCAATAAGGCTAGGATAGATAATCAGGAATTGTCGGAAATACTGAACTCTGCGGATTATGTCATGATAACAGGGGATGCCATAACCTATCTTTATACAGATGCCCGGATAGGTCACGGAACCACCATCATGACGGAAGATTACGGCGAGAATTATGCCCTGTACTGGGAAGCACGTCCGGACAGAAAACCGGATATGATCGCTGTGGAATGTTACGAGGGCTCTCTTGATGCCGTGGTGGCATCATCCTGGCTGATAGACTATCTGGAAAATGAATATGGTGCATCCGAAGTGGTGGATACAACATATTACAGAATATATATTAAGTGATCTCGGAGGATTAAATGGGAGTAAAGATTTTTTCTGATTCAACTTGTGATCTGAGCGAAGAGCTCATTAAGAGATATTCCGTAACCATCATCCCTCTTTGCATCATCATGGGTGATAAAAGTTATTACGACGGAGAAGGTCTTAGTCAAAAAGATATTTTTAAGTGGGCGGATGAAAACAAAACCACACCCAAGACCGCTGCAATAACTGCAGAGAGACTGGAGGAAGCCGCAAAACCGGTTCTTGAAGCGGGAGATGACATCATTCTTTTCACCATTTCATCCGGTATGAGCTCCACTTTCAATCTTGCATCCATCTACGCGGAAGACAACGGAAACGGTCACATGCATATTATCGATTCCGCAAACCTTTCCACCGGTATAGGTCTGCTTGTAATTAAAGCAGCAGAAATGGCGGCAGAAGGTAAAGATGCTGCGGAGATCGTTAAGGAAATCGAGGGTCTTATCCCCAGAGTAAGGGCAAGCTTTGTTGTCGATACCCTTACATATCTGTCCAGAGGCGGCAGATGTTCATCCGTTACGGCGCTTCTTGCGGGAACCCTAAAGCTCCATCCCGAGATAGTGGTAAAAGACGGCGCCATGGGTGTCAGCAAAAAATACCGCGGCAGTCTCGGAAACTCCGTTATGAAATATGCCACGGATCTGGAAGAGGCTCTTCTTGATGCGGACCATGACAGGGTATTTATTACCCATACCATCCGTGAGTCCGAGAGGGCGATCGTTGACGAAGTCAGGAAATACCTGGAGTCTTTGGGTGTATTCAAAGAGGTTATCGAGACCAGGGCAGGGGGTGTTATTTCCTCACATTGCGGTCCCGGAACCCTGGGAATATTGTTTATAAAATAAGACCGCAGGGAAGAATTGGTTAAAAAATTTAATTGTATACACGAATATTTGTATAATTTATCATTGACTTAATGTGTTCTTTCCAATAAAATGCTTTTCATAGCCAAAGGTGGCAAAAAACTTACCTTCGGCTGTTTTGTTATATGTTGATGTAACAGGAGGAAATATTATGAAAAAGAAATTGCTTTCACTTATCCTGACCGGTGCAATGGTCATGGCTATGGCAGGATGCGGCAACTCCGGAGCAACCGGTTCTACCGGAAATACCGGAAACGCAGGAACAACCGCAACAGCTACCGGAGACGGAGCTCTTACCGGAACCCTTAAGCTCGGAGTTATCGGACCCCTTACCGGCGGCGCTGCTATTTACGGAAACGCAGTAGTAAACGGCGCACAGATCGCAGTTGACGAGATCAACGCTCTCGGCGGCGGTTTCCAGATCGAGCTTCAGGCTCAGGACGATGAGCACGATGCAGAGAAATCCGTAAACGCTTATCATCAGCTTCAGGACTGGGGCGTTCAGGCTATCGCAGGAACCGTTACCACCACTCCTTGTATCGCTGTTTCCGCAGAGGCTAACTCTGACAGAGTATTCATGCTTACTCCTTCTGCTTCAGCTACTACCGTAACTGAGGGCAAGGACAATGTATTCCAGCTTTGCTTCGCAGATCCTAACCAGGGTTCAGCTTCAGCTCAGTACATTTTTGACAACAAGCTTGCTACCAAGGTTGCAATCATCTACAACAACGCTGACGCTTACTCAACCGGAATTTACCAGACCTTCAAGGCAAAGGCTGAGGAGCTCGGACTTGAGATCGTATCCGAGACCACTTTCACTGATGACACCACCGATTTCTCAGTTCAGGTCGGTGATGCTCAGTCAAACGGTGCAGACCTTGTATTCCTTCCCATCTACTACACCCCCGCTTCACTTATCCTTAAGCAGGCTGACTCCATCGGATATGAGCCTAAGTTCTTCGGTGTAGACGGAATGGACGGAATCCTTACCATCGAGGGATTTGATACCTCTCTTGCAGAGGGTGTTATGCTCCTCACTCCTTTCTCTGCTGACGCTACCGACGATCTTACCAAGAATTTCGTAGAGAAGTTCACCGAGAAGTTCGGCGAGGTTCCTTCACAGTTCGCAGCAGACGGATATGACTGTGCTTATGCTATCAAGGCAGCTCTTGAGTTCTATGCAGCAAAGAACGGCGGACTTGACGTTACCGATCTTTCCGCAGAAGAGCTTTGCGAGATCCTTATCTCCGTATTTACCGATGCAGACTTCTCCGCTGACGGTGTTACCGGTCTCGGAATGGTCTGGGATACTAACGGCCAGGTTAACAAAGAGCCCAAGGCTGTAGTCATCAAAGACGGTGTATACGTTGGTATGTAAGGGCGCAAACGCTGCGCGTTAGCGCTGACATACGAAATTCTTTCGTATGTCGGTTGTAAGAAATTTTAAACTAGCACCGGGCGCCGTCAAAAGCGCCCGATGTATTTTAAGGAGTACGCATCATGCTTGTACATTTGATCAACGGCATCAGCTTAGGAAGTATATATGCGATAATCGCACTTGGATATACCATGGTATACGGTATTGCCAAGATGCTTAACTTTGCACACGGCGATGTCATTATGATCGGAGGATATGTTGCCTTTTTTGCACTGACATCCGATAAGTTAAATCTTCCGGCACCTGTTGCGGTTCTCCTTGCGATAATCGTATGTACCATACTCGGTATCACAATAGAGCGCCTGGCTTATAAGCCCCTGCGCGCTGCTACTTCTCTTGCGGTTCTCATAACCGCCATCGGAATGTCATATTTTCTCCAGAATTCGGCACTTCTCCTCTGGGGAGCAAACCCCAAGGCGTTTCCCGACATGTTCAAAAATGCGGAAGCCATTGAGCTTTTCGGAGCTAAGATATCTCCCGTTGCTTTGGTAGCCATCTTTGCCAATATCGTGATCATGATCATCCTTACCCTTTTCACCACACGTACCAAGATGGGTAAAGCGATGAGAGCCGTATCCGAGGACAAGGGTGCCGCAACACTCATGGGAATCAATGTAAATTTCACCATTTCACTTACATTCGCCATCGGTTCCGGACTGGCAGCAATAGCCGGAGTTCTTCTCTGCTCTGCTTATCCTACCCTGATGCCCACTACCGGATCACTTCCCGGAATCAAGGCATTCACCGCAGCGGTATTCGGAGGAATCGGTTCCATTCCCGGCGCGATGATCGGAGGAATTCTCCTCGGTGTTATCGAGATCCTTGCCAGAGCATATATTTCATCTGAACTTGCCGATGCGATAGTTTTCGGTGTCCTTATAGTGGTACTGATATTCAGACCCACCGGACTTCTTGGCAAGCAGATTCACGAGAAAGTATAAGGAGGCAAAGCAGATGAAGATATTCGAAAAAGCCTCCGTGGCATCAAGAAAAGCATTTCTCAATTATGGAATAGTACTTGTATTTTTCATTGTTTTCCAGACACTGGTATCAACCGGAAATATTTCCAGCGCACTTAAGGGACAGCTCATTCCCATTGCATGTTACATGATAATGGCTGTATCTCTTAATCTGGTCGTAGGTATCTCCGGAGAACTTTCACTGGGACATGCGGGATTCATGTCGGTCGGAGCATTCACTGCGGTTATCGTAAGCAGCTCCATGGCAGGATCTTCGGATATGTCTTCCCTTATCGTAAGCATTATCGTAGCAGCCGTCATTGCGGCAATAGCCGGTTTCCTGATCGGTATCCCCGTTCTCAGACTTAACGGTGACTACCTTGCCATCGTTACCCTTGCATTCGGTGAGATCATTAAGAACATTCTCAACTGCCTCTATGTGGGAATCGATGAGAAGGGTGTGCATTTCGCATTCAACAATCCCGCTGCTCTTGCAATGAGCGCTACCGGCAAAGTCATCATCAACGGACCTATGGGCGCCGTAGGAATCAGAAAGATCTCCACCTTTACGGCTGCCGTCATTCTCCTGCTCATCATCCTTGTAATCATCCAGAATCTGGTCAATTCCAGAACCGGCCGTGCAATAATGGCGATCAGAGATAACAGGATCGCTGCTGAGAGCATGGGTCTTTCTCCCATGAAATATAAGATGCTTGCCTTCACCGTTTCGGCGGCAATGGCAGGTGCTGCAGGTGCGGTATATGCCCTTAACTACTCCACACTTGTTCCCAAGAAGTTTGATTTCAACACTTCGATCCTCGTTCTGGTATTCGTAGTTCTCGGCGGTATCGGAAATATGACGGGATCCATCATAGCAGCAGGCGTACTTGTAGTACTACCCGAGCTTCTCAGAAAGTTCAGCGATTACCGTATGCTTGTATATGCGATCGTCCTTATCCTGGTTATGCTTGTTACCAATAACGAGAAGCTTAAAGGAAAGATCGATACATTCTTCAAAAAACTCAGAATGAAACTTTCGAAAGGAGGCAGAAAATAATGAGTAAGTCTCCCGAAGTAAAACTTGTAAATGTACCCAGCCCCAATTTCGTTCCCGAAAAAGATCTGGGAAAGCCCCTTGTTCTTGAGGCAGCTCATCTTGGAATTGATTTCGGAGGTCTTGTAGCGGTTGACGAATTTAACATCGGAATCGGCGCCACCGAAATCTGCGGACTTATCGGTCCCAATGGTGCGGGTAAGACAACAATATTCAACCTTCTCACCAAGGTATATGAGCCTACCAGAGGAACCATCATGCTGGGAGGCAGGGATACTCACAATATGACTCCTTCACAGGTCAACCAGATGGGTATCGCCAGAACTTTCCAGAATATAAGACTGTTCGACAAGCTTACCGTCGAAGAAAACGTTAAGATCGGTCTTCATAACCATATCGGATACCATACATTAGCCGGTGTCTTCAGGCTTCCCAATTACTGGAAGGAAGAAAAGAAAGCACATGAGAAGGCTCTTGAACTTCTGGATATCTTCGGAATGGCAGATCTTGCAAATGTAACGGCAGATTCACTTCCCTATGGTGCTCAGAGAAGACTTGAGATAGTAAGAGCACTCGCTACCGGTCCCAAGCTCCTGCTTCTTGACGAGCCCGCTGCCGGAATGAACCCTTCCGAGACTGAAGAGCTTATGAACAATATCCGCAAGATCAGGGATGAATTCCAGATCGCGGTACTTCTCATCGAGCACGATATGAACCTGGTAATGGGAATATGCGAAAGTATTGTCGTTCTGAATTTTGGAAGGATAATCGCCAAGGGAACTCCTTCACAGATTCAGGGAAATCCTCAGGTTATTGAAGCATATCTCGGAACGCACAGAGGCTAAAGTATATGAAAACAGTTCTTAAATGTGAAAACCTGCACGTTTATTACGGCAGCATACATGCGATAAAGGGTGTATCCTTTGAAGTCGGTGAGGGCGAGATCGTTACTCTCATCGGAGCTAACGGTGCGGGAAAGTCCACCACTCTCAATACGGTGGGAGGACTTTTAAAACCCAGAGAAGGAATCATCGAATTTGAAGGAAAGAGCATCCTCGGAGTTGCACCTCATAAGGTTGTAAGCGAGGGAATGGCTCTTTGCCCCGAGGGAAGAAGAGTATTTGCCCAGCTTTCCGTAAAAGAAAACCTGGAAATGGGTGCCTATACCAGACCTGCTTCGGAGATTCCCGAAACACTGGAGAAGGTTTATGAACACTTCCCCAGATTGAAGGAGCGTCAGAGCCAGATGGCCGGAACTCTTTCGGGCGGTGAGCAGCAGATGCTGGCCATGGGAAGAGCTCTTATGAGTAAACCCAGGCTGATGATGCTTGACGAGCCTTCCATGGGACTTGCTCCCATTCTTGTAGACCAGATATTCGATATCATAAAAGCTCTTAACAAAGCCGGAACTACGATCCTTCTTGTAGAGCAGAATGCTCAGATGGCACTTTCCATCGCAGACAGAGCATACGTTCTTGAGACCGGAAGAATAGTAAATACCGGAACCGGAAAGGAACTCTTGAATGACGACTCAGTCAAGAAGGCGTACCTCGGAGGTTGACAAAGTTCATAAAAAGGCTAATACTTATTTAGAGATAAGGGGGATGGTTCCAAGACCATCCCTATTTTTTGAGGAGAATGAATGAAGATAATAAAAACATTAAAATTATCCGTATGTACATTACTTGCACTTATTCTTGCACTTAACGTTGCCGTTACCCCCGGAATGGACAAGGTTCAGGCTAAGGGTGCCGAATCTGCCATCGCATGGGGAATCGATGTATCCGCATGGCAGGGAGATATTGACTGGAATGCCGTCAAGGCAAGCGGAGTGCAGTTTGCTTTTATAAAATGCGGCGGAACCATCTATGGTTTTGACGACAAATTTGCCCAGAATATGGCAGGAGCTCAGGCTGCCGGTATCAAAACAGGTGTATATATCTATTCTTATGCATCAAGTGTTGCGGACGGAATAGTCGAGGCACAGTGGATCATCAATGCCATTGCTCCCTATATTATAAATATGCCTGTCGTACTCGATCTTGAGAACTACAGACAGAAGGCTCTTGATCCTCTTACCAATGCAATGATCTGTCAGGTTTTCTGCCAGACGGTAGAAGCCGCAGGTTATTATCCCATGGTTTATTCCAGCAAGAGCATGCTCACCTCAACCATCGGACCCTTCGGATACGACAAGTGGGTTGCTCAGTGGTACAACACCTGTACTTATGAGGGAGCTGCTTTCTGGCAGGCTACCGACAGCGGTACCATCCCCGGAATAAGAGGCCATGTCGATATCGACTATCAGTTCAAGGATCTTTCACAGTATCTTGTTCCCAATGGATTTATCTCCAGAGACGGATTTACTTATTACTATGTAAATTACCGCAGACAGTCCAATACATTTGCCAATGTAAACGGCGGAATGTATTATCTGGATCCCTTCGGACACCTTATTGCCAATGCACTGTATCCCGTCGGTGATTTCATCTATTACTTCGATCCCACCGGACTTATGCAGGTAGGATTTGTGGCTCTCGGGGACGGAATGAGATATTTCGACGCGAACGGCCACATGGTAGTAGGCTGGACCGACATTCAGGGATTTAAGTATTTCTTTGATGTAAACGGCCTTATGCAGACCGGATTCTTATCTGATGGCATCAATACTTATTACATGGCAGAAACCGGAGTAATGCAGACCGGACTCTTTAATGCAGGCACCGCAACATATTATGCGGATGCTGCGGGACATATCCTGACAGGCATGCAGAATATCGGCGGATTCACATATTATTTCGATCCCCTTACCGGCGGTCAGATGAGCCACGGATTTGTATTTGACGGCATTAATACGTATTTCTTCGGACCCGACGGAACTCTCCAGAAGGGATTGTTCACCGACGGAAAATCCATTTATTATTCCGATATGAACGGAAAACTTCAGACCGGACTTGTTAATGTAAGTGGACTCAATTTCTATTTCGATCCTCTTCAGGGCGGCGCGCTGATGGTTGGAGGTACCGCAACAGATGCCCTCGGACATGTTTATGTATCCGATGCAACCGGTCTTGCAATGATGATTCAGTGAGATGAGTGGGAAATCTGCAGGAAAAAGAAAACAATCCGTAGTCAGGATACTGATCGTGGCCTTCATCTGTGTATGCAGTGTAATGTATTCATGGAATCTGCTTGTTAAGCTTGGAACTGACAAGGGCGCGACGCATGTCCTAAACTACGGCTGGAATCTGAAATTCAACTCCCAGTCCTATTCGGGGGTTGATCTCAGATCGTTTTATTTTGACAAGATAAAGAGGGGAGATACCGTTGAACTGTCCTGCACTCTTCCCGATAATATACCGTTCAGCAGCGAGCTTTTGATCCCCATTCATTATTATGATATCCGTGCATACTTAGACGGTGAAATACTTTTTGAAGCCGATACGGAAAGATTTGAAGCAAATCGGGGGCTCGGAAGCGGATTTTATACCGTGGATCTTCCTCCCGCATCCTACGGAAAAGTTCTTAAACTGGTGATGAGGGCGGGCGAAGATAAAGCATTCACATCTCTGGCAAGTCCGGAGATATGGAGAGCGGCATCTTTTTATCAGGATTATGCTGCGATAAAGACTTTATACATTGCTCTTTCTTTCTTTTTCATAGTTGTCGGTATGGCAATGATCATTATGGCCCTTGCACAGGAATTCATGGGAACATTTGCTTTTGCCGATTCGGTAAGATTCTGCTCTTTGTCTCTTCTTGCTATGGCATTCGGAATATGGATCTTTACCGGGATGAACCTTACCGAGATATTCACGAAAGATATCATCAGCAAGGTTGAAGTAAACTATATCTCATTCTTTTTTATTCCCATATTTTTTATCGGCTTTCATTTTGAAAGCGGAAGATTTAAAGACGAGAAGGGAGTCAGACAGGCAAGAAGGAGAAATATTCTCTTCGGAATCGTATGGCTTATCGGACTCATTTATATAGCAATAGTCGTTTACAGACATTATTTTCTCTCGGAAAGCCTGAGAGCTCATCTCCTTATTGCCCATGTGTATGATGCATTTGTCATCTTCCTTCTGGTATTTATCAGATGTTATGATCTGTACAAGGGACAGAACAATCATCAGATATCATCCTATGCAACGATCATGACCGGCTTTGCGGCGCTTATAGATATTGTCAGATATAATTATTTCTACCGTTTATCACCTCGCGGAAGTGCGGGATTTACCATAAGCGTAACCTGTGTCGTAATGATCTTTTTCGTTCTCTCACTGTTCTTTGACTACATGACCACGACGATCATGGATGCAAGGGAGGAAGAGAGAATAGGACTTATCTCGAAACTGGCCTATACGGATTCTCTTACGGGACTCAATAACAGACAGGCAACGGAGCGTTTTTTCGACAGCATCGATGCTTCGGGAGATCAGTATATAGCGGTTCAGTTTGACTTAAACGATCTCAAGAAAGCAAACGATACATACGGTCATGAAGAGGGAGACAAATATATAGCTCTTTTTGCGGAAACTCTTAAGAGCGTTTTTGAAGGAAGAGGATATATCGCCAGAACAGGCGGAGATGAATTTATCTATGTAATGACTCCAAAGGCAGAGGGTGACCGCAGGTGGGTTCAGAGCAGACTTAAAGATCTGAACGCAATATTGTCCAACAAAGATACCGGTCATTCGGGGCTCAGGATGAGCACCGCATTCGGAAGTTATGATTCAATCGATAATGAGGCAAAGGATATCCGAGACGGTCTCAGAATTGCGGATGCGAGAATGTATGAAATGAAGAAAGAAATGAAGGCAGGGCGCTGATAAGCCCTGCCTTTTCTTTATTTATTATTCTTTTTTATCTTGTAGACTTCTTCTGCAGCCAGTCTTGTTTTGGCTACAACATCCGTTCCTTCGGGAGGGAAGCAGTAGAAGAGTCCGTCCTTATCTCCTATGGAGATCATATCTCCGATCTCGTAGTAGAAATAATCGGAGTTGACGCTGTAAGAAGCAAGGGGCTTTTGAGTAAAATCCAGTTTCCCCCCGCATCCTGTCAGATGAAAACCTTCTTCGGAATGGGTAAGCCTTCCGTCTCCAACCTCATAAAAGGCTTTGTTATCGACTATCATGTAGATATGTACGGGAACGTCCAGAGAGTAGGTTCCGTCTTCCAGTTCTTTTCTTACGCATTCTCTTTCCCAGGAAAACCAATCGGGTATATGGTCGAAAAGCTTCGGAGCAAGGATTTTAGCGGGCTTTTCACCCTTGAATTCCATTTTTCCGAGTTCGGTAAGTTCCCATGTACTTCCGCATTCTTCACATTTTATCCGTATTCCGGAAGCGAGCATCCGGCCTTCTTTGCCGCAGACAGGGCATTTATAGAGTACTCTTGAGAGCCCTTCAGCTCTGAAGTCCTCGGTTATGCGCGTGCCTTTCTCGAACTGCTCTTTCAGGTTATCGAAGGAAAATGCATCGCGGATCCTTTCATTGATCTGCGCCGCGGAAAGGGTTTTTAATTCATCGGGGGTAAAGAGAGTGTATTTATCCGCCGAGATCTTACAGTTACGTATCCTGAGTCCGTTGTACAAAGGATCGTGAATGAATGCTCCGTGAGAGAGGATCATCACTACGGGATATCCCAGAACTTTAACCAGTTTTCCCAGAGAATCGGGAAGTGTTGTGGTTGTTCCGTCGAAGGAATAACCTGCTTCGGGATACATGAGGACTGAGGTTCCTAAGGTTTCGAGGGCATAGGAAATATCTTTGATGAGTCTGATATCGGGCTGAAATTTCTGAGTAGGGATGCAGCCGATGGCTCTCATAAGGTTTTCTTTTCCGACGAATGCATCTGTGGTGGCAACGATGTTATAAGGTCCTTTTATAACGTGGGAAGCTATCATAAGATCCGTAAAACAGGAGTGGTTCATGAGATAGAGAGCGGGCTGTTTTTCACCCACTCCTTTCATGTCTCCGGTATTTACTTTAAAATCCGCTTTTTTCAGTTCCGATGAGGCAAGGAATCTGATAAGTGCTCTGAGAGCAGGACTTGGAGTTCGGGGATTTCGAACACGTGCATGAGGAAGAGCTCTTACTTCTTCGTAGGATAAGGCCTGGGTTTTGATCTTCATGTGTATTCTCCGGGTGTTTTACAGACTCTCGATCAGTCCGTTTAATCCTTCGTTTTGATAGATTTCCTTGTAATATCCGATCTCATCATTTATGAGAGTGTCTATCACTTCCATTCCCAGAAGTTCAACCGGTGCTTTGTCATCTGTAAAAATAAGACCCGTACCTTCATAGGCGGTTAAGCCTGCCATGACTTTGCCCAGCTGATAGGTTAATCCGTCATCGGATGAAAAGTCCGCATTATACTCAAGGGATTTGAAAAGGTCGACATTAACGGATGCGAAAAGTTCTCTGTTTGTGGATCCGATCACATTAACGGTTGCAACATTGGGAAAGACTGAAGCTACGGTATCGGAAAGGTATGTGGTGATATCGGTCTCGCCGTTTCCGTGCATATTCATGTTCATGACCATTATTCCGTTTTCTTTGAGATGATCTTTTACCAGATTGAAGAACTCGGATGAACTCATCTGAAAGGGAATGGTGATATCCTGATATGCATCAACCAGGATGACATCGTATTTTCCGGCATCAGCTTCCAGAAATGCCCTGCCGTCATAGGTATAAACGTTTATGTCTTCGGGAAGATCGAAGTAAGTGTGCGCAAGTTCGGTGATCTTCTCATCTATCTCAACTCCGGTGATATTGCATCCCGGAAAGTATTTCTCGCACTGTACGGCAAATGTTCCGGTACCCATTCCGAGGATAAGAATGTCGGGTTTATCGGTTCCTGCAACGGTTACATCTCCGTCTTCATAACCCAGAGCCATGGTAGGAGCTGCAAGAGCATAGTCATAATACATACCGGTAAGATTACCGGTTTTCATTTTGATGGACTGAACGCCGAAGAGAACATTGGTAGAAAGGGAGGTGGCATATTCGGTGTCGGTAACCTGCAGGTAGTTGTAGACGGATTCACCCTCATAAGTAAGGTCCGATATCCAGAATGCGAAGTGGGATGTATGTCCGAATATGCAGGCGATGATGTAGAGAACAGTGCTGACCGTGCATAAAACGGGTTTTGCTTTACGTGAAATGAAAAAGAGAAGACCGATGACAAGGAGTATTCCCGAGAAGATCAGGAATGTCATTCCGGTTCCCACGGAAGGAATGGTCACGAATGTGGGAAGGAAAGTTCCGATGATGGAACCGATGGTGTTACATGCACCGAGGCGGCCTGCGACGGATCCGCTCTCTTCTATATCTGAAATGGTGTATTTGATCAGTGAGGGAGTTACGGTTCCCAGAAGGAAAAGAGGGAATACGAATATGACCATGCAGGCTGCAAGGGATGACCATATCAGAAGACCTGTGGAAACTGTAACTATCATTATGCCGGTAATGGCAAGAATGATGTATTTTCCGAGGACGGGTATAAATGCTATCCATACTGCGGATATAAGGATGCGCTTGAAAAGTCTTGCGGGATCGGCGTCTTTATCGGCCCATTTTCCGCCTGCCACATTTCCCAGAGCCATTGCTATCATGATGGTTCCGATGATTATGGTCCATACGATCTGGGATGAAGAAAAATAAGGGGCCAGAAGCCTGGATGCGCCAAGCTCAACGGCCATGACGGCCATTCCGGCGAAGAATTCCGTGATGTAGAGGTAATATCTGTTTTTTAAAATATCAAATTTCATAATATGCTCCGTTATAAAGGTTCGTGACCGCGGCCACAGGGCATATTATACAGTAAATTTCCATGTTGTAGGGCATTTTTAAAAAAGGTATACTTAAGTGGTCTATGGAAAGAGTTAATAAAACCGAAATACCCTGTGATCTTGCATCTGAAATGGTGCTGAGCGAATCAATGAAAAATCAGCTCCGTCAGATGTGTGTTTATGCCTGCTTGGCAGGTATAGATATGGGTGAAATAAGGGAAAAACTGCTGGCAGAAGGCAAGCTTCCCTGCGGAGATAAGAATTCGTCCAAAAAGGTTTTATCGGAGATATACGATCATGTCGCATGCTCTTTTTGATAATATATATGTGGAAAAGAATGCGGCTTCGGATGCCGAAACGGTGAGGATCCTTGAGAGGCTTGCATGCAAAGAGCCCGAATATATCGGTCATTACAAGGATGTGTTCGACATGAAAAAAGTGGGTGCCTCCGACGGAAGATCCCTTATACTCGCACACAATCCGGGAAAGCATCTGTATGAAGGAGCACCCGTATGTCAAAGCTTCGGAAATGAGCATTTTTATTATTCTCCGTCGGTAATGAACTGTATCTATGATTGCGAATACTGCTTTCTTAAGGGCATGTATCCCGGAAGGGATATATGCATTTTTACGGATATAAAAGAGACTTTTGCCGAGCTGGAAGAACTTGAAAAGCAATTTCCGGTTTATGTATGTGCTTCATATAATACCGATTTAAATGCGCTTGAGAGCATTACGGGATTTGCAAGCGAATGGTGCAGAATGGCATATGAGCATGAGAATATCAGCGTGGAGCTTCGAACTAAATGTTCCCGCACGGACATCTATGAAAATCTTCCCGTAAGCAGCAGAGTGATATTTGCTTTTACTCTTTCGCCGGATGCAGTGGCGGATAGATTCGAAAAAGGAACTCCCGGTCTTGAAGCCAGGATCGAAGCCGTAAATGCCGCTTTAAAAGCGGGCTTTCCGGTAAGATTATGTTTCGACCCCATGATCTACTTCAGGGAATGGGAAAGAAGCTATACGGAAATGATCGAAAAGGTGACGGCATCCGTCAATCTGAAAGATGTAAAAGATATCAGCATCGGATCTTTCAGGATATCCGATCAGTACCTTAAGAACATGAGAAAAAAATATCCGGACTCGGAAGTGATCCAATATCCTTATGTATGTGAAGGAGGATATTACCAGTATCCGGAGAAAGTAAGAACGAGAATGGAAGATCATATACGGAAACTTCTAAGTGATAAATGTCCGGAAGTTCCCATATATGATTGGAAATAAGAGTTAACGAAAGGAAACAAAGAAATTGAAGGCACCGTTTTCAGAGTATTTGACATCGATAGCTCCGCATGTCAAAGAAGTCATCGATGATCTGAATAAAGATCACGATTATGTAAGCGCGCTGTGTACCGATTCCAAGGGTCTTGTTATCAGGATCGGAAGCAGGGCCAGGAGCATATCCAACAAGACCATGACCACGGAAAGAGGTGTGGTCTTCAGAGTATGTAAGGATAAAAAGTACAGCGAGTATGCGGTAAACAACGCTGATTGGAACGATACCGCATCCATAATCAAAAGAATCCGTGAAAACCTGTCGATGCAGGATGCGCTTCTTGCTAAGACCGGTTCTGAGATCTTTGAGACGGATGTACTTGATGACGAGCCCCTTACATTTTTCGGAGAGAAAGAAACAGGATCTCTTCCTGAGAAAGCAAATATCAAAGATCTTGCGGATAAGCTTATTGCAATTTCCGACAAGGGTATGAAGATGGGAGAGAATGTCATCGAGTGTATGGCAAATGCTCAGTCTACCCATATCAGCAAGATGTTTCTTACCAAAAACAGAGACCTCAGACAGTCTTATGTATATAGTGAAGGAATGATGGCTGTTGTTGTCAGAAAAGGTGACAAGGTCAATGAAGATTACAAGAGCATTTCGGGTATAAAAGGCCCCGAACTTTTTGATGAACTTGAAGAGTATCTTCCCACGGTTGTTAAGAATGCGGAAGAGCTTCTCGATGCAGAGCCCATTGAGCCCGGAGAGTACGAGGTAATTACTTCTCCCGAGGTAACCGGTCTGATCGCTCATGAAGCATTCGGACACGGCGTTGAGATGGATATGTTTGTTAAGCACAGAGCGCTCGGTGAAGAATACATCGGAAAGAGAGTCGCTTCCGACAATGTAACCATGCATGAAGGCGCACTTTGCGCAGAGAACGTCACCAGCTATTTCTTCGATGATGAGGGAGTGATGGCAGGTGATGTTGTTGAGATCGAAAACGGAATCTTAAAGTCCGGAATATGCGACGCACTGGCCGCTAAGAGACTCGGATTCCATCCCACCGGAAACGGAAAGAGAGAAAACTTTGCACACAAGGTATATACCAGAATGACAAATACCATGTTCGATTCCGGTGAATACACCAAGGAAGAAATGATCGAATCCGTTAAGTACGGTTTCCTTCTCGAGGGAATGGAGAGCGGAATGGAAGATCCCAAACATTGGGGAATCCAGTGCATCATTCAAAAGGGTCGTGAGATCAAAGACGGAAAGCTTACCGGAAGAGTTGTTTCTCCCGTTATCATGACGGGATATGTACCCGATCTTCTCGGAAGCATAACCATGTGTTCAAAAGATCGTCTCGTGTTCGGAAGCGGCGGATGCGGCAAAGGACATAAAGAGTGGGTCAAGGTTGCGGATGGCGGCCCTTATCTTAAGACGAAAGCGAGGCTCGGATAATGAAAATTGAAATGATAAAAGAGCTCCTTGAAAACAGCGGAGCTTTTGCTTGGAGAATTACCGACACGGTAACTAAAGGATGGGAGTTCTATTTCATCCGTCACAGCCTTGATCAGAACAGATCCAAGGATATAGAGAACATACAGATCACGGTCTATGTATTGTCGGATGATAAAAAGTCCGTAGGATGTGCAAGTGCGGATATGGGACCTGATGAGACCAAAGAATACGTTGAGCTCACCATTAAGGATCTGATCTATCAGGCAGGCCTTGTTCAGGATCAGTATTATGAACTCAAGGCTCCCGGAGATTATGAAGTTCCCGCACTTGAAGATGTGGACATAAATAAGATCTCGGGTGACTTCATCGATACCGTAAAGAATCTGGAAGAGGATGACGAAGCTTACATGAACAGCTATGAGATATTTGTCTCCTCCATTACCAGAAGGATAGTTACAAGTACGGGTATCGATGTGACCGAGAGGTATCCCGTATCACTTTTTGAGACCGTAGTTAATGCCAAGAACCGCGATCAGGAGATAGAGTTCTACAATCTTTATGATTCCGGTATTTGCCTCAAGGAAGATATCAAGAGAAACGTAGCTTCAACCATGAAGCACGGAAGAAACAGATTAAACGCAACAAAAACACCTTCTCTCGAAAAGTATGATGTTGTTTTTTCAAGTGATGATGCCTGCAGAATCTATGAATTTTTCAAGGATGCTCTTGATATAGCATATATCTGCATGAAGTATTCGCCTCTTGAAAAGGGTAAGGCCATCGCTGAAGGAATAGTCGGTGACAAGATCACCATGAAGGCGGTCAGAAATCTTCCCGGCTCTTCACAGAACCGCGTGGTTGACTCCGAAGGAAGTCCTATTTTCGACGAAGTACTCATGGAAGATAATGTTCCCAAGGCATTCCACGGAAGCACCAGATTCTCATATTACATGGGTGAAAAGAATACCTTCATTCTCAGCAATTATGAAGTATCCGGCGGAACCCATACCAATGAAGAGCTGTTGAAGGGACCTGTTCTTGAGTGCGTTTATTTCTCCGATTTCCAGGTAGATACACTTACCGGAGACATCTTCGGAGAGATCAGACTTGCATATCTTCATGAAGCTGACGGAAGCATTAAGCCTGTCACCGGCGGATCTGTTTCCGGAAACCTGAGAAAACTCATGGTCGACATGAAGATGAGTGAAGAAAGAACCAGATACGACAATGCCCTTATTCCCACGCTTACAAGATTGTCGGGAGTAACGGTAACCGGTGCGGAATAATTAATTCAACCGGATCAATATTTGCGGAGAACAGTTATGAAAGTAGTTCTGGATAAATTGACAAAAGTATTCCCTCCCAGAGGCGGAAAGGGCGATGCGGTAACGGCGGTAAAGGATTTTTCTTTTGAGATTCCCGACGGAAAACTGGTGGCGCTCCTAGGACCCTCGGGATGCGGAAAAAGTACGATACTCAATATGATCTGCGGACTGGAAAGACCGACCGAAGGAAAGATCATCTTCGGAGAGGATGATGTCACACAGGTTAATCCCGAACTTCGCGGAGTGGGCATGGTGTTTCAAAACTATGCCCTCTATCCGCATATGAGTGTTTATAACAATATAATCTTCCCCCTGGGCAATCTTAAGGGTGAAGAGAAACTGACCAAGGAACAAATGAGGGAGAAAGCCGAAAAGGTTGCCGCCCTTGTTCAGATAGAAAATCTGCTGGAGAGAAAGCCTAAGGAATTATCCGGAGGCCAGCAGCAGAGAGTTGCCATTGCAAGGGCACTTATAAAAACTCCCAGACTTCTTCTTATGGATGAGCCTCTTTCCAATCTGGATGCAAGACTCAGACTTCAGACCAGAGAAGAGATCAGGAGAATTCAGAGAGAGACCGGTGTCACAACCGTATTCGTAACACATGATCAGGAAGAGGCCATGAGTATCTCGGATATGATCGTGGTAATGAAGGACGGTGAACTTCATCAGTTCGGAAAACCGCAGGAAGTATATGATGACCCTGCTAATCTTTTTGTCGCCAAATTCCTCGGAACCCCTGCGATAAATGTTTTTGAGGGATCGGTAAAGGGCGAAAAGCTTTATATAGGTGATGACTGCGTGCTGGATGTGCCCGGTGTAAAAGACTGCGATGTAACCGTGGGCATAAGACCCGAGGGATTTACATATGACGCAAACGGCAGCTTCAAATGCAAGCTCGACCGCATAGAGGTTATGGGACGCGACATCAGCATAGTATCCAAAAACGATAAGTGTGAAGCACCTGTCGTAAGATCCATAATCGATTCTGACATGAGACCGGATGAAGATTCGGATATAGTGTCGTTTAATTTAAGACCCGGTAAGGTGCACCTCTTTGATGCCGGAACCGGAGCGAGGATAAGATTCGGAAAAGAGAATAAATAATGGATAAGATCACATCTTATGATGAATATTGCGAGGCGCTGGACGGAAGAGGGGACATCATATTATTCAGGGGACAGCCTGTAAGTGATTTTGTACTTATACCATCGGGACTCAGAGCAAACCACATTCAAACGGCGGATATGCAGATGTTCCGCTTCGTGGATGAGATGCAGAAGGTTTTCGGATATGACGAACTTACCTGCATCGAGATAGCACAGCATTTTTCACTTCATACCAGACTTCTTGATTTTTCATACTCATATACCGTTGCGTTGTTCTTTGCCTGCTTTGATGCAAAGGGCAGATACGGTGACAAAGACGGTAAGGTATATGTCTTTAACAAGAGCAGATACGAGTGGCTGCTCAAAAAATACGGCAAAAACAGTGCTCAGGTTAACAAAAACAATGAGTATCTCTATAAATGGCTGCAGCACTATGTAGATAAGAGCGATACAAGAATGGGAGATGACGGACTTGATATGCCCATCTTTATCGAGGCTACGAGACAGTTTGACAGGCTCTACTCACAGCGCGGATTGTTCCTCCTTTGGGGAAGGGATGAGATGCCTCTTGAGAAGATCCTTCAAAAAGAAGGCATAGATCAGAAAGAAGTTTTTGACACCATCGTTATATCGAAAGATCACAAAACAAGGATTTTGGAGGAGCTAGCGGAAAAACATATTTCCGAAGATTCGCTCTTTATGAATGTTGGCAAGATCAAAGACCTTGTAAGCACCATTAAATACGGAAATAATTCCGGGCAGGTAACAAAATGACGGAAAAGAACAATCTGAAAGCCTGGCTGTACCTATTGCCTGCGCTTATCTTCATGATCATCTTCATGGTCTATCCTCTGATGGATGTATTCGTATATTCATTTGAGGAGGGATATAATTTTGTCTCCGGAAGATCCTCGGGAACCGGATTATACAATTTCTCATATGTTCTTCATGATACATATTTCCTGCAGGCTGTGAAGAATACATTTGTCATGGTTATCATAACCGTGCCGCTGTCTACGGGCTTTGCACTTCTTATATCACTTGCTCTGAATTCAATCACCAAATTACGTGAACTGTTCCAGACCGTTT
Organism: Lachnospiraceae bacterium; assembly: GCA_017940415.1. GTDB lineage: Bacteria > Bacillota > Clostridia > Lachnospirales > Lachnospiraceae > AC2028. Next base: position 70,921 of record JAGAYR010000045.1, read on the forward strand.
ATTTCCTGCCCTATGTCACCAATACTCTGGCAGTCGGTCTGGTCTTCATGGTCCTTTTTAAAAAGACCGCTTATTCCGATGGGCTTATAAATCTGCTCATTACTTTCTTCGGAGGAAAGAGTGTTGATTTTATAGACGGTCCGTACTGGGCCAAGATGTTTGTAATGTGTTTCTACATCATCTGGGTCGTTCTTCCGTTTAAGGTACTTCTTCTTACAAGTGCGCTGGCTTCAGTCAATTCCACATATTACAATGCGGCCAGGGTTGACGGAACCGGGTCACTTCGAATCTTTTTCAAGATCACGCTTCCCATGATCTCACCCACCATTTTCTATCTTGTCATAACAGGATTTATAGGTGCGTTCAAAGAGTATTCGGATGCGGTTGCGCTTTTCGGAACGGATCTTAATGCGGCAGGCATGAATACCATAGTCGGATATGTATATGACATGCTTTACGGTGACAGCGGAGGATTTCCTTCTTTTGCCTCGGCGGCAGCGATAATCCTCTTCGTGATCGTACTGACCATCACCTGCATCAATCTTCTCGTAAGTAAAAAACACGTTTATTACACCTGATAAAAATGGATAACAGAGAGAAATATTTAAAAGCCGAAAAAACCGATAAGACAAAAAGAGTGATAAAGAATGTCTTAGTGTACTCTTTTCTGGGAATATGGGGACTCATGGTGCTCTTTCCGTTCTATTGGATGGTTTTGACATCCTTTAAGAGCTATGCTTCCTACAACGGTGAGAAGATACCCAAGTTCTATGTAACGGATCCCACATTCGAGAATTTCACCAATGCATTTTCACAGGTGCCTCTCGGAAGATATCTTCTGAACACTTTCATATTTACGGTGGTCACAACCGCGGTCATGGTAATTGTCATTACTCTTGCGGCATTTGCTTTTTCCAGACTGTCGTTTAAGGGAAGGGATCTTCTTTTCACCGTATTTTTATCCATGATGATGATCCCCAGTGAGCTCATAGTCATCACCAATTTTGTCACCATCACAAACCTGGACATGAGAAATACATTCTCGGGACTGATTCTTCCTTCCGTAATGAGTGTGTTTTACGTATATCTCCTGAGGGAGAATTTTGCCCAGGTTCCGGACCAGCTCTATTATGCGGCCAAGGTTGACGGAACCAGCGATCTGAAATATCTGTTCAGAGTAATGCTTCCCATCTGTCGTCCCACGGTTGTTACGATCATCATCCTCAAAGTCATCGAGTGCTGGAATTCGTATGTATGGCCCAGACTGATCACGGATGATAAGAATTATTACCTGGTTTCAAACGGAATTCAGGAGATAAGACAGAGCGGATTCGGAAGAGAGAATATTCCCGCGATGATGGCAGCGGTGGTTGTCATCTCGCTTCCTTTGATCGTTTTATTCCTTATTTTCAGACGCCAGATCATGGCGGGTGTATCCAGAGGCGGATTAAAAGGATGATTAAGTCTTCATTTGTAAAAAGAATACGTAAGGGAATCTCACTTGCGGCAGCAGGCGTATTGTTTTCTGCGGTCTTAAGCGGATGTCACGGATCTGCAGGACGTGACAGTTTTGAGATGCCCGAGAGCTTTGATGAAAATACGGTATATGAAATAGATTTCTGGGCCAAGAATGATACCAACAAGACCCAGGTAGAGATATATCAGAAATGCGTAGAGGATTTTGAGGAGCTTTATCCCAATATTCACGTTAACCTGAAACTCTATACCGATTACTCGGCTATTTATAATGATGTAATTACCAATATCTCCACCGATACCACACCCAATGTGTGTATCACTTATCCCGACCATATCGCCACATATATGACGGGTGACGGCAAGATAGTAACGCTGAACGATATAATAAACGATCCCAGATACGGACTTGGAGGAAGTGAGCTTAAATTTGATGGTCCTGCGGGGGATGAGATCGTTCCGAAATTCCTGGATGAACTGAAGCTGAACGGTGATCTTATGGGGCTTCCTTTCATGAGATCTTCCGAGGCTCTTTATATCAACAAGACCTATGTTGAGGCAATGGGATATGAGATTCCCGACATTCCCACATGGGACTGGGTATGGGAAGTATCGGAAGCTGCTCTTGAGAAGAATCCGGACGGGACATTTGCGGTAAACGGTCAGGACGTAATGATCCCCTTCATATATAAATCCACCGATAACATGCTGATCACCATGCTCAGACAACGTGGTGCCGGCTATTCGGATGAAGTGGGCAGCATACTCATCTTTAACGAAACCACCGGAAGTATTTTGACGGAGATCGCATCCCACGGTCAGACAAAAGCATTTTCCACCTTCAAGATATCCAGTTATCCCGGTAACTTCATGAACGCCGGACAGTGCATCCTTGCCGTCGATTCCACGGCAGGTGCCACATGGATGGGATCTCACGCACCCTTATCGGACATCCATGATACCAAGAAGGTTGAATTTGAAACCGTTGTACGCCCGGTTCCCCAGTATGATACAAACGATGTTCAGATGATCTCCCAGGGACCTTCCATATGTATCTTCAATAAGGATGATCCGCAGGAAGTTCTGGCAAGCTGGCTCTTTGCACAATTCCTTCTCACCAACGAGATGCAGGAAAGCTATTCCGAGACTGAAGGATATGTACCTGTTACACTGAAAGCGCAGAATGATCCGGCATATCTGGAGTATCTGTCCCTCGGCGGATCGGATAACGGACTTCACTACGGAGTCAAGATCGACTGCGTAAAGATGGTGATCGAAAATACCGATAACACATTCATCACTCCCGTATTTAACGGATCCACTTCGCTTCGAAATGCTGCGGGTCAGATGGTTGAAAACTGCGTCAAAACCGTTCGAAGAGGCGGAAAAGTGGATGATGAGTATCTGGAGCAGATGTATTCGGATGTCTCCCAGATGTACAGGCTCGGGGAATTGAAACAGGATAATTCCATCAGCAGAGATCTGGGTCCTTTGCCCGGTACCGCCATAGCTCTTTTGAGCTGTATTGCCCTTGCATGGGTATGTATGGGGCTGTATGTCCTGAAGGATTATATCCTTAAAAAGAAAACCAAGTAGAACAACTTCATAATAAAAAGTTAATAAAGTTGTCAAATATTCACAAATGAGTTACAATGCTATGCGGTCAAAGCCCTTTTGACCGCATATATTATTTAAAGGGCGATTTAGGAGGAAATATTATGAAAAAATTTACAGTAGTTTTTGCTGCAGCGGTTATGGCAGTATCTCTTGCCGCATGTGGCGCAGAGGAGCCCGCTCAGGTTCCTGAGGAAGTTACCGAGGAAGTAACCGAGGTAGAAGAGGCTGTAGAGGCTGATGCTGAGGATGCAGATGCTGAGGATGCAGATGCAGACGCAGACGCTGACGCTGACACCACCGAAGAGAGTGATGTTGTCGTTATGAGCTATGATGAGTTCGTAGCAGCTGATGTTGACACCGAAGTTGTTGTTGAGACCTACGTTCAGGACAAGCAGGGATGGTGGGAGAACGAAGGAGTAGGAATGGCTACCTTCTATACCCAGGATAAGGACGGAGCTTACTTCCTTTACAACATGCCTTGCTCACAGGAAGACTATGATGCAATGGTTACCGGAACCAAGATCCGTGTTACCGGATTCAAGTCCGAGTGGTCAGGCGAGGTAGAGATCATTGATGCTACCTATGAGATTCTTGCAGATGACACCTATGTTGCAGAAGCTACCGATCTTACCGATAAGATCGCTGATGCAGATGCTCTTGCAGATTACATGAATCAGTATGTTTCTTTCACCGGACTTACCGTAGCTGAGAGAGAAGGTGCTGCATTCACTTACGGATGGGACGGATCCAAGTCTCAGGGAGATGACCTTTACTTCAACCTTGAGGATGCTGACGGAAACGTTTACACCTTCGTTGTAGAGTCTTATCTCAGAGGCGCTGACACCGATGTATATCAGGCTGTTGAAGCATTCAATGTTGGAGACACCGTTGATATCACCGGTTTCATGTATTGGTATGAGGGACCTCAGGTTCACGTTACCGTCGCAACTGTAAAATAATTAGGCTATAATGTCTAAAGGACCGGCGCTTTATCGGTGCCGGTCTTTTTTTAAAGGATGGTAAATCATATGAAGATCGTCGTGTTGGAAAGAAACAGTGTGGGACCGGATATCAGCATTGATATTTTTAACGAGCTGGGCGAAGTCACCGCATACCGCAATACTGTTTCGGTAGAGGAAGTTATCGAAAGGACCAAGGATGCGGACATCGTTGTCGCAAATAAATGTCCCATCAACAAGGAATCTCTGGACGGATCGAAGAATGTAAAGCTTATCTGTGAATTTGCCACGGGTTACGACAACTGCGATCTGGAGTATCTTAAGAGTCGCGGAATTCCGGTATGCAATGTGGTCAATTATTCCACCGATATGGTGGCACAGCATACATTTACCCTTGCTCTTGCCGTATCACAGAGTCTTTCTTATTACGATGATTATGTAAAATCCGGAAAGTACAGCGCACAGGACAGATTTTCCAACTTCGATGTTGCCTTTGGAGAACTCGCAGGTAAGACCTGGGGAATCGTAGGCATGGGCAATATAGGAAGGAAGGTGGCACAGATTGCCACCGCATTCGGATGTAAGGTCATATTTACTTCCGTTACCGGTAACAGCACCGTTACGGAATATGAAAGAGTATCCAAGGCCGAACTTCTCGAAAGAAGTGATTTCCTGTCTCTTCATTGTCCGCTCAGCGATATAACGAGAAATTATATCGACAAAGATGCGCTTAAGAAGATGAAAAATACGGCATATCTGATAAATGTTGCCAGAGGAAGAGTAGTAAATAACCCGGATCTGTATGATGCTCTGGAAAACGGAGAAATAGCGGGTGCAGGACTCGATGTATTGGAAGACGAGCCTTTGAGACTCTCGAATCCTCTCAGCAAGATCAAGGATTCCGGAAAGCTGATAATCACACCGCACCTTGCATGGGGGTCCGTGGAAGCAAGGACCAGATGCGTGCAGGGAGTATATGATAATATCAAGGCTTTTCAGGAAGGAAAGCCCGTACATGTCGTAAACGGACTATATTGACGGATTAATGAAAGGTGACCAAATGGAAGATATCAAAGAAACCGTGGCTGAAGAACAGCCCGTAAGAAAGAGAAACTTTGAGGATAAATTCAGGGACTGGCTTGAATGGTGGCCCTGGGCACATAAGCTTTTCTGTAAGTATGAGGAACTGTGGGTTTATCTTGTAGTGGGAGTGTTGACCACTATCGTATCATGGGTTGCATGTTTCCTTGCGGAGCATTTCCTTCTTGATTCAACGGATACATTCCAGAACGCGCTGATCAATACCATAGGATGGGTTGCCGGTGTATGTTTCGGATATCCCCTTAACAGAAGCTGGGTGTTCAGAAGTACCAATCCCAATGTTGCCAAGGAATTCGGAGGATTTGCAGCATCCCGTCTTTCCACATGGTTTTTGGATATCTTTATCATGTGGCTCACCGTAAATGTATTATCATGGAATTACTGGATCTCCAAGATCTGCATATCCGCTGTTGTAGTAACCGTTCTGAATTATGTTTTCAGTAAACTTTTGATCTTCAAGAAAAAGAAGTAAGGAAATATGAAGAAGATAGTAATGACGGGCGGCGGAACCGCCGGACATGTAATACCGAATATTGCACTTATGCCTGCTCTCAAGGCCCGTGGATTTGAGATTTATTATATCGGTTCCTATGAAGGAATCGAAAAAAAGCTCATTGAAGAGACTGGTATCAAGTATTATGGGGTATCCACCGGTAAATTCCGCAGATATCTCAGCTTCAAGAATCTTACCGATCCTTTCAGGGTTATAAAAGGAATTTCCGAGGCGCGTAAGATACTTAAAGAGATTTCTCCCGATGTGGTTTTTTCAAAGGGAGGATTTGTAGGTGTGCCCGTAGTAAAGGGGGCGCGCAAATTAGGTATTCCCTGTATCATTCATGAATCCGATTATTCCGTCGGACTGGCAAATAAACTTTGCTATTCGGCGGCTTCGAAGATCTGCTGCGATTTTCCCGAGACCCTCAAGACACTTCCCGAAGATAAGGGAGTTCTTACCGGATCCCCTGTCAGAAAAGAGCTGTCTGACGGAAATGCCGGCAACGGACGTATAGTATGCGGATTTGAGGAAGGAAAGCCCGTTTTACTGGTTATCGGCGGAAGCCTTGGCGCTGCTGCCGTCAATGAGGCTGTCAGAGAGGCTCTTCCCGAACTTCTCAAAAAATTCAACGTGGTTCATATCTGCGGAAAAGGCAAGACCGACGAGTCTTTTGACAAGACGGAAGGATACAGACAGTTCGACTATGTGGGAAGAGGTCTGGCCGATCTGTTCGCCGCAGCGGATATTGTAGTATCACGCGCGGGAGCCAATTCTATTTTTGAACTTCTTGCTCTTAAGAAACCCAATATCCTTATACCGCTTCCCGGAGGAAGAGGAGATCAGCTTTTAAATGCAAGATCATTTGAAGGTCAGGGTTATTCCATGGTGATCAGGCAGGAAGAGATAACCACGGAACTTCTGATCTCTAAGATTAATGAGCTCTACGAAAACAGAAAGTCATATATAACCAAGATGTCTGAAAGCACCCAGCAGGATGCCATCAAGATAATAGCCGATCTGATCGACGAAGCGGCTAAACCGGCAGAAGCCTCCGAGGACTAATGATTTTATTTACAGGAATGTCATGAATAAGAATAAGAAAATACTGATCTTCATATTGGCATTTCTGCATCTTGTCGCGGTTGAGTTCATACGCGGCCTGTCCGGCGATTTCGGTCCCTATTTCGGTACAGGTATCTTTTCCTACAGACCGGAGTCACTTATCGTATTTGTCGCATGTCTCATAATGCTTGGAAGATTCTTTGATCAGGCCGTATTAAAGGATAAGGGAAGGGTCATTATTTCAGTCTGTCTGGGAATTCTTCTGGGATTTTGCAGTGTCTGGGGACAGTATGTCCTTTATGAGACCACATTGTTTGATGAATCATCTAAGGTTTTGACCGCACTTTTCATGTCCGGTCTTTTCTCAGTTTTCACTATCCCCCTAGTTTCCGAGATCATAGGTCTTCTGAATAAAATATCGGGAAGCTTGTACGACAAGTCTGAAGATTCCGACCGTAAAAGAAGACCTCTTTATTTTGTTCTGATATCACTTGTCACATTCATTACATATATCCCTTTATTTCTGTATGTTTGGCCCATGAATTTCTTTGGGGATTCTTATGATGAGCTTCTGGCCCAGCTGATCGGACGAAGAACCACACATCATACTGTCATTCACGGCCTCATGCTCAGGAAATTCTATGAGCTGGGTCTGAAAATGGGAGCACCGGAAAAAGGAATGCAGCTTATGACACTGCTTCAGATGGCTCTTCTTGCCCTCTCCATCGGTGTCTTTATGCTCTATGTATATGACAGGGGCTTTTCGAAGAAGGTCAGGATCACACTTTTTGCTTTGTGTGTGATCAATCCGGTTAACGGGTATTACGCAGTGACCGCGGAGAAGGGCACCATGGGAATAGCCCTCGCACTTATCGGCATGACATATCTGATAAGATTTCTGGATGCTCTTGATAAGGATGAACCTGCGAAGAATAAGATCGTGAGCGCAGCGGTGTTTGTTATCGCTTCTTCTTTAGGGTGCCTTTTCAGGAATAACATGGTATACGCACTTTTCCTTGGTGGGCTGATCATCGCTCTCCTGAGAAAAGGAGCTAAGCAGAAGATCATTGTTTTTCTTACCGTTCTCTTATTGTTCGGTGCATATACTGCCGAAAACAATCTGCTTATCAAAGCGGAAGGCTCGATAACCGCCGATAAATACAGGGAAACTTTGCCACTTCCCATAATGTGTCTTGCAAGGGTATACATACTTCACGGCGATGAGATGGATCCCGCATTAAAAGAGACCATTCTTGCGTATATCCCCGAGAATGCAATGGGAGAGTATGTGATCAGTATTTCCGACGGTGTTAAGGCTCAGGCGAATGAAGAGCTGTTTAAACAGGATATGTCCACCTTCATAAAGATATTCATTAAGTGCGGACTTAAATATCCCGGAGATTACATCGATCAGTTTGCATGGCTCACATACGGATATTGGAATCCGTATGATGCATTTACCATGGGTTCTACCACGCCCTATGTTGTTAAGCCTCTTCCCGAAGAGTTCGCCGATGTTAAGAATACCGATCTTATCCCTGCTTTGGACGGCTTGTTTGGCGCTGTATATTATGAAACGGGCAGGTTCCGCATTCCCCTCATATCCTGGTTTTACAGATGTACTTTATATGTATGGTCTGTAATATTCCTGCTTGTTGCCGGACTTGTCAGGAAGTCCCGCAGGATGATAAGTCTTGCAGCCGTACCGTTCTTCTATCTGGTTACGGTCTTTGCGGGACCTTTATGTCAGTTCAGATATGTATATTTTAATGTGCTTACTTTCCCGCTGATACTTCTGGCCATAGCGGAAGGGTACGGAAAAGCCCGCGGAAACGCCGAAAAATAGTACATAAAATTATTTACTCAAACTTCCCACACCAATAAGGTGTGCTGATCCTTGAAAAATCAATATTTCAGCCAACAAAATAGGCATAAATGCATTCCGTTTTGTTATAATGGAATTGACTAGAAACCAAATATAAAACGGAGGATTTATGCC
>JAGAYR010000046.1 GCA_017940415.1 Lachnospiraceae bacterium
GAACGACAGAACCGTCCCCCTGTTTCATTACTCTTGACTCTGCCATTAAATTGATTATAATAAGTTAGGTTGGACTAACGAAGATAAGGAGGAACAAATGGTATACGCTTTACTGCTCATAGTACTGATTGCAATACTGGTGATCATGATGAGTACCAAGCTTACCAAGGGTTCGTCCTGCTGCGGCACCAAAGAGCCGCCCGTTAAACGCATCAAGCCGTCCGATTCCGACACTTCCCACTATCCCCATACTTACGAACTTAAAGTTGAGGGTATGGTCTGCGTCAACTGCGCAAGAAGAGTCGAGAATGCATTTATCTCACAGGGAGATATGATCGCCAAGGCAGATGCCATGTCTAAGGAAGTCCGGCTGTGGTCCAAAAGAGAACTGTCAAGGCAGGAAGCAGCTTCTATAGTCAGGGAAGCGGGCTATACTCTTCTGGATATCAAGTAGGAGGGTTAAATGAAATTAGGCGAGATAGGAGAAAACAAGAGCGCCGTTGTTGCGTCTCTTAACGGTGATTCGCGCTTTATCGGCAGAATTACATCAATAGGACTTACACCCGGCTGTAAACTCACTGTCGTAAAAAACGACAAAAACAGACCGATCCTGGTTTATTCCAGAGATACGATGATCGCACTTAACAGAAAAGAGTGCGAAGGCATCGAGGTTACGGAGGCAGCAAAATGAGCGAAGTAATAAGCATTGCGCTTCTGGGTCAGCCAAACGCCGGAAAATCCACTCTTTTCAATGCTCTGACAGGTTTGCACCAACACGTAGGCAACTGGCCCGGTAAGACAGTCGAGCAGAAGGAGGGTCACTTTACACATGACGGTAAATTCTATACCGTAGCAGATCTTCCCGGCTCATATTCACTCTCCGCCAATTCGGACGAAGAGGTCATCACCAGAAATTTCATAGCATCGGGTAAAGCTGATGTGGTATGTATACTCGCAGACAGCTCGCAGCTTCAGAGAAGTCTCTTTATGACTGCGGACTATGCGGGTATTACCGTTCCCTGCTTTCTAGTCCTTAACATGGAAGATGTCGCACGCGATCAGGGAAAAAAGATCGATGCTTCACAGATAGAGAAAAAGCTTGGCGTTCCTGTAATATTCATCTCTGCAACGGAGAAAAAAGATTACAACGATTTCTACGAAGCTCTTGAAAGAGCTGTTAATGAAAAGACCGTATTAAATGCTTCATCTCTTGAAAAACGTCTGGAAAAGATCGCGGGCTTTAATGAGATCAAGGCGCTTATCCCGGACGACATGGTTCCCGGATATTCGCCCATGTGGATCGCATCCAAGGCTCTTGAAAGCGACCCCGTTGTCATCGCAGAGATCAGAAATAAACTTCCCGAGGATTCTGTTAAGAAGATCCTTGAATATAAAGAAGCAGTCCAGGGTGCGGTGGAAACAGGCAGCGCAAAGTTTGACTGGATCGATGAGATCACCGAAGGCTCCGAAACAAAAACAAAGGGCGGATTCAAACTCAGCAAACTCGACAGACTTTATACACACAGGATCTGGGGAAAGCCCGCAGTTGTTCTGACGATATTACTCGGACTGTTATTTTCGTTTGTGCCTGCCTGGCCGCTAATGGAACTGGGAACGCTTGTCGGCAATATCAAGGCTCCGGTAGGATCTGCGCTCCTTAATATAGGTTGTCCCGAGTTCATTGTAATGATCGTATGTAATGTTGTTATCCAGTCGTTTTCTTTTATCTTCCAGATGCTGGGATTTGTATTCGGAATAACGCTGGTCTTCGGACTTCTCGAGGAAGCAGGCGTCATGGCGAGGATCTCCTATGTGTTCGATAACACCATGGGAAAGCTTGGACTTCAGGGAAAATCCGTAATGCCTTTCCTCGTATCCTTCGGATGTACCATGGGCGGTGCTGCCGGAACCAGAGTTATCGACAACTGGGGACAGAAGGTTCTTACAATCGCACTTGCCTGGGCTGTTCCCTGCGGAGCGACATGGTCCGTTGTTCCCATGCTGTCAACGATCTTCTTCGGTCCCGGTGCGGTTCTCGTAATAGTAGTGATCCTGCTTACCATGATCCTTCATATGTGGCTTACCGCCAAAGTATTCGGAAGAGGACTTGTAAAACAGGAAGACCGCTACGGCATGATCATGGAGCTTCCTCCTTATCACAAACCCAAGTGGGGAGCACTTTTCCGTTACGTATTCGGAAGAACCAAGGACACATTCTTCCGTGTCACCAAAGTAGTTATCCTAGTATGCTTCATCTTCTGGCTTCTGAGCTATAACTTTACTCCCGGCGGAACCTCGATCCTCTACAAGATCGGAGTAGCGATCGAGCCTGTTACCAAGCTCTTCGGACTTAAGTGGCAGCTCTTCATGGCCTTTGTTGCATCATCCATCGGAAAAGAAGGAGCTCTCGGCGTTATCTCCGCGCTCTTTACCGGAGGCGATTTCTCCGGCGCATTCTTTGATGCAATGAGCGGAGGCGGTGCGGCTTCCAACTTAAGCGAGATCCTCCTTGCAAATGTTTCTAAGCCCGAAGCACTTGCGTTTATATTTGCAATAACCTTTAACATGCCCTGTATCGTTGCACTTGCGGCAACATATCAGGAAGTACATTCCGTAAAGTGGACCGCAAGGATCGCAGTATACTACACCGTAGTTGCACTTCTCCTTTCAGCACTCGTATATCACATCGGAATGCTTATATGGTAAAATAGTCATATGGATAAACTATTAAACTTATTGAAAGATGGTCACGTGCGGACCATCTTTCAACTATCTGAAGAATTAAATACCACCGTTCCCGATGTCGAGCGAAAGCTTGAGTACATGGAGCACATGGGTATCATCCGTAAAGTGAAGATGAATAATCCTTCCTGCTTAGGATGCAGCGGCTGTTCATCAAACGGCGCCTCCGGCACCTGCCCAAGCTGCATGCCAAACGCATCCCTCATTAATATGGGAACGATGTGGGAAGTGGTAAATAAATGAAAAAACGGTTCTTTCGAACCGTTTTTTTATTTAATAAAGTCTATCAGTGAACTTCTTCAAGAGATTTCAATTTATCATTAATTGCCATGGAGACAAATTGGTTAATTGTGATTCCTTCGCTCGCGGCTTGAAGAGCTACTTGTTTATGCTGTTCGGGTTTGATTCTGACATTAAAGGAGCCTTTGTATTCTCTTTCAGGATTTTTATTTGCCTTTTTGCAATAGTCCAAGTAATTGTCTATTGCGTTGTGGAATGCCTTGGTTAACTCTTTGACTGATTCACCATGGAAGTTGATGGAATCTATTAAGCCGATAACTTGCCCGACAAAAATGTTATCGTCTTTATCAAATTCTATTTTAGCGTGATAACCTTTGTATTCCATCAAAGAATCAATCATTTTATCTCACCCAATTCCCGTAGAAACTCTATTACTTTTTTGATTTGGTATCTGTACAACTCATGACCGGGATGCGGCCCGTCAAATTGCAGGATTCGTTTTGATTTGTTGTGAAGATATCCTATTCCTGATCCTCTTCCGCCTTCAAATTTGGTGCATCCGCATTTGGACATTAAAGCATCAAGTTCTCGAACAGTAAAGTTAGTCGGCATCGGCTTGCTCAAGAGTTTTCTTACAAGTTCATCTTTTTTGGGCATTCCAAACTCCTTGTAACTACTTTTCAGTTACATTTTATCAATTCGTATTTTTGATGTCAAATTTTTCCGAGTTGTGATTCCATCTTTACCTTATAAGCGATAAGACGAAGCACATATTCAGGCATGACCCTGTCGCCTTTTTCCCATTGCTGCATGGTTCTGGGAGGAATTCCAAGCCAATTACAAAATTCCGTGACGGTCATTCCGGTTACACCCCTGATAGATCTGATTAAATAGGCGGTTGTATTGTTGTCCCAGCTTGCCTTGCTTTCTGTTTCAATGTGAAGATTTAATCCTTCAATATGATAATCAACTGTATTCATAAATATACCTCACCAAAGCGCCCGATGAGCGCTAACTGATAATTATACTAACCGCTCATTGAGCACTTGTCAATCATACTATTATCGCCATTGTCGTGTTATGTGTGTTACGATATACCTGTGTAGGACAAACAGGAGGAAATGTATATGACTATTCAGGAAAGAGCCGACAAGGCCGTGTATTTAAAAACTCAGGGCGGATATAACTGCTCACAGGCGGTAACTGCAGCACTTGCAGATCAGTCAGGATTAAACGAAGATCAGCTCAAGGCACTCACCGCGGGATTCTGTGCGGGAATGGGCAACCTCGAAGCTACCTGCGGAGCACTCCTTGGCGCAGGTATGATCGCAGGCCTCAAATCCGAAGGCAACGGAACCCTTAAAATGACCAGAACAATGATCGAGAAATTTAAGGAAAAGTGCACCGCAACCAAATGCGGCGATCTTAAGGCAGTGGTAGACGGAAAAGTCGTATGTCCCTGCGAAGAATGTGTAAGAAACGCCGTTCTTATCTACGGTGAAGTAATGGGACTCGAATAAATGAAGAAAAAGATTTTTATCGGTATCGACGTTTTACTGATACTCTTATCTGTTACTCCTATCGGACTGGTACTCTATGATTGCATTAATAAAGCCATAAACGGAGTCATACCCTGGGGTGACGGCTACGGACTGGACTACGGTCAGATGATCTACGGATATGAAGCGTTCAGATATGAATTCAGATTTGACGTCTTCTGGGGCTTGGCAGTTTTTGGTATTCCCTGGACATGCCTGATCCTTACAACCATAATCTTTACCGTCTTTACGGTTATGTATGCTAAAAATAATAAATAAGTGACAACGGGGACGCTAGGTGAAACAGGGGGACGGTTCGTCGTTCCACAGATTCTTGTGGAACGACGAACCGTCCCCCTGTTTCACCGCTCCACTGTCACTTTTACTCATTTTATCAAGAACTATTCCTTCGGTTCATATACTATATAGTTACGATATCGCAGAAAGGATAAGGGCATGGAAAATCTTCAGCTTCTCATAGGTGCTCTCGAGTACATCGAAGACAATCTCACAGAGCCTATCAAAACAGAGAATATAGCTGACCATCTCTATTGCTCCAAGTCCACCATTGAAAAGCTTTTCAGATACGTCAATAACATCAGCATCAGGGATTATATAATCCGAAGACGGATGAGCAAAGCTTCTAAAGAGATCGTAACCCATCCCGAGAAGTCACTCTTGGAAATCGGCATAGAATACGGCTACGGCAGCAGCGAAGCTTTCAGCAGAGCCTTCTATGGTGTATGGCAGGTATCCCCTTCGGAGTTTCGAAATGATCCCTCGCGTTTCGAACTGTTCCCAGGCTTTAAGATCGAGCGGGAACTCATGGAGGAAAACAGTATGAGCGATAGAAAAAAAGCAGATATAAGCGAGCTTTACGATATCATCAAGGGCAGAAGAGGATGCTACCTCATCATCGGAGACATCAAGCACCTTATCCCCATCAACCTCCCATAAAGCCGGTGACCTTGCCATCATCACAGCCATGAAGCGTATGGAAGATGCGGCAGGCCCCGAGGATATCGTCTTCAGAGTCGGTGGCGATGAATTCGTTATCCTCACAGGTTCTTGTGAAAAAGAATACGCACAGCGCCTTTGTGATGAGATCGTATCCCACAATGAAGAAGTTATTATCTGGGAAGGAAAAGAAATCCCGCTTTCACTTTACGTGAAGCCTGTATTATACGAGGGTGGATCAAACCTCAAATATGCGGAATTTTTTAAGATGATTCACAGCGAGATGAGTAATGATTTTAAGAAAGAGTTTTAACTAATTTGTGGGCGGTTCATTATGAGCCGCCCACGGGTTATTTTCTTAGCCATAAGTAGATCATTTCCTCTCCTTTCTCCAGCACTCTATAACCTTTGGCAGAAACTTTGCGAGTTTCTTGGAAGGGAATTCTTTGAGCTCTTCGAACAGATTTTCAATTCCGGCTACTGCATCGATGCCTGTTGAGTCGTAGAAGTATGCTTTCTCTTCGGTGTAGTAGAATTTAAAATCTCCGGGCAGATCGTTTTTAACAGCGGCTTTATCATAACGGTTTGAAAGAAGATACGCTTTCTTAACGCAGGCCTCCATCTCTTTATCATCTCCAAGCGCGGCCAATACCCAGGCTTTAAGCATGAGCTTGATAGCCTTTAGCTTGTCTATATATCCGATGCGGTTATCTTTCTTATATTCATCCAGCAATCTGAGTTCATGATCTGCAATCTCCAGCGCATTCTCGAGAGACTCTTTCCTACCGTCCGCAGCGACTGCCATGAGCATGTAATTGATGGTGGTGTACTGCTGGGCAAAACATCTTAGAACCGCTTTTGTACTGTAATTCAGGGACTCTTTATATTTTCCGGTAAAAACGAGTATTTGTGCAATGACGGAATCATTAACACCGTTGTAATTGATCTTCTTAAGCTCCTCCAGAGCCTTTTCGGGTTCTTTCTCACTGCGAAGATGTGCTATCTGAAGCTTGATGGTGAATTCATTGATATCCGGATTGTCATTTTGAGAGATGTATGACAGGGCCCTGTTATAAAGTGATATGGCCTCTTCACATGCTTCAGAGTCGCTATTTTGATGCTCTATATTTTTATATTGGTACATCACTGCGCAGATATGCAGGATCTTAAAAGTGTGAGGATACCTGGCCAACGCGTTCTTTGCCTCTATGGTCGCTTCGTCAAATTTATGCTCATGGGTCAGATTTTCTATACGCTCTGCCAAAGCATCAACATTCTTCGTAGACTTATCGTATCCGAGAAGCTCATCCATGGAGATGTTATATAGGTTAGCCAGCTCCATGAGAGTTGTGATGTCAGGGACATTATTCCCGTTCTCCCATTTGGATACCGCACCTATGGTAACTCCGAGTGACTCTGCCAGCTCTTCCTGAGTCAGATCCATGGATTTTCTGTAACGCTTGATGTTTTCAGACACCTTCAGCTGCATTTAACGGTTCCTCTTTCATTTCGAATTTGAGACTGCTTATTGCTATGAGTACGAAAAGTACGATTGCAAGTATTGCACTTACTGCGATCAAAAGAGCGGGATTAAGCTTAAGAGCCATAACCGATACAAGTACGGAACCAACGGGTGTTGCTGCGGTTGCGGATGCATTGAAGATCGCGCCGGCTCTTGCAAGGTAGCTCTGATCCACTACCTTTACGAACATAACGCTGACTGCTCCGCCAAGAACTGAAGCTGCAAAGCTGATCACGATGTAACAAGTACCTGCAAGGAGATATCCGGGGAGAACTTTTCCGTGTAAATATCTTCCGAGTGAGATTGCATACATTCCTGCGCCGAGTACGAGGCCGAAGATTACAAGAGTGCTCTTGGCTGACATCTTCTCTGTAATCATGGGAACTACCGCAGATCCGATGATCGCACCTATTGAGAAAGCAATACCGGCAACACTGAGTAATTCACTTCCCAGTCCGTATACATCCTCTGCAAGAGGAGCAAGGAGTGAGTTGATGGGAACAAGAAGGAAGTTAAGTATTACAGCTACGAAACAGTAATTAAGGATCACACGGTTCTTTGCGATGTATTTGATACCACCCTTAAGGAGTGACATATAGCTTTCCTTGGATGTCTGCTCGGAAGAATCCGATACCTCCTTGCTTGTTTCCTCCGATACTTCTACTTCGTTAAGTCTGCGAATGGTTGATGTTCCGAATGCTGCGATGAAGAAAGTAGCTGCATCGATGAGCATTGCGGTATAAACTCCGAACTTTGCGATGATGATACCTGCAAGACCTGTTCCCACAAGAGCTATGGCGCTTGAAAGAGTTGAGTTAAGGCTCATTGCATGAGTAAGGTGCTCTTTCTTTATGATGCTGGGAATGAATGCAGTGGATGCAGGCAGGTTAAAGGACTCAATGGTAGTGATAAGAAGAGTAAACGCAGCCATGATGTAAGGATTAACGATACCTGCCAGGTACATTCCTACGAAAGCGGATATTACGATCCCTCTCAGGATATGGGTTGCTACGATGACCTTCTTCTTGTCCAGCTTTTCAATAACGGGTCCCGCAAAAGGCTGAACGATGATGTTCGGAAGCATGTTAAGTCCGAAGATGAGTGCTGACCATGAAGCGGAGCCGGTTATCTCATAAACCAGCCATGTAAATGCTATTGCATCAACGGAATCACCGAAACGATTCACAAGGTTCGTGAGTAACAGTTTCCTGTATTCCGGACTCTTAACTATATCTCTGTACTTAAACTCTTTAGCCATTTCAAACTCCTAACCGAAGTGCCTTGTGCACTTACTTGATTCTATGGCTAAATAGTACAGTGATACCGGATTTATTGTAACACACCATTTGTACATTTAATACAATAAAAACTTTCCGATATGGAAAGTAATCCGTAGGCGAAAAAACTAAGAACTTATTGGACTAGTCAGGGTATAAAGATATAAAATAAGCATTGTGAGGTAGAAAATATGGGTATTCAATACGACGGGTTATATTGCTGCATAGAAAAGCCCGACAATCCCGAAGGATATATACACAACTCCATATACCGCTTCTATCCGGATGACACCGTGATCCATGTCTGCATCTCGGAAGGTTATGACAGAACAGGATATTTCCCGAACGGCGGCTGGTTCGATAAGGATTCGGAAAGCCCCATACTCAAGGGAAAATATACCATTAAAGGAAATAAACTGACGTTACATTATAAAGAAGGCAGAAAGAAAGCTGAGTACGAAGGCGAAGTCTTTGACGGATATATCAATATCTTTAACAAAAAGTACGTGTACATGAACTTTGATCAGATACCGAAAAACACTTAACGGAGGTGCGACATGCTCTTTATATGTTATCCCAAATGCTCGACCTGCAAGAAGGCTGAGGATTTCCTGAAAAAGAATAAGATCTCTTACGACTACCGTGACATCAAGGAAAAGAATCCCACGGAAAAAGAGATCAAAACCTGGCAGAAAAAGAGCGGCCTTCCCATGAAGAAGTTCTTCAACACCAGCGGCATGCTCTACCGCGAAATGGGTCTCAAGGACAAACTCGATTCCATGACCGACGACGAAATGGCAGAACTCCTTGCAACGGATGGAATGCTGGTAAAGAGACCACTCCTCATAACCGACAAGACAGTGCTTGTTGGGTTTAAGGAGAAGGAGTGGGGAGAAGTTTTGAAATAACGGGAGAGAATAATGAACGAACGTGAAGAGTTGAGGCTGGGATTTGAAACTGCATTTATTGATGGAAATGTAGTGTCAAATAGTTATTATCGTCCTCAATTTGTTTCAAACAATCATAAGGAAGGTAAGAAAGTTCTTTCATCTATTGAAAGTGAGCTTTTGAATTGTGAAAAATTTCAGATCAGTGTTGCCTTCATTACTATGAGTGGAATCACTCCTTTACTTCAGACTCTTAAGGAGCTGGAGGAAAGGCATATTCCGGGAGAAGTGCTGACCACTAATTATCTAAATTTCAGTGAACCTAAAGCATTGGAAAAGCTTAATGGATTATCTAATATCACACTGAAAATGTATGATGTAGAGGCTGCGGAAGAGGGATTTCACACAAAGGGATACATTTTCAGAAAAGGTGAAATCTATAGAATAATAATTGGTAGTTCAAATATCACAAGTTCTGCACTTACCAGCAACAAAGAATGGAATACAAAACTTGTTTCTACGGAAAATGGAGAAGTGACTCAGAATATCATATCTGAGTTTAATGAGCTGTGGAATTCTAAGTACTCATTATCATTTGATGAATTCTATGATGAGTACAAGGAAAAGTACAGAATAATTGAACATCAGAGAAGAATTGCTAAGCAAGATGAAGTGACTTCTTTGGAGAAGTTCAAGCTACAGCCGAATTCAATGCAGGTTGGATTCATTAATAATCTCAAGAAAATCATAGATGCTGGAGAAAATAGGGCACTGTTGATCTCTGCTACAGGAACCGGTAAGACATATGCCTCAGCATTTGCTATGCGAGAACTTGACTTCAAGAGAGTTCTGTTTATTGTGCACAGAGGACAGCTGGCCAGACAGACAAAGAAATCTTATGAAAAAGTTTTTTCAAAAACTGTTTCCATGGGATTGGTAGGATCGGGATATCACGATTATGATTCAGATTATGTATTTGCAACAGTTCAGACTTTGAGCAGAGATGACCATCTTCTTCAGTATTCTAAAGATACATTTGATTGCATCGTTCTTGATGAAGCACATCATGTACCTGCTGATACATATCAGAAAATAATGAATCATTTTGAGCCGAAACTTTGGCTTGGAATGACAGCTACTCCGGATAAAAGAGATGATAATATTGCCGGAAGAAATGTATATGAATTATTTAACCATCAGATAGCGTATGAGATTCGCCTTCAGCAGGCGATGGAAGAGAATCTGCTTTGCCCTTTCCATTATTTTGGACTGACTGATTTATCTATGGTTGACGATGAATCCATAGATTGTAATTTTTCGATTCTTACCAGTGATGAGAGAGTAAAACATATTCTGACTCAGGCAAATTACTATGGATATAGCGGAGATAGGGTCAAAGGATTGATCTTCTGTAGTAGCATTAAAGAGAGCGAGGAACTGTCTAATAAATTCAATCAAATTATAAATCCTATTACTGGAAAGAATTATAGAACTATAGCTCTTAATGGAAGCGCATCGGAGGAAGACAGACAGAATGCTTTTGAAAAGCTTGCGATGAACGAAAGTGATTCTACGGATGATAAGCAGCCTTTGGATTATATATTTTCCGTTGAAATATTGAATGAGGGCGTAGATATAGTAGAAGTAAACCAGGTCATAATGCTAAGACCTACACAATCTCCTATCGTTTTTATTCAGCAGCTTGGACGAGGCTTGAGAAAAGCTGATGATAAAGATTATGTTGTTATCCTGGATTTTATCGGAAACTATAATAATAACTTTATGATCCCGATAGCTTTATCAGGAGATAGGACATATAACAAGGATAATGTTCGTAGATATCTTATGGAGGGGGGCAGAATTATCCCCGGAGAATCTACTGTACATTTTGATGAAATATCCAGATCAAGAATATATGCATCTATAGATCGCATGTCCACTACGATTAAGTTGCTTACAGAAAAATATAATACATTTAAGGAACGGCTGGGTAAAATTCCATCCATTATGGATTTTTACTTAAACGGCGAAATCGATCCCATGCTTTTTGTAGAGCATTCGAAATCATATGATCAGTTTGTCCGAAGAGTGGATAAGGATTACAAGGTTGTTTTTACCGATTATGAGGAAGCGATTCTAGAGTTTGTTTCGAATATAATCATGAACGGAAAACGAGTCCATGAACTTTTGATGCTAAAGAAGCTTGTTGAAGATGGGGAGTTTTCTGCTGATGGAATACGGAAATCATTGATTGATTTGGGCGAGAACTATCGGGATGTTGATTATGTGTCTGCATATAATGTAATCTCGAAAGAATTCATAAACAGTCCATCCGAGAAAAAGAGATATTCGGATATAGAATTTATTGATAAAACAAAAGCAATTAAATCTCAGGCGATGAGAGTGGCTTCGTTTTATGAGAGATTAAGAAATCTTGAGTTCCAAAAAGAATTGCAGACACTTATAGAATATGGAATCAGAAGATATAAGGATATGTATTCGAATCATGATGAAAACAATCTTGTTCTATACCAAAAATATTCTCGTAAAGATGTGTGCCGAATTTTAAATTGGGCTAAAGATGATAGCTCTACAGTGTACGGATATAGAATAAAACATGATACATGTCCTATTTTCGTAACATATGAAAAAGCAGATGATATAGCGAGTAGCACTAAGTATCTCGATGAATTTGAGCGTGTATCTTGTGAACCGGATGTATATAGTAATAAAATTTTTAGCTGGATGACGAGAAGCAAGGTATCAGAGAATAGCACGGAAGCACAGCAAATAATCCATGCTAAGGAGTCGGGACTAAAGATATTATTGTTTTTGAAGAAAAGTGATGGAGAAGGCTCGGATTTTTATTATATGGGGGAAGCGACTCCGATAAATTGGCAACAAACTACGATTTATAATGATAAAAATGAAGAGCTGCCAATCATGAACTTTAAGCTGGAATTAAAGAAAGAAGTCAGAAAAGATATATTTGATTACTTTACTGCATAATTTTTGTAGTGGAATGAGGAAAAATGAAAACCATACGTGTTGTAGCGGCCGTGATCAAGGCAG
Organism: Lachnospiraceae bacterium; assembly: GCA_017940415.1. Taxonomy (GTDB): domain Bacteria; phylum Bacillota; class Clostridia; order Lachnospirales; family Lachnospiraceae; genus AC2028. The sequence goes on from JAGAYR010000046.1 coordinate 12,236, forward strand.
AGAAAAATGGAGAACCTATCATCTTTGCAACCCAAAGAGGATACGGTGAGTTCAAAGATGGCTGGGAATTCCCCGGTGGAAAGATCCAGGAAGGGGAAACACCAAAGGAAGCTCTTAAGAGAGAAATAATGGAAGAACTGGATACGGAGATTGAAGTCGGAGATCTTATCGATACTATCGAATATGACTACCCAGAGTTTCATCTTTCTATGGATTGTTTCTGGTGCAGTATCGTAAAAGGTGACCTTGTATTGAAAGAACATGAAGCTGCTAAGTGGTTAACAAGGGAGAATTTAAATGAGGTCGATTGGTTACCTGCAGATTGTTCATTAATTGATATAATTTCTAGTCAACTAGACGTATGAGCAAACTTATAGATGCATACAATAGAACAAACGGTATTTGTTTTATCTGCGGCAAACCACTCCCGAAGAATGAGAAAGAGTGGTCTGTTGATCATTTTATTCCACAGGCAATATATAAGTGGACTAAGGATAAAGAGGCTAAGGAATTGATTCGAAGTAATGAGAATCTTTTTATTGTTCATGCTAAATGTAATTATAGTAAAGATTCGGCATTGCCAACTAAAAAAGCAATTAGTCAGATTAATGCCGATAATAAGGTAAAAAAGACACTGAATGAGTTGTATTCAAAAGTGCAGGAAAGCGTCGATGAGTATAGATCCATTAAACAGAAAACTTTTGCCTTACAAGATAATAAGTGTGCAATTTGTGGTAAAGCATTGACTCTAAATAATTCTACACTTAGACGAATCAATAACAATAAAAACAGAAGCGCTAAAAATGCCATGTGTTTATGTATGAATTGTAATACGCAGGCAGGAAGTTCAAGCCAGAAGAACAAAATGACTGTTAAAGCACAGGATAGAAATGTTAAGAGCAAGAGCAAAGCGCTCGCAACAAAAAAACATAAGTAATGTATTCGATTGATCACATTAATGTAGAATATAATAAATCCCTAGAATTTGTCCTATCCTACACTGAATCTCTCGGGGCAGAATACGTCTGTACTGGCACTGAGCAATTCACCACGGTTTCCGGCGGCGAAACCATCCGCGAAAAACTTAAGTTGAAGATCTATAGATTCGGTGATGAGTATTTTCGGATAGAAAGGATGTATTTTAAGGGTAAACCTTTTATGGTGTTTTCTTTTAGCGACAGTGTGGAAGGCCCTTATGAAGATGCGGATCCTTTTCCCGTAGATCTAAGTGAAGAGGAATTGAAAGAAGAAGTAAGATTAGCATTGAGGATTGAGTAATGAGAAAGTTAGGTCTTGTCGGTGGAACGGGTCCCGAGTCCACACTTATGTATTACAAGGAATTAAATACCAGAATTGATAAGCTCACAGGCGGTGAGCACATGCCGGATATAGTTATCGACAGTGTTGATTTCAGAAGAGCATGGAAATATGTTGAAAACGGTGAGTACGATCACCTGTCCGATTATCTGGCTGAGAAGGTAAAGTACCTTGCATCCGCAGGTGCGGAGATCATCTCGCTTACTGCGGGAACGATGCATATCGTGTTTGATGAGATAGAGGAGAAATCCGGAGTAAAGCTTATCAGCATTCCTAAGTCCATATGTGCTAAGGCTGTGGCTGAAGGGTATAAGAAGGTTGGACTGCTCGGTACTATTTTCACCATGGAGCAGGACTACATGAAGAAGGACCTGTTTAATGCGGGAATAGAAGTTGTTGTTCCCGGTAAAGAAGACAGAGAGCTTATTGCCAAGAGGATACTTGAGGAGCTTGAACTCGGTATCGTGAAGGAGTCCACTCTTAAAGAATTTCAGGAAATCATATCACAGATGTGCGATGAGAGCGGGATCGAAGCTGTGATACTTGGATGTACGGAGCTTCCGCTACTTCTGAATTCGGAGAATTGTCCTGTTCCCTGCATGGACAGTGTAGAGATTCATATCGAAGATCTGATTAAGCATATCGTTGATTGATAGGTGGTATACGCGTTAGATGAATATTGAAGAGATAATTCAGATTGCCAAAGAGGCCGGTGAGATAATGGTCAGTGCCGTAAGACCCAAGGTTATGCAAAAGGCGGGCCATGCGAACTTCTGCACCGAGATGGATGAGAAGATCCAGGCATTTCTGATAGATAAGTTAAGTAAGGTGATTCCCGACGCTTCTTTCCTTGGAGAAGAGGACGGTCAGGATGAGTTTACATCCAAAATGGAGAGCGGGTACTGTTTTGTAATAGATCCCATAGACGGAACTTCGAATTATATCTATGAGTATCGTCCCTCCGTTATATCCATTGCACTTCTTCGAGACGGAGCGCCTTACATGGCGGTTGTATATAACCCTTATGATGACATGGTATTTTCCGCAATCAAGGGTGAGGGAGCATACTTAAACGGTGAGAGGATAATGTCCTCGGAAGCACCGCTTTCGGATTCACTTACCGTATTTGGAACCGCTCCGTATTATACGGAACTTCAGGAGAGAAGTTTTGAGATTGCAAAGAACTTGCTTCCTCTGTGCGTCGACTTAAGACGTTCGGGAACGGCGGCATGGGATATGTGCTGCGTGGCAATGGGAAGATGCAGTCTTTATTTTGAATTAAAGATTCAACTGTGGGATTATGCGGCCGCCGGACTTATTGCGGCGGAAGCAGGATGCACGGTTACGGATATAGAGGGGAAGGAACTGTCGTATAAGGGAGCTACTTCCGCGCTTGTAAGAGCAAGGGGCGTGAAGGAGATTCCCGAGTGTTTTAAGTAAGGAGAAATGATCATGACAGAGTCAGAAGCGATACAGGCAAGGCATTCGGTAAGGCAGTATAAGGCTAAGGCAATCGAAGGAGATGTTGCCAAGCAGATAGAGGATAAGGTAGCAGAGGTTAATGCAGAGTCCGGACTTCATTTTCAGTTTCTGAATGATTCCGGCACGGCATATACAAATCTGTTTTTGAAGATCACGGGACTTAATTCCGCACCCGCATCCATTGCATGTGTCGGTAAAGACAGCGCAGATCTTGAAGAGAAGGTAGGATATTACGGAGAGAAGATCGTTTTGTTTTTACAGACGATTGGTCTTAATACCTGCTGGGTAGGAAGCTTTAACAAGAAAAGATCCGAAGCTGAGATTGGTGAGGGAGAGAAGAATGTGATCTCCATCGCGGTAGGATACGGTGAAAATGAAGGAAAGGCTCACAAGTCCAAGAGCGTGGATCAGCTTGTTGAAGCTAAGGCTGACAGTCCGGAGTGGTTTAATGAAGGTGTTAAGGCAGCGCTCCTTGCTCCCACTGCTCTTAATCAGCAGAAGTTTGTAATAAGGCTTAAGGATGATGACAGCGCAGAGATCGTAAGTAAGGGCGGTGCATTTACAAGCGTCGATCTGGGAATAGTTAAGTACCACTTCGAGGTTGGCTCGGGAAGAAAACTTTGAAAGGGGATAAAAAATGCAACTGCTTAGTTTAAAGTGCCCTAATTGCAACGGTTCGCTGAAGATGGTAAGAGAAGGAGTCTTTTACTGTCAGAATTGTGATTCCGAATTTATGGCGGATTATGACAGGGATGATGTGGAATATCAGAAGATGAAGACCGAAGCTGAGCTTCGAAAGCAGCAGCTTAACATGGCTGAGAGCGGAGCTGCGGAAAGGGCTCGCAAGGCAAAGGATCAGTTCAAGATCAAATTGATCGGAATTGCCGTGGGCTTCATCCTTTTGCTTATCATAGTTGTACCGACCGTGATCGTAACGCTTAAGACGCAAAGAGAAGCTCAGGAAGCTTATTTGCAGCAGCAAAGGGAAAGAGAAGAGCGCCAGGAAGCGGAAGCAAGAGAAAGAGAAGAAAGACTGAGGCAGGAAGAAGAGGACAGACTGGCCGCAGAAGAAGCTGAGCGTCAGGCTATACTTGAATCCTACAGGCTGACTCCCGAAGAGATTGTAGCGGATTCTTTTTTCACGGAAAATGCAAGCAAGAGTTTTCGCGTTCAGTTATGGGATAATACAAATCTCTTTTATGACAATTGGAAATGGAACGAACAGCCCGAATATATCACCAGTTTTCTGCTGACCGCAAAGGATGAGAACAACCGCGAGCAGAATATACTGATCAGTATTTATAAGATCCACTGGGATAAAGAGTATGAAGACCGCACCGAGCACTATGAGATGTATGACGGTGCATGTCTTTACAATATTTCAAGGAATGAAGACGGAACGATCCGCTCCGATTATGCCCCGGATAGTCTTACATATAACAGTGAGATCGTGGCAAATCAGTTCCTGAGCGGATACACTGATTATGATCAATTGATCAGGCAGGAGATATACGGCAATGCAGACTACACTTATGTAGAATTTACAATGCCGGAAGATGCCGAGTGACGGAAAGTATTATTTTAGAACTTTGTTTCTGAAGCTGAAGTATCTCATTAGTGCGGTGATGCCGGCCAGAGACCAGACTATTCCGACTGACCACCAGATTCCCCAGAGACCGATGGCAGGAATTGCTACCAGCATAATGGGTACGGTGAATCTTCCGATTACTTCGACGATTCCGTTAATAAGCGCGAAAATGGAATCACCGAGGCCGTTAAGTACGCCTCTTACTGTGTAGATCGTTCCGAGCATTACGTAGAAGTAACTCGTGATACGAAGAGCCTTGGCTCCCATGACGATAACGGGTTCTTCGTCTACAAATATTCTTACTATATTTTCACTGAAGAGCTGCATGATAGGAAGCATGATGATAGAGAATATCACCATTATCATGAGGCTCTTTTTGTATCCTTCTTTTACACGGTCCTTCATGTTGGCTCCGTAGTTTTGGCCTGTGAAGGTAGAGAGGGCAGCACCGAGGGTCTGGTAGGGCTGATGGATTATCTGCTCTATCCTGCTGGTTGCACTGAATGCGGCTACCGTTGTTTTACCGAAAGAGTTAACGACCTTCTGAAGTGCCATGCAGGAAATGGCGATAAGGGAGAACTGAAGTGAAAGAGGGATGCCGAGCCTGAGTATGCTTATGGTGATGTGCTCGTTAAACTTCATGTTCTCTTTGGTGAACTTGAAGTAACTGTTTGTTTTCATGGCATAGAGAATACATCCCACACCGGATACGAACTGTGAGATGATCGTTGCGATACCCGCACCTCTTACGCTCATGTTAAAGCCGACTACGAATAGAAAGTCGAGACCTGTATTTAAGAGGCATGAGAAGATTAGGAAAAAGAGCGGAGTTTTGGAATCTCCCAGAGCTCTGAGCATTGATGATATGTAGTTATAGAGTGATACGAATACGAGACCCACGCACATGATCTTCATGTAGTCCGCAGCGTCATTTAAGATCTCGACGGGAGTATCAAGGAGTTTAAGGATGGGTATTGTTAATTCATATGCGACGAATCCTACTATTATAGGAAAGACGAGCATTATATAGCCGGTATTTACGATGCAGCTTTTAACTGCTTCGTCGTCTTTTTTGCCGAAGTACTGGGAAGTGATGATTCCGCCGCCGCTTCCTATACCGTTACATATTGCGAAAAAGAGGAATGTGACAGAGCCTGTTGCACCGATTGCAGCAAGGGCGTCTGCGTTTACGTATTTACCTACTATGACGGAGTCCACCAGGTTGTAGACCTGCTGGAAGAGATTACCGATGAGCATCGGTATTGAGAAAAGGAGGATCAGTGATACGGGACTGCCCTCGGTCATTAATAAAATGCCTGATTTATGCTTTTTGAGTTCCATGTTTATCTACCTATTACATGACATTTCTTTCCTGCGTGGAAAGATAGTTGCTGTTATCTATGGTCCGAGAGCTTATATTATGCTTTTATTTCCCAGGATGCAATCCTAATTTTGTCATTAAAGTTCCCACTTTTTGTTATTTTTATGTGTTATTATAGGAACTGTTATGGGTATCAGATATACAAAGGACATGACTCCGTTTGATATGACGGAGCCTCCTTCAAAACAATATTTCTTCCTGATGCCGCTTATCTGGCTTGCAGCTTTGCTGGATACGAAAAGGCTGGGGCTTAAGATGGATAAGTCGGGTATCAAGGGTCTGAAGCCGCCTTATCTGGTGATCGCTACTCATCAGGGACCTGCGGATTATTCGGGTACACCGCTTGCACTCTTTCCCCACAGAGGAATCTATGTGTCGGACATGGAAGGTTTCATGTATTACGGAAAGTGGCTGTATAGGGGGCTCGGATGTATCGGTAAGAGAAGGTTTGTCTCAGACATCTCGGTTGTCCGGAACATGAAGCTGGCACTTGAGATGAAGCAGCCTGTTGTGGTTTATCCGGAGTCCAGGCATTCCAATGAGGGCACTACGGCTTACATACCTAAGAATCTGGGTAAGCTCTGCAAGTTCATGAAAGTTCCCGTTGTCATCTTCACTTTATACGGAAGTTATCTGGCAAATCCCTTCTGGGATGAGCTGCATACCAGGAAGGTACCGCTGGAAGGAAGGATCTACAAGCTCTTTAGTGCCAAAGAGGTCAGGGAAAAGAGCGCCGAAGAGATTCAGGAAGCTATCGAAAAGGCTCTTGAATATAACGAGTACAGGTATCAGGACGAGAAGAAAATAAAGATAACGGAGCCTTATCGCGCGGAAGGTCTGCACATGCCTCTTTATATCTGTAAGAAATGCGGAACCAGATATAAGATGAAGAGCCATGGTGATACTTTAAGATGCGGCGCCTGCGGCAAAGAATTCCTGCTCAGGGAGGACGGATTCTTAGAGGATAAAGCAACCGGAGAGAATCTGGTGATCCCCGATTGGTATGAGTGGGAAAGAGGTATGGAGATAGATACGACAAAGCTTCTTATCTCCATGAATAAATTCAAGAGGTCATATCCCGTTACCGTAGAGGCACTTCCGGGTCACAAGGGATTTGTAAAATTAGGTGAAGGAGTTCTTGATCTGGATGAGAAGGAGTTCACTCTTATGTACGGATCGGAGATACTTCACTTCCCGCATAGGTCCAGGGAATCGGTTCAGACGGAATATGATTATCGCGGGAAAAAGGGGCCGGGTATTGTTTTGTCGACGAAGGATTGTTGTTACTATCTGTATTCCAAGGCAGATGATTTCAATCCGACGGAGCTTCAGTTTGTAGGGGAATGGTTATATGAAAGCAAGTGATTCATTGGTTGTACGTGGTAAGGTTATCAGAAACAGGATAACCATGGCGCCCACCGTAAAGTTTGATTACGCGGGTCCGGACGGTAAAGCTACCGAAAAACACATCGAGCATTACAGGGAAAGAGCGGAGCACGGATGCGGACTTATCTGTGTAGAGGCTACCGCAGTTTCGCCTGACGGAAGATTCTGGACCAATCACATGGGTCTTTGGAACGATGATCAGATAGAGGGTCATGCGAAGATTGCAAAGGCATGTCATGATAACGGTGCGGTAGTCATCGTACAGATCAATCACACGGGTATCACATCCAATCCGGAACTTGGACCGGCAATAGGACCTTCTTCCGTTCCCACAAGAGATCCCGAAGTGATGTCGGTAGAGATGACACTTGATGACATTAAGAAGATGGAAGATCTGTTCGTAAGCGCTGCGGTAAGAGCCAAGAAAGCAGGCTATGACGGAGTGCAGCTTCACGGATGTCATTCATATCTCATCAATCAGTTTATTTCGAAGAAAACAAATCTCAGAACCGATGAGTACGGAGGAAGCGTAGAAAACCGTGCAAGGTTTGGCTCGGAGATAATAAGTAAGATACGTAAAGAGTGCGGTGAGGATTTCATCATCTCCATAAGAACTGCAGGTATTGAGCCTGATGTTGCGACTGCGATACAGATTGCGGAGGAGTATGTTAATGCCGGAGTCGACATGCTTCAGGTATCGACGGGTATCGAGTGGGAAGATGAGACTCACAAGGAAGAGGGCGAGCCTTATAACAAGTTTGCCAAGCTGGGTGTCAGATTCCATGAACACTTCAAGGGAAGGATTCCGGTATCCTGTGTAAATAGTCTTTACGAGCCTTCCGTTATCAACTACTTATTTGAAAATGATCTGGTCGATCTTGTGGATCTGGGACGTCCTATTTTGGCGGATCCCGCAATTGTCGAAGCGGTTCTTGAAGACAAGCCTTTCGTAAAGTGTTTTGATTGTCCAAATTGTCAGTACGGTCCCTTCATGCCTCATAAATGTCCCGCGGCAATGAAGAGGGGCGTGAAGTTCGAATAAAACCATTGGAGGAAGTACGGTTAAATGTCAAAAGGTAAGAAAATAGTTCTTGGTATTGTGATCGCAGTAGTCGCATTTGTGGGGGCGGCAGCAGGCGTATGGTTCCTTGCTCTTAATCCCTACAGAGGCACGGTGAAGAATCCTGTGGAGACAATGGCTCTGGATGCTGTGCTTACCGAGGAACAGGTAAGAGAGGACATGGCCTATGTAATGACGATGTTCAGAGAACGTCATCCCGCTTGGCTTGAAGGAGATAACGAGCGGGCACAAAATGTCGAGATGCAGTATATGGAGGAGCTGAAACTCCTGGGTTCAATGGCTGATGACGAACGTACTGTTTTGGCAGAGTGGCAGATGATATCACGCATCATGCATGAACTCTATGACGGACATTCAGGTGTCTATGCCTCATACAATGAGGGATTCTATATAGATGATTTCACTCAGCTTAATGAGATAGGACTTCCCACTTCAATCGACGGAGTATCATACGACGAAGCATTTAAGAGATTCTGCGATGTGTATCAGTATGAAATGGAGAGCTTTGCGGAGGCAACTTTTCAGGGTAACGTGATCATAAACGAAACTTATCTGAGATGGTGCGGATTTGATACATCGGACGGAGTCGATATGACATACGATACCGATGACGGGGAACTTACCGTTCATTATGAATTTGTACCCATCACAGATGTAAAGGGATATGACGGTAATATATCCGATGAAGAATACAAGTGGGTATATTATGACATTGATACCGAAAACGGAATCGGAATATTTACTCTCACTTCATGTGAATACAATGATGAATATAAAAAGACCGTAAAGGAATTCTTTACGGCTGTTAATGAAGCGGGTATTAAACATGTTATTGTGGATCTTCGTTGGAACGGTGGCGGAAATTCCATGGTTGCGGATGAATTCCTTAAGTATGTGGATATCGACGGTTTCTATACCTGGGGAAATTATGTAAGGTTCGGAAATTTCCTCATCAAGAATGAAAGATCCTTCCAGAAAAACCACAGATTGGATCCTCAGTACAGTGGCGATATCTATGTGCTGACCAATACCAGATCTTTTAGTGCGGCAATGGACTTCACCATGGATATCATGGATAACGATCTTGGAACAGTAGTAGGAGAGGCCTGCGGAAATCTCCCGGATTCTTACGGAGATGTCCTGAACTTCCAAACGCCCAATTCGGGGCTTCGCTTTTCAATCTCTTACAAGAGATGGTTCAGAACCGACGAAAGTAAATCAGGTCAGCCTCTTGAACCCGATTATCCTTGTCCTTCGGATGAGGCTATGGATTTGGCATACGATATAATTTTGCAAAAAGTTCCTATTGGTGACCCTGAGGAATTGGTTCCTGCGGAAGCGGATGATGAATTTTCTGAGAATATTATTAATGCCGCTGGGGATGCATTTATATATCAGGGAAAAACAAGTGAAGAAATGACGCAGTATGAGTTTGATTTCGAGTATTATTGGACTGAAGAAGACGCTGTAAATTTTTCACATGCTATATTAGAAAATGCAGATAATATTGAGGGGAAAGCTCAAATTATAGTTTGTCAAAGGGTAGGGAACCAGTCAATTTGGGCATTTTCATTGGATAATACTTCGGATGAGTTTTTGACAGTACCTGATTACGATGGATTTTGCCGCTTAAGACTTGACGGTTCTTTGTTTGATGGTGATCCCAGATTTTTATTATTGATATCGTCCATGGAAGGAATAAGAAAGCTTGAAACAACAGAATCTTTTTTGAAAATATCTGAAGAGAATGGTATAGACTGGTATGAAGTGTGGCCGGATCTGGAGGAAATTGTTATTCTGCCTAATACATGATTAGTGCAAAAAAGGTGATTCCCTTTATGGGAATCACCTTTTTGAATGTGCGCCTAGCGGCGCACGTTTCTAACGGGTTCAAGTCCCGAATCCGCCCGGTAGTGGGAAGGATATAGCCGAAGGCAAGGGTGTCCGCCGCGAGGCGGAATCTGAAGGAAGCTAAATGTGGGGAACATACTAACCCA
>JAGAYR010000047.1 GCA_017940415.1 Lachnospiraceae bacterium
AATAGTTCTTTACATTATATACAGGAACAATAATAGAAACTTTAGGATCAATTACACTTTTAATTTTCATATTCAATCCTTATCCAATCATATTTCTAAGTGAAATAAATGCCAATGCAATTTTCATATATATCGATTGATTATTGTTTTTATAGATTCTCTTTTGGATTTTTTTTAGTTCAAAACTCTTCAAGAAGTTAATTCCTTTATAATAATCAAACAAAGCAAATATTATTGCTTTTTCATACTTATACTCCCGTTTTTCATGGTATTCTTTGGCAATCATCAACCAATGTTTAATTCCATATCCAGATACAAACGCATATATATCGTTTATAAACAAACTATTTCTACAATCAAAATAGAGTATAAGTGGATTAATCTTCTTATCCCAAGTTTCATGCCATACATGAACACCCTCAATAATTATTGGAGGCTTTCCGCATCTCAGACCGTATTCGACATCATCGCAGTGAAGAAAGAAAGGAAGAATATCATTGTCTTTTACAAAGCTGTATGGATAACAGCAAAACCAAAAACCACCATAATCCGCATCAGCATCATAAATCACTTTTCCCGGTGTATATGGATTATCCGGATCCATAATATCTCTAAGAAACTCTACGTGTTGTATATCGCCTGTATTCCATTTTTCAGCTGCAGTCCATTGGATATTTGGATTATCCAGATCCAACATTCTTCCAGCAACAGGTCTATCTGCATTCGAATCGTCCACTTTTTCCAAAAAATCAAAGAGAATATAAAAACTACTCATTTCAAATTTCACATCATCATCCATGAATATGACATGAGTAAAACCAGATATTTTTCTTATTTCTTCTATTCCTCTTTGAAATCCACCGGACCCACCAGTGTTAGAATTATGGAAAAAATGAAGATTCGGAAAATCTTCTAACACTAATTCAGAAGCATTATCTATCACAAAAATATGGAGTTTATTATAGTAATGTGGATTGTCAGGATTAAAGAATTCAGAATTTTTCAAAACCTCAAGATTATTCTTGAGATTATGTTCTCTCTTATATGTGCAGATGTTTAATGCAAGATTAACCTTATTCATAAAAGAATCCGCCGTAAAGTAATTTCATACTTTACAGCGGAAGAAATAATCACTTTATATTCTTTGGATTCTGAAGAACATGATACATTCGATCAACGATTACTTGATTATTTACAATATGATATATCAGATAATAATTGTGCATATTTACAAAAAGTATTTTTCTAGATCCGAATTTATTGAATTGTCCTCCAATCAATCGAAACGTACCTGCAGCATATGACAGTTTATCCAATGTGTCGTAAAAATCTTTTTCCACGCTCACTACTGCCTGAGGATTTTTCTTTTCATATGCCAAGTAAATCAAATTATTTAGCAAATCCTCTTTAGCATGCTGTGTAACAAGAACTCTATACACCAAACAGCGCCCTCATTTCCTCTCTTATCTGATCGGGAGAATACAGCTTTCCGGCTTCAGCATCCTTTCTGGCCTCTTCAAGTTCCTCAAGCATTTCCTCCTCAGTCAATGGAGAAAAGAGTCTGTCTTTATTTTGCTTCATAAATTGCAAGAAAGATTTATAAAACTTCATAAGGTCTTTCTCACTAAGATTATCATTCTCTTCCATTTCTGTTGCCTTTTGTTTCAGATCAGTTAAGCCTTCGCAATATGCATTCATCCTTTTGGCAAATTGCATACGATTAAATTCATCAACGCTGATTATAACAACATTCTCATTTCTGGGCCTTGAGATGATAACCGGTTCGCCTTCATATGCTTTTTGAAAAAATTCCTTTTGATTCATTCTAAAATCAGCAGGTTTTGTCACAATCATCGCTTTATCCTCCGGATTAAAATATGTACATATTTATGTACATATTTTAATCCTCATTTCATCCGCTGTAAAGTATGAAATTATCAAGGAGCAACATCTTTCTTAAACTTTATACGTTACGCACCTACTGCATTATCAGTCTGTTCCATGTGGCGATATGCATCACAAACTTCCTTGGGATTACCGACCATACGAAGTTCGCCCTTTTCAATCCATACGCATCTGGTACAGTTCTCAAGGATGGTGTTCATGCCGTGGCTGACTATAAGAACAGTACTTCCGCCATGGATCATCTCTTTGATGCGTGCAAGGCTCTTCTTTCTGAAGAACTCGTCGCCTACGGAAAGAACTTCATCAAGAATAAGAATTTCAGCTGCATCGCCCGCTGTAGCAATAGCGAATCCGAGTCTTGAAACCATACCCGATGAGAAATTCTTAACCTTCTCTTCCATGAAGTCTTCAAGTTCAGCGAATTTCACGATATCGTTATAATGTTTGTCCAGAAAATCCTTGGAATAACCAATTATTGATCCATTCAGGTATACGTTCTCTCTGGCGGTAAGTTCCATATCAAAACCGGTTCCCAGAGTCAGAAGCTGTACCTTCTTTCTGTCTACAGTTATACTTCCGGATGTAGGTCTTAACGCACCGGATACGATCTTAAGAAGGGTACTCTTACCGGAACCGTTAGTTCCGATGATTCCGATAACTTCGCCCTTATAGACATCAAAGCTTACATGATAAAGTGCATATAATCTTCGATAAGAAATATTACGTTTGACCATCTGAATCAGATAATCCTTAAGGCCTGAAGGATTATATGTAGAGAGATGGAAAACCATGGTAACGTCTTTAACAGAGATTACTCTTTCTCTGTCATCCACAGGATAACCTGCTTCCATATTTATGATCTGAAGTTCCTGTTCGGTGAGAGTTACAGTATCTCCACTGATTTCCGAAACAATATCATTTTCGGTATATAAACCATCGTTGGAGGCTTTTACTCCATCGGGTGATTCAATGACATATTCATTCCTATTTTCTTCTTCATAATTAGGATCTTCCAAAGAATCCACATAGCGTTTGGCTTCGTTTTTGCGTGCTTTAAACTCATCTCTTGAAAGCCATAGAAGGAATAATAAAGCTAATGCAGAAGCAACCAAAATACCCATTAGGATTGCTGAATCATTCAGATTTTTTTCATCTTCCGGTTCAGAGCTTCCATCGTTAAAATACAGAGGATTTGCATCTACAATTGTTTCCGGTTCTGAAGTCGGGGACGGAGAAGTGATTTCAGTGATATCCGAACCAGGTATCTCTGTTTCTTCTGCAGCAGCCTCAGGCTCTTCTTCCGTAAATGCCTCAATCTCTTCTTCAGGCACTTCAGGCTCTTCTATTATTTCTTCAGCCTGTTCATCCATCTCATCAACCGGTGTTTCATCCGGCTTTTCTTCGGGTTTATCTTCAGGCTTTTCCTCAGGTTTAGGTGCTACTCCCTGAATCATTATGGGAGCCATTGCACTTCCGGTAATGGTACACTCCATAGGATCTGCGCATGGGATTACTGTCCCATCTTCCAATATCACGTCAGGGAAATCATAAGTATAGACATAATTCGCAACAGCATGTATTTCCGAGAAGGATTCAGTCTTAGCTTTAAATACAAGCATAAACTTCTTGGAATTAGCACCGTTACCTGTTTCATCAACTATAAAGACAAGTCCGTTTTCACGATCGTATCCGGAGCCTCCACTTACATATTCGAGGCAATTGGGATCATATCCGACGGTAACGGAACTTGCGCCGACCCCATCCATGCACTTAACATATACTCCAATCTTAAATTCTTTACCTGCCTTAGGTGTGTAGGATTCAGAGCCAAAGGTGACATATGCCTCAGCCGCAAATACATCAGTAGAAGGGACAATAGCAAAGCAAACAGCCGTACATATGATCATTACGGCTAATTTTATTGCTCCCGATATTTTGTTGTGTAGCTGTGGACTATTCAAACTATATACCAACAGACATTTAAATGGTCTGCATTATCTTATTTTCCTGAATTCTGAAAATGATCATTCCAAAAACAATGCTTGCAATGCTCCATCCGCCTAGTCTGATCCAAACCCAGCCTTGCGGTACTCTTCCGTACATAACACATTCTCTTGCAAACAGGATCATCAAATACACCGGATTCATATTTACTATTTTCTGAACCATCTCAGGCAAACTGTCTACAGGATAGAAAATAGCCGACATGTACATTAAGAGTGTAAGGAATATTCCATAGAGGTATTTGATATCCGCAAAGAATACATATTCAGTTGCAAGAAGATATCCCACTCCTATGGAAAAGATAAGTGCAAACAGAATTCCTACAGGAAACAACAACATTGTCAGAGTAAACTTAATTCTGAATATCAAAAGCATCAAAACAAATGCGATACAGGTATACCCGAAATTCACCAGAGCGGTATATACTCTCGACAATATAAACGTATGCTTCGGTAGTTTTGCCTTGATAAGAAGTGATTTATTATCCACCAGTGCAGTCATGGCAGAATTGGTAGCTCCGCTGAACAATCCCCAGATGGTCTGTCCCGTCAGATAATATATTGGGAAATTCTCAATCGACCTTTTAAACATAGTCGAGAATATGAGTGACATTACCACCATCATTAAAAGGGGATTTAATACGCTCCAGATAATTCCCAACGAACTTCTGGCATATTTTCTCTTGATTTCTCTTGATGTTAATTCTCTTATTACGAAGACATATTGAAGTATGTCGCTGAATCTGCCCTTCACTTAATTACCGTCTTTCTGATCTCTGTCACTGCCTTTAAACATCTTTCCGACATCAGACCAAATTTCTTTCTTAAACCATCCGAAGAAGCTGCTATGCTACCTTCCGGCCATCCGCTTACAGGTACTTTTCCGGTCTTCAGTCCTGCTTTAACGAACATTTTCCTGAAGAAGGAATTATCCTTAAGTTCCTCTCTTCCCCACTTTGCGGCAAGCCTTTTCATATCATCTTCCACAACATCGTCAGAAAAAGAAAACTTGCCCAGAGCCTCGCTCTCTTCCTTCGTGGGATTCCCCATGCAAAGCTTAAGAAGTTTCTCACACATCTTAAGCATCGCATTATTATCAATATGCTTTAAATCTTCAGAAGCAAGTACTTTAGAATAATCTTCCAAATACACTAAGGCTCTTCTTATAAATCCGACATTTGGATTACCACATTCATCTGTAACAGGTTTCACTTTGCCGTCCGAATATTCATACCCATAGGTCATAGATTCAGGGGATGAACATATACTTTCGAAAAGACAAATACTAAATCTTACTTTTCTTAGGAGATCTGACAATCCCGATCCGGGAGAGATGTAATAACTCCGATATGCATCCGGTGATGCACCTGAAGGTATAGAATACAGTCCGAAATAATATCCTTCGAACCCTTTATCTTCTCCCCCCACTATTTTGTTTATACTTCTTTGAACGGTACCGATCCATCCGCTGTCTACAATACAAGTATCGTTCACCCGTTCTTTGGTAAGTCCTTCCTGTTTCAGATAGTCAGAAACAGATTTTAGCTTTCCATCCGAATGTACCTTCACCATCTCGAAAAACTCAGGCACTTCACGCAGCTTTTCCTTGATATCTCTTATCTGCTTATGAGTAAGTACGTCATTTACTCTTCCGATCATTCCGCACTTCTCTGCAACCTTCTCAATCTCTTCTTCTGTCAGAGACGCCCTTTTCATCATCTTGGCAAATGTCAGATTCAGAGCCCCGAGACATATGGTATCCAGACATTCTTTCCCCATAAGTCCGTACTCGGCACTTCTCAGGGCATATCTGGAAACTGAAACAATACTGAGCTCTATCTCCGGCGCAATCACGGGCGCAAGCTTTAACGCGGCAATATAAGGGAGATATCCGTCTCTGGCAAGAAAAACAAGTCTCTTAATCCCACGATCATGAGCATCACGAAGGACATATGTCACATAAGAGCATATAACGGGTGCAAACACATAAATGAACGCTTCATCTTCGGGAGGAAGCTCTGTGTATTTCTTAAGACAGGCGTCCGTACTTCGGGCGAATAAGGGATTCTCCGACACGTAATTCCGATACGTCGATAATCTTTTCTTCGGTATCGAACCGGTCATTAATGTTCTCCCTCTCAGCTCTTGCTATTCTTCCTTCGATTCTCTTACACAGTCCGATTACAAATCCCGGAATCACGCATCCAACCAAAGGTCTCAGTACATATATCCATCCAAATGGAAACAGGATTCCCATTTTGCGATAGTTTTCAAACCTTACCTTAGCTTCACTTATTCTGTAGCAAGGCTTTCTCATCCGGTATGATTCATAGGACTCATGATACCTGAAGAGCGGTTCCTGAATGTTATAGCCTTTCAGTCCTTTTTGAATCAGCCTCATGAAGATTTCAAAATCTTCACACTTATATGTCTCTTCTTCCTCCAAATATCCGGTATCCGTATCAAAAACTTCTCTCCTGAACATTACCGAAGGATGAATGTATGGAGAAAACCTGTAATAATCTTTTACATTCGGAACTTCAGGCATGTTCCTGTATCCCCATACTCCCTTTTCATCAAAGAGTTCCGCGCAGGTTCCACACCAGGAATATTCTTTATTTGTTTCCAGGAATTCAACCTGTCTTGCGAATCTATCAGGAAGACACTCATCATCCGCATCCATTCTTGCAATAAATTTTCCCTTCGCAAGTTTGATGCATTCGTTAAGCGAAAAAGCAAGCCCCCTGTTTTCATCGCGTCCGGCTAGAATAATCCTCTTATCCAGAACACATAGTTTCCTGAGTTCATCCGAGACCCACTGTTCGGAGCCGTCGTCCCAGATAATGAACTCAAAATCAGAAGCAGTCTGAGCAAGAACGGAATTAACCGCTCTCTTCAGCGCTTCGATGTCCCATTGGTTGTATACTCCCATTATTACCGAGATCAAGGGTTTTCTCACGTTTCTCCTCCCCATGAAGAAATCATTTAACCTTTTTACTGCAATGCTGAATGGCTCTTTCATACACGGGACGCATTATCTTCCTGACTTCACCGTCGGTAAAATCAAATGCCGAATCCCTGCAGTTATCCGAAAATCTCTTTAAAAGCTCGGGATTACTTTTGAGCTTCCTTATTGCGAAAGCGTACTCTTCCGCTTTTCCGGTTTTACATACTATGGAGTTAATACCGTCTTTGGCATATTCATGAGCTCCTCTTGTATCAGATGCTATAAGAGAAACTCCACACAAAAGGGCTTCTACTGCGGCAATACCGAATCCTTCTCTTATAGACGGGAAAGCAAATACATCCGCAGTTTGAAGTATTTCTTCCATATCTGTCCGGTATCCGATAAGTCTTACTCTGTCTTCAAGCTCATACTTTCTAATGAGCTCTCTTAAATATTCTTCATTCGGTCCCTTCCCGCAGATGCTGTAGTAAACATCTTTATCATCCATCCGGGCCAGGGCTTCGATGATAACTTTCTGATTTTTGTTGTCGTTGATTTCGGCAGCAGTGACTATATGAAAAGCATTTTCGGGAATTCCGATTTCTTTTCTCTTGGATAAGCGTATTTCAGGAATTGGTTTAAACCTATCGGAATCACATCCGACTCCTCCGATCCTTGTTACGCCATCCTCATCTCTTACATTAAAGCGAAGTGCTCTTTTATAATCTTCTGCGTTGATCGTGACTATGTGATCCGTCCATCTGGCCAGGAATTTCTCTGCGCTGTAATAAAGCAGCCAGTTAAGAAACGGAGCACCTTTATAGAAATGAAATCCGTGTGCGGTATATATGACATACGGATGCTTTTTGCTGAACCTTGCTGCCACTCTCGCGGTAACGCCGCCCATGGGATTGTGGCAATGAATGATATCTATATCTTCCCTATCTATCAGAGCTTTTAGGATCTTTATGGCGTGAAGATTATCCTTAATGCTCAACGGACTTTTTCTTACAGGAATCTGATGAAGTTCTATCCCCTGTTTCACCAGTTCTTCCCGGTCAAATACATAAACGGGGTTGTCAAAATTGGACGCATAGAATACTTTGCATCCAAGCTGCCGGGCACACTGTGCATCGCCCGATTCAAATTGCGGAAGGAATCCGCTGATAGTTGTAACAAACAGAAAATTTGCCATATTATGCAGTCATAACCGGACAGAGAAAACTCTGCCCGGTTATATAATTTTATTTTATGCTCTGCGATATCTCTTGAAGCAGATGACTGCGCCTAAAAGGCCGGCAAGAATGATAAATGATACTCCGTAAGTAACTCCGGTCTTGGGAGCCTGAGCTGCTGCGGTGGTATTGACTTTAACTATTGAAATGGGAGAAAGGCTTGATGTCTGGAAATAAACCTGATTAGCTGCTACAGAGATGGGCTTAATAAGTTCCCAAGTCTTGGTTATTTCATTATAGTGAAGAATCGCAATGGTATCTCCCGCTGCGATCATTCCGTTAGTCAAGACAACATTATACATACCATTTGCATCCTTGGTTGCGGTAGTAGGATCTACATCAACAGTTGAAAGGACGGTAGAGGTAACGATGGCACCCTGAGTTGTAGCTGAAGTAACAAGATCGGGATTTCCGAGGAAAAGTCCGAGAGAAGCAACGTCTCTCATCATAAGATTCTGAATTGCAACAACGGCTGAATCAGCGGTTGTCTGAGATACTGCTGTAACCTTAAATCCCTCGTTTGTTGCAGTGATTACTGCATAATGCTCGGGAGTTGCGGTGTTATTTACGGTAGTGATGGATGTCTGAGTGGGAACGGGAAGCTGAGCCTGTCCGACAGAGGGACTGTCAGCAAGAACCGTCGTGGAACTGAGCAGAGTAAGTGCAGCTGCCGAAATAAGAGCCAGTACCTTCTTTTTCATTTTCATTCCTCCTGATAAAAAACAATGTAAAACATTATTTAACTTAAGTCGGTATATCCCGACGGGATAACATTTAGATCGTTTTATAGCACAGGTTCATAGAAAAGCTTAATGATAAGTTCCTGAAGAGCATCATCATCTATGTAATACTCTTCAAAGTCGGTTCCCTGAATCGTCTCACCTTCAACAGAATACATATTCTTAACATTGAATTCGTAATCCACAGTCTCTGAAGCCAGGTAAGTAAAGCTGCTTACGTTCAGGTCGGTCACCATATATTTCTGCATTATATTAAACAGATCTATTGCAACGGAGATATCTCCTTTCGCACTTTCTTTAGCCTTGGCGGCAAAAGAAGTCAGATACTGTTTCTGTCTCTCTAATCTGAGTGAGTTCGATTCAAACAGATCCTCATCTCTCAGTCTCACGTACCAATATGCCTTATCTCCCATGAGGGTTACCGTCTCACCCTGATGAAGATCCATATCATATTCGGGATAGACGATGGTTTCCAGAACTTCAACCGTTACACCGCCTACGGCATCGTTTAATTCAGGAATGGCATCCATGCTTATTGCGGCATACGCATGTATCGGTATATTATGCATCAGTCTGGATACTGCTTTGACCTGATGTTCTGCACACATAACCTGATCCGTTCCGTAACCGTGCTGAAGTGCTATTTGCTGTGTATAGATTCCTCTGTAAGTTCCGGATGAATCCCATACATCCACATCACCCATCGTGTTTCTGTTAATGGTTACTATGGAAATCTTTTCCGTATGAGGATCAAGCAGCATCAGAAAAAGTGCATCAGCCTGTCCTCCGTTATTAGCGGAAAACTCATCTATGTCCCAGCTCTGTCCGCCTATCTCGTAAACTGTTTCCGTATCTATTCCCATAACGAGGATACATACGAGATCTGTGTTGGGAGAATATTCTACTCCGTTATAAAGAACATGTCCTTCCGAAATCTGCACCGGCTCATTATCCGGTAAAGCATCTCCGAGGTCCGTAACTGTTCCCTCAAGTCCGGAGCTGAGTTCATAGAGATCGTTTTTTCCGACTGTGCGAAGCACTACATAGATTCCGGCTATCACAAGCACGATTCCTATAAGGGTTACGACAAATTTGGCCGTGATGCTGACTTTCCTTTTTTCGGTTATTATCCTGTCTTCTATCAAACCGGTACGCTCCGTTACGGATTTAGTAAGACACCGACAACCAGGAATCTCTTGGAAGCGTCGTGATCTGTAGTACAAGTCGAAAGAGTAATTATCCTGTCATTAACGGAAGGGGTTATGTCATGACGGATATTGGCTACATCGGTGCTGGTAAGATCCATGTTCTGGATATTTCTCAAATACTGGTCATATATGTATTCATTTTTCACATCGAAGTTGATTAGCAGGTGTATTGAAGGATATTCATAAGCGGCAAATATCTCGTAAACAAGCGTCCTGCCATCTTCGGTATAGATGTATATGTAATGAGGAGTCTCCACCATCTCGGGATCACTGAACTTATGAAGTGTCGAGAACATGGTGGTGTTATCCATATTATGTCCGTATAGGACAGTATTCGGATCTGTAAAATCTTTACTGTTGTAACCTTCGGTGTAGATAACTCCCGGAAAACCATACGAACCGTCAAGGTTATGTTTCAGGTAATATTCATTATTGCTGGGATGCTGAAGGACAGGATAATCAACGGATGTACCGGGTACATTTATCCATGCATAGATATCGGAATTGGTCTCATGAAGTTTATCCCAATCGATGCCTTTGACGGGAGCTTCTTCAACTGCTTCGATATTTCTTCCGTCCGTAACCTCTTCAGACTGTTCCGTATCCGAATCCCCCGATGCCAATGCAAGTCCTTCGGGAGACAATCCGCCCTGAGATTCCTCTTCTGACGATTCCTCCACAGCCTGTGAATCACCAAGTTCTTCAGGCGTAACACTTGACTGATTAGCGTTTATCTCGCCCGGTTCAGTGCTCTCTGCGATTGTTTCATAAGTGGTATTTGAATTAGAAGTATTTTTGAATGAAACGACTAACCATACGATACCTGCGATCGCCACAAGAAGAAATGCAATACAAGCGATCAACCAGCCGTTTCCCGAACCTGAATTTTTATGCTTTCCGGAAAAAAACATCCGCCTCTCACCACTCATAATTATACGCACAAGAAATCTATTTAGTTATATGCGTTATTTTCTCGGAATGCAAGGATTTACGCGGAAAATCGGCATTTTTGAAGCACACAAAAATACCCCATGGATAAATAAATCCATGGGGTATAAAAATACAATTTTTGATTTCATATAAAAGCCTGCATCACGAAATTCGCAAGATCAAGTCCCTGCTCTGTCAGATGAAGCATATCATCTTCTTCCGCAAGCAGCCCTTCTGCCTTGAACCGCTCTATTTCTCTGCCATAGACATCGGATAAATTCCTGCAGAATCTCTCTTTAAATTCCGTTATACTGACGCCCTTTGTAAGTCTGAGGCCGAGAATCATATATTCACTCATTCGGTCGGCATTTGTCAGTTTCTCATCCAGTTTAAACGAATCGATGGGATCATCCATATATACCGGAAGTTCAGATGTATTTGTAAACCTGCATCCTTCGTAATAGGATGCTGCACCAAGTCCGGCTCCGTAATATGTTACTCCCGTCCAATAACCCAGATTATGTCTGCACTCATGGCCTTCCTTGGCATAATTCGAGATTTCATATCTCTCATATCCGTATTCGGAAAGAATCTTTGAGGTCATGTGATACATTTCTCTGTCCGTATCTTCATCAGGAATATCCAGCTTTCCTTCCTCAGCCATATCCGCAAAAGGAGTACCTTCTTCAACGATAAGCGAGTACGCGGATATATGAGTCGGAGCAGGCTTAAGTTCACATATGGTCTTAAGAGTCCGGTTCCATGAATCCACGCTCTGCCCGGGAATATCACTCATCAGGTCCACATTGATATTGGTAAAACCTGCTTTGACCGCAGCGTCGTAGCTATTCAAGAAATCATTGAATGTATGGATTCTTCCGAGCTTCTTCAATTCCTCATCATGTACGGACTGAAGGCCAAAGCTGATACGGTTTATACCGCATCCGAAGTATGCTCTCATCTTCTCTTCGTCCACGGTGCCCGGATTACATTCAATGGTCACTTCCGCCTCTCCGTTTAATGTAAAGTTTTCCTTTACACACTCCATCACGCGGACAATCAGCTCAGCAGGAAGCACCGAAGGTGTTCCCCCGCCGATAAAAACAGAAGAAAGAGAGGTATTACACCTCTCTTTTCCTATAAACATCAGCTCTTCACACAGAGCGTCTATATACTTTTCCTTTACCTTATCATCTGAAGCAAATGATAAAAAATCACAATATAAACATTTCTTAACACAGAAAGGAATGTGTATATACAGTTCAGAAGTATTATTGTTCATAACGATTCGGGTGATGTCACTTAGTTATCATCATCAAGTTTGAGCACACTCATGAATGCGGACTGTGGTATCTCTACGCTTCCAACCTGTCTCATACGCTTCTTTCCTTCTTTTTGCTTTTCAAGAAGCTTCTTCTTACGTGTGATATCACCGCCATAGCACTTTGCAAGGACATCTTTTCTCATAGCCTTAACAGTCTCACGGGCAATTACTCTTCCACCTACGCAAGCCTGAATGGGAATTTCAAAGAGATGTCTGGGAATCTCATCCTTAAGTTTCTCGCACATTCTGCGTCCTCTCTCATATGCGGAATCGGAATGAACGATAAAGCTGAGAGCATCCACCTGCTCTTTATTGATCAGAATATCGAGCTTAACAAGTGAACTCTTTTCATATCCTTTGAGGTCATAGTCAAATGAAGCATATCCTCTGGATCTTGATTTAAGTGCATCGAAGAAATCGTAAATGATCTCGTTTAAAGGAAGTTCGTACTTGATAAGTGCTCTTCCGGCCTCGATGTATTCCATGCTGATATAACGTCCGCGCCTCTGCTGACACAGCTCCATGATGGATCCGACAAAATCCTTGGTAACCATGATCTCAGCATTAACAATTGGCTCTTCCATATATTCGATCTCACTGGGATCGGGAAGATTGGAAGGATTGGTCAGGTCGATAACCGTTCCGTCAGTCTTATAAACCTTATATACAACGGAAGGAGCGGTCGTTACGAGATCAAGATCATACTCTCTTTCAAGCCTTTCCTGAATGATATCCAGGTGAAGAAGTCCCAGGAATCCGCATCTGAAACCGAATCCGAGAGCCAGGGATGTTTCGGGCTCATAGAAAAGAGAGGCATCATTAAGCTGAAGCTTCTCGAGAGCCTCCTTAAGATCTTCGTACTTTGCACTGTCTGCGGGATATACTCCGCAATATACAACAGGCTGAACCTTCTTATAACCGGGAAGTGGCTCCGCGCAGGGATTATCCGCTTCCGTTACGGTATCACCTACTTCGGTTTCTGAAAGTGTCTTGATGGATGCGGTTATATAACCTACCATTCCGGCTGAAAGTTCTTCGCAGGGAATAAATCTTCCGGCGCCGAAAATACCTACTTCAACTACTTCCTCTGAAGCTCCGGTAGCCATCATCTTGATCTTGGTACCCTTTTTGACGGTACCGTTCATTACACGGACAAATACGATTACGCCCTTATATGAATCATAAAGTGAGTCAAAGATAAGTGCCTGAAGAGGTGCTGTTTCATCTCCTGAGGGTGCGGGAATCTTATTAACGATTGCCTCAAGAACCTCATCTATGCCGATGCCGTTCTTGGCGGAAATAAGAGGCGCATCCTGAGCCTCGATGCCTATTACATCTTCGATCTCATCCTTAACTCTCTGGGGCTCCGCACTGGGAAGGTCGATCTTATTGATAACCGGGAAAACATCCAGATTATGGTCCAGAGCCAGATATACATTTGCAAGAGTCTGAGCTTCAACACCCTGAGCCGCATCAACGACAAGTATTGCTCCGTCGCAGGCAGCAAGGCTTCTTGAAACCTCGTAATTAAAGTCAACATGGCCCGGAGTGTCGATGAGGTTAAAGATGTACTCTTTTCCATCATTAGCCTTATATACGGTACGAACCGCCTGAGACTTGATGGTAATTCCTCTTTCTCTCTCAAGTTCCATGTTATCAAGGACCTGCTCCTGCATTTCTCTTGCAGTAAGAAGGCCTGTTTTCTCTATGATGCGATCGGCAAGTGTGGACTTACCGTGATCGATATGAGCAACTATACAAAAATTTCTGATAAGACTCTTGTCCATAAATACCTCTTCAATCTCAATTCAAAACCCACATTTATCGATTCTATCAGAAAACAGGGCAAAAAACAAAGCCCCCCGGGAAATCCCGAGGGGCTGAAATGTTCTCGCAAAAGCTTAAGCCATCTTGTTAACAGCCTTAGCCATCTTAGAAGTCTTGTTTGCGACGTTGTTCTTGTGGTATACGCCCTTAGTAGCAGCCATCTCAAGAGTCTTGGTAGCAGCCTTGAGTTCTTCAGCTGCTGCATTCTTATCGCCATTCTCTACTGCGGTATAAACCTTCTTGATCGCAGTCTTAGCGGAAGAACGGATAGCCTTGTTTCTCTCTTCGTTTCTACGATCAACAAGTACTCTCTTCTTTGCAGACTTAATGTTAGCCAAAGTAACACCTCCAAATGTTATAAACAATGAAAATATTTAAGTGCCGGTGACTTTAGCCGGATGCAATGACGGTTGCATCTAAGCGAGACACGCACGCTAAAACATCACACACTTTGCTAATATACTCATTTCTTACGCTTTTGTCAACGGATTTTTACTTAAATTATGTTAATTCTTGTTCAGCTTCCTGGTTTTGGTCTCTCTACCCAGGTAATTATCGGTGGATACGAGTATCTTCTTGTTATCCGAAGCCACATAAGTAGAGGCATTTACCGTTACAGTGCCTGCTGCGGGGTGAAGATTTACGAATCCTACGATAAGGCCAATAACAATGGCAGCTATGATAGCAAATGCAAAGCTGAATTCAAGGAAATATGCCGCAGCAAGTCCGATAACGAGGCAAACTGCCGCAACAATAGCTGCAAAACTCCATACTCTCTTGGAATCAACGGGCGCATGACCGACTAGTTTTCCGGTCTGACCGTTGATGAAGAAGGGATAGGGAGTTCCCTTGTAGGAATAATCATATTTCCATACGGGCATCAGTCCGTAGTGAGGCTCAACTGATTTATAGGTTACATTAAGGTTCTTATTCTGAACTCTGTCATATTTTCCGTGCGAACCGCTCTTAGCCGCATCGGAACACATATCCATACCGAATTTCTGAACCTGTTCCTCGGCACGGGGTTTAAGCTCATTTGAGCTCTGGTTGTACTGTTCGGAATAGAATCCCGACAGATATCTGGAGTCATAAGGAAGTGATTCCTTGGTATCGAAAGGTGCCAGAAGATCCATCATCTCATCGGGAAGAGCCTCTGCCGCATCCACGGGAAGTCTGTCAAACTTGGCATCAATCACACGATTTACGTTATAGGAATCGATGTCGGTATATTCGGTATCACCTTTGGTGTACTTCTTCTCCTGAATACCTGTTCCGGTAAAATCAAGAGTGGTATCCATATCATAGAACCAGGTAGGCATATACCAGCCCTGAATCTTATTAAGTCTTGCCTCGCTGACAAGATCTCTGGGGGCAAATCTCATGGAAGCAAACTTCTGCTTAACCATATCCTTGGCCTGTTTTTCATTGATCTTGAAAGGAGTCATGAACTCGGGCTTATAATCACCCTTCATTCTGGAATCCACTATGATGTTGGAATCACATGCAGGACATCTGAGAGCCGATGTGAATTTTCCGAGCTCTATCTCACAATTACAGTTGGGGCAAAGAAGGTTACCTGCTTTGGAATATCCGAGTTCCTCAGCATTTTCTTCGGTGGCGACGTCGCCGTCTTTAACCACGGAGCCGGTGCTTTCCTCTTCGCATTCGGTGGAATCACAGAACGGGCATTTCATCTTACCGATCGAAGGTTCAAATTCCATATCGCCGCCACAGTTTTTACATTTGTAGATCATAGCTTCCTCCTGATTTATCGGACGCCTGAGCGTCTTATTTTAATAATAATCGTGAATGGCTGCAGGGTAATGATCCCTGTTCATCTGAGCTTCGGTAATAAGGAAATATGTATGAGTGAGCTTATCTCTGCGGACGCCGTTAACTGTATAAACGGGATCGTCCCAGGTAACATCTATATAGAGCCACACTCCGTTTACGGCAACTCTGTTCCAGGCATGCTCGCCTCCGGTGATAGTCTCACAGGGTATTCCGAGAACGGTCATGAAATACTCGAAAGTCTTGGCATAACCTGCACATACTGCAGTTCTGTTATAAATGAATCCCTCAAGAGTCTGAGATACGTCCATATATGTTTCATCGTAATTTGCATAATTTACCATCCAGTCATGGACAGCCTTGATTTTCTGATCAACGGTCATGGCAGGTGTGGTGATCTGAGATGCAACCTGAATTATCATAAGCTTGGCGTTTGCATTCAAAGTAGTACCTGCTACAGGTCTGCCCTGATATACGCCTTCGGTCTTATATTCGTTCCAAAGAGAAGTTTTGTCGGTTCCGTAAATAGCTGCAAGATCGGGATTCATGGAAGCATATGCTGCAGCATCGAAAAGCACGGATTCATCCTTGTAAACATTGATACCGGTTCCTCTGATTCCCCACCACTGCTCAGGACAATCGATTCTGAGATAATTTGAGGACTGCTCTGTGATCCTTCCGTTCTCAAACACCCTGCCGTGACCAACAAGTGCAGAGAAAACATCAAGCTGAGTCTGGGCAAGATTGTTAACGGGAAGGGGCGCTACAACAGATCCGTCAGCCGCATAGGGAAGTCTTCCTTCAGTCTGTCCGCAAAGTACATAATGTAAATAAAGCATGTTCGGATCGGTACCGAAAACAGCGGCAACATCAGGATAAGCCGCAGCATAAAACTCGGCATCGAACAATTGTCCGTCAGCCATCTGCTGAGGTGCCGCAAGAGCAACCTGTGAGTAACTCAAAACAGCGATCAGGCATGCAGCAATCGATAATAATATTTTCTTGATTTTCATAAGTATCCCTCCATGCGGTACATTATATATCATAACACAAACCGTGGGATTCTTCCCCCGTTCAGTTTTCAATTATGACAATATCTTTAAGGATGTAGTGAAACGTCGGTGCCGAAGCCTCTCTGTTTTCTATATATTCGACTCTGAGGCTGATGGTATCGGAAGAATTTTCCGGATCATACCCATAGTATTCTCCGGAAAAAACGTGGACATTTCCGTTTATAAAGCCTTCTATTGTACGGTCTATAAGCTCCTGTCCGCCTGCAGGGGCAATGGCGGGATTCAGTTCAAGCATCTCGACCCAGCCTTTTTCAAAACCTGCTCCTATATCATTACCGTTTACATGGCCCTTGACCACGTCTTCTATTTTACGATCATTCATGACCGCTCTGACCGCATCACTTACATAAGGTGTCCAATTGATCCTTGTTCCTATAAGGGATGTGGTGGGAGCAACATCAATCATATCCTGATTGTATCCCACGTGGAAAACAGGATGGTCTGCGTGGCAGTTTTCACACATCACAGCGGGGCCTATGGTATCGGAATGCTGGGAAATTATGATGCAGCCTTCCTTGATGAGCTGGCCGGCGATTTCTTTTTCCCTCATATATCCGGTCCAGGTATAGGTGTATTTAACCCTCATGATCGCTGTGGGGCATGTTTGTCTCGCGCCCAGGATAAATGCTGTAAATCCCGATATAACTTCGGGATAAGGATAAGCAGCAACATATCCTATGTATGCCTCATCCGCTGATATCTGACCGGCTTCAATGAGTTCGGAAAGTTTCATTCCCGCGATCATTCCGGCAATATACCTGCCCTCATATATCTCTCCCATGAATGTATGGTAGTTGGATAAAACAGGGTCGGTGTTGGCATTATCGCCGGTTGCCTGGCAGAACTCCACATTCGGGTGTTGAACGGCAACATATTTAACCTTATCCGCGTATCCGTAGGAATTGGTAAATATGATGTCACATCCGCTTCCGATAAGTTCCAGCAGAACTTTTTCCACATCATCATAAGGAACATTACATCTTGTGATGACTGAAACCCTGTCTCCGTACTCGGGAACAACGGACTCGACAGCCCTCATGAAATTTCTGCTGTATGGAGTACTCTCATCTCCGTCCAAAATAAGACCGATAGTTATTTCCTTCTCATCAGTCTGAAAATACGCCTGAAGATAATGATAGGAATAAAAACCGAGGATGCACAAAAAGGCTGCGATGATTACCCATATTAAGTTTTTCTTCTCAGCCCTCACTTATCTTGTCCTCCGATAAATCAGAATAAAGTGAAGCAGTATCTATGTCTCCTTTTTCAATAAGCTCAAGGAACATATCCAAAAGCTCCGGATCAAACTGCGTTCCGCGACCGCTACGAAGTTCACTGAGCACTTTTTCAAAAGGCATGCGCTTTCTGTAAACACGGTTTGCGGTCATTGCATCGAATGCATCCGCAATTGCTATGATCCTTCCGTACAAAGGAATCTCGATTCCCTTAAGGCCTTCGGGATAGCCGCTCCCATCATAGCGTTCATGATGGTATAAAGCACCCTCTGCCGCATGTTCCACAAGAGTGAAGTCTTTGAGGATCTCGGCGCCGAGAGTAACATGCTTTTTCATGGTCTCATACTCTTCCTGAGTCAGTCTATCCGGCTTGTTGAGTATCGCATCCGGAATACCGATCTTGCCCAGATCATGCAAAAGAGCAGCTTTCCTGAGATTGTCCAGCTCTTTGTCAGAAAAGCCGTATTTTCTTGCGATCTTAACCGAATATTCGGAAACCCTCTGGGAATGACGGCTGGTAAGGGCATCCTTGGCATCTACGGTTCTTGCAATAGCCATAATGGTTTCGTTGCCCATGGATACCTGCTTGAGAGCAAGGGAAAGTCTTTCCTGCTGAATCGCCATGGTTTTGGCGGTACGGTATCTGGTTCCGAACCATGTTGCCCATCCTACGAACAAGCCTCCGACAAGAAGCATGTAGAGCATGAACCAGTTATTGTCGTAGATAGAGTTTTCTTTGATAAATCCGTAGGTGCTCTCTTCAAGAACACTGCCGGTTTCTTCATCGATTATCGCAATATGAAAAGTATACTTTCCTGCGGGAAGGTTCGTATATACTGCGCTTGTAATCTCGCTCTGAGGCACGGTTTTATATTCGGATTCCACACCCTCCAGATAATACGATACCTTGGGATCTTCCAAAGAATAGTTTATGATCTCGGGAACAAATTCAACGGTATTTACTTCTCTTCCGATGGTAAGAGAATTGCCTCTTTCGATGGTAACGGGAACTCCGTCAATAACTATCTCTGATACCATTATCCTGTAGGCCTGTCTCTCATTCCTGTAATTATCCAGACTAAAAGTAACCACTCCGCGGTCAGTGGAAAGATATAAATCATCATATCTGGAATGTTCGTTCCAGGAATTGGCGGTCAGTGAACACTGAAGACCGAGTCTGGAATTAAGGAGGAGCGGTTCCATGGGCCAATCGTTCAAAAGCGCATCCTTACTGACAACGTAAATACCCGCGCTACCAAGAACAAAAGCTTCTCCGTCATCATCAAGAACTATGTCGTAGTTATTGGAATAAGGGAAATTCTTTACAGACCTTATTTTTCCGTCTTTCATGATACAGATGCTGTTACTCGTTATAACAAACATGGCATCTGATTCTTTGTTATATACCATCTTAAGTATTACTTCGGATCCAAGCCCATCATCCGTGGTCAGATGTCCGGATATCATACTGTTGGAATATACCACGATTCCGTTTCCGTCGGTTCCCAGATAAAGAGTTCCGTCAGGAGTCTGGCACATGGAAAGAATCTGGGATGATCCCAGTTCACTTCCGTAAGGAATTGTTTTAACCACTCTGTATCCGCGAATGAAGGATAATCCTGTATCAGCACTTACGGCAAGCGATCCGTCCGAAAGCTCGATACATCCTCTTACTCTTCTGCCGATACCCATCTTCTCGGTATCGAATTCAAGAACGTTACCGCCGGGAAGAAGACAGAAAATGCCTCTTCCGTAGGTGCATATCCAAAGATTACCAATTGAATCCTTGGTAAGACATCTGATACGAATGCCTTCAAACATCCGGGTCAGATCATTATCAAGAACGACACCCGGATACAGATCAATCGCGGAGAGGCCGTTATCAGCACCGACATATAAAATACCGTCCATAAGCGCGGTACTGTTTACTACTGCCGAATCCAGTCCGTAAGTAACATACAGATTTGAAAAGCAGGACTCCGAAAGCTGAAGCAATCCGTGTCTGGTTGATGCAAACCAATAATTGCCCTGATAATCCACTGTCATATTGACTACGGAGGAATTGAAGTCTCCGGTAGATACTCTGGTATATGTAGGTCCTTCTATGATACCGATGCCGTTATCGGCAAGAACCCAGACCCTGTCATCTTCAAAATAGACCTTGTTTATCTCGGAAGCACCGTCACATTTGATTGTATGCTGAAGGATCGCATCTCCGTCATTCAGGCGGTAAACAAGTATCCTTCCGTCGGATGTGGCTGCATACAAAAGATCCTCGGCACTGAACTGGCATGAAGAAAATCTGATATCCGAATATTGGGGCTTTATTTCATAACTTAATTTCTTATCTTCAAGAATGTATAGTCTTCCCTCTGCGGTTACAGTAGCAATATGACCCGTTCTGTCAGAAGATAAACTCTGCGCATATCGGATTTCCGGAATCTCAGCGGTAACCATAATACCGTCTTTGAGACAGAGCACTGCCATTTCATCGGATGTTCCGACATAATAATCTCCGGATGAACTCTGAACTATACTTCTTACGGAATCCGAGGGGAGTCCTTTATTTGTATCAAATACATTAATCTGTCTTCCATCGATAGCTACAACAATTCCGCTGTCATTGGTTCCTATCCACAGTCTGCCTTCCTCGTCCACGTATAGGCAGTTTACATTCTTTACACAGTCAAAGTCCTCCATGAATGTAAACGCACTGCCGTTATAGCGGTAAAGGCCGGAATAACTGCCTACCCAGAGAATTCCGTCGTGAGTCTGAGCAATGTCATTGGCATGACCGCAGGGAAGCCCGTTGTCGGCATTATAGAATCTCTGGACATAGGTATAATCACAGGCTTCAGCCCCGGATTCAAATGAAGGAACAAGCGAAGAAACAATAATAGCCCCAATAAGAGTAAGCACTCTCCAAGAGCGTTTGATATCTCTGCCCTGCCTTGCGGATCTGATCATCTTGACGATAAAGTACATGAACAAAACCGTGCAGATCTTATCTAGAAAATCCAGATACAGCTCTCCCACCGTTGACGCAATAAGCCACGGAGTACCTTTTTCTTTTAAGAAATTGATAACTCCGTCACCCCAGACATTTCCGGTGTAACCGTCATAGAAAAACAGATTGAGAATGGTGGATATAATAACGGAGCCAAAAGTGACTTCACCGGCAACAGTGGTGGCTCCGAAAAAAGAATCAAAATACTTGTTGCGGGCAGCAAGGCCGAAAGATACGCCTATAAAGATGCTTGTAACGGAATATGCGATGGAATTGGAATCCCAGAAATAATAGATAATGTTTGTAGTACAGCCCACGATAGCACCGCTTATGGGGCCGAAAACATAGGCTGCGAAAATAGTCCCGAGGGAATCAAGCCATAGGGGAAGTTCATTGGTAACTGCGCTGTGTTTTCCGACAAAATTGACCAAAACACAACAAAAAACAATTGCCATAATAACAATCGGGCTGTTTCTTAAATTGTTATTTTTCGGATTTTTACCCATCCTATAAATTTTAGTATATATAGAGGTAATTATCAAATTATCGGGCAAAAAAGCCCGGGCAGTTACCTGCCCGGGCCGTATACTGAAATTTACTCTTCGGAGGAGTTATTTACAGCTTTTGCGGTCTCTTTAACGATCTCAGCATCAAGGCCGGTGACATTGATGTTCTTGGTAACCTTAGCATCATAGGTATTAGCCTTCATGACCTCGGTAAGATCGAAACCTGTGGTTTCCTTAACGGACTGAATAACCTTGGCCATAACTGCGGGAGCATATCCGCCGACGCTTGCAACACCTGACTCACCACTGCCGGAATCGATAACGGTAACCTTGTCGATGGAAGCGATGGGAGCTGCAACCTCTCTTGCGATTGCAGGAAGCTGTTTGATGATCATTTCGGTGATAGCGGCATTGTTATACTTAGCGTATGCTTCTGCCTTCTTCTCCATTGCCTCAGCTTCTGCAAGACCCTTTGCCTGGATAGCTTCAGCCTCTGCACGACCTACTGCTGCAATACCGGCTGCTTCCTTCTCCTTAGCATAAACTGCTGCGTCTGCCTGAGCCTTAACAGCCTCAGCTGCTTTCTCCTGCTCGTACTTCTTAGCATCTGCTTCACGCTGTCTCTCGATAAGAGCAGCATCTGCTTCCTGCTGACGACGATATTTCTCTGCATCTGCTTTCTTTCTGACTTCAGCATTGAGTACCTGCTCTTTAACGTCAGCTTCACGCTGCTTGAGTTCGGTCTCTCTCTCCTGACGTGCGATGTCTGCATTTGCTCTGGTGACCTCGATGGTCTTTCTCTGTTCCTCTTGCTGAATCTCGTATGCAGCGTCTGCGACTGCCTGCTTGGTATCAGCTTCCTGCTTCAGTTCGGACTGCTTGATAGCAAGTTCGTTCTGCTTGGTAGCGATCTCGGTCTGAGCCTTTACCTGCTCTTCGTTTGCAGCCTTGTCAGCCTGCGCCTGAG
The DNA here is from genome assembly GCA_017940415.1 of Lachnospiraceae bacterium. Taxonomy (GTDB): domain Bacteria; phylum Bacillota; class Clostridia; order Lachnospirales; family Lachnospiraceae; genus AC2028. The sequence continues at coordinate 22,699 of JAGAYR010000047.1, forward strand.
CAATCTTAATATCTCTTTCGGACTCAGCTCTTGAAATAGCAGCTGCCTTCTGGATACGTACAACGTTATCAACACCGAGGTTTTCAATTACGTGATTGTCATCAACGAAATTCTGAACATTGAAGGAGGTGATAACAAGACCCATTGCCTCGAGATCGGGATCAGCGTTCTCTTTTACGAGAACTGCGAACTTCTGACGGTCGGATACCATCTCTTCGAGATGCATCTTACCAACGATCTCACGGACATTACCTTCGAGAACTTCTCTTGCAACAGCTGCGATATACTCGGGCTTTTTGTTCAAGAAGTTCTTGGAAGCCTTCTTGATGAGCTCAGGGCTGTGACCGATCTGAACGTTAACGGTAGCATCAACCATGATGTTGATGTAGTCAGCGGTAGGAACTGCTGAACTGGTCTTAACGTCGATGGGGATCAACTGGAGTTTCAAGACATCTTTCTTCTCGAAGAAAGGAATCTTGATTCCCGCACGACCAATCAGATATCTGGGTTCCTTGTGAAGGCCGGTGATGATGAACGCCTCATCAGTCGATGCCTTTACATATCCGGTGACAAATATGATGATCAGCAAGATCGCCACAATCACCCCGATAACAACAGCAACCATTAATTCATCCATAAAAATCCTCTCTTTCTGCCCTACACAGGCACCCGGTTACCGACAACCGATAACCATATTTTCCGGATGCGGTAAACCTATAAAAAAAGACTTTTACCGCAACCGTTTAGTTACAGTAAAAGTCTTGCCTTCAAACTTGATACGGGCTTACTTCAGTTTCCTAAGAAACTGCTTAGTGCCGAGTGACGATCTCAAGCCGGTCAGATTAGTTTCCGCCGTTGGGCTACTCCCTTTCACTTGAATAAATTATATATATTTTGCGTTTCCGTGTCAAGAATAATCGGTTTCTCTCACGCGAACATCTGAGGAAGGAAAATCTCGGAATATTTGCTCCAGAATCTCATGTCGTGAATGCCCTCGGATTCCTCATAAACATGATCGATGCCTGTATCCGTAAGGAACTTGTGGAATGCTCTGTTGGGTTCAAGAAGGAAGTCCTCCGTTCCGCATGCCATAAAGATCTTGGGTGTCTTCTTTCCTTCCGCTTTAAGTTTCTTTGCCAGAACTTCAGGATTATTGTCACTTTCGTGAAGTTTTTCGGGATCACCGAAGCACTCCCTGTAATATTCGTAATTGGCCACGGGATTGCCTTCACCGGGCTTCATATTTGCTACTTCATTATGGATAAGTGCAGATGATAAAGCTGTACAGATACCGAAAGTTTCTCTTATCGTTGGGAAGAAACATTTTAAACTCTACTGTTCTTCTCAAACAATTTGAAAAAAATCTGATACTAAGGTCTGCCATAATAAATCCTCAAATACATTTATCTGTCAATCTCTGTAGATATCATCTATAACATTTTCTCTGAACATACGGCGTATAGCGTAATATCTGGCTCCGCTCCGCCACCCCTGATCAACGGACCCCTCACCGTTAACCACTATCTGTGCACCCGGATACATCTGTCTTAAACGATTATATCCGTCTGCTGAAATATATGTATGTTCCATCCAAAGCCTCTTTAAATTAGGCAGATCGGTCATATACTGAATACTGCTTACCGAGTTGTAACTGATATTGAGATCTTCCAATTCGGTCAGATTTTCCATAAAAGAAAAATCGGAAACATTGTTTGCAAATATCTCAAGATATCTGAGTTTCGTACAGTACTGCAGTTCCGAAAGATCTGTAAGATGCCTTAAAATCTCCCCGTCTTTTTCTTTGACATTATCGACAAGTATAAGAACCTTCAGATCAGGCATGTATTCCAGAAAAGAAAGATCCGATACGTAATTGTGTCCGAGATCAAGTGCCACAAGTTCGTTACAATACTTCAGATAATAAGCATCATCGTTATTCATGTAGTACTCTTCGGCAGTTGTCTTAAAAGTACTGAAAGCAACCACATCAGTTCTTATTGTCCAGTATTCAAGCACTATTTCCCACACTATCTTAATATCGGGATGTCTATCCTGAAGCGATGCATATCCGTCATTATCAAGCCCGCAATCTATCATCACAAGACGGTTTAGATTGGGGAGTGATTCGATTATCGCATCCATGTTCAGGCCGGTTACATCAACATGCGATATATCAACATACTCTGCCTGTGAATAGATATGATGCTCTTTTATCCAGTCTGCTGCCTTCTCTTCTTCCGAAATGACCGGTTCAGATTCTATGTCAGAATATACCGTTTCATCCCCGTGGTCATCCACAGACAGATTGATCACGGGTTCCGGACTGCCTTCATCATATGAAGATTCTGTAGCGGAAGAAACATTCGAACAACCCATAAGACAAAGAACAGATAAAAGAGATATATTTCGTTTTATTTTCCAATGAAGATCATATTTCATTTTCTTATGATCACAACCCGTTCTCTGGTACCTTTATCCGCCTTGTATATAATCTCCGATCCACTAAGCAGATTGTTAACAGAATCCCAATCATATGGATGAAACAGCATTCCCTCACGGCCTTCTCCCGTATATTGCATGGTTCCTTCTTCGAGGCAAAAATGTGGCGCTGTCATATCATCATCTTCGGGAATATCAAAAGAAAGCCAGATTAAACCGCCCTTTTTTGTTATACGAAAAAGCTCTGACAAAGCAGCTTTGGCATCGGATGAAAGCAAGTGATCTATGACAGCATGAGCAACAACTCCGTCAAAAAAATCGTCTTCATACCCTGTATCAAGTATGCTTGCAATCTTTATTTTATTCAAATCAATTCCGTACTTTTCCAGTCCGTTTTTTGTTATCGTTACCGCCTTTTCGGAAATGTCAAAGCTGTATGTATCAAAACCATTTGAGGCAAGAGCCAGAGAATAAGCGCCAAACCCGCATGCAGCATCACAGACAGTGTGGACACCCGATTCCTTGAATAACTCTATTTCTTTACTGTTCAGCTTATAATAACCCTTAAGAAAGCCATATAGTTCATCACTGTCATCTTCTATCCAGCATTTTTCCCAATAGGAATTGTAATCAAACATACGGACACCTTTTGTAAAAGTATTTCATTCGAATGATAAAATTATAAGCATTTATCATATCTTTGCATAGAAAAAAAGAGAGATCCGAAGATCTCTCTTTTGAGAAAAAGCAGTTAAATTATGCGTTAACGATCTGGCCGAAATCGGGCTTAAGTGAAGCACCACCGATAAGTCCGCCGTCGATGTTGGGCTTGGAAAGAAGCTCAGCAGCATTTCCTGCGTTCATGGATCCGCCGTACTGAATGCGAACTGCCTCAGCGGTAGCTGCATCATACATCTCAGCGATGGTCTCACGGATCATTGCACAAACTTCTTCAGCCTGATCAGCGGTTGCGGTCTCGCCGGTTCCGATAGCCCAGATAGGCTCGTAAGCGATAACGAGAGTCTTAACCTGATCAGCGGTTACATCGGTAAGATCCCACTCGATCTGTCTCTTGATCCACTCTTTATAAGTTCCAGCCTTGCGAAGAGCAAGTGACTCTCCGCAGCAAAGGATGGGAGTAAGACCTGAAGCAAATGCCTTCTTAACCTTAGCATTGATGAGGATATCGTTCTCGCCGAAGATATCTCTTCTCTCTGAGTGTCCGATGATAACGAACTCAACGCCTGCCTCTTTGAGCATGGGAGCTGAGATTTCGCCGGTGAAAGCACCCTTGTCTTCGATGTAGAAGTTCTCTGCACCTACGTGTACGTTGGTTCCCTTTACAGCTTCTGCAACGGGAACGATATCGATAGCGGGTACGCAATAAACTACATCTACGGCATCATTCTTAACAAGATCCTTGAGCTCTGCACAAAGTGCAACTGCCTCTGAAGGAGTCTTGTTCATCTTCCAGTTGCCGGCAATAATTCTTCTACGTGCCATTTTTGTTTCTCCTTATGTTTTAATCGATATCAGGATTTCTTCGCTACGCTCCCGAAATCCTGCCGGTTTTCGCAATATCTTTTCCGTGTTTCACACGGGATATTGCTCAACCGTTTCGTTCGCTAAAGTATCGGTGTTTTCTGCTAGCAGAACACCGATACCTTATCTCACTTTATATCGCTCATTTATTGTCTGCTGCATCAACTCCGGGAAGAACCTTGCCCTCAAGGAACTCAAGGGAAGCTCCGCCACCGGTGGAGATGTGGCTCATCTTGTCAGCGAAACCAAGCTGGTTAACAGCTGCTGCGGAATCTCCGCCGCCGATGATGGTGGTAGCATCGGTCTCTGCAAGAGCCTTAGCTACTGCCTTGGTACCTGCTGCAAGAACAGGATTCTCGAATACGCCCATAGGTCCGTTCCAAACAACGGTCTTAGCGGACTTAACAGCCTCTGCATAAAGAGCAGCGGTCTCAGGTCCGATATCAGCGCCTTCCTTGTCTGCAGGGATAGCATCAGCCTTAACAACCTCAGTCTTGATGTCAGGATTGTCGATGGGATCAGGGAAGCTCTCGATAAGAACGGTATCAACGGGAAGAAGGAGCTTCTTTCCTGCTGCTTCAGCCTTAGCGATCATTTCCTTGCAGTAATCGATCTTGGACTCGTCAAGGAGTGACTTTCCGATCTCATATCCCTTAGCCTTAAGGAAGGTGTAAGCCATTCCGCCGCCGATGATGAGGGTATCGCACTTCTCGATGAGGTTATTGATAACATTGAGTTTGTCAGCTACCTTAGCGCCGCCGAGGATAGCTACGAAAGGACGAACAGGGTTCTCAACTGCATTTCCGAGGAAGTCGATCTCTTTCTGCATGAGATATCCTACTGCACAGTTGCCGCCCTTCTCGCGAACATACTTGGTAACAACAGATACGGAAGCGTGAGCTCTGTGAGATGATCCGAATGCATCGCATACATAGTCATCGCAAAGATCAGCAAGCTCTTTAGCAAATGCTTCGCCTGCCTTCTCGGGCTTGGTCTCTTCTTCCATACGGAAACGGGTATTCTGAAGGAGAATTACGTCACCTTCGTTCATAGCGTTAACAGCTGCGGTAGTAGCCTCGCCGGTAACAGTGTAGTCAGCAATGAACTTAACTTCCTTGCCGAGCTTCTCGGAAAGAGCCTTTGCAACGGGTGCAAGAGATTCCTTCTCGTTAGGTCCTTCCTTAACTTTTCCGAGGTGAGAGCAAAGGATAACCTTTCCACCGTCGTTAATAAGCTTCTTGATGGTAGGAAGAGCTGCAACGATACGGGTCTCGTCGGTGATCTCACCTGACTTGAGAGGTACGTTGAAGTCGCATCTTACGAGGACTCTTCTTCCCTTTGCATTAAAATCGTCAACTGATTTCTTGTTTAATGCCATGATACTTCTCCTTAATTGATTTTTTTGTTAAAAAAGACCCGGCCCTTGCCGGACCGGGCCCTTACTTCATATTTGGTTTGCTTTCTAATTACTTAAGAAGGCTTCCGAAGTGCTTGATGGTACGAACCATCTGGCTGGTGTATGAGTTCTCGTTGTCATACCATGAAACAACCTGAACCTGAGTGGTTCCGTTATCAAGAGGAAGAACCATGGTCTGAGTTGCATCGAAGAGTGATCCGTAGGTCATTCCAACGATATCGCTGGAAACGATCTCATCGGTGTTGTATCCGAAGCTCTCGTTTGAAGCAGCCTTCATAGCGTCGTTGATCTGCTCCTTGGTTACGTTTCCTTCAACAACTGCGGTAAGGATAGTGGTTGATCCGGTTGGGGTAGGAACACGCTGAGCAGCTCCGATGAGCTTTCCGTTGAGCTCAGGGATTACAAGGCCGATAGCCTTAGCAGCACCGGTAGAGTTGGGAACGATGTTGCAAGCAGCTGCACGTGAACGTCTCTTGTCGCCCTTTCTCTGAGGTCCGTCGAGAGTCATCTGATCGCCGGTGTAAGCGTGGATGGTGCACATGATACCGGACTTGATGGTAGCAAGATCGTTAAGAGCCTTAGCCATAGGAGCAAGGCAGTTGGTGGTGCAGGATGCTGCAGAGATGATCTTGTCCTCAGCGGTAAGAGACTGATGGTTTACATTGTAAACGATGGTAGGAAGGTCATTTCCTGCAGGAGCAGAGATGATAACGTGCTTAGCACCTGCATCGATGTGAGCCTGAGCCTTCTCTTTGCTGGTGTAGAAACCGGTGCACTCAAGTACAACGTCTACTCCAAGCTGTCCCCAAGGAAGATCAGCAGCCTTAGCCTCAGCATAGATGGTGATCTTCTTGCCATCTACAGTGATGCTGTTCTCATCAAAAGAAACCTTGTCTGCAAGAGCATACTTTCCCTGAGTTGAGTCATATTTAAGGAGATGTGCAAGCATCTCGGGAGAGGTAAGATCGTTGATAGCTACGATCTCGAATCCCTCAGCACCAAACATCTGTCTGAATGCAAGACGACCGATACGGCCAAAACCATTGATAGCAACTTTAACTGCCATTTTTAATTCCTCCTAGAATTATTAAGTTTTTAAACTGACAAAAAACTTTGTCAAATTTTTATCAGCCAACGAAATTTATTTTACAAGTTTCACCTGCATAATTCAAGTGAAATAAATCGTTTTTTTCGCGTTTATAGATAACGTCAGTTATCAGTAACCACGCCGTTTTCGATGATTTAGGATCACTGTCTCTTTCCGCAGCTGGGGCAGAATGAAGAATCTTCTTCGAGGTTTGCACCGCAAGCCTTACATCTGGGACGTGAAGCGGGACGCATTGCCTTCTCTTTTTCCTCAGCCTTTGAAGGGAACTTAAATCCGCACATGTTACAAAAGCGGCTGGCAAGAACAACTTCGTTCTCACACTCAGGACATGCCTTGAGTCCTCTTGCTGCGAGTTCTTCCGCAACGATGGTATCGATTGTATTTCTGATGGTGTTTATTCTCTGAATCTGATCGTTGAAAAGAGATGCTCTGGGAACCTCTCTGGGACCTTTGCCGTTCTGTCCACAGCACTCTTTGTAGAATTTCTGTCCGAGCTCGGTATATACGGACTCAAGCTCTGCTTTAAGCTCTTCTTTTTCCTTAGTTCTGTCAACATGAGATGCTGCAGCCATCTTCTTCTTGCTGTCGAAATCAACAACTACTTCTTCTGCGTTCAAAACCTTTTCTTCCATAATACCCTCCTAAAAAAATTGTCAGGAAAACCGTCTCTCTTATTTCCCCGTCGAGAGACAGCGAAAATATTATACCATTCAATATAAAATTATAAAAGGAATGCAATTGTACAATTATTAATGGTAAAATATCAGCACATTTACTTAAAAACTCATTTTTTTAATCTAGTTTTCGGAGGTACTTAAATGCCAATACTTGCAGACTGTCACATGCATTCCCACCACTCCGGCGACTCTGAAGCTTCAATGGAGTCAATGATCGAAAGTGCCATAAATGCAGGACTCGAGACGATCTCTTTTACCGAGCATCAGGATTTCGATTATCCCAAATCTCCCGAAGGAGAAACAGAATACTGTGATGAGAATGCTTTCATGCTGAATGCGGATTCATATCTGTATGAGCTTCTGAGCATGAGGGAAAAATACAAAGACAAGATACGTATAGAATTCGGACTTGAGGTCGGACTTCAGCAAAGCTGTGTTAAGAAGAATCTCATCTTCTGCAGAGATCACGAATATGATTTCATCATTGCATCACAGCATGTAGTCGGTGGAAAAGACCCTTACTACAAATCTTTCTTCGAGGGCCGTTCCGAAAAAGAAGCCCTGAGAGAATACTTCACCGAATATCATGACAACATTAAGAAGTTCCACAACTTCGATGTTCTCGGCCATCTGGATTACATGGTCAGATATCTTCCCAGCGGAACCAGAGAATATGACTATTCCGAATACGGCGATATCATTGATGAGATCTTCAAAGAACTTATCGAGAATGAAAAAGGTATAGAGATCAACACAAAAGCAATGAGCAAAGGAATGAAGGAGTTCCATCCCTGCATGACAGCACTCAAGAGATACAGAGAGCTTGGCGGTGAGATCGTAACCGTTGGTTCCGACGCTCACAAGCCCGAAAATATAGCTGATCATTTCAACAAGGTACCCGATGTATTGAAAGAAGCCGGATTCAAGTACTACTGCATCTATGAAAACAGGCTTCCGGAATATCACAAGTTGTAAAGGATTTATAATTAACGACAATCACAACGCACAAAAAGCACTTATCTCTTCACTTATTTCGCTTATCGGTCCTATTCCGGGCGTGTTTCTTTCAATGATCATATTTTTCGGTCACCTCGGAGTATTTCTGCCTTTGGTACTGTTTATATGTCTTATATTTGGAATGCGTAGGAAACACACCCGGTTTATTCTTGTCGAGAGCTTCTATAAAGCCATGCTCTATTTCAGATCCGCATACAGGACATTTCATATTCGCCCATCCTTTACATATATGTAATTTTATCATACACAGGCTAACAAAGTACTGGTTTCCAGGGACTTTGTTAGCCTCCTCAGTTGCTTCCGAGCCCCCAAACCACAGAAAAGGCTAAAAACGCCCCTCGCATCTGTTTACCCTGTAATTGTATATTGAGCGGATCCAATCAGTCAGATCATGATAAAATACTCAATAGTTTTTATTAAGGAGATAAGACTTTGAAAATACTGATTGCTGAAGATGATAACTCCCTCAGAAGGCTCCTGTTCGACCAGCTGACCGGCGACGGATATGATGTGGTCGAAGCCGCAAACGGAAAAGCTGCGTACGATCTCTTTTTAAAGGAGCACCCTGATATGGCCATTCTGGATGTAATGATGCCTGTAATGGACGGATTTTCGCTTCTCAATAAGATCCGCGAAACATCTCAGATGCCCGTAATCTTCCTAACCGCAAGAGGCGAGGAAATTGATAAGGTTAGCGGCCTGAGAATGGGTGCGGACGACTATCTCGTAAAGCCGTGGGGAATGAACGAACTCCTTGCAAGGATCGAGGTACAAAAGCGCCATATCAAAACGGCAGATTCAGCGCCCAAAGTCGTTACCTCAGGAAATCTCAAGATGGATTTTGAAAACGGCATCGTCGAAAAAGACGGCGTTCCCGTCAACTTAAATTCAAAGGAATACCACATTCTCAAATACCTGTCAGAAAACACAGGCAAGATAGTTACCAAGAAGCAGATCTATCAGGAAGTATGGCAGGAAGACTATATCTACGATGACAACACCGTAATGGTACAGATTTCCCATCTTCGCTCAAAGATAGATGATTCCGAACACAAACATATTGACACTCTTGTCGGCATCGGTTATCGATTCAGGTAAAACAATGAAAAAAATTCTCAGAAATAAATTTATAAAAACAATTCTTGCTACGATCGCTATCTCTTTTCTTCCGCTGATAATTCTGGAAATAGTTTCTTTGATCATACCCGATCCGTTTGAGAATTCACCTACAGCGGCTGAAAGGCTTTGTGAAGATCCGTACGAGATCTATATACAGGATTACCTGGATAACGATGGAAGTGCTACAGTCGTTGACGAGAATCTCCATGTGATCAATCTCGGTGGGCCTGCGCTTTTTGACAAAGAATATCTTTCCGCTGATGATTGGTTTCTTTTTATAAACCCGTCAGACAGGGATTCCGGTTACAGATACGACATTGCTGCTTACGACGGCGAATACGGATATTGGCTGATCCTGCGTTCTCCCGTCGCTTTCAAATTTGAATTAAGCATTAATCTGAAACCTTCAAATTCATATCAGACTGTTATACTTCTTACTCTGATCGTATTATTTTACTTTGCAGTACTTCTTTCTTTTGCCGGATTGTATTCTGAAAAAGTAACAAAAGATATAAAAACCATCGAGGACGAAGAGGAAAAGAAAAGAATGCTTCTTGTATCCGAGATCTCTCATGATCTTAAGACACCGCTTGCAAGTGTACAGGGATACAGCGAGATGCTTCTCGAAAGGGAAGTTTCGGACAAGGAAAGACAGGATTACCTTAAGCTTATCCATGACAATTCGGTCAGGACAAACGTGATCCTTCAAAGTCTCTTCATGTATTCAAAGCTTGAGAGCGCAGGCTTCAAGCCTAATGCAGAGCGCACAGACATTTGCGAATTCACAAGACTTATCCTCGCAGAATATATAGCCAAGTTTGATGATGCGGGATTTACCTATGAATTTGAAATTCCCGAAAAAGAAATCTTTGCAAGCCTCGACAAAAACCTCTTCAGAAGAATCTACGATAACCTTATCGAGAATTCCCTAAAGTATAATGAATCCGGTACCAAGATTGAAATCGCTGTCCGCGAAAAAGAAAACATTGAGATAACCATCTCTGATAACGGAATCGGTATTCCCAAAGAGTCTCGTGATAAAATATTTGAACCCTTCTACCGTGCGAACGAATCATACCACGGTAGCGGTCTTGGCCTTGCAATCGTAAGACAGCTGGTCGAACTGCATGGCGGAACCATCGAACTCGCACGGGGCGTAGGATGTTGCTGGATAATAAAGCTTCCGAAAATTTAAGACAGATTTAAGATTGATAAAAGGCCGACTAAAGAACCTCCTGTTATATTGTTTCCATTCTAATTCAGGAGGATCAATTATGAAAAACAAAAAAAATTTAATTAAAAGCCTTTTATTCTGTATCTTGTGGCTCGTCCCGTTCATCGTGATAGGAACATTGGCTGAAAAGGTCGAAAACGATATCCTGCAGGATACAATAAAACTCATATCACGTATAGTTGCTTCGGCAGGTATTTTCATTTATGTAAAAAAAATATATGGAATCGGACCCGATCTCAGAAAAAACAATCTCGTTAAGGGAATCTTTTGGTACGGAAGCGTCATCTTTCTTTTCACCTGTCTGATGTTCGTATTGAATTATAAAACTCCCGAGATAGCCTTTATAAAGGCAATGCCTTTACTCATATTTTATCTTATTGCAAATCTGGCCGTAGGTTTGTTTGAAGAAGCTCTTTGCAGAGGACTGCTTTTTAATACCTTCAAAGAATATTGGGGGGATAACAAAAAAGGAGTTTATCTGGGAGCACTGATTTCTTCACTACTTTTCGGTTCATTGCATCTCTTCAATCTCAACGGATATAACACGGTATCAACCATTACACAAGTAATATACGCTACCTTCTTTGGAATGCTTTTTGCGACCGTCTACTACCGTTCGGGTAATCTTTTATCCTGCGTGATTCTTCACGGACTGGTGGATTATGCTTCATCGTTCTGGAAATGTTTTCTTGTAGACAGAGCAGCTCAGGCTGCAATAGAAGAAGTCACTGACTCCACTATATCAGAAGCCTTGATAGTACTTGCGATAACATCATTATTTGTAATCTCATCACTTATCCAGCTTAAAAAAGAATTCAAGCAGCAGGCTGCTAAACAGGCACAGACGATGCAGGCTCAAAATTTACAAGCACAGAACTATCAAGCATAAAAATATGGGGCTGTCGCACTAAAAAACAGTGTGACAGCCCCTTCGTATTATTCTCTAGTTATCAGTATTCGCAATATCCGTCAAATTGTTTGGATCTTACGGAATAGATACAAAATCTTTCCAGTGTGGTTCCGTTTTCAAGATCATATGCATCCGGATCGGTTTTAAGATAATCACTGTACTCTGACAATTCATCATAATCCGGATATCCCAGCAGTACATAAACGATCCTGTTATTGTCATGATCTATCAGTGCATACTCATAATTATGAGTGTATCCGTCGATAGCGATATACGCCGGATAATTGTACATATCCTCATCATATATAACGGCCTGGGTAATATCTTCTACCCCGTCATTTACGGTACATGTGATTTCGGATATTCGTTCTATTTCATCCGCAAAATCTTCATCCGAATACACTGCGCTCAGTAAAAACGATCCGTCGGTATCAAACAGTCCTGTTTTATACTCGTACCAGAATTCCGCATCTTCAGTGTCATTAAGATCATCCGGAAAAAGAAAGAAATGCGAAGTCATATCTCCGGAAAACTCCTCGTCCAAATATGACTTATCGTAATTCTCAATTCCCTCTATCCTGTCCATGGGTTTGGAGTAATCCAAAACCGCAATGGCAAGTATAAACAGAACACCGAACATATATCTGGCAACAACTAAAAATATGATGGCTATTATCACTATGATCAGTATGGTTATTTTCTTGTTACCTGCAATCTTACGAAGAACTCCCGTAACATATAGTGTCATAACCATCATTGATAAAAGTGCGGTAAACGATAACAATACGGTTACAAATGACATTAAAGAAGGCTCATAGTTTACACATGTAAATATGGTAGCCACCGACATGGCAATTATTCCGATTATTCCGAAAAACTGTGCAAGCCTGAGCAACTTGCTTTTTTCCGCGCCTGCATAAACCGCCATCTTCTCGGCGGTGTCCCTTATCTCTTCATTCATCATCTCGCTTTTTTTCTCTCCTTCGATAATTTCTCTGACGTCCACATCGTAGAAATCCGCAATATCAACAAGAAGGGAAATGTCAGGCATATTTGAGCCTGTCTCCCATCTTGATACGGTTCTGCCCGAGACGCCGATTTTTTCTGCAAATTCTTCCTGGGTTATTCCTTTTTCTTTTCTGAGCTGTTTTAAAAACTGTCCGATCTTAGCCTGATCCACCTGGAATACCTCCTTTCATTTGCAGATTAAAAAAATTATCGGATCATTTACACGACACAAAGCGAGAAATGCCGTTTTCTGACATCCGACAACCTTGTCCATTCCCTGTTTTATCAGGATTTACAAGGCTTCCGTTACTTCCAGCTTTCCATCCGAAACCTTGAATTTTATATTGCGTCCGGCATAGGAAAGACCATAAATTCTATCGGGATCGTTCTGATATGACGGTCTGGGGTCCAGTGAAAGTATCTCTATCAGTCCCTGAAGCTCATCTTCCGCAAAAAGATTACGTGTGTTATCTGAAATATTTACATCAAGCTGATGACCCAGATTTTCTTCTTTCTGGGCAAAACCGCCTTTTACATCAGGATAGGCATCGGCATACGGGATGTAAGGCTTAACATCATATATTTCCGTTCCGTCAGTCATATCCGCTCCGGATACAACCAGCTCCATAAGGCCTTCATCATTCTTGCTGATCTCTTCTATCTTTACACAAGTAAGTCCCAAATGATTCGGCCGGAAAGGAGAACGTGTAGCAAACACTCCCATGTAAGTATTGCCCCCGAGTCTCGGAGGTCTGACTTTGGGTCTGAAGGTATCATCTTCTTTCACGTCGAATTTCCAGATAACCCAGAGTCTTTCAAACTCTTCCAGACCATCAAACGCTGCAGGATCCGAATACTCCTTCTCAAACACTATCCGTCCTTTAAGATGCGGAGCCAGACCGCTTTGTCTCGGCACTCCGAACTTCTCGGGCAGATTCGATTTGTACCTAGCAATTATTTCCATGTTCCACCTATGTCAGCTAAAGCCGTCAGTGTTGATATTTTACCGTGCACGCGCCTCTCGGCTCCGCGTTTTGACGTAGCGGTACTAAGTTCGAACTGCGCGAGGCTTGTTCTCACTAAGTACCGACGCCAAAACAAGGGTGCACTTGCAAAATATCAACACAGACGTCTTTGTAACAAAGAAGTTTCATACAAAACACTTAATCAAACAGAGCGGTGCAGGCGATGAAGATTTCAAAAGCGGACCCTTGTTTTGTCGTCGGTACTTAACGAATGCGAGTCTTGCGAAGCATGAGTTTAGTACCGCTACGGCAAAACGCGGAGACGCGAGTCGTGTTCTGAGCCTGCAAGTACATCCATGTACTTGCATTCAGGCTTTTGATACATCGTGTATCGCGTTGAAACTTCATCGACTACATTGCTCGTGACTAATTCAGGTCTTTATGATGGTGCCGCCTCCGTAAATGTAGGTGCCGGCTTCATCGTAGAAAACGAGGGCCTGCCCCGGAGCCGCTGCACGAACCGGCTTATCGAAGACGACTTTGACCAGTCCTTCGCCTGCAGATTCAAGATATCCTGTTTCCCCGGGATGATTGTAACGGATCTTTGCTTTAACACGAATGCGTTCGCCGGAGGCGATGCCTTCAAGTCCCATCCATCTGATGTCATCCGCAGATACAACGGATGTCATAAGATCATCATTTGATCCGAGAGTAACTTTACCTGATGCAGGATCAATATCCGTTACATAAATACGCTCACCCGCGGGAACCCCGAGGCCTCTGCGCTGTCCTATGGTGTAATGTGTTATTCCTTTGTGCTTTGCAATGAAATCTCCCGAAGGGGTTACAAAATCTCCCGGACCGGGGACTGTTACACCATCTTCTTTTTCGATAAAGGAAGCATAATCTCCGTCAGGAACAAAGCAGATTTCCTGTGAATCTTTCTTATGCGCAACGGGAAGTCCCGCTTCCTCTGCAATCTTGCGCACATCCGTCTTCTCATATTCGCCTATGGGCAAAAGAGTGTGAGCAAGCTGGTCCTGGGTCAGTGCATACAAAGCATATGTCTGATCCTTGGCTGCAGTCTTGGACGCGGAAATTGAATACCTTCCGTTTTCAAGCTGAGATATTCTCGCGTAATGACCGGTTGCAAGATAATCCGCACCGATATCCCTTGCTTTCTGCAAAAGAGCTTCCCACTTAACATGCCTGTTGCATTCGATGCAGGGATTGGGAGTAAGGCCCTTTACATATTGAGCCGCAAAATGATCTATGACCCACTTCTGAAATTCACTGCGGAAATCCATTACGTAATAAGGTATGTCTATGGTCTCCGCAACTCTTCTTGCATCATCAACCGCAGACAGTCCGCAGCATCCGCCGTTGTCCGCAATATCGCATGCATTCTCGGGACGCCATATCTGCATGGTGACGCCTATTACGTTATATCCCTGTTCTTTTAAGAGATATGCACAGACGGAGGAATCAACGCCGCCGCTCATACCTACAACTACTGTTTTACTCATTACAAATGTTTCTTTCCGTTTCTGAGTTTGTCTACGATTTCCGCTATTACCGCGGACGCTTTATCTATTTCTTCTTCTGTATTGTGATGAGAAAGAGTTAATCTGAGAGAACCCTTTGCCTCATCATCGGATCTTCCTATTGCTTTGAGAACATGGGAAGGATCCATTGCACCGGTGGCACATGCAGATCCGCTTGATGCACATATGCCTTCTCTGTCCAGCATGATAAGTGCCGATTCACCTTCAATACCCTTTATACATACGGAGACATTACCCGGAAGTCTCTTTTCAAAATCTCCCTCAGAGTATGCTCCATTAATAATAACATCTGTTATATCACCTAATTTTGCAACTAACCTGTCACGAAGCGCTGTTTCTGCGGTTATTTTTGAATCAATTCCTGCAAAAGCCAGCTTACAAGCCTCTCCGAAGCCTGCAATACCCGCTACATTCTCCGTGCCTGCCCTTCTTCCGCTCTCCTGCATTCCGCCTCTCATAAAGGGCGAAAATTTAACTCCGTCTCTTACGAAAAGAATACCGACACCTTTGGGACCGCCGAGTTTATGAGAGCTTGCCGATATGAGATCCGCATGTTTTGACAGATCCTCCAAGTGGATCTGGCCAAAAGCCTGGACCGCATCAGTATGAATCAAGATATCTTTTCTTACATTCCTGACCGCATCCGCAATCTCACGAACAGGTTCTATGGTTCCTATCTCATTGTTGGCAGTCATTAATGATACAAGAAATGTATCAGGACGGATTACTTCCGTCACCTGAGCCGGGCTGATAAATCCTTCCCCGTCAGGTTTGATATATGTAACAGATACACCAAGGCTTTCCAGGTACTGCGCTGTATGAAGGATTGCGTGATGTTCTATGGCTGTTGTGATGATGTGACCCGCAGAACCCGTATTCTTTTTACGGAAAGTCTCATATGCTCCGCACAAAGCCCAGTTATCAGATTCCGTTCCTCCGGATGTAAAAAAGATCTCAGAAGGCATGGCTCCTATGAGTGATGCTGCATTTTTCCTCGCTTCAAAAACAGCTTTCTTGGAACGTCTTGCGAGTTCGTAGACAGCCGAAGCATTGCCATACTCCTCTTTCAAAAAGGGGAGCATGGCATTAAATGCGGATTCTTCGATTTTGGTTGTTGCTGCGTTGTCTAAATAGATCATTTAAGAAGTCTGCTTGGAATTATTCTTGAGAACAAATGCAAGTCCCACCATTACCGCAAGACCTACGATGAGAGGAAGCACGGGATTCTTGGCATAACCTGCTATGCAATAGCAAAGGCATGATACAAAAGCACATACCAGTGCATAAGGAATCTGGGTTGATACATGGTTCAGATGGTTACTCTGAGCACCCGCAGAACTCATGATGGTTGTATCGGAAATAGGTGAACAGTGGTCTCCGCATACGGCACCTGCCATACATGCACTCATGGAGATGATCATCATGGTGTAGTCCACATTTTCGAACACACTTACAACGATGGGAATAAGGATACCGAAGGTTCCCCATGAAGTGCCGGTTGCAAATGATAAGAATACAGCAATGAGGAAAATGATTGCAGGAAGAAGGCTCATATAGCTTGAAGCGGAGCCGTCAACAATACCTGCTACGAATTCTTTTGCACCGAGGGAATCGGTCATTGCCTTGAGTGACCATGCAAAAGTAAGGATAAGGATGGGAGCTACCATGGACTTGAATCCTTCGGGAATGCATTCCATACAATCCTTGAAACTGAGCACTCCTCTGCAGATATAGAGGATAAGTGTTATGAGAAGTCCGAAGAATGAACCGAATACAAGACCTACTGATGCATCGGAATTAGCAAAGGAATCAATGAAAGTCTCGCCCGAGAAAAAGCCTCCGGTATAGATCATTCCGATGACGCAGCATACTACAAGTGCGACAACGGGAATAACAAGATCAATCACTTTGCCCTTTGAGCTTACTTTATTATCTCCTGTTTCCGCATAAGGTCTGTCCGGTGTGGTAAAGAGATCTCCTTTTTCCATTGCATTCTTTTCATGAACAGCCATGGGACCGAAATCTCTCTGAGATACTGCGAGAGCGATCATCATTGCTATGGTAAGAAGTGCATAGAAGTTATAGGGGATTGTGGATACAAAAAGAGCGATTCCGTTAGTCTCTCCGGGAACGAATCCGGATACTGCTGCAGCCCATGAAGAAACGGGTGCGATAATGCAGATGGGAGCTGCGGTTGAATCGATCAGATAAGCAAGCTTTGCTCTTGAGATCTTGTGCTTATCGGTAACGGGTCTCATAACGGAACCGACGGTAAGGCAGTTAAAATAGTCATCTATGAAAATAAGGATACCCAGAAGTATTGTTGCAAGCTGGGCTCCCACTCTTGTCTTGATATGAGTTGATGCCCACTCACCGAATGCAGCGCTTCCTCCCGCACGGTTCATAAGAGAAACCATGATTCCGAGGAGTACAAGGAATACAAGGATTCCCACATTATATGAGTCAGCAAGAACGGTGATAATTCCGTCAACAAATACGTGATTTACCGTTCCTTCAAAGCTGTATCCGGAATAAAGAAGTCCGCCGGCTACTATTCCGATGAAGAGTGAGCTGTAAACTTCCTTGGTAATAAGTGCAAGTACAATAGCGATGATAGGAGGAACAAGTGCCCAAAAACTAACCTGAACCGAATCCGCATCAGTCACAAATGCCGCAACAACCATGATAACTACGACAAGTGTCAGAGCGATAATGTTGACTGTCTTTTGAAACTCTTTCTTTTTATTCTCCATATCATGCTCCTTTATACCGGTCCGAAAAGACCGTAAAACATTGAAAAAACCAAAGAATATTATAAATCACCAAGGAGAATTAGAAAAGAAAAAGAGAACAGGTTTTAAGCCTGTTCTCTGAGTATTTTCAGGTTATAGATCACTTTGCGATGACCGTTCCCTCTTCGCCCGCATAAACGGGAACCCGAGTTTCGGAAGCACGATAGCTGTTCAGGATATCGTCTCTCTTGGAAAGAGATACAACCTTTTCAACATCCAGGTTTGTGATATCACTGGTGGTTCCGATAAGATCGAAATCATCGTTTTTATTGAAGGATATTGAAATATCCTCAAGTCCGATAAGTTTACCCGGACGTGCGGCAAACTGCTCTTCCAGACTTGCTTTACCCACATTACCGTTTTCGGATGCCTTGGAAGATTCCTCGGCTGCGGGTTTTACTTCGGATAAAGTATCACGAAGTTTTATAGATGACAGATCATTGTAAACCTGTGAATAATCAAAGCTTTCGCCTATTCTCATATGCTGACCTCCGTGTCAAACATTTGCCGTGTGATATGTATATCGACACATTCCGGCAAATCTTTAACCCTAAGGAAGCATAAAAGATTTATTTCTTGCCGATGAAGCCCTTCAGCTCATCCATGAAGGAATCCACATCCTTGAATTCTCTGTAAACGGATGCAAATCTTACATACGCAACGGCATCGAGATCCTTAAGCTTCTTCATAACGATCTCACCGATAACGCGGGAAGGAATTTCCTTATCCTCAAGAGTTGAAATCTCGTTTTCAACCTCATCAACAAGCTGGGTGATCTGAGTCGCACTGACAGGTCTCTTGTGGCATGCTCTCAAAACACCGGACTCGATCTTGGAACGATCGTAGGTCTCTCTGTTGTTGTCTTTTTTGATAATGATAAGAGGAATCGTCTCCACTTTCTCATAAGTGGTAAAACGCTTCGTGCAGTTATCGCATATTCTGCGCCTTCTGATGGAATAGTTGTCATCAGCAGGTCTGGAATCGATAACTCTGGTATCATCACTTCCGCAATAAGGACACTTCATACCCTTCTCCTATAAAACGGTTATTCCGCGGAATAGCTCTTCCAGTTAGTGGCTGCTTTCTCCCATTTTACGGGATCTTCCGCAAGTTTATCGTTCATCCAAGATATGGCATCTGTAACTCCGTCTTCGTCAAAAGAAAACTCTGCGGATTCTTTCAACTCCTCGGGAGTCGTATGGTAGTTGAACGGTCCGGGCCAAATCTCGCAAAGCAGTGCATCACGCTTTATCTCTTCGCCCGAATCCGAAACCGAAGTTTTGGAAATCTTGTTAAGTCTGTATCTTAATCCGCCATAGGAACCCGAATAATCGGATTTTTTAAGGAATCCCATGGGCAGGATATCTTCACGTACGATCATGTCTCACCTCACGGGAGATCATTCATCATTCTTTTTTCTGAGGAATGAAGGAACTTCCATGTGAACGTCTTTAACTCTGCTCTTAAGTCCGGGAATCTCTCCTGTAGGTGCTGCAGCGGGAGTTGAAGGATTAACTGTTCTGATGGGAGATACGGTTCTCTCGTTTATTCCGCTCTTAACCGCAGGCTGAGGAGTTGCAGGTGTAGGATTGTATGCAACGGCATCAACAGGAGGAATATGACTGGTTCCGAACTTGCTTGCAGCTGAAGGAACACTGCGGGGAACGAATCCTCCGTGAATTGAAGTGTTGTCGTCGATTCCGGTAGCGATAATGGTAACGGAAAGCTTTTCTCCGAGGCTCTCGTCGCTGCGCATTCCAAGGAAGAACTCGACTCTGTCTCCAAGGAGTTCCTTGAGGTAATCATCAACTTCCTGAATATCACCGGCGGTAACATTACCGACAACGTTTGCGATAACTGCGCTTGCGGAATTGATCTTGGAATCGAGAAGTTTGCTCTCAACTGCAGCCTTAACAGCAGCGGATGCTCTTCCTTCTCCTTCAGCCTCACCTATTCCGATGAGAGCGGTTCCCTTATCCTTCATTGCCTTCTTGATATCCGCGAAGTCAAGGTTGAGGTCTCCGTCTTCATTGATGATATCGGTAATACCGCGAACAGCCTGCTTAACAACCTCATCCGCAAGCTTGAACATTGCTTTGATGGGGGTTGATTTGCTGGCCAGATTGAACAATTTATCATTGGGAATTACAAGAATGGTATCGAGATCGTCACGGATCTTGGCAATACCGAGCTCGGCATTCTCTCTTCTGACTGCTCTCTCGATAGAGAAAGGAGTGGTCATAACGCCGACGGTGAGGATACCCATGTCTCTTGCCTCATGTGCAATAACGGGAGCTGCACCGGTTCCGGTTCCGCCGCCCATGCCGCATACGATAAACAGCATGTTAGCATCTTTGATGTGCTCTCTGATCTCGTCTACGCTCTCCTGAGCTGCTCTCTCTCCGACTTCGGGATCAGCGCCTGCGCCAAGTCCCTGAGTCTCCTTCTCACCGAGAGGCACTTTATCGGGTGCAAGAGAAAGCTCCAGATCCTGGAGATCGGTATTCATAGCTACGAACTCAACGCCCGTAACATTGTCTTCTATCATTCTGTCTACAACGTTGTTGCCGGCACCACCGACACCAACTACGATTATTCTTGCTTTTCCGTTAGGTTTTGTGGACTCTTTTATCTCATACAAGGTTTTGTCCTCCTACTAAAAACACAACATACTGTATTATAATAATTTATAAACACAATAATTTCAACTATTTATGAAATATCTGGTGTTATCAATTTGTATCATCCGGGGTGAAAACATAAATCCCCTCTTCGCTGTATTCTTCCATATCCAGAACACCGCTCAGATTTCCCACACGCTCAAGGAAGGTTCCCAAAAGCATTACTTTGTCTTCTATACCCTCTTCATCAGTGCCCAGATCCACTCTGGCATTGCCGAAATATACGGTAACTTCGCCGTTTTCATGAAAGTGAATCCTGTCTGCGCTAAGTTCGTACTTACCGAGAAGTTTGGTAAGATCCAGTGTTCTTGCGAATATATCGGTGTCATCGGATGACAGCGGCTTTCCAACCTGAATTCCCGAGAAAACAATACCTGTAACCTGAGGAATTCCCGCCGTAAGAACATCGGAACTCTCTACAACCGTTCCGTCTTTATCGAAGTAAATGTACCTGTCCAGATACTTTACATATCCCGCAAGTGCCTTTTCGAAAACCCTGATCCTTATGGAATCCGATGAAACAACTTCAACGGTTATGGCATCTACAAAAGGCACATCGGTTATCTTTTTATTCTTGTATTTAAGCGAAAGGACAACGGAGTTATCACCAAGAGGTCCGTTCATTACTATGTCTATGATCTGCTGATTTGTGTAATGCGTGTTTCCGTCAACATATATCTTGGCAGGATCGACTCTGTAGATCTCTATGAAATATTCAATTCCCATTACGCAGGCAAATACTATCAGGAATATCAGCAGAGGTACCATTATCCTGCGAAATCCCCTGCCCCTGCGGGCGCTCATGCTCTCCTGCTTTCTGCTCTGGTTGCCCTGTCGATGTTAAGAACAAGTCCTACTTCGATAAGGAGGAACAGAGCGGATGAACCGCCGTATGAAATAAAGGGAAGTGACACACCGGTGTTGGGAATCGATCCTGTAACAACCGCGATGTTAAGAACTATCTGAATCGCAAAGTGGGCCATAACTCCGCTTACTATCATGAATTCATATCTGTCTTTGGTATTTCGTGCAATGTAATACATGCGGTAGATCATAAGCGCAAACATGATCATAAGTGCGATAGCACCTACGATTCCAAGTTCCTCACATATAACCGCAAAGATCATATCGTTATGAGGCTCGGGAAGTACGGATACTTTCTGAACGCTCTGTCCGAGTCCTCTTCCGAATACTCCGCCGTTACCGATCGCATATAATCCCTGAAGCATCTGGTGTGCGGATGTTTCGGTGGAATTCTCGGGACGAAGCCATGAAGAAATTCTGGTAAGTCTGAATGATCCGTCCGATGCACCTTCCTTTGATGCAACATACATAACAAGTCCGCCCGCCGCGGCAAGTCCCAGCAGCGTAAGTCCGATATATTTCTTGTAATCCGCAGCCGCAACAAAACACATTACGAATGAGATTGCAAAAACAATAAGTGCGGAACTGAGGTTATCGGTAAGTGTGTAAAGAAGGAGTGATGCAAACGATGCGATTCCCATGCAGAACAGGAATCCCTTCCATGATGAGATCAATTTGTTTCCCATGGAGTTGATCATCGCTGCAAGGAACAGGATCATGAAAAGCTTGGTGATCTCTGCGGGCTGAAGTCTCTGTCCGACAAAGGGAACCTGTATCCATCTTCTCGCACCGTGTGATTCGATACCGAAGGGAATAACGAGGAAGATAACTCCGATCGCAACCGCAAGGAAGAAGTATTTAAATCTCTCGATCTTCTTGAGCGGAACAAATAAAGTAACGATCATACAGAATAATCCGAGGACATCCGCAATGATCTGTTTTCTGAAAAAGTAAGACGAATCTCCAAAGTCTCTGAGCGCAACATAAGATGATGCGGAATAAACCATGAGGAGTCCGAATCCCACCAGGAACAACACGATAAACAGCAGATTGAGATCGATGTTGCTCTCAATATAACCGCCCAGTTCCGAAGTTGTTCCCTTCAGATCCAGGTTTCTCATATTGATAACATTATTCCGTTTTGAATGCTTTTTATCTGCCATGTTTGTTATCAATTGCCTTGCTGATTATTTTCGGATTCGATGCTTTCGTTAACGGGTATCGAATCATCAAGTATGGTCTGTGTTACTGTTGCAAGTTCTCCGGTATCGGCATCGTAATATTTTCCGTCAGGGCCTACACGATAGCCGGTTGCGGGGTCAATGGGGAAACTCATCCATCTGGGATAAACGTTTGCTGTCTCTCCGGTTGAATCGGTGATTTCCTGCATCTCGATTTCTTCGTAAGGATCCTCTCCGCCGGGATCTGTGGTTTCTTCATCGGAACCCTGTGTATATCTCAAAGTATTTTCAAGTTGCTTTTCTTCGAGATATCTGATCTCTTCATCGGTGAGAGGCTCAGTCATATAAATTCCCATGTAGGGAAGTACTTCCTGTAAGATGTCCCTGCAAAGAAGACATGCATATTTTACGTTGTCCTGCTTTGCAAAATTAGGTCTGTCGATTACAACGTAAATCGCAATCTGAGGATCGTCCGCAGGTGCAAATCCCATGAAGGAAATGACGATCTGTCCGGTCTCACGGGGAATGGTCTGTGCGGTTCCGGTCTTTCCGCCGATTGCGTAACCGTAAGGTCTTGCGTTACGTCCGCTTCGTCTGGATCCGCCCTCTTCCATTACGGTTGCTCTGCAGTACTGTCTGATCCTGTCTGATACGGATTCCGATACGGTCTGCTTAAGGATTCTGGGCTCGATATTTTCGATGACCGCACCGGTTGAATCGGTGATCTTGCTTACAAGGTGGGGCTCGTAATAATATCCACCGTTTATAAGCGAACTGTACCCGCAGATCATTTGGATCATGGTCGCGTTAAAGTTCTGTCCGAATGAATTGGTAGCAAGGTCGACCGCACCCATTGTCTGAGGAGTATATACAAGAGTATCGGTTCTTGCTTCTCCCGCAAGATCGATATTTGTCTTAAGTCCGAGATTAAATACTCTCTGGTACTTGCACATGTTCTCGGTTCCGAGAGACTGTGCGATCTTCATGAGTGCAACGTTACAGCTCCATGCGATGGAATCCTGAACGGTAACAACTCCGTCGCCGCCGGAATCATATGTATGACATTTGATGAAGTAGTTGGAAACCTGAAGTGCTCCGTTACAGGTATATACTTCGTCTCCGGTTATGGCACCGCAGTCAAGCGCCGCTGCTACGGTAAAAGGCTTAGCGGTTGAACCGGGCTCGTAAGTATAACTGATACACTGGTTCTTCCAAAGGTTGTACAGATTGACATTGATCTGATCGGTCGTCATCTCATCCAGCATTTCCTGGGTGATGATCTCGGTTGATTTTCTGTACTCAATATATCCGCCCGCATTGGTTACGGCTTCGTATAAATTACATCCGATGAGAGGATCGGTATTCATGTAATCGCCGGGGTTGTATCCGGGAAAATCTGCCATTGCAAGAATCTCACCGGTGTTGATGTTCATGATGATACATCCGAGATTTTCCGCTCCGTTACCGGGACGATAATTATTCTTGTATGTCTCATTAAACTCATTCAGTTTATTTTCAACGATCATCTGAATTGTTGCATCGATGGTCGTGTGAATGGTATAGCCGTCAACCGCAGGCTTAATGGTGCGCTCGAGAGTCGCATCCTCATTCTGATATCCGTACTCTCTTCCGTCGGTTCCGGTAAGCACATCTTCGTAATACTCTTCAAGGCCGTACATTCCGCCCGAATTGGTATTACCGGTTGTGTATCCGAGAATTGTGGAGCAAAGAGTTCCCATGGGATAAACTCTCTTATACTCTTCTTCAAAAGTAACTCCGCGGATATAAGTATTGTTTGCCTGCATATTCAGGAATTCGCTTATCTCGCCGTAAGAAAGACGCTTTGCAAGAATCCTGTACTGGCTGGTCTGATTGTTTAATACGAATGTACGAAGTTCGTTAATATCGATCTGAGGGAAGCATGCACCGAGTGCGGTAAGGGTGGGCTCCAGATATCTGTCATCGTCATAAGTGGTCATAACGGAGGCGTCTACGATCAGGTTATAAACCTTTTCGCTGGTAGCCAAAATAGTACCCTTTGAGTCAACAATATCCCCTCTTCTGAAGGGGATGATAACAGAGTCATATCTTTGATTTGATAAAACTATTCTCTGATACTCTTCACCGTTGTCTCTGACTATTTTAACAAGCCTAATGGTAAGGGCCGCAAGCATCACCAATAAAATCGAAAACAAGACAGTCAGCTTATTAAACCTGATCTGCCTTGCCGAGAACGTGCCCCGATTATTCTTTTTTGAATTGTTTTTTGTATTCTTTTTCCGAACTGCCATTTGTTTTAGTTACCGTATCTTCTCATGTAATCGCCGGTTTCTCCTGAGTAGAAACAAATCTGACCTTCATCCGCATAAGTCATTCCAAGCTCTCCCCTTGCAACTGCTTCGATGGAAGCAAGATCAACGGAAGCCATGATGCGATTATACTCTGCATCATTGTGTGAGATCATGGTGTTGAGCTCTGATCTCTTGCTGGTTACGGAACGGCTCATCTCGGTAAGCTCACTGCGAAGCCTTACATATGATACCATCATATATGCACAAACGGCAAAAGAAAGTACAGCAAACATAAAAGATGCTGCAACGGGAAGGGAAAGGCGTCTTCTTGCGACCTTTCTCTTGGGTGCCTTGTGCTCAGCGGGACGAACATAAGGTCTTGCGGGAGCTTCTTTTCTGACTGCTGTGCCCTGTATGAAATCTGAATAATTTGTACGAATTGCCATTTTCCTAATCCCCCTCTTTATAACTGAAGAATCCTTTCTTCAAAGAGCTATTTTCATTTTGTTTTTTCGAATACCCTGAGCTTTGCACTTCTGGATCTCGGATTTATTTCTATTTCTTCATCCGTCGGAGCTATGGGCTTCTTGGTTATCACTTTTCCTTTTGATACCTTTCCGCATACGCACTGAGGAAATCCGGGTGGACATGTGCAGGGATTTTCAAATCTCTTGAATGCGTTCTTTACTATCCTGTCTTCCAGTGAATGGAAGGTTATGATGCAAAGCCTTCCGCCGGGATTCAAGAAATCCGCCATCTCATCGAGCGAGTTCTCAAGTACGTCCAATTCTTCGTTGCAGGCAATGCGGAGTGCCTGATATGTCTGTCTTGAAGGATGTCCGCCCGCTCTGAATTTGGCAGGTATCGAATCCTTTATGATCTCGTTAAGTTCGAAGGTTGTTTCTATCTTCTTTTTGCTTCTTGCCTTGCAGATGTTTAAAGCAATATTCGAAGCAAATTTCTCTTCTCCGTAATCTCTCAATATCCTTCTGATCTCTTCTTCCGGATATTCGTTAACTATCACCGCAGCGGATAAATCTTTTCTCGTATCCATCCTCATATCGAGAGGTGCGTCATAGTTGTAGGAAAAACCTCTGTCTCCCTGATCGAACTGCCAGGAGCTGACTCCCAGATCAAGAAGTATTCCGTCCGCGCCGCTCACTCCCATTTCCTTGAGGATCCTTACGGCATTTCGGTAATTGTCTCTTATTACCGTCACGTTCTTTTCATAGGGCTTAAGCCTTTCGCTTGCCGCTTCTATCGCATCCGAGTCCTGATCCACTCCGTAGAGATGTCCGGTCTCGAGTTTTGAAGCAATTAAGGAGGAGTGGCCCGCTCCGCCGAGTGTTCCGTCGAGGTAAACACCGTCGGAACGGACCATCATGCATTCAATAGTTTCATTTAAGAGTACTGAGATGTGTTTGAATTCCATCTGTCAGATAACTATTCCTCTTTCAAAAAGGTTCTTTGCAGCATCCTCGGGGCTTACATTTCCTGCCTCGGCATTCCACTTATCAGTGTCCCAAACCTCTGCTCTGCCGTCCGCAGTTCCCACTATCGTTACATCCTTCTTAAGTCCCGCATATTCCATGAGTGA
Source organism: Lachnospiraceae bacterium (assembly GCA_017940415.1). Taxonomy (GTDB): domain Bacteria; phylum Bacillota; class Clostridia; order Lachnospirales; family Lachnospiraceae; genus AC2028. The sequence goes on from JAGAYR010000047.1 coordinate 49,106, forward strand.
TGCAGGTACCAGAACTCTTCCGTGTGAATCGATGTCGACTCTTGTTGCACCCGATCCGAAGAATCTCTTTATCTGACGAGCCTGAGGATCAAATGAAGGAAGAGAATTGAGTTTTTCGGAAAAAAGATTCCATTCTTCGTCGGAATAAATGACGAGGCATCCGTCAAAACCTTTGGAAATTACGAATGATTCGCCTAATACCGTGCTGAATTTCGAAGGAACAGACATACGGCCCTTGGCGTCAATTGTTCGATTGTATTCGCCGATGAGACCGGTCATCACTCGTTACCTTCTTGAAACGCTTGATTTTACTGGGTTTTGTGGGATTGTGTCTGTGGAATTGTGGTTTGATGTTTTTCCCACTCTTTGGGATATTTTTCCCACTTATTCCCACCGACACGTTAATAATACCGAATTTATTAAGGGATTGCAAGCAAATTATTAAATTTGTTAATAAATTGTTTGGGTAAAAAATGACAAAAAAAGACCCCCAAAATCTACATTTTGGGAGTCAGTTTAGACAAAGAAACTATATTTTGTTTTTAGTGGGAAGAAGCTTCGCAAAAAACAATAGATTTTAATTTTCCCTTGGATATCATAACCCTGATAGCGATATCCGCTGCAAGGCTTCCTACGAACATCACAATGGCCAAAACCTGCGATACTGCTAGGGTTGTACCCGGGATAAACAACGTATCCGTGCGGATTCCTTCGATCCAGAATCTTCCGAGACCGTAGCCTCCCAGATACCAGAGTGCCACTTCGCCGACAAATTTCTTCTTGGGCTCAAACTTGACCATAAGAGCGACAATAGCCACGTTCCATAAACATTCATATAGGAAGGTAGGATGAACCTGTATGTAGTTCTGCCCTTCCGCCATATGAGTTCTGATGCTTTCGGATATATCCTGGGGCCTTACCCTTGAAACCGGAAGTCTCATTGCAAAGAAGTTATCCGTATATTCTCCGAACACCTCTCTGTTAAAGAAGTTTCCCCATCTTCCGAATGCCTGACCGAGAGCAAGTCCCGGAACCGAATAATCCAAAAGTCTGAACGGATTGATCTTCGTAACCTTACAATAAATAAATACGGTGGTAAATGCAGCTATGACTCCGCCGTATATTGCAAGTCCGCCCTGCCTTAAATTGAAGACCTGCATCGGGTTGTCCTTGTAGAAATCCCAGGCAAAGATCACATAATAGATTCTTGCACCCAGAACTCCGAATACAACTCCGTAGAAAAAGAAGTCCCATATCTTCTCTTTGTCCCACCCGCCTCTTTTGGCAAGATAGGCTGCAAGTGTTCCTCCTGCAAACATTCCGAGGACAACACATATTGCATAAAGCTTTATTTCAAATCCGAATATTGGAAATCCTTCCGGAACATTCTGAAGGTCTATCCCCATATGGGGAAAAGAAATCTCGTTAGCATTCATCATACATTAAACCTGAACAGGATAACGTCTCCGTCCTGTACAACATACTCTTTACCTTCGATACGAACGATACCCTTCTCTTTTGCTGCTGCGATAGAACCGTTATCGAGAAGATCCTGATAATTGATAACTTCTGCCTTAATGAATCCGCGTTCGAAATCGGTGTGAATTTTACCGGCGGCCTGAGGAGCTTTGGTTCCCTTCTTGATGGTCCATGCACGGCACTCATCTTCTCCTGCGGTAAGGAAGCTCATAAGTCCGAGAAGGTCATAGCTTGCTCTTACAAGCTTCTCAAGTCCGGACTCCTTAAGACCCATAGCCTCGAGGAATTCTTTCTTTTCCTCCTCATCAAGCTCGGAGATTTCTTCCTCGGTTCTTGCGGAGATTACGAATACCTCGGAACCTTCCTCTGCAGCAAACGCACGAACTTTCTTTACATTCTCGTTGTTTGCTCCGTCATCTGCAAGGTCGCCGTCTTCTACGTTGGCAGCATAGATAACAGGCTTGTCGGTAAGAAGGTTAAATTCCTTACGATATTTGATCTCATCTTCATCCTCGGTAACAAGGGTTCTGGCTGCGTTATTTGCCTCAAGATGAGCCTTGAATCTCTCAAGCAGGTCAAGTTCCTTAGCTGCGGTCTTGTCCATTCTCGCGGTCTTTGCGGTCTTGGCAATACGCTTCTCAAGAACTTCAAGATCTGCGAAGATAAGCTCAAGGTTAATGGTCTCGATATCTCTTATGGAATCAACGCTTCCGTCTACATGGATAACGTTGTCATCATCAAAGCATCTTACTACGTGTACGATCGCATCTACTTCACGGATGTTTGCAAGGAACTGGTTTCCGAGTCCCTCACCCTTTGAAGCCCCCTTTACGAGTCCTGCGATATCAACGAACTCGATGGTTGCGGGAGTAACCTTCTTGGTGTTGTAGAGCTTACCAAGCTTCTCGATTCTCTCATCGGGAACAGCTACAACTCCTACGTTGGGATCAATGGTACAAAAGGGGAAGTTCGCAGCCTGCGCTCCCGCCTTTGTAATCGAATTGAAAAGTGTGCTCTTTCCTACATTAGGAAGACCGACGATTCCTAGTTTCATATTATTTCCTCCATGCCCGTGTTTACGGGCTTTTCTCCATTTTTATTTCGGAGGTTTACGCCAATTTTACGCCAATTGGCGCAAACCTTTTGATTATTTTTTTACTTCCCAAATCATAAATTTCAATTTCATCCACGAACTAATTCATTAAATTGGCGTAGAATTCTTTGAAAAAATCTCCATTGCTTCCTCAAGGGATTCATCTGTTACATGTACATATGTATCCATTGTGGTGGAGAGATTGGAATGCCCCAGAATCTTCTGAAGGGCTTTGGGTTTTACTCCTCTTTCGATGCACCTGGTAGCAAATGTATGTCTGAGTGCATGCATGCAAAAAGGTTTTATCCCGGCAGATTCACAGATTTTATACAGATTGGTATCATATGATGAGTTCTTGGTCGGTTCACCTGTTCTGAAGTTAATGAAAACAAGGTCTTTCATTCTAAAACGTCTTGTGCGCCCACTGCAAGGATCAATGTATTCAAGTTCCTGCTCCAGAAGAGGTGATTCCTTGCGAAAAGGTCTCTTTTCATAGACAGATCTTAAAATATCATACGCCTCGTCCGTCAAAGGAATGGTTCGAAATCCTGACATTGTCTTAGGCGGTGCAGCTCTCCACTGTTTCTGTCCATAGCGGAATTCCATCTGCTTCTCAACAGTGATGGTACGCTTATCGAAGTCAACACAATCCCATGTTAATCCAATAAGTTCTCCAGTTCTCAAGCCCGTCTGTAAAACAAGCAAAAATTGCGGCGCATTCCTTGTCTTCTTAGCAGCTTCAACAAAACGATTCTGCTCATCGATAGTAAGGAAGTGTATCACACCTCTCTTCTTAACCTTAGGCATTACTACACCATTAAGCGGCTGATTGGGAATAATGTCATTCATCATGGCACTTTTCAGCATTGAACCCATGCAAATATATGTCTGATAGATTGTGCTTGTAGCATATCTACCATCCATCGCATTTATGATCTGCTGACAATGCATAGCTTTGACATCCGTAATCTTCATCTTACCTATACGAGGCTTGATATCACGTTCATACCTGTCACGATAGTTCCTTTGTGTGTTTGGCGCCAATGAGGATTTAAAAGTCCTCATCCAGTACCGATACCACTGATCAACAGTAAGAGTCTCTACTCTGCCGTCCACATCCTCATCATTATTTAGTTTTCCTAAAGCGACATATTTCTTTGCTTCTGATACTTTATCAAAATACTTCTCGTGTCGCTTACCATCTGCACCTGTATATCTGGCGGAATATTTTCCGTCTTTCCTTTGCATGACCCCAGGTCCAAGTTCTTTACCTTTCAGGTCTTTCCCCATACGATCAGCTCCTTTCCTTCTTCCGAAAAAGAGCCTAAGTGCAAGCAATACATTAACACAAATAGGCTCTTTTTTCAATATATTGGCGTAAAGTCAAAAAGGCGAATCACACCTCTGTAGCGCGGTTTATGTACTCTTCAAATGGCACTCTTTTGATTAAAGTTTTCTTCCCAACATACAATACAAAATCACAAAATGGTGACTTAGTCAGCTCCCTGAGTTTATTCATTCCGATGCCGCTATATGCAGCCGCCTCTTCAATAGAAAGAGTCATTTTATCCTTTATTGCAACTTCATAATGTTCGCTACTCATAAAGCTCCTCCCTTCTCAAATATCGATTCCATGTATTCGCATTTATTTTCAGCCGAAGGCAGGCGCTTACTGACTCCGTCAATACATAACGGAACACACATATCAAAAATACGGTCATAAATTCTCTGATACTGAATATCATCTCTTGCTCTAAGCTGCTTCATTTCTATAAGTGACAGATTAGTAGTAACAATGAGCGGCTTACCGGATTCCCATCTGCGATTAACAACATTGAAGACATTCTGCATTGCAAACTCAGATTTTCTCTCTGCCCCAAGGTCATCAAGAATAAGCAGATCATAATCTGACAGTGACTTTACATATTCTTCTGAATCGAAAATGGAGATATTACTGATTTCAGCGAAGTCCTTCATCAGCACTCTCAAGCCTTTATCCAAAAGCGCATTTGCTATAGCGGCAGCCATGTAAGTCTTTCCGCTTCCGACACCGCCAAATAGAATAAGCCCTGCTCTTTTATGTTTTATCTCATCCCAATTAGCAACAAACGCTTTTGCCTTGTCCATCATCGGATTTTTGCCGTCATCATTTTCAAAAGTCCATTCACGCATTCTGGATTCATGAAAGCAAATACTCCTGTTCCCTGCGACAAGCGCCTGGAACTCCCTTTCTTTTCGTTCAACCTGCTCTGCTTCATACCTGCTGCGCTGACACTCACACATAATATGAACCTTAAAATCGGCACCCATAATTGAATTAGGAATAGCATGCTGCCTGGGAGTATGACAATTGCTACAGTATTCAAGGCCACCATCTCCAATATAGATATCATCTTCTGCTTTCATTAATAATGGCCTCCTCTTCCCGATGTATATTTATCTGTATGTAAGTTTTGTATATCTGTATAGTTATTAGTGGTCATATTTCCGGCTGTCTGAGAGCCAGAATTCTGCACTTTGCCAATCCGGTTTTCTGCCTTACCGGAGTTAATATTCTGTCCCATAAGACAACTTTTTGGCACTCTCACATAGATATGCGTGGTATAGAGATCCATTCGTTTTCTGTAAATAAGTCCATGAAACTCCAATTCCTTTAGTGAAGCTTTTACAGTAGATATTCCCTTACCGACATATTTTGCAAGCTCATCAATAGAAAATCGGACATAGACCTCACCATAGTCGTTCTGCCAAGCATTCTTCTGTGATAAAAGTGCCCTGTTCAAAAGACTGCCATAGATTAACAGCGTTGTACTGCTGAATCTACTGTTTAAAAGACATATTGGAACCGGTATATACATTCCAAGGCGAGATTCTTTCCTCATGCTCACAAAATCTGTTTTCTTGCTAAACATTCATCACGTCCTCCCCATAAACTTTAATGTATCGATTCAGGGTTTTCTTCTGCCTGTAATACGAATTTCTAATTTCGGAAAGTTCCTTTTCCAATTCCTTGATTCTCTTATTCTCTCTTGCATTTCTGGATAGCAACACATCCATATTGTCATAGAATTCATCAACAGCCTCAGCATCAAGTTCAAAAGAATCATCTTCCTTGCAATACCAAATCAATCCGATACTATTACTTTTTGCCACATTCACACACGCTCTGGCACTGGACTCAGGCATTTTAAATTCATCCATCAATTTTCCCTTAAGCTTCTTGGAATTCACTGCCCCTTCACAACTCACAACCCAGTACGCCGGCAATTGTGTTGCCAGATGCCTCAATATCTTCACAAATTTCTCATCAGTGTAATCACTCATTGCAATCCTCCTGTCCTGCATTAATATTGGCTGAAGCTTCTTTGCCTTTCA
>JAGAYR010000048.1 GCA_017940415.1 Lachnospiraceae bacterium
GAACGACAGAACCGTCCCCCTGTTTCACTGTCCCCCGAATCTTTATGATTTCTTTATGGTCTCTAAAGGATAGATTAATCGTTTGCATATATCATCACATATGTAAACGAAAGGAGAAACAAGATGTTACTTGAAACTGTAAACCTGTCAAAAAAATACGGAAAAAAATATGCCGTAGACAATGTAAATATCCATATCGAGAAAGGGACCATATACGGACTTATAGGGCCTAACGGTGCCGGTAAGACAACGATCATGAAGATGATAACCGGTTTTGCATCCCCCACCGGCGGAACGATCGTATTCGAAGACGGAGATTTCGATCCTTCCAGAATAGGAGTTTTGATCGAAGCTCCGGGACTGTATGACAATCTTACCGCATTTGAAAATATGAAGATCAAAGCCATCGCACTCGGCCTTTACAATCCCGAAAAGATTAAAGAGATTCTTGAGTTCGTCGGCCTCTCACCCGAATCACGTAAGAAGACCAAAGCATTCTCACTCGGAATGAAGCAGCGCCTCGGCATTGCACTTGCAATCATAGGCAATCCCGAATTCCTTGTTCTCGATGAGCCCATTAACGGACTTGATCCTCAGGGAATTTCCGAACTTCGTAATCTTTTCATCAGATTAAAAGAAGAACGCGGAATGTCAATCCTTATATCGAGCCATATTCTCGAAGAGCTCGGAAAGGTTGCAGACAGATTCGGAGTTATCAATTTCGGTCATATGATCTGCGAAGTATCCGCAGAGGAACTTAAGGATAAATGCGATTCGAAGGTTGAGATACAAACACACAATCCTCAGGGTGCAAGCGTTGTTCTCGAGAATATGGGAATAATCAAGTACTCGATCATTTCCGATGATACGATCTATGTTTTTGAAGGACTCGACAGAACAGAAGAGATGATCACAAACCTGGTAAGGTCGGATGTATTTATTTCTTCATGCAGGATCGTAGGCATTTCGATTGAAGACTATTACCTTGATCTTATCGGAAAGGATGGCTCAAACAAATGATAAATCTTTTTAAAGCTAATATATTCAGACTTTTTCACACTAAGGCAACTTATATCATTCTTATAATCACCGTTTCAATATATCTGTTCTCTTTTGCCATAATGAATGCTGTAGAGAGCGGAAGAGTAGATGAGAATTCGGTTGTAACGGTCTCATTTTCCGAGGACTATGAACCTTCTTCGCTCAATCCCTATGAAATGCTTATTGATATGATGTCATCCGGATTTGTGATCCTGATGATCGGAATCTTTTCCTGTATCTATACTGATGAAGAAAGAAAGAGCGGATTCCTTAAAAACCTTCCCAGACCTTCACGTAAAAAAGCCGGGATCTTCATTACCAAGGTATTTGTGGTTGCTTTTTATACACTTCTCCTTGTCGCAGCATTAGTACTTGCAGCTTTCCTGCTTTCCGTAAAATACGGATCAGCGCTTGAATATGCGCCTTCGCTCTATTTTGAGTATATGTTCAAACAGGTTCTTCTGTTTACAACATTCGGAACAGCCATGATGGTTTTATTCGAGATTTTCAGAAAAGGTGTTGTTGCCATAATACTTACCTTCCTTACATCGATGGCACTGGCGAACTGCGTGAATCTTTTTGAGGCATTCCTTGTTTATAAGAATATCGTAAGTGAGAAATGTATGGATCTCATCGCATATTCCCAGTATATGATCACTACACGTTCCGCCGCACTTACAGTGGGAAGTGATAATATGGTACACGGTTCAACATGGGTTGTAGGATTAATTTCTGTTTTGATCTATGTTATCATTGGTTCACTTATATATAAGAAACGCGATGTTATATAATTCATAGTATGGAAATCATAATAGCGATCCTTACAATTTGTCTAATCTTATCTTTGATATATATCTTATTATGCAAGCGACAGGTGGATTCCATCTGTCGCCAATTGGATTTACACGAAAAACCCGATACTACGGCTGATATAAGACTGGATATATTGGTAGGTCCTTTCAGAAAACTGCGTGATAAGTTGAACCGATTTCTGGAATCCAGAACCGCGGAGAGAAGAAGACACCTGACACTTGAGAATAAATGGAAAGAACTGGTCACGAATGTTTCGCATGATATCAGAACTCCCATTACCAGTGTGTCCGGATATTTTACACTTCTTATGAGTACCGATGATCCCGTTAAGAAGCAGCAGTATGCCGACAAGATAAATGCAAGACTGAATTATTTTTCGGATATGCTGGAGAATTTCTTTGAGTATTCCAAAATATCGAGTGACGATTACAAAAACAATCCCGAGAAGATTGATATAAAGAGTGTGCTTAGCGAGACTTTATTTCTGTATGTGGATGATATAGAAGGAAAACTGGGAACACCCAGGATAGATTTCGAAGAAAAAGAATCGTACTGTTATGCCGACCGGGCCAATGTGATGAGAGTCTTTCAGAACATCATCAAGAATGCTCTTGTTCACGGAGACGGGGATTTCAGGGTGAATCTTGAATCGGATGAAAAACATGTAATAGTTACATTCAGGAATTCTACAAAGGATGAGCTTCCTGAAGATATAAACAGAGTATTTGACAGAACATTTATCGGTGATGATTCCAGAAGCGAAGTTAAGAGCACGGGCCTCGGCCTTTGCATAGTAAAAGAACTGATGGATATCATGGGCGGAACAGCAGAAGCGTTCGGTGCTCCCGGAGTATTCGGCATCGCGGTAACATTTAAGAAAATGCAGTAAGAAGGACAGAACGTGAGAATTTTAATAATCGAAGATAACGAAGAAATAAATGATATTTTGAAAGAAGCCCTGACCGGCGCGGGATACGAAGCAGTTCAGTCTTTTTCCGGCTCCGAAGGGTTGCTCAGATTTTCAACCGAAGATTTTGACATGGTACTTTTGGATCTTATGCTTCCCGGTATTAAGGGAGAAGAGGTGCTTCAGAAGATAAAAGAAAAATCAGATATTCCGGTTCTTGTATTATCGGCCAAGACTGATATTGAAGGTAAAGTTAATCTTCTAAGACAGGGGGCATCGGATTATATAACCAAGCCTTTTGATGTAAGAGAAGTTCTGGCAAGAATCGATCTTCACGCTAAGAACTCCGGTAACAAAACCGTTTCAAACGATCTTACATACAATGAGATATCCATCAATGACGAATCTCATGTATGCTCGGTTAACGGAAATGAGATCTCACTTACAAAACACGAATTCAATCTCTTAAGACTTCTGGTTCTTCATCCCGAAAAGGTTTATTCAAAGCGTGAGCTTTTCGAACTTGCCTGGGAAGAAGAATATATCGGTGAAGATAATACGGTTAATGTCCACATCAGCAATATCCGTAAGAAGATACGAGAGTATTCCGATAATGAATATATAAAAGCTGTGTGGGGCATAGGATTCAGAATATGATGTTGAATGACCGGTTCTTGCTGACTCACTTGTAATGTAATTTAAAGGCATGAACGCATCTGTTTATTTATGCGATTTTGAACGAGTTTAGCTGTTCTTAGGGATGTATCTAAGTGAGCACAATTTCGCCCGGATGGCGAAATTAGCCGGCACTGAGACAGGATGTCGAATGCCGGCGGTGCGGAGTCATTGCTTAACATACATCCCTTAGAACAGCTTAACGAAGTGATCATGAGCAGAAATAAACAGACGCGCTCATGCCTTTTTTAGTAGTAGATATGAGTCAGCAAGAACCGTCCGCAATGGCGCTTCCACAGCACTAAGCCAGTATGATATTTCTGATTCTTCTCGTAAGTCCGAAGGTTCCGGAATCTTTCTTCTGCGTCATTATGAGTATGGACATATTATCCGACGGAATATTCGCCATATAGCATCCCAACCATCCGTCCCATCCGTACTCGCCTTTTCTTGAGATGGTAACTGCTTTCTCAGGTTCGTTCATGATCCTGAGGAAATGCGAATATGAAAAACCCTGCATTCCTTCCCAGTTAAAATCTTTCTGCTGCTCGGGAGTAAGTGCTCCCGAGGTCAAAAACTTCACGCTGTTTTCACTGAGGATTCTTTTCCCTTTATATTCACCACCGTTAATCAGCATGGTAACAAATTTAGCATAATCATCGATGCATGAGATGAGTCCCGCACCGCCTGATTCAAATGCTGGTTTGTGAATGGGAGGATTTTCTATTCCGAGATTTTCTCCCGTGTATTCGATCATCTCCGAGCCGGGTACGGTCTCATAAACTTTCGCAAGTCTGTCTGCTTTTTCTGCAGGTACATAAAAGTCTGTATCATTCATTCCGAGAGGCTCGAAGATTTCCTTTTTCAGAAATTCTCCGAATGGCATTCCCGAAACTTTTTCTATAACCGCGCCCATGATATCAGCGCCTGTTCCGTATGCCCAGTGTGATCCTGGATTGAAGAGAAGAGGAGCTCTGCCTGTGCGGTCTGCATATTCCAAAGTGGTCATCTTACCGCCGGGAACTTCCGAAAGACCTTTGATTATATCGTCGAAAATAAGTCCTGCTTCGTATGAAGCACCGTCAGGCCCGGGATATGAAAGTCCGCTTGTCATGTTGAAGATATCGAAGAGATTCAGATCTCTTGTGGCACGTGATGCTTTCCCGTTTTCCAGAACCTTCATGTTCCTGAATGAAGGAAAAATGTACTGAATCTGATCCGTAAGTTCGATCTGTCCTCTTTCAACAAGTATCATTGCAGCGGCTGCAGTGATTGGCTTTGTCATCGAATAGAGCCTGAAGAGTGAATCTCTTTTCAAAGGCTTCTTGTTGGGAATATCCGCATAACCTGTTTCAAGATAGCATTCTTCTATGCCGTCTTTGATGACAAGAAGGAGTGATCCTGCGGTTTCTCCCCAGGAAACCGAACGCTCCATAGCGGAACGTAGATTTTCTATTCTTTCTTTTTCCATATAACCCCCGATACGACTTTTTATTTTCTCTTTTTATATTCCTTGGGCGTACACCCCGTCAATTCCTTGAACTGTCTGTTGAAGTTGGAAATGTTTGTATATCCTACGCTGAGTGCGGCTTCGGAGGCCGACATATTTTCGTTGGCAAGAAGTCTGCATGCGTTGTCGACTCTCACCTGCATCAGATATCCGATAACCGTATTTCCCGTAACTTTCTTGAACAGGTTCATGAAATAACTCTTACTTAAATGACATTTATCCGCCAGCATGTCCACGGTAATGTGGTCGCTGTAATTATCTCTTATATAATCTACCGCGGGCTTGATGGAATCAGATGAGATCTCGGATTTGTAACCTGTTTCCACTGCGCCGCTGTCAATGATGAGTCTGAAGATCTCCAATAGTGATATCTTGACTTTCAGATCGCCGCTTCCCGAAAAAAGCCTTGCGGCATCAAAAAGTTTCAGGGTGTTTTCCCTGATCTCTTCATAGTACATATTTTCGGAATTTATGGGGAGTCTGATGAAAGAATCCTCTCTTTCGAAAATACTCAGAAGATCCGTAAAACATCTCTCTGCATGATTGCCGAAAAGAAAAGAGTCGTCAAATACGATAGTATCATAATCGAACTTTTTGCAGTCCGTCTTATCCGTGGAGTGAAGAGCACCCGGTTTGATGATGACAATGTCTCCGGTTTCCACGGGAATTATCTGTTCTTCAATTCTGAAAATGCCCTTGCCGTCGTAGATATAGGCAAGTTCGAATTCTCTGTGCCAATGAAGAGGCACCGATGGAAACCAGTCCGGAATGATCCCTTTGTAGCAGGTGTAGGGGACACGTGCGTTAGAATGGTGCCTTTTTTCTTCTGTAGATCTGTCTTTCATTTTATGAGCCTCTTTGATACTGAATCCGTAAAATGTGTGCTTTCCCCTCGCACAATACTATAGTATCACATTTGAGTTACATTTTGTTTGTTTTATTTTACCTTAATACTTATTGTGAGATTGTAGGGATTACTTACAGTAGAAACGGGAAGTCATAGATACCGGCGCGAGGGGTTCGATGGCAGGTGACGATGGGCTTCCCGTTTCGAATGTAAAACGGGATGAAGACCGTATTATCCAACTATTATTTTAGTACCCGTTTTGCTATACTGTTCAAGTAATGCCCGCTTTTTTTATAGGGTGAAAACAAAATATATCAAAGGGGATAAAATCTATGCAGTACGGACATTTTGACGACGAAGCTTACGAATACGTTGTTGACAGGCCGGATACTCCGACTTCCTGGAGTAACTATCTCGGTACCACCCAGTACGGTGCCATCATCACCAACAATGCCGGAGGATACGGATTCTACCGTTCCGGAGCCCAGGGAAGATTTATGCGTCTTCGCTTTAACTCCATTCCCATGGATCAGCCCGGTAGATACTTCTATCTGAGAGACAATGATTCCAAGGATTACTGGTCAGCTTCATGGCAGCCCGTAGGAAAGCCTCTCGATACTTACAAGAACGTTTGTCGTCACGGTACGGCATACACCATCATCAGCTCTGACTATGCTGATATCCACACCGATGCTACTTACTTTGTTCCCTTGGGACAGACCTTTGAGTATTGGAGACTGGATGTCGAGAATAAGTCTGACAAGCCCAGAAATCTCTCAGCATTCACATACTGCGAGTTTGCGAGCCAGTGGAACACCACCCAGGACCTTGTAAACCTTCAGTATTCACTTTTCATCATGGAGGCCGACAAGAAGGCTGATAACATCCTCGGCTATTCAATTCATGACAATATCTACAAGCAGCATCCCGAGTATGAACTCGGCGGCCTTGTACAGCAGGAGTGGTTCGCAGTCTGCGAAGCTCCCATGACTCACTATGACACTTCCAGAGAAAAGTTCCTCGGAACTTACGGGTCATACAAAGAGCCTAAGGCTGTCATTGAAGGACAGTGCTCCGATTCCTGGTGCTACGGCGATACCGCCTGCGGATCCATCCAGTCCGACATGATCCTGGCGCCCGGTGAAAAGAAAACAGTACTCATCCTCCTTGGCATCGGTAATGCAAATGTCGTCGGAGAGAAGACCGTTAAAGAGTACGGTTCAATCGCAAGATTCGACGAGGAGTTCGAAAAGCTTAAAGCAGACTGGCACTCAAAGCTCACTTCATTCAAAGCTAAGACTCCCGATGAAGATATCAACCACACCGCCAATGTATGGGGACTTTACAACAACCTCATCACCTTCTCCTGGTCAAGAGCAGCTTCTCTTGTTTACAACGGAGAAAGAGACGGTCTCGGATACCGTGATTCCGTTCAGGATACCCTCGGTGTCAACGCAGCTATCCCTGAGCTTTCCAAGGCCCGCTTAAAGCAGATGCTTTCAGGACAGACCTTCTGCGGAGGTGCTATGCCTCTCATCAAGCTCGGACATAATCCCGGACATGAGAAGTGTCCCGATGAGAAGGAATTCAGATCCGATGACTGCCAGTGGTTCTTCAATGCGATCCCCGCATATGTTGCAGAGACCGGTGATCTCGATTTCTTCAACGAAGTAGTACCTTATGCAGATCACGGTGAGGACACCGTTTACAATCACCTTAAGAAAGCCCTTCTTTTCAACATCGAAAGAAGCGGCGCAGACGGACTTCCTTCAGGACTTGCAGCTGACTGGAATGACTGCCTCCAGACCGGTTACCACGGCGAGAGTGTAATGGTTACCTTCCAGTTAAGACTCGGTCTTACCACCTACGCAGATATCTCCAAGCTCCTCGGAAAAGAAGACGAGGCAGCATGGGCTCTTAAGCAGAGAGATATCCTTGACGAAGCAATCCAGAAGAAAGCATGGGACGGCAAGTGGTGGATCTGGGCTGTCGGTGAAGACGGAACCGTTTACGGAACAGATAAGTATGACGAAGGTAAGGTTTACCTCAACACTCAGGTATGGGCTGTTATGTCCGGTGCCTGCAAGGGCGATCAGGAAAAGCTTTGCCTTGATGCGGTTGATGAGCAGCTCTTCTCCGAGTACGGACTTAAGCTCTGCGCACCCGCTATCGTCTACACCCCCCAGACCGTTATGGGCTGCGTAGTATTCCCTACCGGTATCAAAGAAAACGGCGGTATCTTCAACCATACTCAGGGTTGGGGCGTTATGGCAGAAACTGTTGCCGGCAACGGAAACAGAGCATATAAGTACTTAAAGGCTGCGCTTCCCGCAAGCTACAACACCAGAGCAGAGATCCGTCAGTCAGAGCCTTATGTTCAGGGCCAGACCACTTATTCGGACGAGTCACCCAGACCCGGTAACTGCCGTACTTCATGGCTCTCCGGTGCGGTTGCATGGACATATTATTCACTTACACAGTACGTACTCGGAATCAGACCTCAGTACGACGGAATGCTCATCGATCCCTGTATCCCCGATTCCTGGGACGGATACGAAGTCGACAGAGTATTCAGAGGAAAGAACCTTCACATCGAAGTTAAGAATCCCGAGCATGTATGCAAAGGTATCTCTTACCTCGTTGTAAACGGAGAAAAGCTCGATTCCGCAGTCATCCCCGTATCCAAACTCAAAGACGGCGATAACAAGATTGAAGCTGTCATGGGCAAAAATGCTCAGAAGGTAGAATTTGAAAGACTTTAATACTTACTAAATTAATTATTGGCCCGTGGAAGGGTGCCTGAGCGGCACCTTTCCGTGGGTATTTTTTTAGAGGTTGTGCCGAAATGAAAAAGTTATTTAAGAAAACAGGAGCACTGGTACTTGCTTTTCTTACTGCATTTATGATGATGCCTGCCGCATCCGTTAAAGCGGCTGAGCAATATGAAGAAGAACTTTCCGTCTTTATTTCTTTTTGTGGATCAGGTGCTGAAGCGGGAGACAGAGGACTGTTTTATGCAGGTCCCGGAAAAGAATCCAATCCCGATATCACCGCGGTTACCGCAAGTGCCAAGGTGGGAGATACCGTAACGGTTTCTCTTTCTTTTCCCGAAGAGGTAACAGGCGTTTATGATATCGCACCCGTGATCGTATCTCAGTATGACAACATCGCCATTGAAAATGTAACCGCGGATGTCACTCTGAAGGTAAACAGAGAAGATGTGGAGATAACCCGAGAGGACAGCGAAGACATTCCTATCTCATGGGAATCACTCAAGGACGATTACAAGACCGCATGGAGGCTTTACGGCGGCATCGAAGAGGGCGGACTTAAGTACGTCGATGCAAATGTTTTCAAAGGTGCCACAAGCATTGAATATACCGTGACCATTAACTCCGCAGATGAGACCGGCCCCGCAAGTGAAGGAGATGCAAGGGTTTTCATAGCATTTGACGGAGACCTGGCAGAGAGCGGAGACCACGGACTTAAATATTTCGGTGAAGGAAATGAGGAGAACGCAGGAGACATTGAAGCTGTTGAAGCGGTTGCCAAGGTAGGAGATACCGTAACCGTTTCCCTGACACTTCCTTCCGCGTTAAGACATGCATATTTTATTTCTCCCGTAATCGTTCCGGAAGAAGGAGCTGAGTACAGCAAAGCGGATGTAACGGTTGCGCTTAACATCGACGGTTCGGTTATCGCTCTTGACGAAACACTTACCGCAAGAGCATGGGATGAAGCTGTAGGCGGTATAGAGAGTGCATGGAGACTCTACGGCGGAGCAGATGAAGAAGGATCGGGCACCGTTGAAGCAGATCTTTTTGCAGGCGTTACCAAGATCGAATATATGATCACCATCAATTCCCTCTATGAGCTTCCCAAGGAGCCCGAGCCGGAACCTGAGATAGTTCCCGAAGAGCCCGCTCCCACGGAAGAGGTAACTCCCGTGCCTGCAGAGCCCGTTCAGCCTGAAGTGCAGCCTGTCGGAAATGATTCCACCAAAGGCATTGTGATCGGAGTTGTTATCGCAGTTATTGCGGTTCTCATGATCATTGCCGGAGCAGTTCTTTCAAGGAAAAAAGATCCGGAAGAAAACGAAGAAGAAAAATCCGAATCGGATGATGACGATCTCGATATCATCGATCTTGCGGACAGTGACGAAGAACTCGAAGAATCCGCAAGCGATAAGAAAGAATCGAAAGACGATAAAACTGTAGAAAAATCCGCAGAGGCTGCAACCGTAAGTGCTGCGGAAGTAAGTGAGACTTCTTCGGATGATCTTTACTCGGACCTTCCCGACCTTGAGAAGGAAATGAAGAGGATCGATGCGGTCATTGCAAAAGGACCTTACACCGATGACTGGTCATCACTTGCAAAGAACGGAATTCCCAAGTGGTTTAAGGAATCCAAGTTCGGAATATTCATTCATTGGGGTGCATTCACTTCGGAGGAGTACAAGAATGAATGGTATCCCCGCAACATGTACACAGTCGGCAGTGATGAGAACAAGCATCATGTCGAAAAGTACGGACCTTTATCGGAGACCGGATATATCGATTACATCGAACGCTTCAAGGGAGAGAAATTCGATCCCGATACCTGGATGGATGTTTTCAAAAAGTCCGGTGCCAAGTATGTGATCCCCGTAGGAGAGCATCACGACGGATTCCAGATGTATAAGAGTAAAGCTTCACACTGGAATGCATTTGAAAAAGGTCCTCACAAGGATACCTGTGCGATGCTTCAGGAATCAGCAGAGAAATACGGAGTAAAATTCGGTATCTCATCACACAGGTTTGAGCATTGGTGGTTCCTCGGAAACGGAAGAAGAAGTGAGACCGATATCAAAGGTGATTACAGAAGAGGAGATCTCTACTGGCCTTCGGTTCTTGATCCCGAAGATATTCAGGACTTTGACTGTAAGCCCGCTCCTTCGGAAGAGTTTATGCAGGACTGGCTCTACAGAGTCTGTGAGTTGGTAGATAAATTCCTTCCCGAGGTTATCTATTTTGACTGGTGGATAGGACAGAGCGTATTAAAGCCTTATCTTAAGAAAGCGGCAGCGTATTACTACGACGTAATGGAGTCCAAAGGTCTCAAAGGTATCATGGTTGCAAAGAGCGATGCCTTCGGACCCGGAGCATGCGTAAGAGATATCGAAAGAGGCGGTCTTTCCGGAGCTGCAGCATACACATGGCAGTCAGATACCCCTATTTGCAGACAGTCATGGGGCTATGTACATGATGCTGATTATAAAGGAGCCGGTGAGGTTGTAAGAGAACTTGTGGATATCGTATCCAAGAACGGAAATCTTCTCCTCAATGTAGGCCCCAAAGCTGACGGAACTCTTTGCGATGAAGAGAAGGATGTTCTTCTCGGAATAGGAAAGTGGCTTGATGCTAACGGCGAGATGATCTATGGAAGCAATCCTTACAAGATCTACGGTGAAGGAAGTGTAAACAGAGAAGAAGGCGGATTCAAAGATGCCGAGGTTCTCGATTATACATCCGGAGATTTCAGATTCACCGAAAAGGACGGACATATTTATGCCGCTGCCATGAAGCCTTCAGCCGACGGTCATTACCTCATTAAGAGCATGGCCAGGAAGGGCGAGGACGGAAGCTCATCATACAAAGGTATTATTTCCAAAGTCGTACTGCTTGCAGACGGCACGGAAGTTAATTGGAATCATCTTGATAACGGACTTGATATCAGGACGAATCACAAATTTGAGGATGACATGCCTGTCGTTTTCAGGATAGAACTTAAATAAACCATTAAGGAGGGTACAATGTTTTTTCAGGACGGAAATGCACTTATTTTTAAAAAGCGCGGGGAGATCGTAAGGATCGAAGGTTGGGGTAAGAATGCACTCCGCATCAGAGCGACCAGAAACAATGAGTTCACCGGAAATCTCTGGGCACTTTGTCCCAAAGATGAACTGTCTTCGGATAAGACCGGTGCCGAGATTAAGATCACGGAAGAAAGATCGTTTATCAAGAACGGTTCCACTTCTGCATCGATCAGCTCTGAAGGTATCATCACTTATTACAGGAACGATAAGTTTTTGATGAGAGAGTACTACAGCAACTACGGCGGAACAGAGAACAATGCTGTAAGCTGCTTTAAGAGAGTCGGAAGAGAGTACAAGCCCCACTTAAACGGTGACTTTAGGCTCACGCTCCGCTTTGAGCCCATCGCAGGCGAGAAGATCTACGGAATGGGAGTTTACCAGAATCCGTTCATCGAACTCAAAGGAACCACACTCGAGCTCGCACAGCGAAACGCTCAGACATCAATTCCTTTTGAGATATCCAATAAGGGTTACGGACTTCTCTGGAACAATCCCGCAGTAGGTAACGTAACCTTCGGTAAAAATATGACCGAGTGGGTTGCAGATGCATCCAAGGAATTCGATCTTTGGATCACCACTGATGATTCTCCCAAAGCGATCATTGAGAACTACACCGAAGTTGTGGGACGTGCTCCTGAAATGCCCGAGGATCTTCTGGGCCTTTGGCAGTGCAAACTCAGATACAGAACTCAGGACGAGGTTCTTACCATTGCAAGAAAGTACCGTGAACTCGGAATCAAGATCGATGTCATCGTAATCGACTTCTTCCACTGGACTCTTCAGGGCGACTGGAAATTCGACAAAGAATACTGGCCCAATCCCAAAGCGATGGTCGATGAACTCCATTCATACGGTATCAAGGTCATGGTTTCAGTCTGGCCTTCCGTTGATAAGAAGAGCGAGAACTTCGGTGAGATGTGGGACAGAGGCCTTCTCATGAGAACGGAGAAGGGAACCAACGGAACCTACGATTATCAGGGCGACTGCGTTGTCTTCGATGCCACCAATCCCGAAGCAAGACAGTATGTCTGGGAGAAGTGCAAGAAGAATTATTATGATTACGGCATTGATATGTTCTGGCTTGATAATGCAGAGCCCGATCTTGCCGCTTATGATTTTGACAATTACAGATATTACCTCGGACCCGGTGCTGAGGTCAGCTGCATCTATCCCAAGTGCTATGCGCAGGGCTTCTATGAAGGAGAAAAGCAGCTCGATGAGAAGAAGCAGGTTGTAAACCTCCTTCGCTGCGGCTGGGCCGGATCACCCAAGTACGGAACTCTTATGTGGAGCGGAGATATTTACTCATCCTTCGAAGCACTTCAGAATTCCGTAAGAGGCGGACTCGATATCGGACTTGCGGGAATTCCCTGGTGGACCACCGATATCGGAGGATTCATGGAAAGTGATGTCTTCACCGATTACTTTAAGGAGCTTCTTGTAAGATGGTATGAGTGGGCCGTATTTACTCCCATCTTAAGACTCCACGGTGACAGAGGACCTTTCACGATCCCGGCTCTCGATAACAGGGACTGGGGCGGCGGATATCTCCATACCGGCCAGGATAATGAGATCTGGAGTTACGGAGAAGAGGCTCAGAAGATCATGACAGATAACCTTAAGCTCAGATGGAGCCTTAAGGACTATATCAAGTCACTTTACGATGAAGCATCCGCAAATGGATCACCTCTTATGAGAACAATGTTCTATGAGTTCCCTGAGGATGAGAAGTGCTGGGATCTGGATGATCAGTACATGTTCGGTTCCGATTATCTGGTAGCTCCCGTAATGTATGAGGGAATGAGAGAAAGACAGGTATATCTCCCCGCAGGCAAGTGGGAAGATATCCGTGACGGCAAGGTTTATGACGGAGCTCAGACCATCACCGCAGCAGCTCCCATTGAATCCATCCCTGTATTTAAGAGAAAATAAACTTTACACCGCCCGCGACAGATGTTATTTTCTAATTGAAGGAACATTTGTTGCGGGCGACCGTTTTTTTTCGGGCATGGATGGCCGGAGGTAAAGCCTATGAGTATAAATATACAGGCAAAAACTGATTACAGTTCTTTATTCTCATCACTTCCTAATTCAAAAAGTGATTCTTTTAATTCCATGAGCTGGCTCAAAGACTATGGTCTCGTAAAGAGCGGAGCATACGGCAAGCTCATGAAGGCGTACTATGCGGAAGATAAGACTTCCGAAAGCGCTTCAAAGATTGTTTCAGAGGACGTTAAAAAAGCTTCAAGCAAGAATACTGCATCCGAAAGCTACGGTAAAGTTGCCGAGGCTGCCGGATCTGTTCAGTCGTCCATTGAAAAGATAAGAAAAGCTTCCGAGGAAGATACGGATCTTCTTGTTTCTGCGGTAAAGAGCTTTGTTAAGAGCTACAACTCTATGATAGAAGCCGCAGCCGATAAGGAAGTTGTAAATGATTCTTCCATATCAAGCAGGATCACGGTTTTGAGTTCTCTCTCAAACGGTTATACCGAGAAGATGGATTCCATGGGACTTATGGCCGGAAAGGGCGGTAAGATCGAAATCGATGAGGACAAGCTTAAAGCTGCCAAGGCGTCGGACATCAAGGATCTGTTTGCGGAGAAATCGTCTTACGGATACAGTGTGAGCGTATCTGCGGGAATGGTTCAGAGCAATGCTTCATATGCCGCTACCAGAAGTTCCATTTATAACGGAAACGCTACGGCAGCAGGCGTATCAAACGGATACATGTTTGACACCTTAACCTGATGATTAAATAATGCGGACTTTCACCCAAATATGAGGGTGAAAGTCCTTTTTTATTGCGTGCGATCTGTGGCCGTGGGATAATAAACAGGTATTGTAACGGGTGCGTTACGGGTACAAAAAAGCATCCGGGGAAGGAATAAAATGGACAATAATTTATTAAAAAGCTTTAAGCCTGCGGGAGATCACAACCCGATCATGACTCAGCGTTTCGGCGC
Source organism: Lachnospiraceae bacterium (assembly GCA_017940415.1). Lineage (GTDB taxonomy): Bacteria > Bacillota > Clostridia > Lachnospirales > Lachnospiraceae > AC2028. The sequence continues at coordinate 14,611 of JAGAYR010000048.1, forward strand.
AGATCCCTTCGCAATGATCTATAAAGACAGAGTCTATATGTATATGACCTGTGACATTCTGACTTATGATGAGTCGGGAAAACTTACTGAGAATAATTATTCCAAGATCAACACCATAAGTGTTGCATCTTCATCCGACCTCGTTAACTGGACCGATCACGGCGTAGTATATGCGGCAGGGAAAGACGGACTTGCAACCTGGGGAGGCAACTCATGGGCTCCCGCAGCATGCTGGAAGACCATTAACGGCAAGGATAAGTTCTTTCTTTATTTTGCAAACAGTGGAAACGGCATCGCAGTTCTTTCGGCAGACAGCCCCACCGGACCTTTTGTAGATCCCATCGGCGGTCCTCTTGTATCCAGAGATACTCCCAACTGTGCATCCGTAACATGGCTCTTTGATCCCGCAGTGCTTGTAGATGACGACGGAACAGGCTGGCTCTATATCGGTGGCGGAGTTCCTTCGGAGGACAAGGCTCCCAATCCCGGAACCGCAAGAGTGGTAAGACTTACGGACGACATGATCGGACTTGCGGAAGATCCCAAGCCCATCGAGAATGTGGCTTATCTTTTCGAAGATTCCGGAATTAATAAGATAGGCGGAAAGTATTATTATTCCTATTGCTCAAACTTCAATGTAACTCCCGAAGCTACGGAGAAACTCGGATTTGAGTCCGGCGAGATCCTTACAATGGTATCCGATAAGCCCGACGGTCCCTTTGTTCCTTCGGCTGCAGTTCTTAAGAATCCCGGATTCTTCTTCGGAAGAGGCGGAAACAATCATCACTGCATGTTTGAGTTCAAGGGAAAGTATTACATCGCATACCACAGCCGTATTCTTGAGGAGTACATGGAACTCGACGGCGGTTTCAGAAGCACCAGCGTTGATGAGATAAATGTGGATGCCGACGGTGCACCCGCCAAGTCAACCGGAACCAGAAAGGGCGTGGCTCAGGTAGGAAGCTTTGATCCTTATGTGTGTGTTCCCGCAGCTACTTTTGCATCCATGGCAGGACTTAAGACCGAAGCTTATATCGAGGGTTCTGCCGATATGAAGCTCTTTGCCGGAGAAATGCTTGTAAAACCCGGAGAGAGCGGAAGCTGGATGAGCGTTGAAGGCGTGGATTTCGGAACTCAGGGTGCATCATCCGTAAGCGTTACTTCCAGATCCAAGGCGGGAATCGGAATCTGTGTTTATGCCGGATCCGATAAGGTAGCTGAGTTTAAGACAAGTGCATCGGATGGATTTGTCGATGAAACATTCGATCTTACTTCGAAGGTTACCGGAAAGACCGATATCAGGTTCGTATTTGACGGATCTGAGGGCGATATCAGAAGCTGGAAATTCAACTAAATGATCATGGCGCCCGACAAATCAGGTCGGGCGCTTTTTTTCGAATTAAGAAGCCTATGAATTGTTGACATTAAGGGCACTTTGTTTTAAAATTTGTTCGTTGTCTGCAGAAGTGGCGGAATTGGTAGACGCGCACGGTTCAGGTCCGTGTGGGAGCAATCTCTTGAGGGTTCAAGTCCCTTCTTCTGCATAATAAAACAGGGTCTCGTGAGTGAAACTCACGAGACCCTGTTTTATTATGCAGAAGAAGGGACCAATAAAATTTGTGATAAAATATTATGTAAGTTGTGACCTGAGGATAATTCTTGTCGTCTATTAGGGTAAGAGACCCAAGGGAGGGCAATATTATGAAGATTACAAAGGCAGAAGGATATAAGAAACCTAAGTATGCGGTAGCGGTTGCGGCTGCTATGACCATAGTTACCGTAGGGGGATGCGGAGGTGCCGGCCCCCAGCTTGAGGGTGAAGCGACACTTGGGGCTCCCCCTGAAGAGCAGCAGGTGGTGATAGCGGGAGAGGTTGCAGAACCTGTTAATGATGTAATCGAGCTTGATGGTTATGTTACTCCTTATGTGGATGAAGAAGACTATATAGATGGTTCAGAGGATGATTCTGCAGACGAGGACGAGCTTGATGATAATGGCGAATCCGAGGATCAGAAATCGAAAGTATATTGTGAGCCTATAGACGACGATCTTATGCTTTCGGGATCCGTTGAAGTCTATGAACCTTGAGGAGGATGATATTATGAAGATTACAAAAGCTGAAGGATATAAGAAACCGGGTTATGCAGTGGCAGTTGCGGCAGCTATGGTTGCAGTAACGGTTAGCGGATGCGGAGCCGGCCCCGATCTTGCGGGAGCAACTGTTCTTAATACTACTCCGAATACTGAAAGGGGAGTTGAACTTTCGGGAGATGTTTCCGTAGCAGAGCCTAATAATAATGTGATCGATTATGATGGCGGACTTGTTATGTATACTGAGCCTGACGATGTGGTTGAGCTTGCCGGGGATGTGCCCGAGTATTTGGTTGATGATAACGAAGATGAGGATGATGTCACAGATGCTGACGAATCCGAGGATCAGGATGCAAGTGCGTATTATGAGCCCGATCTTGTTCTTGATGGAGGCGCTCCGATAGATGAGCCCTGAAAATGCTGAAAGGGACCCGGGAAGGGCAGAGATATGAATCTTACATTACATCTTACTGACAATTGCAACATGGACTGCGCCTACTGTCTTCGTGAGAAGTGTCCCAAGGACATGTCTGAAGAGGTGCTTTTTAAAGCCTGCGATCTGGCTTTTTCAAAAGGACTGAGAGCGGGCCTGTGCTTTTTCGGAGGAGAACCTCTTCTGAAAAAGGATCTTATCTATAAGGCACTGGACTACTGCGAGGATAAGGTCAAAGAGACAGGTATGAAATTTGACTGTAAGATGACCACCAACGGATCGCTCCTTGATGAGGAGTTTCTTAAGCGTGCCGCTAAGGCAAAGATGGGAATAGGTCTTTCTTTTGACGGAACGGCGCAGGATGTGTGCAGAGTATTTGTGGGCGGAAAGCCTACCTCATCCGTTGTTGAAGAGAAAGCTAAGCTCCTTCTTAAATACATGCCTGAAGCCACGGCTCTTGCGACCATCGCTCCTCAGGCTGTTCCTCATTATGCGGAATCCGTAAGATATCTTCATGAGCTTGGCTTTAAACATATCTCTTTGGTTATTGCTTATGGCAGGAAGGTTAACTGGACGGATGAAGACCTTGAGCTGTTAAGAGACCAGCTTGAGCAGACCTGTGAGTACATCAAAGAATTATTCATAAAGGGCGACCACACATTTGTTGGTCCCATCTATTCCAAGATAGGAGAATGCATCAGGGATAAGAATCCCGCTGAGAAGTGTCATTTGGGGGTGAGGCAGATGCCGGTAACTCCTTCGGGTGAGTTATATCCCTGCACCTCGTTTATAGGAGATCCCGATTATCTGCTGGGAACTGTCTATGAAGGGGTAAACGATAAGAAATTGATCGAGATTTCAAAGAGAGCTTCGACTCCCGAAACCTGCGTAGGCTGTGATCTTGTAAAGCGGTGCACCAATTCCTGCGGATGTTCCAACAGGATGAACACGGGAAATGAAAATGAGATCTCACCCCTTCAGTGCACATACGAGCGAATGCTCATTGAGATAAGCGATGCTCTGGGTGAAGAACTGTTCAATATGGATCCCGCAAAATTCCAAAAAGAATTCGCATAAACTGCAGAGGTGAATAGGGGATTTTCAAACAGATGGTTTATGAAAACGTAATTGTATAGATTGGTGAAGCTCCGTGCATTCGGATATGCGGCGGGGCTTCTTTTATTATCCAATCGGAACCATGTGTAGTATAATGATTCCTATAAAAATGACGTGCACTTCTATTACATAATACGTGGGGGTTAACTTGAATGTTATACTCAATGGTTCCGGCGTCGCTTCTGATAATCAATCTGATAATAAATTTTGAATCCCTTCGGAAATACGGTTTTCATATTGGGTATACCGACGAGAGGCGTGTGCCCATACGGTATAACTATTTTATCGTTGCCTCATGCTTATATTTGATCGTGGATATGACATGGGGTATCCTATATGATTTTCACGAGAATCCGGTACTTTTCCCTATCATATACTTACTTACTCAAACTTCCCACACCAATAAGGTGTGCTGATCCTTGAAAAATCAATATTTCAGCCAACAAAATAGGCATAAATGCATTCCGTTTTGTTATAATGGAATTGACTAGAAACCAAATATAAAACGGAGGATTTATGCCA
>JAGAYR010000008.1 GCA_017940415.1 Lachnospiraceae bacterium
CCGATGACAAAACAGAAGCGCCCCCGCTGTCATATAAACCATTGTCACTTGCGTTTATTTCTTGCTCTTGTTTCTTTTATTCAGAACAACGCTCTGAAGGAGGATGAAGAAACAAAGCATTCCGCCTGTTGTGATACTCTGCCACCAGGGATCGTTAAGTCCGCTGGAGACAACTATCTTCTTGATGGTGGTAAGTGTCATGGTTCCGAAAAGAGTACCGATAATATTACCTACACCGCCCGTAAGAAGTGTTCCGCCGATGATGGATGATGCGATGGCATTCATTTCCATTCCTGCGGCGTTTGTTGCATTACCTGCTCCGGTGTGCATCATAAACACGTAACCTGAAATTCCGCTGAGGAGTCCGCTGATCACGTAACTTAAGAAGCGGGTTCTTTTTACGTTGATACCGAGCATAAGTGCGCTCTGCTGGTTTCCGCCGATGGCATAGAAGTTACGGCCGAGACGGACATACTTGAGAAGTACGAATATAACCGCTACACAAAGCAGTGCGACTACGACCCCCAGTTCCATTCTTGCCGGAACAAAATTTCCGTTCTTTGCCGTATATCCCAAAGCATCTATTTCAATCTTGATTGCCCTGAGCGCCGCAAATCCTTCATGTTCTACTTTCTGAGGATTTACGGAAAGTATGGTGGTCATGCCTCTTGCAAAGAACATTCCCGCAAGGGTTACGATGAAGGGCTGGATCTCCAGATAGCTGATAAGGAAGCCGTGTACAACTCCGAATGCAAGTCCTATACCAAGGGCTAAGAGGATGGAGCCGAAAATGCTTCCGCCCTTATTCAGATACAGTACGCATGCCATTACAACAAGTGATGTTACCGCACCGACACTAATGTCAATTCCGGCACCGATCATTACGATGGTAAGTCCGCAGGATACAATGATAAGTGAAGCATTATCATTGAGCATGTCGAAAACCTGCTGGGGATGTAAGAAGCCACCCTTCAAAAATCCCATTGCCATGAGGTACATCACCACAAAGATCACTATGGTGATGCCCATGAGAAGCTGAGCATCTGTAAGCGGTTCACGTTTTAAAGTCTTATTGTTCTTCATGATCATGCCGCTCCTTTCACTGCTTTACCGGATCTGTTTTCAAGAAACTTCGACATGAACTTTCCGAATTTCTGTTTTACAACAGGCGAGCCTATTACAACGAGCAGAATGATGACTATCGCTTTATAAGCCTTAACGTCTGTTGATGAAACCTTCATTGCATAGAGAGTGATGGTAAGCGTCTGGATAACGTAAGCTCCGATGATACTTCCGCCTATCTTGAACTTACCGCCGCCGAGATTGTTTCCTCCGATGGCTACCGCAAGAATGGTATCCATTTCAACATCAAGGAGAAGTGTCTCGTGATTGATAAGTCCCAGACGGCTTACGCCTATGCTGCCCGCAACGGCCACGCATACACCCAGGATGATGAATGATAAGAGCTTGATGAATGTTGAGTTTATTCCGTTTAATCTTGCTGCGCTTCCGTTTATTCCTACGGACTGGGTAAAGAGTTCAAGGGAAGTGAATTTGAAGAGCAGTTTGAAAACTATGGCCATTGCTATGACTATCAGAACCGGCGTTGGAACGGGTATGCCGGGAATGAAGCTTCCGATGGCATTTATAACGGGACTGCTTACGGTGGGTGTTGCACCGCCGTTGATCCAATATGCTATGGATCTTCCGCAGGTGTATAAGATCAGCGTCGCGATCATAGGCTGTATATTGAATATCGCAACCAGTGTTCCGTTGAAAGAACCGAAGATCATTGCAACGATACATGCACAGATAAATGCAAGAAGTACTTTTCCTCCGCTTATCTGGGGAGACGACTTAAGTACTTTTACAAATACGCTTCCCGCGATTGCTGCCGCAGCACCTACGCTTATGTCCTGTCCGCCGCAGGCCGCGGTAACAAGAGTCATTCCCATTGCAAGGATTGCAAGTTCGCTGGCACCGTTGATGATACTGATGAGGTTACCTGCAAGAACTATGTTTCCGTCGTTGTTGTGAGATATTCCCACACTGAAGAAAGACGGATCTCTTATAAGATTGAATATTACCAGCAGTACTATCGCTATCACAGGTATGGTGAGCTGGCCGAGACCACCGCTTAAAAATTTCTTTTTAGTTTTCGCCATCTTTAGTCTCACCTCCCGCAATGGTCTTCATAACCTGTGTCTGATTCAGGTCTGCGCCTTTGAGTTCACCTACGATATGTCTGTCACGCATTACGATAAGTCTGCTGCAGGTTCTGAGCATCTCTTCTACTTCGGATGAAATGAATGTTACGCTCACACCGTCTTCCGCAAGTTTAAGTACAAGCTTCTGAATCTCAAGTTTGGTTCCTACATCGATACCTCTTGTTGGCTCATCGAGTATGAGATAATCGGGATGAGTAAGAAGCCATCTTGCAAGGATTACCTTCTGCTGGTTACCGCCGCTGAGGGATCCTACGGGAGTTTCACGACTTGCGGTCTTGATGTTGAGCACCTTGATATATTCATCCGCAAATGCTTCCTGTTCGCTTCTGCTGATGGGCTTGAACAATCCGTTCATTACCTGAAGCGCCAGAATGATATTTTCTCTTACGCTGAGTTCGGCGATGATGCCGTCACGTTTTCTGTCTTCCGCAAGATATCCTATACCGTTCTTCATTGCATCGATGGGACGGGTTATCTTAACCGGTTTTCCTTTTATCCGTACGTTTCCACCGGTGACTTTATCCGCACCGAATATGGCCCTTACGCTTTCACTTCTTCCGGAGCCCAGGAGTCCGGTAAATCCGTTGACCTCTCCCTTTCTGATGGAGAAATCAAAAGGCATAGCATCCGAGCTTGAAAGTCCGCTTGCTTCGTAGAAAACTTCCTGCTGCTTAACTTCTTTTTCCTCGGTCTCACCAAGATTGTTTAACTCATCGAGATCCTTACCGATCATCTTGGCAACAAGTTCAACCTGAGGAAGATCTTCAGTTAAGTATTCGCCAACAAGCTCACCGTTTCGAAGTACAGTGATTCGGTCGCTTACTTCGTAAACCTGTTCAAGGAAATGAGTAACGAATATGATTCCTACGCCCTGAGCTTTGAGATCTCTCATAAGCTTAAAGAGCATGTTAACTTCTTTGTCATCAAGAGATGAAGTGGGCTCATCGAGTATAAGAACCTTACACTTCATATCAACGGCACGCGCTATCGCAACCATCTGCTGAACAGCAAGGGAACAGTCACCAAGCTGCTGCGTGCTTCTTGCGGGAATACCGAGTTCATTAAGGATCTCGTCCGCTCTCTTTTCATAGGTTTTATGTTTAATCCATGCTCCGTCTTCTCTTCCGATGAACATGTTCTCGGCTACTGTGAGATTGGGGCACAGAGTGATTTCCTGATAAACTGTACTGATTCCGTTATTTTGTGCATCCTGCGGAGAGTGGATGGAGATGCTCTCACCTTCCACGGTTATCTGTCCGCCGTCCATTTGATAAACACCGGTAAGAACCTTGATAAGGGTTGATTTGCCGGCACCGTTTTCCCCCATAAGTGCATGGATCTCACCTTTTCTCAAAGTGAAATCCACGCCGTTAAGTGCGAGTACCCCGGGAAATCTTTTCTCGATATGACGCATCTGCAGCAAAACTTCGTTCTGCATATCTTTTCCTCCTAAAAAGCAGCGCAGCCATTACTGTTTTCTACAGCACAGCTGCGCCACCTTATCAGATCATGAAATTATTCGCCAAGGCCGTAAGTGTCGATATCAGCCTGGGTAATGGTAGTTGCATCAAATCCCTTCTCTTCGTTGATGATGATCTTGGAGTCGATGGTTCTCTTACCCTGAATGATGTCGCTGATGATCTGTGCCTGGAAAGGAGAACACTGACCGTCATAGTTCCAGCTTCCTGCAAGGAGCTCTCTGAGCGCCCAGCTGTTGCAGTCAAATCCCATAACGATAACTTTGCCGTTTACGCCGTGGGTGATACCTGCTTCGTCAAGTGCTGCTACAGCACCCTTTGCCATTCCGTCATTCTCTGCATAGATTACGTTGAAGTCTTCGCCGCTGTTGATAACGGACTCAACGATCTTCTTAGCTTCTGCCTCGTCCCAGGTAGCGGTCTGCTGAACAACGAGGTTCATGGTTCCTGCCTGGAACTGTGCATCAAGAGCACCGGTACGTCCGATCTGAGCGTCGGAACCCATAGCACCCTGGATATGTACTACGTTGTAAGTATCAAGCTTCTGGTCAAGGAGCCACTGAACTGCGGTCTCGCCTTCCTTAGCCATGTCGGATACAACTGCTGCCTCATAAAGGCTCTCGTCAACATCGATCATACGGTCGAAAAGGAAAACTTTGATTCCGGCTTCCTGAGCCTTGGTAAGAACTTCGTCCCAGCCTGTGGTCTCAGCTGCGGAAATAAGGAGATAGTCAACGCCTTCGGTGATGAAGCCCTGAGCTGCCTGAAGCTGCTCGTCATTCTTTAAGCTGTAGAATGTCTTAAGCTCATATCCGTTAGCCTCAGAGAAAACAGCTTCCATATCGTTAACGTTAGCTTCACGATAACCTGACTCTGAAGGGGGATTGTTAACAACACCTACTTTGATCAGCTCGCCTGATGAGCTTGCTGCAGTTCCTGCGTTGCCTGAAGATCCGGAATTTCCCGAACTTCCTGAGCCGCCTGATGAGCCGCATGCGGTAAGTACAAGCGATAAAGCAAGTACACCGGCCATAGCCATTGCTTTAAACCTTTTCATAATGCATTTCCTCCATTTCTCCGCCCTATCGCGGTATGACTTTACGATAGATTACTTTATAGGCGGAGTAAATCGAGGTTCATTTTGAATAGGTTCAAAATAATTCCGGATTTTTTAAAAACGGTGGATTTTAATTTTATGAAGGTTAATTTTGATACTGCGAACGGTATTCGGAAGGAGTCATACCGACGTTCTTTTTGAAAATATAACTGAAATAGTGAGAGTCGTTGTATCCTGATTCTCTCGCTATCTGAGAACTCTTGATATTTGTGGTCTTAAGCATTTCCCTGGCTTTGTTAAGTCTGAGATAAATAAGATATTCGGTAAATGTCTGTCCCGTCTGCTGTGAGAAAACGGTGGAGAATCTGCTGTTACTCATACCTACAGCTTTGGCAACATCCTGAAGCATAAGATTGGGATCAGTAAAGTGCTGGGACATATAAAGCTTTGCTTCACTGATAACTTCGGGTGTTCCCGATTCTTCCGATACATCTCCCATTTCTCTTGTTCCGAGAATGGTAGCTTTCTCCTCCGCGCGATCTACAAGTATATGTCTGATGTGGCGTGCACTCTTGAAGCTCTTAAGAATATCTTCGGGATTATCTACGATCTCTCCGATTCCGACACGAATGTCAGAACTTCCCGCACGTTCCAGTTCTCTTACAAGTGATGCGGCAAAAGCATAAGCTCTTTCCTCAGCATCTTCCGCAGTGTCTCCCATAACAAGAAGCACGGATCCTGTTCTGCTGGATGTTGCATGCATTACACCTCCGCTTCCTTCCGCAAGGTCAAAAGCTATTGCCTGTCCTTCACTTACGGGCTGATAGGCTGCGTCGACTACGGCATAAAAGGGAGCGATAATATTGCATCCCATTGAATGAAGATGCTTGAGTACGCTGTGTGAATCTTCGGCAGCCGCCTCCTCCGAATAAAGAGATGCGATAAGTTTTGCTTTTACGAGCTGCTCGTCACTTCCGATACGTGATCTTAAACTTGCAGCATGCTCGATTGCTTTCCTTTCATCGGAAAGCTGCTTGCTTACTTTATCGAGAACCTCTCGCAGGTTCTCCGAATTGATGGGCTTTACCAGATATTCACGGACGCCAAGCTGTATGCACTGACGTGCATATTCGAATTCATCGTATCCGCTGAGTACGATGATTCCGATCCATGGCATCTGCGTACGAAGAATACGGCACAGCTCTATGCCGTCCATAAAAGGCATCTTTATATCGGTTATGACTATGTCGGGATTGGTGTCACGGATCATGGGAAGAGCCATCTCTCCGTCGGGAGCTTCACCCACAAGAGTATAGGGAGTCTCATCCCAGGGAAAGGATTCTCTTATTCCTTCTCTGACAACAATCTCATCATCAGCCAGAAATACTTTCATCTTCGAATATCTCCTCTCGCACCTTGCACGGTACAGTAAAAGAAACCTCCGTGCCTTCCGCATTACTTTCGATCTTAAGTCCGGATTCCTGATTATAGTACAGACGTATTCTCAGGTTGACGTTAACCAGCCCGAAACCGCCTCCGCCTTCGCTGACGGCAGGCTGTCCTTCTTTCATTCTTTCATTCAGATCGCTCAACTGCTCGGGAGTCATTCCGAGGCCTGTGTCTCTTACGCTGAATCTCAGCATTCCGTCTTCAAGCTTACCCGTAACCTTGATGGTTCCGCCTCCGCGCTTTATCTTGATTCCGTGATAGATGGCATTTTCGACAAGAGGCTGAAGGAGAAGTTTAAGGATATAGAACTCTCCTATTTCATCCGGAATGTCAATCTCGTATCTGAGTATGTCGCGGTATCTGGTCTGCTGTATCTTTAAGTATCCTTCGATGTGCTTCTTCTCCTGAGAGATGGGAATCCAGTCGGCACCCGAAGACAAACTTATCCTGAAGAAATCGCTGAGAGCGCTGGTAAGCTGAATGACTTCTTCTCCGTCACCTGCCTCCGCTTTCCATACGATGGCATCCAATGTGTTATAGAGAAAATGGGGATTAATCTGAGCCTGAAGAGTCCTGAGCTCCGCTTTTCTGAGATTCTTGGCATCCTGCGTACTTTTTTCCATCATGGACTTAAGCCTGTCCGCCATGGTATTAACCTGGGCTGTGAGATTTCTGAGCTCGGTTACATCCGTATCCGCAATTCTTGCATCAAGGGATCCTTCAGCAATCTTGGCAGCAACTTCCTCCAGTCTTTCGATGGGCTCTCTTACGGATTTCTCCGTTGCCATAACCGCTCTGTTTCTTACCCACAGGGACATAACGACTACAAGGGCCTCCATGATCGCTGTGATTATGATACCAAGCATAAGTGATTCACTCATCTTGGCTGTTGATGTGATCTCCTGGGCAATGTAATCATTCAGCATGCTGTCTACAAGAGAAGCAACATCTCTTACTTCCGTAAGTATTGCTTCACTTTCGATAACGGGAACATCGTTTTCCATATTGTCGCGGATCATGTCCACGTAGTTCTGCAGAGTCTGCATGGTACGGGATGCGACTATAAGGGAGAGACGGTTTTCCGAACCCGTCTGCTCGGTTATTGCCTCTATGGTCTCATTGATATCTCTGATCTTACCGTAGATATTGCTTTCGGGGATTGTTTCCCTTCCGCTTACGATATTCCATGCACTTAAGGGAATCTCTTCTGCGACAACTGTTTTAAGACTGGTGATTGTTTCCATTCGAACGATGGAATTGTGATATTTATACGCATAGACAAGCATCAGAACCAGGCTCATTATGATGGGAATAACCAGCATAAATACGAGCTTGTGGCTCAGGTCGCTTATTCGTCCGAGTATGCTCTTTTCCTTCTTGATCTTCTCCATCCGTTTTTAATATCCTCTGGGTCCGATGGTCGATACATCCATTTCATCGCTGAATACCTGCTCCGTGGGATGAATCACCGCATCAACAGGCTCGCCTTCTTTGAGCTTAAGTGCGGTTTCCATGAGTTCGCTTCCAAGATTGGGCGTACACTCAACCACGCAATTGATCTTGCCTTCTTTAAGAACATCAATTGCTTCCTGCCCGCCGTCGATGGAGATTATGATAATGTCACGGCCGGGGATCATATCTGTTTTTTCGATTTCTGGAAGAGCTCCCAGAGTCATCTCGTCGTTATGACTGTAAACGACATCAATGTCATCTCCGTAAGTCTCCAGAAGATACCTCATGCACTCTGCACCGCGGCTCTTAAGGAAATCCCCGTCGATGCTCTCAAGTATATGCATGCGTTCGTCGTCTGCTATAGTGTCGGCAAATCCTGCCTGACGTTGCAGCATGGGAGTTGAATTTTCGGTGCCTGTTATCTCTACGATATTTACATGGTCAAGTCCGAGAGAGTCTGCTTTGCGGATCAGATACTCCGCAGCCATTACGCCCTCGTTATAAAAGTCCGCACCGATAAGACAGGCGGTAAGGTCTTCTTTTTCGGTCTCGATGGTTCTGTCCACCAAAACAACGGGGATTCCCGCTTCTTTGGCTTCCATGAGCACATTGTCCCATCCGTCTTCAACGATGGGAGAAAAAGCAATGACATCCACCTTATATGCGATGAATCTTCTGATGGCTGCTATCTGGTTCTCCTGGCTCTGATTGGCATTCTCGAACATGAGACTTACGCCGTACTGCGCAGCGGAATTTTCAATATCCTTGGTATTTCCTATTCTCCATGCACTCTCGGACCCCACCTGACTGAAGCCGAGAAGCAGCTCCGGATCATTAGCCTCTTCGGCAGCCTTCGTACACCCCGTAAGGAGAACTGCTGCCACTAATAACGCAAACAGCCTTAGACGTTTTACTATGTACATTTTCATACCCCTGTATATACCCCGTACATTTTCGAAAACTCGAAAATATAAAAACCAAGAATAAGTTTAACACATATCCTTGGTTTTTATCTGTCAATTATTTAATTAAATTATCGAAAGCCTGTATCAGAATTCTTCAGCCTCTGCCTGAACGGTCTCGATATCTTTCCAGGTCATGGTCTTACTCTCGTCGATATCGTTGGCCATGAGCTTTTCAAGTACGTCCGCTTCAACAACTACGGCGCCAAGATCTTCAAGAGCCTGTACGTAAGCTTCTTCCTGCTCTTTGATACTCTTATTGCCGCTCCATGCAGCTACGCAGATATAGACCTTGCCGTCCTTGGTGACTCTGGTCATCTCAAGTTCGGATTCAGCATCAAGAGTAGGAATCTGAGAGAAATCCATGGTCGGATCAAGTGTATAGAAAACATCATCACACCATGTGGCATACAGATATGCGGATTCGTAGATGACTTCCACAGATCCGTCAGGCATTACCTTGAGATAATCCTGGTAATGAGCACCTGCTCCGCCGGATCCGCCGTAAAGCATCTCGCCGGTGTAATAAAGATCAAGATATGATCTGTAACCGAACTCTACATAATACTTAAGTTCAAGCTTTCCGTTATTGTATGAGATAAAACCGATCCAGTTTAAGAATGAAGGATCATGGTTTTCAACAAGCAGTGCGAGGATATCGTCTCCTTCTTCTCCCGTGTTCGGAGTAAAAAGAGCATATTTGACGTCATATTCTCCGCCCATTCCGTAATCAAGTTCATCTACTACGGCATCGCGGAGTTCTTCATAAGTATAAGTTCCGGGATCGGGAGCGGTATATTCGTCATCCTCATCATTGATAAGGGTAACTTCCATCTCACCTGCAAGGAACATGTCATATGCATCGGATCTGGGCATTGCCTCTACGGTCTCTTCTTCAGGCTCAGCTTCCGTTTCATCTTCCTCTACACCGGCAGTATCGGTTTCTTCCTCATCCTCTTCTTCCTCTTCATCATCCTCGTCCTCTACTGCGGCACGGGGATCTTCGGGTGCGGTGTTACCGGCACATCCTGCAAGCATTGATACGGAAAGCATTCCGCACATCATAAGCATAAGGATCTTCTTTTTCATGAAAATAATTCTCCATAAATTTACAAAGTATACGTATACAGATCTCTCTTTGCATTTTCGGGTGTGATTCCCGCTCTGTCAAAGAGCTGCCTGAGAGTCACAAATTCATATCCCTGCTTCTTAAGCTCGGGAATTATTATATCAAGAGCTTCGACGGTATTGTCGTTTCCCTCCATGTCGTGAAGGAGAACAAGAGCACCGTCTTTGGCTCCTTCTATCACTTTACGTGCGCGCTCTTCGGCGCTCACCTCGGGAACCCAGTCATTACATGCGATTCCGCATATGAATATATAAGGAATTGTCTGAAACATAAGGTCGTTTACATTGATGAAAGGAGGCCTGAAAAACATGGGCTCCTTACCGGTAACAGATACGATCCTTCTTGTAGTCTCTTCGATCTCCGCCTTGATGGTATCCGCATCAAACTCTCTCATATCGGAATGAGTAAGGGAATGATTTTCGATATCGCATCCGTAGTCAAGCTCGGCTCTTACAATCGCTTCTCTTTCGGGAGTGATGTTTTCACCTATGAGGAAGAAGCTTGCCTTTACGTCGTATTTTTTTAACTTCTCCAGGACCTTAAGGCTGGTATGATCGGAAGGTCCGTCATCAAATGTAAGTGCAATATACTTTTTGTAGCTCATTTAGTACCTCAATCATTAAAACTGTTACTGTGCCATCAACATCTCTATGATTCCCTCTACGGTTACAATGGGGAGGGGTTCCTCACAGACAACGGAATAAGCATAAGTTCCGTCATTCCATACCGCATTCATTGCAGTATCTTCATCATTACCGTGAATCTCTGCGGAATAATTCGGATAATCAATATTTGTGGTCACACTGTATTCATTGTAATCACCGCTTATATCTTCTCCGAGTTCGGATACAAATCCCTTGCGGATTCTGTAAACCTCTTCATCTCCGTCCATAAAGATAACTTCGATCATGCCGCCGTCCAAAGCTCTGTAAACTCTGGTAAGGCCGTAATCATAATCATCGGGAATCTCAAGATCAATTCCGGAAATCCTGCATGCTTCTTCGAGTGATTCACAATCGGTAAAAGGATTGGGCATTCCCTCTATTGTCAATGTATCGTCCTTTCCTGAATAGGTTCCATCGTCCCTTTCACCGGCAGTTTCCGAAGTTGTAGCAGCTTCTGCCATATCATAAGAAGAATCACATTCATCTTCGTAACATGCTTCCTCAGCAGCTGCATCTACAGAGTTTACTTCGGCCATGGGTGCGTATTCCGCGGGAGCTGCACTGTCAGCTGATGCTGAAGGAGCGGAGGCACCTGAATCTCTGGATGTCATAAATGACTTAACTATAACCGCACATACCAAGAGACCGGCAACAGCGGGAAGATAGTACATAAAGAATTTCTTTACGCCGGATGAATTCTTCTTAGCATTCGTAGCAGCCTTAGCCGCATCGAAGCTTTTGATCACATTCATGCCTGACGCATCCTCTTCAAGGATCTCGCTGACATATTTTTCATCAATTTCACCTATCGCCCTAAAGAGCGTATTCTTATCCGTCTTCATACCGTGACACCTTCTTCCTCAAGGCAAACCTTAAGCCTCTCCCTGCTGCGGGCCAGACTCATCTTAACCTTGCTTTCTCCTATTCCGTAGAACTCAGCAATCTCCTTGACGTCACTTCCGAAGAAATATCTTCTGACAAATATCTTCCTGCTTTCCGGTTTTTCTTTTTCCAGGAAGGAATTCAGGATCTCCCTGAGTTCCATCCCCTCACCGGGCACAGGCAGACGGTTGTCCGCTATACACTCTTCGAGCTCGTCAAGAATTGCGGGGATCATTCCCGCACCCCTTTTATCCGCATGCATCGCATCAAGCTTATCAAGAGAAACGTTCCTGATGATCTTGGTGAGAAAAGCAGACAGGATATTGGGTCTTGTGGGAGGTATGCTGTTCCATGTCTTCATATAAGTATCGCTTAACGCTTCTTCCGCATCTTCAATACTGCGAAGTATACGAAGAGAGACGCTTTTGAGCATCTTTCCGTACTTGGTCGCAGTTTCTTTGATGGCTTCTTCCGATCTTGCAAAATAAAGATCGATTATTGCAGAATCTTCCACGTTTTTTACCTCCTCATACATGAAGACGGAATAGAGAGTGAAAAGGTCACCGGTCAGTTCCTGTAATTTGCGGTTATCGCATCAACACACTCACGGCAGATAACATTTCCGGTAGCTCTGTCGATAAGACCGAACTTCTCGGCTGCGGGTGAGCCGCTGTTGTTGAACTCGTTGTTATCCCAGACGATAAGAGGGATGGTGTAAAGTGCGGAGCACTCACCCATGTACTGATAATACGCTACTCTGTCCTCGGTATTGCACTTATCGGTAGCACCGTACTCACCGATTATTACGGGAACTCCGTTAGCTACGAATCTGTCATAGAGGGATGAGAATACCTGCTTGTTCTCTCTTTCCTCACCCGCTCCGAAATGTGTGGTTCCCGTTGCCTCTCCGGCAAAAGCATAGGGGGTGTAGGCATGTACGGTAACAATAAGTCTGTCCTTAGCCGAATCCCAGGGAAGCTGGAAATCATCGGATGCAGCTACAGAAGGCATATCGCAGTATCCGCATACCATCAGGAAACGGTCTGCATTGTTTCCGCCGGTTGCCCTTACTGTATCAACGAAGGTCTGGTTAGCCTGTGCAAGTGCGTTATAAGAATCACGAACGGTGGAATCTACGGTAGAAAACCACCACTCATAACCGGTATCTCTGAGTCTGGGCTCGTTGATACATTCGAAGATCAGCTTATCGCTGCGGTCCTTGAAATGCTCGGCCAGCTGTTTCCAGATGGTCTCGGTATACTTCAAAGTATTGTCGAGATGAGCGGAATCGGGATAAAAGAAATCGGTCTTAACATCATGGTGAACATTGATGATGACGTACATATCCTTGCTCAGACAGTAGTCAACTATCTCGCTTACTCTGTTAAGCCAGGGCTCGCTTATCTGATAATTAGAATCCACATGATCGTGCCATGAAACGGGAATACGGATTACATTGAATCCCTCGTCGCAAAGAGAATCGATGAATGCATATGTGGTACGTGCGCCGCACCATGCTGATTCAAATGCCATCTCGTCGGTAAGCCAGTCACAGTCATTGGCATCAAAGGCATTTCCCAGATTGAAGCCCGCTCTCATTCCGGAGATATATTCGAAAGCTTCATTATCGGGAATGGGCTTTATGGTATATCCGTTAAGAGAGGTTGTTCCGGCATCGGTGATGAAGGTTAAAGGCTCATCGGGTTCGTCCGGTGTAGGCTCGGCTGAAGGTTCAGGTGAGCTTTCCGGTGAAGGCTCAGCTTCCTGAGCATCTCCTTCGCTCTGCTCGTCAGCAGTCGGTTCTGCCGTCTGCTGCTCTTCTACTGTCTGTTCAGGCGAAGGCTCGGGCTGAGGCTGCTGAGTATTTCCGCATCCTGCCAATGCCATGACAAGAATTGATAAACAAACTAATTTTGCAAATTTCATATTTTCCACCTCGCGTTAATATAAAACACAGCCTATTTTACCATTAAAATGCCTTAAATGCCCGTTCTTAAGGGAAAAATAAGAAGTTGTGGGAAAACGTTAGAATTGTCTGACAATTTAAAGAAAACGAGAAAGTTTATGCAAAATGAGTAATTTTTACCAAAACATATTTTCGGTGGTTTCCATAAAAATATGGGGTAAATAACGTTATTTTATGGTGGATAACGTGTATAAGTCCGTGTATAACCCCCTTTTTAGGGGTTTTTTAGCCCTTTTTCGGTGGAAAACTTTATTTTAAAAAAATATGTCGTCCGATGTTGACAATCACTTCATTGGTAACTTTTTACAAACCGGTCATCTGGCCATGAATCTTTCGGCGTCTTCGATGGTCTCATATCCGTAAAGCTTAGCGGTGATCTGCATTGTCTCATATGCCAGATTCTTGCCGGCGCCCGATAATCCCACGATAAAACGGGCATAAAGCTCCAGCATCTTATCGGAATAAGTTCCCAGCTCGCCCCTTAAATAAGTCTCATATGAAGTATCGTAAGCACTGTCATCGGCGGTTCTTATCCTGCGGGCTCTTTCTCCCATTGCGGGGTATTTTGAGGCAAACTCCTCCATCCATCCCACCTGGATGGCTACAATCTGCTCGATGATGGTTTTCTTTTCCTCGGAGAGGGCAGGGAAATTGTCCTTGATCTCGGCGTATCTCTCGGGAGCGGTGTGCTCCATCATACGTCCGTATTTCTCGGTAATAAGGTTGTGGCCCAGCCTCATCTCACGCTCAAAATCATAGAGATACTGAAGAAGCATGGTCTTGTTCCATGTCATGTACTGGCTTCTTCGCATGATGCTGAAGGTTCTCCAGTCATCCTGGCAATAGGCTCTTCCGCCTTCGTTTACGACCTTATCGAAGGCCTCAAATTCATCCTTCGCGATCTTCATGGCAAGGTCATCAATGCTCTCGTCCGTCCAAAGAGACTTCTGAAGAAGCTCTTCCGTCTGATTATCCAGATAAGGATCGATGTCGCTTATGTAATCCCTTCTGTAAAGCTCCATGGCAAGGAATGCACCCACATCTTCGGATTTTTCGGGATTTTCGATCATGGCAAGAAGAAGTCCGTCAAGAGTATCTCCGCCTTCCAGATCTTTAAGACCGTATCTGAGCCACTTGTCGTGAGGATAGAACCTGCCGTTTGCCAGATACAGGACCTTCATGGCTTCTCTTGCGGCGTCGTATACGAACATGCGGGAAGTAAGCTCGTCTCCGCGGGCAGCAACCCTCTTAGCATTGTACTGACCCTCACGTGAAAAGCGGGCGCAGCTCTCTGCCAGATGCTTGAAAAGAATACTTTCGGGATAGCCTGCGGAAAGTTTCTTCCTGAACTCCGTGACTATTCCCTCGTCATCTCTCCAGATCTCGCCGTTTACGGCAGCGGCAAGAAGAGGCGACATGGTCTCCCTCCAGTTAATATCCTCATAGGAACCGGCTCCGGTCAGGCGCTTGAAGAATTCGGGAATAACCTGAACTCCTCTTCTGTCCTTGCCGCGTACGTAAGGTGCTCTCTTAATTCCGTCCATTTCTCCGGGCAGTTCTTCGTAGGCTTTGCGAAGCTCTTCACCGATCTTTTCATCCGTTTCTTCGGTGATCCAAAGAACCACAGAGGGGCCCCAGTCGTGGTCCCTTGATAACTCGTCATCGTATCCGAAGGCATCGGATCCTTCACCTGCAAGACCGCATGCGATCTTAGATGTGTACTCCGGGAACTTCTCATCGATCATAGGTCTGACATATCTGTCATAATATTTTCTGCAGATGTCGACACCTTTTTCAGCGGATGATTTACCTGAGGGGACTCTTTCGGCAGATGCCTTTTCAGCTGATGTCTTGGTTTCTGCGCTTACGCCTGCTGCCCCGGCTCCGGATTTTTCGGTTGCCCCGGGTGCGGATGCAGCCCTCTGTGCAGCCAGACATGCGTTGTAGTTTTCGTTTAATCTCTCGTAATATCCGTTCCTTCCGAGAACACTCTCCATTATCTCCATGCCCTGCTTGAAGCATGAAGCTGCGGCTTCGAACTTACCTTTTATATAATAGTAAGAGCCCATAGCGGAAAAGGCCGCGCAAAGATGCTGGTCCTTCACACCGAGACTTTCAAAAAGAGCCACAGAACCTTCTGCCGCTTTAAGCGCTTCCTCGTGCTCACCCGTCTGTATCATGGTAGCTGCGATATTTGCGAGGGAGACCGCTTCTTCGTATTCTTTTCCGTTAGCTTTATCAATGTTCAGGGCTTTGATAAGCAACGCCTTAGCCTTGGCAAATTCGCCCTCCTCCTGATAAAGGAGCGCTTCGTTGTTGTAAAGGGAAGCATAGAGCATATCGTCGGGTTTAAGAGTTACGGCATAGATCTTCTCAACATCGTGGTAAACGGAGCGGGATCTGTCCAGATCCCCTGCTGCCCTGTACATAGATGCAGCATTGAGAAGGGTCGTGGCATAGGGAATGGACTCTTCGGGGTAGATCCTGCCGGCTATATAGATTGCCCTCTCAGTGATCTCATAAGCCTTCTCCCACTCGCTTGTCTCGCGGTAATGGCCTATAAGCTCGTTTAAGATCTGAAGGAGCAGATAGTCGTCGCCCTCCTCGGCAGCCGCACCGGCGGTACTGAGAAGCACGTCCTCGGCCTCGAGGCTTCTTCCCTGTTCATAGAGCTTATCTATTGTTTCCCTAATGGTTTCGATATCCATCTTATGTCCTTTCAAAAAAAGACCGCACCCGAAAAAGGCGCGGTCTCGGTATATTTCTTTTTATTTCTCTTTGCCGTAGAACAGATCCCTGAACCAGCTGAGAGAGCTTGTATATGCTTCGTAAATAACCGAATCGGAAGCATTTACGAGTATGAGCTGTCTGGATACTTCGGACCAGTTAGCATCTGCATATGCGTTCATGAAATCAAGCACAGGCGCATACTTGCCGGTTCCTTCCAAAAGGGCATTTCCGATGTCCTTGGAAACCTTGACCAGCTCCAATGCTTCTTTCATAGGCTTATCAAGCATTGCATCAAGAACCGAGAACAGTCCCATGAGGAAAAGCTCGGATGAATTGGCATTAAGTCCGAATGAAGGAGCAAGGAGTTCTGCGAATCTTGCTCTGATAAGGGATACTCTGGTGATCTCGGCAGGCTTGTCGGAGCAAAGCTCTTTGGTGACCGCGGTATTGATCCAGCGCTTTAACTCCTTCTGACCGAGCATTGCTGCTGCGTGTCCTACGGTTGAGATACCGGAATTGACCGTCATCCTGTTAACCATGGCAAGAAGCGAGATAACAAGCGCGGTATCGTGCTCGATGACTGCTGCAGCCTTATCCAGGTCAAAGTCGGGGTCATTTACTATATTGAGAAGTTCGATATACGTAGCCTTCATGGGGCTTACGTCTTCTTTGGCATTTACAACGGGAAGCCTGAAGAACTTACCTTCATAGAGGTCATAGCCTCCGTCCTGGGTAAGGGCATCATAATCTTCCTGGGTATTAACATTAACCGCTACCAGCGATACGTTGGGGTATACCTTCTGGAAATATACCTTAGCTTTAGTTATGTCGATCTTCTTGTGATCGAGAAGAACGTAATCCACAAGGTTGAGAACGGGCTTGTACTCCTCAAACTGCTTTACCGCAAGCTTTCTTATCGCAAGCTTGTATCCGGAAGCCTTCAGGTCCATAAGCCTGTTAACATACATATCGGTGGGGGTTACAGTGTGGTCGAACAAAAGCACCAGTTTATCGTGTGCATCGCTAAACTGATTATCAATATCCGAGAATATTGATACATTGGAAACTTCAACAAAGACATTTCTGTCATCGGTAAGTGTCTCGAGACCCATGCTCTCGACAATATCGATTCCGAGAACCGAACCCGATCCGTCCAGCGAACCGGTGCCCAGGATACTGGGATTCATGTAAGAATTGTACTTCTGTGCAAAAATGGAATACGCTTTGACCTGTGTCTTGGAATCAAAAAGCGGTATTAATGCTCCCAACATAGGCTTCTACTCCTTTATAAACACCTTGATTTATGGTGCCACACATACATATAAATTTTACAATAAATGCCCTCAAAAAACAACTAAAACGGTCAAGTCCACCCGCCGTCTAAGGTAATGACCTGTCCGGTCATGTATAAAGGGGCTTTGAGGACCAGAGATACCAGTTTTGCCACTTCTTCGGGGGTTCCGATACGGTCTGCGGGGATCTCTTTTTTCAGTTCGTCCATGTCTTCGGGTGAAAAGACTGCATTCATGTCCGTATCGACAACTCCGCAGGCTATCGCATTGACTGCTATGCTGCTGGGGGCAAGTTCCTTAGAAAGAGCCTTTGTAAATGCGTTAAGTCCGCCCTTCGAAGCTGAATATGCTGTTTCCAGAGATGCACCCACATTTCCCCATACCGAGGAGATATTGAGGATCCTTCCGGAATGTTTTCTGAGCATGATGGGGATGGCATGTTTGCAGGTATAAAAAGCAGAACTGAGATTGGTTCCGATAACATCGTCCCACTCTTCATCCGCCATATCCTGAAGAAGTCCTATATGTGAAATGCCCGCATTATTTACAAGAACGTCAAGATCGGAGATTCCCTCAAACAGTTCCCTGACATCCGCGGAAACCTTCATATCAACACGCTCCGCGCATACGCTTATGCCGTATTGTTCGCTTAGATAAGCGGCAAACGTTTCCAGCTCACCTATGGAATTCCTGCAGGTGAGTATCAGGTCATAACCGTCGGCCGCAAGCGCCTCCGCTATGGCTCTGCCTATTCCTCTTGAAGCTCCTGTTATAAGAGCGTTGGGTCTTTCGGAATCTACAAAAAATTTAGCAGGCATATCAATCACCTCCAAAACCATTTCCCTAATTATAGCAAAATTTGATTATATTGTTTACTCGGATTTGTTTTTACACTATCCCCGTTTGACAAACAATAGCGATGAGAATAGAATAATCGTAACAAAGGTGTTGCCGATAGACGGTCAGCCCAATAAGTTAATAGCTAAAAGAAATAGCCGTATCCTTGCTGGGGTGGCGGCTATTTTCTTTTGCTTCCGAACGCCCCTCCGCAGAGGGCTAACCGCCTACCGTGTATGGCAACACCCAAAAAAGTATATTAAATCTCAAGATTTGATTTCAAACGTGAAATGTAACAAAATTTTCACGACACATGTGTCATACGCACATCCAAAATCCCAAATTTATCAGAAAATATCACAAATCAGACGCATCTATATCCAGAACTATTCTGGGGGTGAATCCGGGATATGCTTCCGCGATGTCTTCCACGATGTGTTTGTATAATCCTTCTCTGTCGGGGGAAGCGAAATCAATTATGATGTCCGCCATTATCAGCTTGTTTTCAAAATCAACCCTGAAGCCATGCATCTGAAGAACCATATCATGTGAAAAGATAATGTCTGAGACCTTGCCTCTCATCTCGGATACTTCGGGATGGACATCATCCCTTGCATAGACACCAACCGCCTCAATGACAACGCCGTATTTGGCATAAATGGTATGAGTGATCCTGCGGGAAAGAGTATCTATCTCATCCGCATTCTTGGACGCATCAATCTCAACGTGTGCGGAACCCATATATTTATCGGGGCCGTAATTATGGAGGATCAGGTCATATACACCGTATACGCCGTCAAATTCGCAGATTGATTCTTTGATCTGTTTTGTAAGTTCGGCATCGGGTCTGTGGCCAATGATGTCATCCATTGTATGCATAAGCATTCCGAAACCGGCTTTTATGATAATGACACCGATCAGAACACCTACGTAACCTTCTATGGAAAGACCTTTGAGCATGTAGATAGCAGCCGCCAGAACGGTGGCAGTAGATACGAAAACATCGCTGATGGCATCCTTACCGGAATCGATCAGCGAATCCGAATTGACTTTTTTTCCGATCTTTTTGAAATATGTGCCCAGGAAAACCTTGATCAGTATCGCACCGATCAGTATTCCTATCTGAATATAGTCATAAGAAATGTCGCCGGGATTAAAGATCTTCTTGCAGGATTCCACAAACGCTGTAATACCTGCATATAAAACAAGGACAGAGATCACGGCAGCGCTTATATACTCCGCTCTGCCGTGTCCCAAGGGATGCTCTTTATCAGGCTTCTTGCCCGCATATTTGGCACCGATGATCGTAATGACGCTGCTGAGAACATCAGTCAGATTGTTGACCGCATCAGTGATTATGGCAACGGATCCGCTGGCAAAGCCGATGACTGCCTTGAATAAGACAAGCACCAGATTGGCTGCTATACCAATAAAACTTGTTCGTACGATCGTTTTTTCTCTGTCCATATTCATTTACTCCGGATAGATGGTTTTAAGCCTTATCCGCCATATTTCTGACACCTGCTATTGCCTTCTTAACAGGGGGAAGGGATATGACAATGACTGTCAGTATCGCTTCGGGGATAAGGAAAGCGAAATTGTAACAAATGGGATATACGACTCTGAGGGATGCAGGGAAATTATCGGGCATGTAATCCATCCAGTAGATGTATCCGCCTATAACATGGAATATTCCCCTGGCAATTACGGCCACGATATATCCGATCACAAGACCGTTCTTTTTTCCCTTGAAAAATCCACTCACACCGAGTGCGGTAAATGCCAGAATATAATCACAACATACCTGGAAAAAAGTGAGCATGTAACTGCCGCCGTCCTGAATCAGTTCCAGGATACCGTATATAAGTCCTGCAGCAAGACCGACTCCAGGCCCGTACAGATACCCTACAAAAACAATGAAAAACATGGAAAGAAGTGTTACCGATCCGCCCCAGGGCATCTGGACGATCTTGACATAAGAAAGAACAAAAGCAAGTGCGATCGATACACCCGCAAATGTAATTGTAGAAACCGAGAGTTTAGAAGAGGTTTTTTCTCCGCTCTTCTTGCTTCTCATAAATCCCGTTAAAGCCAGCAATGCGATTGCTATCACGATAAGCAGAGCATAGCCCGGTTTGGTCAAAGAATAATAACCGTCAGTATATTCCAAAAACATATAAGCCTCCTTACGCCGGTATTACCCGGATCAAGTTCGGACCCTTACAGATCCATGGGTTCCGGTCACTTTTGACCGATCTCAGCTGCAATTAAGCACCCCATTATTTAATTGTTACCGGATAAGCGTCCATCCGTTTGCAGCCCGCTTTTCCGATTCAATACATAATATCACAATTTGGAATATATGGATAAATAATTATATTGTCTTTTGTTATCTCTTAATAAGCTCCAGCTCTTCGGGAGTAAGCTTTCTGTATTCTCCGCCCTGAAGGCCGGGATCAAGTGCAAGATCTCCCATTTTAAGCCTCTTAAGGTAAGTCACCTTGTTATCGACTGCCTCAAGCATTCTTTTAACCTGATGGAATCTTCCTTCATATATGATCAGGTGAAGTCCGTCCTCTTCCATATGAGCCTTCGCGGGATGTGTGGGCTTTTCGTCTCCTATATCCACACCTTCTTCCAGTTTTTTCAGGTCGTCTTCTGAGAGTGAGTGCTCGGGAATCACAAGATACTCTTTGCCCACATGCTTTGAAGGTGAGATCAGGTCATGAAGAAGTGCACCGTCATCGGTAATAAGCAGCAGTCCCTCAGTGTCTTTATCAAGTCTGCCCACGGGCGAAAGATTCTTAACACCTTCATCAGCCAGAAGTTCCACCACTGTAGTTGACGCTCCCTCTCTGGTGGAAGAAACAACTCCCGCAGGTTTGTTGAGCATGTAATAGTGAAAACGTTCGTAAGTTATGACACTTCCGTCACAAATCACAACATCCTTTTCGGGATCAATGTGCATTCCCGGATCACTTACCTGTTTATCATTAACAAGGATTCGTCCGGCTTTTATGATTCCCTTGATTTCCTTACGAGTGCCTATTGAATTGTCTGCAAGAAATTTATCTATTCTCATTAATATATAAACTCAGCTATATCCCCTGCCATGAGTCCGTGCTCGCCTCTGACTTTAGCCGCACTGTCTCCTGCCATGGCGTGTATCCTAACTCCGTACGATGCTGCAGAATATGCATCAAGTCCCTGAGCAAGAAGTCCGACTATGATTCCCGCAAGCACATCTCCGCTTCCGGCAGTCCCCATTCCCGAATTACCGCAATCATCGTTACATACGATATCTTTATCCGGTGAAATCGTATATGTGATCGCACCCTTGGCAACCACTGTGCATCCAAGATACTTGGATATCGCAATTCCGAGAGGAAGCCTGTCGTCGTCCGCAGGTCCATCCGATAAAGTTTCAGAGAGTTTATTCAGTTCCGCAGACTCTGTAGGAAGAATCTTCATGAGTCTGTGTAGTTCGCCGCCGTGTGGTGTGAGGATAATCTTTCTTCCTTCCGATGTCTGGCGTCTGATATCTTCTATAAGATATCTTCCTGCATCCGAGGAAATGATAGTCAGCGCATCTGCATCAAGGACAAGAGGCTTAAGCCCCGTACCGTTAATGAGAGCATCAAGCTGAGCTATGGATTCACTTCCGGTTCCTATTCCGGGACCTGCCAGATACACATCACTCCATTTATCAAGTATATGCATTCTTCCCGCAAATGATCCTGTGTCATAAAGAGCTTCGGGAAGTGCAGTCTGGATGATGATCCGATTGCATTCGGGAGATGATATCTTAACCATTCCCGCGCCCACTCTGTAGGCAGCTCGTCCCGCAAGCAGTGCACATCCCGCACTTCCGTAGCTTCCGGAATAGATAAATACTTTTCCGAAGGTTCCTTTGTGTCCTGCAGGATTTCTTTTGGGAAGCATCTCCGATATATTCTTTTTAATTCGTATTATTTTTCTCATGTTTTTTCCTGAGTCACTGTGAACTCTGCGAATTCCTATGCCGGCGCAATCCGTTCTCACTGAATCCTAAAAGATATAATATCACATATTCGACAAGTATTACCGAGATGGTAAGTATCCCGTAACCGATCAGATATCCCTTACTGCCGGTTATATTGTATATCCACTCAAGAGGTGTATTTACCTCAGGTCTGCTTACGAAGAAATAATTGCATCCTGTTTTATATCAAATACATATATGGGAGGCACCACCGCGCACAGGAAAAGGAGTACATAATGGATATGCCTCACACTCGGTTTAACTTCACCGTTTATAAGTATCATTAGAGGATACAAGATCAGAAATCCGTGCCACACAAAGCTGTGAAGGTTAATGAAATTCAGAACGGGATACAGGTACGTCCAATCGGGAAAGATAAGTGCCGCAAGTGCTCCCGGCATGATCAGAATAACCGCAACTTCTCCGAAGATATCTTTTGCTTTCTTCCAAGGAAGAAATTCTCTGAGAAGAAATACGAATATTCCTATGCTGCATACATGAAGCGGAAGATATCCCAAACCGAATCTGTGCACAGAAACAAGAAACAGATCTTTGAAGGTCTCAAGAGCTGCCATAAAGAGAGGTATGGCTTTGAGTATTCTTCCCTGCTTCTTTTCATCCGCTCTTTTGAATAAAGAAGCAAAAAGTACCACCATAACCAAAGTTACGGCAGTACTTGTAATGTGTTCTTTTCCGAACAGGGGATATCCGTTTCCGAAAGGGATATCATCCTGCTGTTTCCAGAAATATTCCATTATATCTCTTCTATAATCTCTACGATCTTAGCCAGCCCCCTCTCATCCTCTTCCGAGAATCTGTTCTTGATCGGGCTGTCGATATCAAGCACGCCGATAACTTCTCCATTCTTGCAAATAGGAAGAACTATCTCCGATTCCGATGCACTGTCACATGCGATATGTCCGGGGAATAAGTGTACATCTTCAACTCTGATGATCTCCTTCTTTTCCACCGCGGTACCGCACACGCCCTTGCCAACGGGAATCCTTGTGCATGCTACTTTTCCCTGAAAAGGCCCAAGCTGAAGTTCTCCGTCTCTCATGAGATAAAAACCTGCCCAGTTTAAGTTCTCAAGGCTGTCATATATAAGAGCCGAGAGATTCGCATAAAGGGTTATATCCCACTTATTGTCCCTGGCCATCTCCTCAGCCTGACTTATCAGAAGTTTATAATCTGTCATAACACTTTCTCCATCATCCAAAATTCTCTTGTTCCAACAACTTCATAATACATCTTGATACATGATACTTCATTATATCCGTCACCGATATACATCTTATAGGCTGGAATATTTGTATCTATAACATCAAGGTGAATTGCCGCGTCACCGTCTGCTCTGCAGATATCATCTATATCTTTAAGGAAGGATTTTCCGACTCCGCACCCCTGTTTATCAGGTGTAACCGCAAGTGCATGGATGGTTGCTATTTTATCCTTAGGGCATTTTACTTTCCAATCCACATCATCATACTCGGGATTGACTCTGTGGTTTACGACGCCGGCAGCGATAACATCTTCACCATCACGCATCACATACATTTCATTATTCGCTATGGCTGAATCCACAAAGCTCTCATCCGGATAAGTATTGATGTTCCATCCCAGCTTTACGGATGTAGTATTTACTTTTTCTATTGCGGATTTATATAAACTGAGGATCTTACCTCTGTCTTCTGCTCTCGCTGATTCTGTCATATGTTTTACCAAGTCTCCAATAATTTTTCGATTTGTTCGATCTTTCCGGGGATGTACAGCTTACGCGAGCATTCTTTCATGCATGGTTTATCATCGCAAGTTTTGCAATGCTTTGCAGTCTCCATAAGATCCATTTTCAGTTTATTGATCGCCCAGAATTCTTTTCCCAGATGGAAGTAATTGAACTGACGGAAAGAGGTATGTATCTCATGTCCGTGAGGGCAAACACATTTCTGACATCTGTCGCATCCTATGGGATCAATCTTCTCACGAAGTCTGTCCAGAACCTCTTCGAATTCAAAATGAATGAAAGGATACTCCTCGGCAAAGGCCTGCTTTTCCTGCTCAAAAGTTCCTATACCAAGTAGCGCGCATGAGAAGGGATACTCAAGCACTCCACCGATAAGTTCCGTTACGGAAAACGGTCCAATGAGAAGTCCCGCTGCATAAACCTTATTTAATATGAAGCCCTTACCTCTGAATGCCTCCTCATCTCGAATCCGGTCCAGCATTCCTCGCTCCAGAATATTACCGCTTCCCTGAAGCACATCGACTCTTTCATCAAGTGCAGCACGGTGAAGCACACTGTAATAATGAGATGCGATTCCCGTAAAACCGATCTTGCCTTCTCTTTTCAGATCATAAAGAGCATCCAGTGCTCCACCCTTTGCAAAAACCTCATCCGCATTACTGTCATCAACCTGATGTACAAAATAGATATCAGGCTTCGTGCCGAGATTTTCCGTAGACCTCAGCACCTCGCGGTAAATATCTCCGCCGCCGTAAAATCTGGCTTTGTCGGAAATAACGATTTTGGATCTGTCTATTGTTTTGACAAATTGTCCAAGCTTGAACTCCGCATCGCCGTATTCTTCAGGTATTGCCGTGTCATAAAAGTTGCACCCGTGATCGAATGCTTTTCGCATAATGGCAACCGCCGTATCCGTATCGGGACTGAAATACTCCGGAAGCACCGGCACATGACCACTTAAGATCGGAATAGTTCCGAATCCCAGCTCGGATACTTTTAGTCCCGTCTTTCCAAGCTCTCTGTATCTCATTATGTTCTGCCCCCTGCTTTATCTCCCGTATATCTGATAATGGAGATGTTATCGCACCAGGCAAATGCGTTGTCGGCTACCTGCGTCTTATCCGAAACATATACTTCCTCAAGTCCGTCACAGAATGCAAAGCTTTCAGCTTCAATTACTTTAACCGATGCAGGCACAGTGATCTTCTTAAGTGATTTACAACGGAAGAAAGCACGCTCCGGAATCCTCTCTAATCCCTCGGAAATCTTTATCTCCTTCAGATTACTGCAATGTTCAAAGCATCTGCTTCCGATTTCTTCAACCGCATCCGATAAGTCAATTGATTCAAGTGACTGACATCCGGAGAATGCAAGGGCACCGATGCTTTTAACAGCTGAAGCGCCTTTAACTGTCTTTAACCATTTGCTGTTTTCAAAGGCAGACTTTCCGATTACTTCGGTATCATCCGCCAAAACAATACTTTCCAGCAAATGACAATCCTTATATACATCGTCCCCCACAGATTTTATTCCTTGAGGGAAAACAAGATTAATAATGTTCCCGGTACTTTCGATGAGATTATGATCATCATCCAGTTTGAAACAGTTTATGCACTCCGAGAAAATTCTCTTAACAAGTTCCGGAAATCCTGTGCCTGACAAATCAGCAACATTTTCAAGCACGTACTCTTTCCCTGTATGATCTGTGATCTTCTTCAGATTGATACAGTTACGAAAAGAAAGTGCTTCTATTGCAAGTTTTTCATAGGGCAGTACAAGATGGGTGATATCAACATTTCCGGCAAAACACCAGCCTGCAATCTTTTTAACGGAAGCGGGGATTGTGACTTTGCCCTTGCATCCCGCGCCGTCAATAAGTATTCCGTTAACGATTACCATTTCGGATTCCGCGCGCTTGTCATCAAGCCATGCTGTCTGTGAAAACGCATGACTTCCGAATACATTAACGGATTCCGGAACAGAGATTTCTTTTAACCTGATGTGATCTCTGAATACATCGGCGCCGATTTCTTCTATGTCGTTCGGAATCGTAACGCGTACCGCATCCTGTGAATATCCAAGAAGTCTTTTTCCGTCACGAATGTCATAACAGGAATAAATCGATGAGATAAGTTCTTTTACTGCTTCGGGATAAATGTTTCCCGCATGATTCAATCCGTCAGAGAATTTGTCAAATTCATATCGCACGCCGTCATATACGATTGTGTTTATCTGTGTGCTTCCGATAAAGACACAGCTCTTTAATACCGTCTTTGAAGTTATCTCCACGGTCTCAAGAGATGACAGATCGGCAAATGCATGATATCCGCACACAGTATCATCCAGCGAAACCTTCTTTAGAGAATCACATCTTTCAAAAGCGCGGTCTCCGATATATTTTATTCCGGTAAAATCAAAAGACTGAAGGTTAACACATTCATCAAAACATCTTGCTTCCATTCCGGAAAGTTCTTTTGCTTCGAATGTGCTCAACTTAAAACAGCCTGCAAAGCTCTCGGCAGGAAGACTTTCGATTCCCGACAGATGAACTTCCTCCAGATTTCTGCAATAAGCAAAAATCCCTGTGCCCATCTCTTTAACATGAAGACTTACCTTTTTTAATTTCGGGCAATTGGAAAATGCTTTGCTTTCAATAATGCAATCGGGAGAATCAATCACAATCTCCTCAAGATCAGGGCAACCTGCATATGCATACTTGCCAATTCTCTTTACTCCCGACAGATCAAGAGTCTTGATTCCTTCTTTATTCGCACTCGAATACGGAGCAATAAATCCCGCGCCGCTCTCAATAGCAGTTCCTTCTTCAAAGAACAATCTGCTTTTTTCTTTCAGCCCTGCTTCTATCTCTGCAAAATTTCCCGCACGATAAAAAGCGTAAGGATGAATCTCGGCATTAACCGGCCATGGATCAAATGCCGGAAGTACAAAGCATCTTCTGAATGCATACTCTCCGATAAACTCTATGCCTTCAGGGATATTTATCTTGAGAAGTTTCTTGCACTCCGCAAAAGCTTCTCTTTCTATACGTTTAAACGAAGCAGGGAGCACCACATTTTGTAAAGTAAGACATCCTTCAAAAGCCTGCTCCCTGATCTCACGCAAGTTTCCGGGACAAGTTACGGCTTTGAGTCTTTCATTTCCGAAAAAGCATCTCTCTCCGATCACTTCAACTTCTTTGGGAATCCTGACCTGCTCTTCATCTCCCAGATACCTTACCAGGATTTTACCGCTGATATAGAAATCTCCCAGAACCTGATCTCTGATCCTGCTTGCGAGTTCATTCGAAGGTTCTTCCTCCAGAGAATATTCTTCTTCTCCGACATGAACCTTCTTCAGGTTACAACATCCTCTGAATGCTTTATCGTCGGTGATAAGATTCCCTCTTTTGATAAACACTTCCTCCAGACTGATGCAGTTTAAGAAAGCATTAGCTCTAATCTCACGAAGAGACTCGGGGAACTCGATACTTATAATTCCCTTTTTATCGAAGAAACAGCTCTTACCGATGGCAGTTATACCTTCAGGCAAACTAACCTTTTTAAGATTAACGTTAAAAGAAACCAGCACTCCTTCTTCAATCTGAAGCGAATGATAAACACTCTTTGCAATGGCCCTGATCACTTCGGGATAATCCGAATGAGAATTCATCGCATCAATAAGATTCGCAATCTCGTACTCTTTTCCGGACAGGGATATTTTGCTCAAGTTGACGCAACCCTCAAACACTTCATCGGAAAAGTTCGAGAAATCAACATTTTCATTTATGTATAGTTCACGAAGAGAGAGATTATGTGAAAAGACAGCTCTCTTAATGGACACAGGTCCTTCCATCACAACCTTACGAACTCCGTCGCAATACAGAAATGCATAACTTCCGACGCTCTTTACCGAATCCGGGAATATCATCTCTTCCATGCAGTGACATCTGTGGAAAGCATACTCTCCTATCTCGGTTAATCCGCAGGGAAAGTTAACTTCATTAAGCTGTCTGCATCCTTTAAATGCACGGTCACCGATTTTCCTAACTGACTCAGGCAACTTAACTTTAAGAAGATGCGCCATACCCTTGAACGCATCATCTCCTATTTCAGTTACTCCTTCAGGAACAGTTACTTCATTGGCAGTTCCCTTGTAGGCTTTCAGTATTCCGTTTTCTATTTCAAACTCTTCACAAGAAGACATGTTATTCTCCGAATATTTCGCCGCAGATTTTTCTAAGTTCAGAAATGCTTCCGCACTTATACAGACTCATCTTGTACTGTTTTGTTCCGGGAAGTTTTTTCATGAAATAAGAAGAAAGCTTTTTGATATATGTAAGAACATAGAGTTCGTCAAAACATTCTTCGGCAATATCTATCTGTTCCATGATAAGATCATATTTGGTCTCTGTGATCTCTCGTCCTGTCAGTTCAGAAAAAATAAGCGGATTTTCAAATCCGTATCTTGCAAGCATAACTCCGTCGGCACCCGTCTTATCCATCATTTGCTGTGCCTTTTCCACGGAGTCTATTCCGCCGTTTGCAAATACAGGGATCTTCACAACAGACTTGGCAAGCTTTATATAATCATACAAAGGCTCGCCTTCATACATCATGTTTCTGGTCCTTCCGTGAACCGTTATCATATCCGCGCCTGAGTCTTCGCACATCCTGGCAAACTCTTCTATCACGATATTTCGTTCATTCATACCTATGCGGCATTTAACGGATACAACCTTGCCGCTTCGCTTACATGCTTCGATTATTTTGGAAGCCGTGGGCAGATTGTTAAGCAGTGCGCTGCCTTCTCCCGATTTAACCACATTGGGAACCGGGCAACCCATGTTGATATCTATAACATCAAAAGGCTGCAGCCTTTCGCTCATAACCGCTCTTTCAAACACCGTCGGAACAGAGCCCAGAAGCTGCACGCACTTTAACTTCTCCCTGTCATCCGTGTATAACAGCTTGGTGGTTGCCCCGTCATTGTATTTGAGGCCGTCGGAACTGACTATTTCGGTATATGCGGATCCCGCGCCCAGCTTATATGCCATCAGGCGGAAAGGAAAACAGGTATAACCCGCCAGCGGTGCCATAAGTACATTGGACTGAAATCTGATCCCACCGACCATGATCTCGTCACCAAGTTTTCTTTTTACTGCGTTTAGTCCCATGCGTCGATTATACCATTTTTTATGCCCAAAAGGCTTGACTTTCCCTCCCTCGGAAAATAGAATTAGGGCGAAAACCAATCGGTTTTAAATCTATCGGAAGGGTGGTGATCATATGACAGGTGACAGTCGAAGTACTGATTCTGTTCCCCGAAGTACACATTATATGATCACGGCTAGTTTACGCCTCACCACCCGGAATTCCCTTTAACAGAGCATTCCCTTAAGTGGGGGCGGGCTTTGCCGTCTCAAAGGGTGATGCAAAATGGAAGAAAAGAATGTATTTGACGAGCTTCTTACTCTCCTTGAAGGAAAAGAGTACGCGAAGCTCCGTGAGATTTTGTCCGAGCATAACGATGCGGATATCGCCGCATGGATCGAAGAGCTGGACGAAGAACACATGCCTAAACTTTTCCGTATTCTGACCAAGGATCAGGCTGCGGATGTTTTCTCATACCTTGATGTAGATCTCCAGCAGAAGATTATAAGTGTAATGTCCGATAAGGAAGCTGCGGGGATCATCGATAACCTGATGGCCGACGATGCTGCAGACCTGATGGAAGAAATGCCTGCCAATATCGTAACAAGGATCCTGGCTAAGGCAAGTCCCGACACCAGACGTGAGATCAATCAGCTCCTCCGCTATCCCGAAGACAGCGCCGGAAGCATCATGACCGTGGAGTATGTTGACCTCAAGGAAAGCTCTACCGTCAAAGAAGCAATAGACAGAATCCGCAGAGTCGGTGTAGATTCCGAAACCATTAATGTCTGCTATGTCCTCGACAGTGGAAGACACCTGATAGGAACCGTTGCATTAAGATACCTCCTTTTGTCCAAGGATGATGAGATAATCGGGGACATAATGCATGAAAATGTCATTGCCCTCAACACTCTGATGGACCAGGAAGAGGTTGCTTCACAGTTCAAAAAATACGACTTCACCACAATGCCGGTAGTCGATAACGAGAATCGTCTTGTCGGAATTATCACCGTCGACGATATCGTGGACATCATGGAAGAAGAGGCAACCGAGGACATGGAAAAGATGGCAGCTATTCTCCCGTCCGACAAGACCTACATGAAGACGAGCGTATTCGAAACATATAAAAAGAGAATTCCCTGGCTCCTTCTCCTCATGGTAAGTGCTACATTCACCGGAGCAATCATCAAATCATTTGAAGATGCGCTCAGCGTATGTGCGGTTCTGGTAGCTTATATACCAATGCTCATGGATACCGGAGGAAATGCCGGCGGACAGGCATCAGTTACCGTCATCCGCGGACTCTCCCTCGGTGAGATAGAATACTCGGATGTACCCGGAGTTATCTGGAAAGAAGTACGGGTTGCAGTCTTCTGCGGACTGACCCTTGCGGCCGCAAACTTCGTAAAGCTGCTTGTATTCGACAGACTGGCGATTCCTGTTGCTCTAACCATCTGCCTTACACTTATCGCTGCAGTTCTGATGGCAATGCTGATAGGATGTATGCTTCCCGTCGGAGCTAAAAGGCTTGGATTTGACCCCGCGGTCATGGCAAGTCCATTCATCACAACAATCGTCGATGCTCTATCACTTCTGGCATATTTCAGAATCGCAACAATGATACTTAAACTATAGAAAAATGAGGCTGTCATACGACAGCCTCTTTCTTCATTGTCCATACCGCTCCAAAATATCTCTTCTCTGAGCTACATATTCTTCTTTAGTAATCATCCGGCTTTCAGAAGAAAAGGGATTGGGATCACCTATCTCCATTACTATTGGCAATGACATTATTTCCCTGTTAAATTCATAATCTGTACCAACATGTGTTTGAAAATATGTCTTAACAAACTCGTATTCTTCCGAGTTCACGAAGATTATTCTCAAATCCGCAATAATATCCAAATCATAATTTTGTTTATAAAACTCTATGAATTCGTTTGTTGATCTCAATATCATATCGTATTCATCTTCAGATGTTCTGTTTTGAGCAGATGATACATTAAGAATTACATAAAAAAATCTCCTTGGAAAATAGCTGACTGAACGAAGTTCGTCCGGAGTATTTCTTCCGACGTTTATCATATGTGTCGTTTCACTGTCACTCTGTATATCAGGCATGCAATATACAAATACATCTCCCAGTTCAGAACTCATGTATTCTTCTAAGATCAGGGAATCATCTTTTGAAATAATGGCTCCCGGATATGTATCATAGCTGCCAACCAGCCCATCAAAGAGCAATGACTGATCTCTCTGAGGAAAGCTCACATATTCAATTGCGCCTCCATCTACGGATACAGATATGCACTTGAACTCCTCTCCATACTTGGTTTTTAAATTGTGAGCTATCGTCATTTTATAATATTCTCTTCTGAACTCTTTAAAATGACACATTGCATAAGCCATTGGTACAAGTATTAGTACGATAACAACAGCAATAAAGATTTTTATTCCGGATTTTATTTTTTTACTTCTCATGTTAACTCTATGTACATTTCACATTAATATGTCATCGCTCAGGCTTCATCCAGTTTTTCTTTTTCTTCTATATATTCATCTCTGCTTAACCTCAAAGATTTGTAATATAAACCATAGTCATCCGGCCCCATTTGCAGTGTAATCCTGTTAACAGAGGAAATTTTCTCTGCAAAAGAATGATCGGTATTAGTATGTGTCATAAAAAAATGTTTTGCATAATCCATCTCTTCTGCATCAACATAATAAATATGCATATCCACGCAGATTTCCCAGTCATATTCCTCTTTATACAAATTTACAATTTCTTCAACAGATCGATTAACCACATCATAATCATTACCCGGATCATCTATAAATGAGTTTGACGATGTATTTATGAAAATATAAAAAAATAAATTTGGATACCCACAGATCATATTCAAATCCGATACTGTATAGTTGCCACCGGATATCAATTCTTCGCTCAATTCAGTATTTTCGTGTTTCGGTGCCGCATAGACATATATATCGCCAAGCTCTTCAGACAGCAACTCTGTCATTAACCCGGAGTTTTCTCTGGCGATTATTGCTCCTGGGAATGTATCATAGCTTATATATCCTGTCTTTGAGTCAGCAAATCCATCAAAATGCAATGTAGAATCGTCTGTAGGATAACAGACAAAAAATGCTCCTCCTCCATCTACGCCAACAGATTCACAAGCAAACTCCATCCCGTATTGTTCCAGCAAATTCTCGCATATTTTCTTTTCCAAACCGGCTTTGGTTTGACATGAAGATAATCCCCAAGCAATTATCATCATGCAAATAACCATCATAATACTGAAGTAATTGTTTCCTTTGATTCTTTGGACCATCGATTCACCTACGTAATTACTCTAAATCAGAACTTAGAACCTATAGCCAGCACCACGGTAAAGGCACCGATCATAAACATCACAATGGAAACTATGGACAATATGCACTTAGCCTTGTTTCCCTTCTGAGTTACCAGACCGATTATTCCGGAGATAAGACAGGTCAGGTTAGATATAAGCATCCACAGAAGCACAAAACCTTTATTCCAAATTATTGCCCATATATTGGAGGGTAATCCGTGGGAGTATTCTCCCCAAAATGCAAAAGCAAGATTCAGAAAAATGAGCAGTGCCTGAACAGCGAGAAGAATGATCAGATAAACAACATACTTATTTGATTTCTTAACGGGCATTTTACAACCTCCTAAGAATAAAAAACTTCTTTTCCACTATACGATAGATAAGCCTAAGTGACAACGGGGACGCTTCGTTTTTGTCATCAAAGATGACAAAACAGAGGCGTCCCCACTGTCATTTTGGAGGAAATCATGAATTAGAAAATCACTTAATTACTGATAAACTCTCTCTGTCTGCGAATATTGCAACGAAGATCAGGAAGATTATTCCCTGTATCAGCTGCATCATCTGAGTCGAAAGTCCCATCATGATAAGTCCGTTTGTAAGAACAACGTACAGAAGCGAACCGACGATGACATTTTCAAAGCGAACCTTTGCACCTCCCGAAATAGGCATGCCGCCGAGAACCAGTGCTATGAGTATCTGTGTCTCAAGCTGGCTTCCGACATTGGCGGTTGCAGATCCGTTTTTGACAATGTTTACGAATGCAGCAAGTCCGGTTATTGCACCTGACAGAACATAGATAAGGAACTTAACTCTGTCGGTTCTTACACCTGCAAATTTGGTCGCTTTCTCACCGGCACCGATGGCTTTAAGCTTGATGCCGAAGCCGGTGAATCTAAATACTATAAAGCTTATGATAAGTACGGAAGCGGTAATTCCAAGTTTTATGGCAGTAGTGTCATAATCATATACCTTCATGTTTGCAGCTACCGGAGAATTCGATGCCATGTATTTGATCACACCACGGAACAGGAACATGGTACATATGGTAACTATGAATGACTTGATCTTTCTTTTAACATAGAAGAATGCGTTAAATGCACCTATCACCGCACCTGCAAGTATTCCGCCGAGTATTGCGAGGATCATGTTCTTTCCGGATAGCATGCATACGACGATGGACGCAATTCCCATGATGGATCCCTGTGAAAAGTCCAGTCCTCCCATGGTCATGATAAAGAACACTCCCGTTGCGGAGATCATAACAACGTAGATCTGATTGAGGATCAGCTTGCGGCTGTTCCACATACTTCCGTGTGTCAGGATATTAAATACGATGCACACTGTAATAAGTCCGATTATCGGGAGCGACGAACGGATCAGATTATAGACGAATTGTTTATTAAATGCTCCTGTCTTTAAATCGTTCATGATCATCCCTCCTTAAACCATCTTGGCGATGAGACTGTTCTCATCCAGGCTTTCGCTACGTTTCAGCTCGCCGTTTATGGATCCGTCTTTCATGACGATGATCCTGTCGCACATTCCTATAAGTTCAGCAAGCTCTTCGGAGATCATGATGATCGACTTTCCGGATTTACGCATCTTATCCATCAGCTGATAGATATCCTGTTTTACTTTTATATCGATTCCTCTTGTGGGGCTGTCGAGAAGAAGTATGTCTGAGTCCTTACCGATCCAGCGTGCCAGAACCACCTTCTGCTTGTTTCCTCCGGACAGATTCGATACAAACTGGTCCACACCCTGCATCTTGGTAGACATCTTCTTGGCATATTCATTGGCAAAGTTTCTGAGCTTTCTGTCGCTGAGCATATGAGCTTTATTTGACAGTTTATCCAGTGAAGGAAGGCAGATATTATCCCTGATGCTCTGATTCATCACCAGTGACTCGTTATCCCTGTCCTTGGACGTATAAGCAATGCTGTGTGAGATTGCGGTGGGTATATCATTGATCTGAGTTCCGTCAGAGAGAACGACCCTTCCGGTTCTGTCAAAAGAAGCCCCGAAGCATGCTTTTCCGATCTCATGCATTCCGGATTCGGAAAGTCCTCCGAATCCCAGAATCTCACCCTTGTGAAGTTCAAAGCTGATGTTCGAGATCAATCCCGGTACGTTGACTTCTTCTACTCTCATTACGACTTCGCTTGAAACTTCTTCATCGTAATCTGCCCTGTAATATGCTCCGGTAACTTCACGACCTACCATGAGCTTTTTAAGACCATCCTCATCGATCTCGCTGCTCTTAACTGTATCGATATATATTCCGTCTCTTAAAACGGTGATGGTATCTGACATGGTAAGAACTTCGGGAAGGTCGTGGGAAATAAATATAACTGTATTTCCCTCTTCTCTTATTCTCTTCATATGCTTATAGAGTTCATCACGGCCTTCTCTCGAAAGAGCTGTCGTGGTCTCATCTATGACGACTATCTTGGGGGCGAAGTATGTTGCCTTTACTATCTCAACAAGCTTTCTGTCCTCGAAGTTATAATCATCGATCATATCAGATGCTTTGATACGGTCGAATCCGTATTTTTTTAACAGCTCATTTGCCTTACGGTTCATCGCCTTGGTGTTTTTGATTCCCATTTTGACAAACGCATTTTCATGTCCCAGGAAAATATTCTCTGCAACGGTAAGTCCGTCAAGTGTTCCGAGTTCCTGCACTATGATGGAAATTCCTTCATTGTTTGCTTCAACCTGATTGGCGGGATCAATCTCTTTTCCGTCAAGGATAAATTTGCCGTGGTCTTTATGATAGATTCCGGCCAATGAATTGGTAAGCGTGGACTTTCCCGATCCGTTCTCACCAATGAGTGCATGTATCTCGCCTTTGTTAATATTAAAAGAAACCTCATCAAGAGCTTTTGTGATACCGAAGCTCTTACTGACCTTCTTAACTTCCAAACGTATATCACTCATCACATTTCTCCTCCCTATTTAACTATCTCGCCCTTGGCAACATTTGTTGTCATCGTAACGATTATAAGAAGAGCAAGTCCCGTGATGACGTCCTGTACTGCGGTAGGTGCACCCAGAGCTATGAAACCGAAGAAGATGATGTTGATGACAAATTCTCCGATGATGATAGCCGGGATGGGCATTCCGTATTTCTTAAAAGCAAGACCGAAGAAACATCCCATGGTGGGGACAAAGTTTCTGCTCATTGAAGCCATGCCGGTTACCGCAACCATGGATGATCCATAGCTGATGGTAAGAACCGCCATGATGCCTAAGAATGCACCGCTGATGATAAATGCAAGAACCTTGTACAGATTTACATTGATACCCATATTCTTTGCAACGAATTCGTTACTTCCTATGGCGTATGTATATGTTCCGATCTTGGTGTAATTAAGGATCAGATATGCGAGGGCAAATGCAAGAATCGCAAGTATCAGATTTCCGGGCATCTGTCCGAATGCTCTTAAGCCTGAAGGAAGAGTCTGCTCAACGCCTCCTGCTATAAAGTTGGCAACGGATTCGTATATAAGAGCAAGACCCGTTGTTACGATCATTGAAGGAATCCGGAGTTTAACATAGAATGTTCCGTTTATCAGACCGACAAGTGCGCCTGTAGCTATGGCACCTGCAACAAGTCCGAAATATCCCAAACCGAAACGGTTCGCAAATACGCAGCCTACAATAGCGGAGAGCATGATATTGGCGCCGATCGAAAAGTCGAACATGCCCATTACCATTACGAAATAAAATCCGACGGCACCTACGGCTGCAAGAAGTGATGCCTCGAAATAACTGAGAAGATTTTTGGGAGATCCGAAATTATCCGGAGTTATGACTTTAAATATTCCCCATGATATGAGTACCAGAAGGATCAGAAGTATATACCCCTTCACCTGACCGGAAAGTTTTTTCCCCGTACTTTCTTTTGTTTTAGACATACCGATAAACCTCGTATATTTTCAGATAATAAGAGCCGGTACCGTACCTCGATACCGGCTCTGAATGAACGTTATTAACTGCCGGATCGGGCCGCCGCGTCTTCTATTGACAAGGCCGCTGCTGCAGCTTTAAGTCCTTCCATGTCAAGGTTTGACATCTGAACGAGTTCTTCGGAAGTATAAGGAAGCTGATCTACGAAGTACTTCTCATAATCCTTATAGTCTTCGGGTGATGCAACATAGAGATAAGGGAACTTGATGTCTTCGAACTTTCCGCCGAAGTCTTTGTAGTTGCCCTTGATTGCATTGTAAACTGCCATGAATGCGAAGAGAGGATCGCAGTAATGTCCGCCGGATTCTCCTGCCATTGATCCGTTGGCAAGTCTTTCGCCAAGGTCAGGGAGGAAGTCGGTAGAAACGATGTCAATCTGATCGGTCTTTCCTGCTCTTTCAACTGCTGCGATAGCGCCCTGGAGAGGATCTCCGCCGCCGCCTGCAGGGATAAGTGCATCGAGATCGGGATTTGCGCTCATGAGCGCTTCAGCTGCCTTGGAACCGCCTTCCGAAGAAGTTCCTGCATACTGAGGCTCGGAAAGAACTGCCTGATCATCAGGATGAGCTGCATTCCATTTTTCAACGCCTGCCTTGTATCCTTCCCATCTTCCGAGCCAGGTAGCATCGCCCTGCTCCCATCCGATGAGACCGATGTTTCTGTCGCCTCTTTCAAGGAGGATCTGAACAAGCTTCTCGCCGTTCTCAGGCTCGTTCTCATGAACAGCACCTACGTAATATGCGGAATCAAGTGCCGCCTGATAAATGTCTGCGCTGTTTTCCTGAGAGATGATACGGAAGAACTGAGCAAGATAAACCTGATTGTCATTACAGGTCTTGATT
Organism: Lachnospiraceae bacterium; assembly: GCA_017940415.1. Taxonomy (GTDB): domain Bacteria; phylum Bacillota; class Clostridia; order Lachnospirales; family Lachnospiraceae; genus AC2028. The sequence goes on from JAGAYR010000008.1 coordinate 37,216, forward strand.
GCTGAAGCCATCTCCGTATCGGATGAATTACAAATGATGATTCCCTGGCATCCTGCCGCACAGAGCTGCTCAACGGATGCAGTAACCTTCTCGGAAACGTGTCCCTGGTCAACGTACATAACCTCAACTCCGAGTGCCTCTGCAGCTTCGTCAAGTATCAGTTTGCACTGTGAACCGAGAACGTCTGTGGAACTCCATATGGATACACCGATCTTGATAGTATCAGATGATGAATTAGCTGTTGTCTGCGTATTTGAAGCGGGTGCGGATGATGTATTTCCCGTTGCTGCATTTCCGCAACCTGCAAGTGTCGATCCAAGCATAAGCAAGCTGAGAGCGATACTTACCAGTCTCTTTTTCATAAACGCCATACCTCCTAAAATCTATGAAAACCTACACATTTTGTTTTGAGTACTCCCGGTGTCTTCATGGTATAGCCTTATGCACAAAAGATACATGTAAATATTTCGCCGTTTTGGTAATATTTTCACTCATATCTCTTTTCTGTACTTGCTGGGTGATATTCCTTCTACCTTCTTGAAAACTTTCGTGAAGTAAAAGTAATCATTGTATCCTACTATCTCCGCTATTTCCTGTATCGAAAGGCTTTCATCCCTGAGCAGTTCCTTTGCTCTCTGAATGCGGAGTGATGCAATGTAATCCGAGAAATTAAGCTGCAGATGCTCTTTGATCATCTCGCTTAATCTCGCCATGCTGATGTTGTATTTTGCCGCAAGGGATGTGAGTGAGATATCCTCCATGTAATGCTCGCGGATATCGGATACAACATTGTCTATTGTTTTGTCATATGTGGGAGAATGCTTTACTTCTTCCTCGGTTTCTCCGCGCTCTTTGAGGATTGCAGTCAGCACTCTCGTAAGATCTTCTTCTTTGATGGGCTTTAACAGATAATCGAAAGCGTGATGCTGCACGGCTTCCTTGGCATATGAAAACTCGGCAAAGCCTGTTATGATAACAACCTTTGATTCGGGGGATATCTCAGGAATTGTCTGAAGAAGATCAAGTCCGGAAAGCCCGGGCATTCTTATATCAGTGAAGATAACATCGGGCTTGAAAGAAGCAATTTCTTCTTTTGCAACAAGACCGTTATTTGCGGTACCTATAACCTCCGTGTCGATACCCGTTTTTTCCAGAAGTTTTTTCAGACCTAATGTGATCCACACTTCATCGTCTGCTATATATACACTTAACATACCCCTACACCCCGTAAAACTATGATTCTCTTATATGATCCGGCACCTCTATATTGATGGTGGTACCTTTTCCCACAATACTGCTTACTTCAAAAGTATATTCATCCCCGTAGAATAATCGCAGTCTCTGTATGATATTCGGAAGACCTATTCCGCCTTTTTCATGCGGCGCATTTATCAGCTCTTTAAGATTATTCAGAGCTTCTTCATCCATTCCGCATCCGTCATCTGTGATGGTGATGGCAAGTTTGTCACCTCTGCCCTCGATCCTGACATCAACCAATCCGTTATCCATCTTACTTTCAAGTCCGTGGAATACGGAGTTTTCAACAAGCGGCTGCAGGAAAAATCTTATAAGCGGTTTATCGAGAACCGAGCTTTCCACGCTTGTCTCTATGGTGATCTTCCCCATGAATCTGAACTCTATGATCCTGGCATATTTCTCGATATAGGATACTTCATCTCTTACTGTAACTATATTACTTGCTTTAACCGCATATCTGAAGATGTCGGACAGTGCCATGGCCATCTCGGCGATGTTGTCCTGATCGTTTATCAGTGCCATATCTCTCATGCACGAAAAGGTGTTGTAGAGAAAGTGAGGATTGATCTGATTGCGGTATGCAAGTATCTCCATCTTCTGCTGAGTAAGCTTTGTCTCATACAGACGGATCTTTCCTTCTTTTATCTCCTCGATCATTCGCTGGTTTTCATCAAGCATATGATTGAGGCTTTCCGCCACGGTTCCGATTTCATCGGTTCTTTTAAGCTTAAGTCTTCTGTCCGGATTATCTATGGATTCATCAATAAATCTGTCTATTTCATGTATGGGTTTTGCCATATGGAAATATGAGAAGAATATGATGATCGCCAGGAAGAACGAAGTCAGCACTGCCGCCATGGTGATCATACTTCGTATAGTACTGCTTCCGGATGCATTACCGGAAACCGACACCGCAACAGCTATCCTTATTCCGTTTTGCCAGTTACCCTCACGGTATATATAATCATCATCCGTCTTAAGATCACTCATGGTCAGATCTGCGGGAACTTTGCCAAATGAATGATATGACAGATCCAGTTTGTTGGAATCGCTGAGAAGTATCGCCGCATTATTTTCATTCATGATATTATGCAGAGTTCCTTCTATGCTCCAAGGTTCAAGTATAAGCACGCACATTCCCAGCTGAGTTACATTTGTTCCGCTTCCGCTGTATATAGGATAATAAAAGCCATAGTAATAATTTCTGTCTCCCTGATAATACCAGTCGGCATTCATGTCGGCTTCTTTTCTCAGATAGAGATTCTTCTCCGTAAGTTCAAGTGGCTTGCCCAGTGATATGAGTACGTTCATATCGTTATCGTAAATGATTGCGGAGACTATCTCTTTGTTGCCCTGTGCGATCTGCGTATAGTAGGAGGAAATCCTTGCTTCTCCCGCATCGCTTTCAACCATATCAGCTTCATCAGTAATCATGAAACGGCAAAGTGATTCTGCATTATATCTGAGATTTTCTTCATAAAAACTCAGTGCATCATCAGCCTGACGAAGAAGGCTGTCTGCAAGAGTCTTTGCATAGTTAAGGGTTGTATCTTTGACATATACATAAGATGTATAGAGTGTTGCTGTAAGAACGGCAAGAACTGCAAGCACAATACAGGTAAGCTGAAGTAACAGGCTGTTTCGAATCTTCTGTATTACCACTGTGCACCTCTTCCGGTTTGCGAATCTGAAATCCCCCTTATTGTAGACAAGGGTTTTTATACTGTCAATTCATAGCAAAATAAAAAGCGGATCTCCTTACGAAGATCCGCCTGAAAATTTATAAGGGATATTATCTTATCGAAGACTTCGATAATTACAGATGAAGAACTCTTTCTTTGATCTCCTGAGTTCTGCCCTGATTCCAGAACTGTGTTCCGATGTATCCGCAGGTTCTGCGTGCTACGTTCATCTTGTTCTGATCGCGGTTTCCGCAGTTGGGGCATTCCCAGATGAGCTTTCCGTCTTTATCGTTAACGATCTTGATCTCACCGTTATATCCGCATACCTGGCAGTAATCGCTCTTGGTATTAAGCTCTGCGTACATGATGTTCTCGTAGATGTACTGCATTACGGAAATAACCGCATCGATGTTGTCCTGAAGGTTGGGCACCTCAACGTAGCTGATAGCTCCGCCGGGTGAAAGTGCCTGGAACTGTGATTCGAACTTAAGCTTCTCGAATGCATCAATCTTCTCGGTAACATGTACGTGATAGGAGTTGGTGATGTAGCTCTTATCGGTAACACCGGGAATGATTCCGAAACGCTTCTGGAGACATTTCGAGAACTTGTAGGTGGTGGACTCGAGAGGAGTTCCGTAAAGTGAGAATGCGATATTTGATTCGCCTCTCCACTTCTTACATGCATCGTTTAATTTCTGCATTACCTCGAGTGCGAAAGGAGTTGCGGTGGGATCGGTATGTGACTTGCCTGTCATATATCTGGTACACTCGCAAAGTCCCGCATATCCGAGGGAAATTGTTGAATATCCGTCGTAAAGAAGTTTGTCTATCTTCTCACCCTTCTGCAGTCTTGCAAGTGCGCCGTACTGCCAGAGGATGGGAGCAACATCGGAAAGAGTCCCCTTGAGTCTGTTATGTCTTGCCATAAGTGCTCTGTGGCAAAGCTCCAGTCTCTCTTCGAAGATGTTCCAGAACTTGTCCATGTCTCCGCCTGATGAGCAAGCGATATCAACAAGGTTAAGAGTTACAACACCCTGATTGAATCTTCCGTAGAACTTAGGACTTCCGTCAACATTCTGAACACCGGGCTCGTAGGTAAGGAAGCTTCTGCAACCCATGCAGGTATATACGTTGCCGCCCTTGAGTTCCTTCATAACCTTTGCAGAGATATAATCGGGAACCATGCGCTTTACGGTACATCTTGCGGCAAGCTCGGTCAGGTAATAATATTTGCTGCCCTTGGTAATGTTGTCTTCATCAAGAACATAGATAAGCTTAGGGAATGCGGGAGTGATGTAAACACCCTTCTCGTTCTTAACGCCCTTGATACGCTGCTTGAGCATTTCCTCAATAACAATCGCAAGGTCATCCCTGGTCTGTCCTTCGGGAACTTCGTCAAGATACATAAATACGGTAATGAAAGGAGCCTGACCGTTTGTGGTCATAAGGGTGATGACCTGATACTGGATGGTCTGTACACCTGCCTTGATCTCGTCAAGAACTCTCATCTCCGCAACCTTATTGATCTCTTCCTCGGTTACGTTGATTCCGGCATCTTCCATTTCCTGCTTTACGGTTGCTCTGAATTTCTCACGGCTGATCTGTACGAAAGGAGCCAGGTGAGAAAGAGAAATGCTCTGTCCGCCGTACTGTGATGATGCGATCTGAGCGATTGCCTGAGTAGCTACATTACAAGCGGTGGAGAAAGAATGAGGCTTCTCGATCATGGTCTCGCTGATGACGGTACCGTTCTGGAGCATGTCCTGAAGGTTTACGAGACAGCAGTTGTGCATGTGCTGCGCAAAATAATCCGCATCGTGGAAATGAATGAGGCCTGCTTCGTGAGCTGCTACAATATCTTCATCAAGAAGAAATCTCTTGGTGATATCCTTACTTACCTCACCTGCCATATAGTCACGCTGAACGCTGTTGACGGTGGGATTCTTATTGGAATTCTCCTGCTTAACCTCTTCGTTGTTGCACTCGATGAGGGACAGGATCTGCTCGTCGGTAGAATTGGACTTACGTACGAGCTGTCTCTTGTATCTGTATGTAATATAAGAGCGGGCTACCGCAAAAGCCCTCTGATTCATGATCTCGTTCTCTACCATATCCTGGATTTCCTCGACGGAAAGAGATCTGGGAATCCTGGAACACTGGGTAAGCATATTATCTGAAATGACCTCCATCTGCTTGTCGGTCATTCTCTCAGTCTCGATTACGCTTTCATTTGCCTTTCTGACTGCGGCGGCGATTTTCTCTATGTCAAAAGGCACCTCTGTTCCGCTTCTCTTAATGATTTTCATGTAAACTCCCCTGATTTGAACGTTTTTTTATATTTTTAGGCCGAAATATACCAAATATATGGTATAAATTCCTGTGGCCGTGCACTACATATTGTATTCCCTGATTTTCCATTTCGTCAAGATATTGTGGACAATAATAATTTAAGAATGATTAATTAAATTTTTGTGAAAATTGTTCAATAGAGCCCGCAAACCCTTGAAAATACTGGATTCTTTGTAAAGAATGCAATAAAAGACACGGCTCGCGCCGTGTCTTTTATAATTATGTTAACCCCAATATGTTGTGGTCTCTTGATTAAAATAACACATTCAACCTTTATAACGCCCATTATTGCTGGGTTTCTGCCATCAGGTCAGATGCCAGATATCATCGTTGTACTGCTTGATGGTTCTGTCGGAAGAGAAGAATCCGGCCTTGGCAATGTTGACGAGACACATTCTTACCCATCTTCTCCTGTCTTCATATGCGGCAAATGCCTCATCCTTGACCTTGATATAGTCCTCAAGATCGATCAGGGTCATGAACCAGTCTTTGTTAAGAAGCTCTTTGGAAAGTCTCTCAAGTCTCTCCTTATCGCCAATCTTAAGAAGCTTGGGACTTGTTATGAAGTCTACGGCCTCTTTTATGGTCTTGCTCTTCTTGTAATAATCTTTGGATACATAATCAGCCTTCTCGTAATGAGCGATGACCTGATCCGATTTAAGGCCGAATTCAAAGATGTTTTCTTTTCCCACAAGCTCTGCTATCTCAACGTTTGCTCCGTCGGCGGTTCCGAGGGTTACCGCACCGTTAAGCATGAACTTCATGTTGCCGGTTCCTGATGCTTCCTTGGAAGCAAGTGAGATCTGCTCGGAAATATCGCAGGCGGGAATCATCTTCTCTGCATAGGAAACATTGTAGTTTTCTACCATGAGAACTTTGATGTAAGGGCTGACCTCGGGATCGTTATTGATGAGTTCCTGCAGGCAGAGGATAAGATGGATGATATCCTGTGCGATAACGTATGCGGGAGCTGCCTTTGCACCGAACATAAATGTGATGGGTCTTGCGGGCTTCTTGCCGGCTTTGATCTCCAGGTACTTATGGATGATGTAAAGAGCGTTCATCTGCTGACGCTTGTACTCGTGAAGTCTCTTGGACTGAATGTCGAAGATAGAGTTTACGTCAAGCTCAACTCCTTCTTTTTCCTTTACGTAGTCAGCAAGCTGCTGCTTCTTAAGCTTCTTGATCTTATCGATGGTATCAAGTACTTTGTCGTTATCTTTGAACTCAAGAAGTTTCTCAAGATCCTCGGCATTTCTGGTAAATCCGTCACCGATGGTTTCCGACAGGAACTGTGCCAGCTCTTTGTTACAGGAGATGAGCCATCTTCTGAAGGTGATACCGTTGGTCTTGTTGTTGAACTTCTCGGGATAGATCTTATAGAAATGATTGAGCTCGGTATTTTTAAGGATCTCTGTATGGATGGCAGCAACACCGTTGATGGAATGTCCGTAGTGGATGTCGATGTGAGCCATGTGTACCTTGTCATCTTTATCGATGATGGCAACCTTGGGATCCTTGAACTTAGCCTTTACTCTCTTATCAAGCTCCTTGATGTAAGGGATAAGGTGAGGAACTACCTGCTTCAGGTAATCCAGAGGCCACTTCTCAAGCGCCTCCGCGAGGATGGTGTGATTGGTATATGCGCAGGTTGCGGTTACTTCCTTGATAGCCTCGTCCATCGAGAAATGCTCTTCTTCCACGAGAAGTCTGATAAACTCGGGGATTACGAGAGTGGGATGGGTATCATTGATCTGTATTGCAGCATGCTTGGAAAGCTCATGAAGATCGAAATGCTTGTCAGCCATATCTTTCATGATGAGTCTTGCTGCATTTGCGCACATGAAATATTCCTGATAGATTCTCAGGAGATTTCCGTCTTTATCGGAATCATCGGGATACAGGAAAAGAGTGAGGTTCTTCTTGACCGCCTTCTTATCAAAGTCGATTCCCTTTTTAACGATGGATTCATCAACGGTATCAGCATCAAAAAGATGAAGCTTGTTTACACCGTTCTCATATCCGATGACATCAATGTCATACATTTTGGATACGACTTCAAAATCAGCATACTTAACTTTGAAAGATGTCTTGGTCTTTCTGAGCCAGCTCTGCTCTTCGATCCAATCGTTCTTCTCTGCGGTCTGCGCATTCTTTTCAAAGACCTGTTTGAAAAGTCCGAAGTGATAATTAAGCCCGATTCCGTCTCCGGGAAGTCCGAGGGTTGCGATGGAATCAAGGAAACAAGCGGCAAGTCTTCCGAGTCCGCCGTTACCCAGTGAAGGTTCGGGCTCAATCTCTTCGATGGATGAAAGTTTCTTTCCGTTCTTCTCCAGGATCTCGGAAAGTTTTCCGTAGATTCCAAGGTTGATCAGGTTGTTTGAAAGAAGTTTTCCGATGAGGAATTCCATCGAAATGTAATATACCTTCTTCTCACCTGATATAGGCATAGATACATCCATCAATGTCTTAACCAATGTAAGGATGGAATAATAAAGTTCTTTATCGGTGCAGTCTGCTATCTTCTTTCCGTACTCTTTTTCGGTGACCTGTCCAAGCTGTTCTTCAAGGTTCATAATAATTACATCTCTGCCAAGATTACGATTACTCTCCATTTCCCTTTGCAGTCTCCTTCCCATAATCACTGACGGCTGCGCGCCACATCTTAACCGGTTACACTAATACGTCTTCGTATCTGACCTGCATGAGTGAATAAGGCATTCTGATGGATCTGCCCTTTTCTCCGCTCATAAGTCTGCAGCACTCTCTGAGTGCTTCTTCGCCGATCTCTTTGAAATCCTGTTTTACGGTTACCATGTTCTTGCCGGCATAGCCCATAAGAGTAATTCCGTCAAATCCGCATACAGGATGAAATACATTCATATCGGTAAGAGCCTTCATGGCACCTATCGCCATAAGGTCCGATCCGCATGCGATGATATCCTTATCTCTTCCGTATTTCATGGTAAGCTCGCGCGCATTCTTTTCGCTGAAAGCGCCGTTCTTTACGGTGAGATCAAAACCGAGTTCTTCGGAAAGTTCCCTGGCACCGCGTACTCTCTCTTCCGTTACATAGCTGTTGGTTCTTCCGGAAATGTAGAGGACGCTGTCGCTGGGGCCGGTGTTTTCGGTTATGGTCTTGCGCAGGATATCCTTCTGTGCCTGTGCATGATCAACACCGATATTTGATATGTTATCGCTCTGAAGAGGCATGTCCACTACGACTACTTTGAACTTCTCGCTCTCGATGACTTCGGTAAGTTCCTTCATATCACGGTCAAGACCGCATACGATGATACTTCTGATATTCTGAGCTTCCAGTCTGTGCTCGATCTCTGCCGCTTTCATTCCCGCAAACATGGAAAAGAATAAGGGCACGACATCGAGTCTTGCTTCATTGCCTGCTTTTACAGCCCCCATTATGTACTGCATCATGATTTCCGAGGACGCAAGCGTCTGTCCGTCGGGATCGGTAAGTACACATACTCTGCCTGATTGTTTGGATGAAAGGGAAGCCGCAACAGAATTAGGGATAAAGTGAAGCTCTTCGATAGCTTCATTTACCCTTGCTATGGTATCCTCAGACACACTCGGATAATTGTTGATGACCTTGGATACAGTGGAGACGGCTACCCCCGCTCTTTTGGCAACATCTCTGATAGTAACCACCCTGAACGCCTCCTTTGCTAATACGAAAAACGATTTCTGAAAACGTTTTCTTTATCGTACCACCTGTCAGATATTTTGTAAAGGAGTCCAATAAAAAAAGAGGACCGCGTAGTGCGATCCTCTCAGGAAAGTCTATATATTATTTCTCGTCAGCAGTGAAGTAAACCCAGAATCCGTTTCCTTCGGTATCGTTCTCATAATACTCTACGAATCCGATGCTGAAATCCTCAGTTCCTTCGGGAGCTTCGAATACGAGATATCCGGTTCTGGTCTCGTTAACCTTGAGATCATACTCATCAGGGTACTGATCATCCATGATCTCGTCAGTAATAGGGTAAGTATACTCATCATCACCATTGCCCCACTCAAGCTCGAAATCACCATAGTACATGGGAACTGACTCTTCGAAAGTGTTCTTGAGAGTAAGCTCTACAACAACGAGCTCGTTTCCTTCGGAAGCTGCGTATCCGCCGATCTCATCGGTGGTGTAGTAAGCAGAATCAATGCTGTAATCAAACCATGCGGTCTTCATGGTAGAACCAATTCTTCCCTCATAGTAGTAAGATCCGTCATCAAGCTTGGTAGCTTCTACCTGATTCTCTTCGCTGACCCAATCGGTTGCTGCACCTGCGATACCGGTCTTGCCGCATCCAGCAAGTGAAAGAACCATCATGGAAGTAAGAACTGCTGCGACTAATTTTTTCATAATAAATCTCCCTTTTCATAATAATATGCCGGAGAAGTAAATCCCCGGCATATTGTATTTATGCAATCTGTGAAAAGCTGTGTCTTCGAATTACTCGATGACAGATGCAACTCTTCCTGATCCAACGGTACGTCCACCTTCTCTGATAGCGAAGGTAAGTCCCTGCTCCATAGCGATGGGGTGGATGAGCTCGATGGTCATCTCAACGTTGTCTCCGGGCATGCACATCTCGGTTCCTTCGGGAAGAGAGATAACGCCGGTAACGTCAGTTGTTCTGAAATAGAACTGAGGTCTGTAGTTGTTGAAGAAAGGAGTGTGACGTCCACCCTCGTCCTTGGTAAGAACGTAAACCTGTGCGGTAAACTTCTTGTGGCAAGTAACGGTTCCGGGCTTAGCAACAACCTGTCCACGCTCGATGTCTTTTCTGTCAACACCACGAAGGAGTGCTCCGATGTTGTCTCCTGCCTGAGCCTCGTCAAGCATCTTACGGAACATCTCGATACCGGTGATAACTGACTTGCCCTTCTCTTCCTTGATTCCAAGGATTTCAACTTCGTCATTGAGGTGAAGAGTTCCACGCTCTACACGGCCGGTAGCAACAGTACCACGTCCGGTGATGGTGAATACATCCTCGACAGGCATAAGGAAAGGCTTGTCGGTGTCACGCTGAGGATCGGGAATGTAAGAGTCAACGGTAGCCATAAGCTCCATGATCTTGTCGCCCCACTCGCCGTTGGGATCTTCAAGAGCCTTAAGAGCGGAACCCTTGATGATAGGGCAATCCTTGAATCCGTACTCTTCGAGCTGCTCGGTAACTTCCATCTCAACGAGCTCGATAAGCTCAGGATCATCAACCATGTCGCACTTGTTAAGGAATACTACGATGTAAGGAACGCCAACCTGTCTGGAAAGGAGGATGTGCTCCTTGGTCTGAGCCATAACACCGTCGGTAGCAGCTACTACGAGGA
>JAGAYR010000009.1 GCA_017940415.1 Lachnospiraceae bacterium
CAGGTGACAAAACGAAAGCGTCCCCACTGTCATCATAATATTATTCCATCTCCTCAAGTATTCCTACGATGTAGATGAACTGAGCTTTCAGATCGTCTGTCATGACTGAAGGATCCTGAGAGAGTCTTTCGATGATATCGTCGTAATCCGAATCTCCCGCAAAATCCGAATCTCTGTAGATCATTCCCACCTGAGCTACGCCTGCGGCCCATGAGGTGTCGTAATCCATTTCTTCGGTGAACATTGAAGTGGTCACAGGGTAGGTTCTGAGCTCACTTTTGTCACCGTCGGGCTCTTTATATCTGATGTTGAGTACGCAGTACTCGTCGGAGCCTGAGATGCTTGTTTCTTCATCGTTTCCGTATCTTGATTCAACGGTGGGTACATCATAGTCCGAGCCTACGGGAACTATCTCGTAAAGGATTGTAACGGTCTGTCCTGATCCTACTTCACCGCCGTCCTTGGTATCATCCGAGAAATCCTCTGCAGACATCTGACGGTTTTCGTAACCGATGATTCTGTATGCAGCTACGGTCTCGGGATTGAACTCAACCTGGAATTTGGTGTCCTTGGCTACGGTATAAAGAGTTGACCAGAGCTCATTGCTGAGGGCTTTTTCCGCTTCATCGGTGCAGTCGATGTAGAAGTAGTTGCCGTTCCCGTGATCAGCAAGAGCTTCCATCTTGTCATCTTTGTAGTTGCCGGCTCCGAATCCGAGGCAGGAGAGGAATACGCCGGTTTCTTTCTTTTCTTCGATGAGCTGGATAAGTCCCGCTTCCGAAGAAGTTCCCACATTGAAATCACCGTCGGTGCAAAGGATGACTCTGTTATTGCCACCTTCGATGAAATATTCCTGAGCGATGTCGTACGCTGTGATGATGCCGCCTGCACCGTTGGTGCTTCCGCCTGCTTCAAGGGAATTAATTGCATCCTTGATCTCTTTGTGCTGGTCACCTCTGAGACCTTCCGCAACTACGGTTGATGAACCCGCATAGGTTACTATTGAAACTCTGTCATTTTCGGTGAGATTTTTCTGAAGAGTCTTAAGTGCGTCCTGTGCAAGGGGAAGTCCGTTGTTCCAGAACATGGATCCTGAAGTATCAACCAGGAATACGATGTTGGATCCGCCGGAGATATCCACCTCCTCGGCTCTTACGCCTACGCGGTACAGGAGAGTATCTTCATTCCAGGGGCAGGGCACTATGGTCTGGCTTACGGAGAATTTTTCGCCGTCTTCGGCTGCGGGATAGGAGTAATCAAAATAGTTGATCATTTCCTCGATCCTGAGGGCATTGGGGTCAAGTCCGCCGTAACCGTAGCCGTAATCTTCGTGTTTATAAACGTCGTAAGCCTCATAAACGGTGCGTCTGAAGTTGGAATAAGTTGCCGTATCCACATCCGCCCCGAAGGTGGAGAATCTGTTGGATGCGGTATTGATAAAACCGGATTCGGTTATGCTGTTATAACCTTCCATATTCCAGGGGGTATCTGAATCTATGGGAGTTACGGGAATGCTGACGGTGCTCTGGGAAACCGCCGAATCATCACAGTCTTCGCACACCGCAGCATCATACATCACCATTCCGCCGTTATATGAATTGGTTGTTGCATATCCGCCTCCTGATGAGAAAAGAGAGAAGCCGTATCCGTCGTCGAGGCCGTCATAATGTCTTCCCACGTGTCTGATGCGGTCTTCGATTTCTTCCTGAGTATAGGTTACTTCAGGCTCCTGAACTTCCGCTACCCGGCCGCATGCCGTGAGCATCATTAGCCCTGCGATAAACAGGCTGATATAAGACTTTGAATATTTTCCGATATTTCTCTTTTTCATAATAAAAATCCTCCGTCATACAGAGCAGTTTTTCTTTCCTGTCCTATATGACGGAGGATTATTACTCCGGGTCACAAAAATTTATAAACATCCTATTCGCCGTTTGCCTCGAATTTAAACATTACGGGCCAGAAGAAATATTGAACCAAAATTCAATATCACGCCTTATAACGAACGATATACGGACATTATACAGCAACTGTGCGGGTTTGTGAATATCAGGCACCTGAAGGCACTTACGATATTTGTTGACAATCTGATATTTGGATGATATCATAATGATATCAAATATAGGAGGACTCAAATATGAGCAACACTAATAACAATGTTCAGGAAAAATTCATATCGGGGCATAAGACCGGAGGACTTGTTCTTTTCCTCGTCATAGTTTTATACATAGCGGCGATCCCCGTAGCCATCATTTGCGGAGAAAGCGGAATGTGGCCTCTGACGGTTCTTTCCATCCTCTGGCTGTGCCTCGGATGGATACTGCTTCTGGGACTTAAGGTTTTAAAACCCAATGAGGCACTTGTACTTACCCTTTTCGGCAAGTATGTTGGCACCCTCAAAGGTGACGGATTCTTCTTCGTAAATCCTTTCTGCACCGCTTTTAACCCCGCAGCGGGAACAAAGCTTGGACAGAGCGGAGATGTTAAGCCCACCGCTTCGGCACTTACCGTAAGTGCAAACGGAACCGCAGTTTCCGCCGCCGATCTGTACAGCAAGAAGATTTCTCTTAAGGTAATGACCCTTTCCAACAGCAAGCAGAAGGTTAACGACGTTCTCGGTAATCCCGTTGAAGTAGCTGTAGCTGTTATGTGGAGAGTAAAGGACACCGCAAAGGCCGTGTTCGAAGTTGATAACTTCAAAGAATATCTCTCCCTTCAGTGCGATACCGCAGTTCGTAATGTTGTTAAGATCTATCCTTACGACGTAACCGATAACGTAGACACCACCGGCGACGGTGAGGCAGATGACGGAAGCCTTAGAGGATCAACCGAACTTGTAGCAAGCCGTATCAAGGATGAGATCCAGAGCAAGGTTGAGAGCGCAGGTCTTGAGATCGTAGATGCACGTATCACCTATCTGGCATATGCACCCGAGATTGCTGCTGCAATGCTTCAGAGACAGCAGGCTTCAGCCGTAGTCGATGCAAGAAAACTCATTGTCGATGGCGCTGTCGGAATGGTTGAACTTGCACTCGAGCGTCTTAATGAAAAGAACACCGTTGTGCTTGACGAAGAAAGAAAGGCAGCCATGGTTTCCAATCTCCTGGTAGTTCTGTGCGGTAACCATGACGCGCAGCCCGTAGTTAATTCGGGCAGCCTGTACTGATGGCAGAAAAAAAGCAGGTGCCTCTCAGATTATCTGAGAAGCTTTACAAAGAACTTGCCGCTTGGGCCGAAGATGATTTCAGATCATTGAACGGTCAGATCGAATACCTTCTGACGGAATGTGTCAAACAGCGCAAGAAGGACGGCAAGTATGTGGGCAAAGATATTGATGCTCCTTTGGACATAAATCTGGAGGACACAAAGCCCAAATAAGCCTAAATTCAAGCACAAAGGATAATAATGCGCCACAGGGGAACGGACTTGTCCGTTCCCCTGTTTTTGTTGTCGGGAAAGGGCGATTATTGTACAATGGCGTAGTAGAGAAATAAAGTGTTGAACAATAGTCTTTTCTATTACTATTTTCAATCTTATGAGCAGGGGTAAGTAATAAGACTATGGTGACTGCAGATAGTATAATCGATGTACTAATGTTGCTTACTGCCATTATCGGCATGCTGGCAAGTTTGTACAGTTATATCGAAAAGCCCAACAAGGGATGGCTGTTCCTTACGGGCTACTATTTTGCGAGCTTTCTGAGCGGATATTACTGGATCACTTCGACTCTTGTAACTCACGTGGAGCCGAACGTTTCGCAGTTTACCGCATATCTGGGATGGAACGCGTCTTACGTTGTCCTTCTTTTTGCCATCTATGAGATGAGGAATCCTGCGACAAAAGGATTCTGGCCTTTTCTGATCTTTATTCCCGTCCCCTTAAATATTGTCCAGTTCTTTTTATATATTCAGTTCGGCGGATGGTTCAACAATGCATGGCAGGTTTCTTTTTCCACCGTCATAATGGTCTTCTGCCTGCAGTCACTTGTTTTCCACAACAACAATAAAAAAGACGGAAGCGCCTTTCCCTATTTTAACGGACTGGTGCTTACTTTCCTGTTTGCCGAATATGTAACCTGGACGGCTACATGCTTCGACTGGCCCAGCAACGCCAAAAATCCTTATTACTACTTCTCGGTCATCTCTTATGTTGCACAGATCTTCATGCCTTGGGGCATGAAAAAAGAATACGAAGCCCGCGGCGTTAAGAAAAGTGACAGTTCCTCTACCGAGATCAAGTTCCAGGCGGTGCTCCAGGTTATCGTATCTTTCATAGTCTTCGGAGGATGTATCGGGGGTTATTACCTGGCTCTCAGAATGAAGGATGCACTTCCGGAGGGCGTTGATACTGCGGATTCCTACACCCTCATCACAACCATGCTTTTCCTGGTATCGGTATTTCTGGGAGTGCTGATACTTATTGTCATATTCTTTATCACCATCAGATACAGGGCTGAGTATGCAAGCAAGCCCGATATGCCCGAGATCAAGGAAACGGTCAGATTAAAGAGAAGTAAGACGAATCTTTTCCTGACCCTTCTGATAACCTTCTCACTTATGACCTTTGCGGTTATATACAATTCCAAGCTGTTCTTCAGAACCTATGCTTCGGGTGTTTACAGTTCCGGAGAGGACAAGACTAAAAACATCTCCACGGAAATGGACAATTATCTGACTCTTGCCATGTCCACGCTGAATGTTGCCGCCGAAACGGTTGATTACATGCTGGAGAACGGAAACAGCAGCGATGAGATCTGCGACTATATCTATGATCAGACACAGAGACAGTTCGAGAATTTTGATGAAAACTTCACGGGTCTGTATGCCGTTGTAAACGGAGAATATATGGATGGAGACGGATGGATTCCGCCCACGGATTATAAACCCATGACCAGAGACTGGTATAAAACTGCGGTTGCGGGAGAAGGCGAGATAGTCATCGTATCACCCTATGTGGATGCACAGACTAATTCCGTTGTCATAACCGTCTGTAAGATGCTTAAGCATAAATCAAAAGACATAAACGGCAGGCTCTTATACAATGTGGTCGGACTTGATGTTAAGGCAAATCACATTCAGGAGATAACCGAGTGGGCTGATATCGGAGGTAACGGTTATGCGATGATCGTCAATTCCGACGGCTTTATAGTGGCCCATCGTGATATGGCACTTCGCGGACTCATGGCTGATGATGTCTATGGACAGGATTTCATGAACAATGTGGTGGATAAGAATGATTCCACCTTTGACCAGATTGTAAACGGAGAGGAATATACTTTCTTTACCAGTCAGGTAATGAGTCAGTGGTATGTTGTCATGGCGGTCAGAAATTCCGACCTGCTGGATGAAGCATATTCACAGGTTACAGTCAACGTCATGGTATCCCTTACCATATTTGTGCTCATTTCCATTTTCTATTATCTGGGTTACAGGAATGAGCAGGCCTACGGTAAGAAAGTCGAAGAGATGAGTTTCAACAGACAGAAGCAGGAGTATGAAGCTCAGGTTCTCCGTCTGGAAAAGAGATCCGCCGATGCCGCGAATAAAGCAAAGAGCAGCTTCCTTGCGGATATGTCCCATGAGATAAGAACGCCCATCAACGCAATTCTGGGAATGAATGAGATGATAATGCGAGAGGCTGATTCTCCAAATATCCGGGAATATTCCGGCAACATCAAAAATTCCGGCAGGAACCTTCTTCAGCTCATCAACTCGATACTGGACTTCTCCAAGATCGAAGACGGCAAGATGGAGATCGTTCCCGTAAGATACAGCCTGAGATCTCTCATTACTTACCTGGTCAATTCCATTCAGGAGAGAGCGGATTCCAAGAATCTTGATTTCATAGTCAAGGTGGATCCGGGGCTTCCCTGTGAGATGAACGGTGATGATGCGCGTATCAATCAGATCATCCTGAATCTACTTACAAATGCGGTTAAATACACTCCTGCGGGAAGCGTAACTCTCACCATTCAGGAAAAAGAAAGAGAAGATGACAGAGTGCTTCTTCATGTATCCGTTGCGGATACGGGAATAGGCATCAAGGAATCCGACATGGGCAAGCTCTTCGAATCCTTCGAAAGGCTTGATGTCGTGCGTAACCGTACCATCGAAGGTACCGGACTTGGAATGTCCATAACCACAAGACTTCTTGACCTGATGGACAGCGGACTGAATGTTCAGAGTAAGTACGGAGAAGGCTCCGTGTTCTCTTTTGACCTGTGGCAGAAGATAGAAAATCCTCAGCCCATGGGAGAATACAGAATGGGAAGAGTTGACGATGATTCCCATGTATATACTGAATCATTCCATGCGCCGGGCGCTCATATCCTTCTGGTAGACGACACCCATATGAACATTCTGGTTGTTGTAAATCTCCTCAAGAAGACCGGAGTACAGATCGATACCGCGGAGAGCGGAGAAGCTGCGATCGAGCTTGCGGATAAGAGAGCATATGACGCAATCCTGCTGGATCAGCGCATGCCCGGAATGGATGGAACCGAAACGCTCGGTCATATAAGAGCGCTTGAAAGCAGGCTGAATGAAAAGACTCCCGTTATATGTCTGACTGCGGACGCCATTAGAGGAGCCAAGGAAAGATATCTGGCACAGGGCTTTACCGACTATCTGACCAAGCCTGTTGAGGGAAGAACGCTTGAACAGATGCTCTTGACCTATCTGCCCGCGGATAAAGTTACAAGAGGAAACAAACCCGCAGCTGTAGCAGATATGACACCGGTGAGGGTAGAGAATGTGAGTGAAAGTGCTCCTGCATCCGCCACACAAAAAGGTGATATCATCGGTGAATTGTCCGCTGCCGGATTCGATACGGAAAAGGCAATGGTATTTACCCACAATGACGTGGATTTCTACCGTACGATCCTTACCGTATTTGCATCGGAATATGAAGAGAGATATGCGAAGTTAAATGAATATTACAGTTCCAGGAACTGGAAAGATTACTCGATCCTGATCCATGCCATCAAGAGCAATGCCACCACCATCGGGGCAATGGGGCTTGCGGAGAAGGCGGCGCTTATGGAGCAGGCCACCAAGAATGGTGAAGAAGTGACCATCGGCAATGAGCACGAAAATGCGCTGGCTTTGTACTCGGATGCGGCACTTATCGTCAAAAGAGTACTGGGAGTCGGCGGAGGACTCGGAATCGGTGACGCCGATATCATGGAATTTGCACCGGACAAAGAGCCGGAGATATTCGAATTCGAACCTGACAGATGACACTGGGGACGGTTCTTACTGACACATTTAGAATACTCACGGGTCCTGCCGTCTGATATTACCGTTCTCGCTTTTCGACGTCAGGCGTAAAATGCTTCACGAGACACGTTCTCACTCATGACGCGAGGCCACTCACTTTGTTCGGGCCGGGCGGCCGCATTTTTTCGCAGACGTCGAAGTCTCGACCGATAATATCCTGACGTCACCCGTAGACTTTATCTTTATGTGTGTCAGTAAGAACCATCCCCAATGTCATCTTTTATCACGGTATTTTTTCGGTGTTTCTCCGTATTCTTTTTTGAAACAACGGATCATGTGGCTGGCGTCGGAGAAGCCGGTTTCCTGGCTTATGGTGTTTAAGTCGTCCTTGGTATCTTTAAGTAGCTGGGCAACTTTTCTGACGCGGATCAGTTCTATGTAATTCTTGCAGGGGCGTCCGAACATCTTGATGAATTTCTTGGAAAATCCCGAGTAACTTAAATTGCACATTCTAGCCAGGTCTTCAACTCTGAGTTCTTCGGAGATGTTCTCGTCAATATAGGCGGGAAGGGCTTCGATTGAGATAGTCTCCATAACGGTACTGTCCAGAGCTTCGGGAGTAAGACCTTCTTTTTGCCATATCCTGATTATGTCCGTTAAGATGATGTGAACCGCGGCACTGACTGCGGAGATATAGCCCGAATCCTGAACCTGCATTTCTTTGATGGCAAGATTCATCATCTGTTTGATATCTGTTTTCTTTACCATGGAAACCGGAAAGTGGGCGCGGACGTTTTTGTCCGTTACCGCCATTTTAAAAAGAGACAGTTCGGTCCATTTCATTTCGCGTCCGGGCTGCTGTTCATGCTGATTGCCCGGCTTGAATTTGATTCCGTAATATTTTGCGTTTTCGCTTACAATCTTTAGCGAATGCATGACGGAGGGAAGCAGTACGATGACCTCGCCTGCTTTTGCCGTGATCTCACTGTTTCCTATCTGCATCTCCATTTCGCCTTCTATCATGAGAAGGATCTCCATGAAATAATGCCAGTGAAGTCCTATATGGTACCCTTCCGGATAATTCCCGGTAAAACACTCATATTTATGGTCCAGTACATCCGAATACTCGAATTTATCAGCCATATCCCGAATTTCCCTATTTTTTGCAGTGTTGTTTTATTTTATAAAAAGTAATGATTTGTTCTATTTTTGAACACCCTCATTATATCATAACCGTATTTTCACATGCTAATTTAATGACATAGACAGTCACAAAGGAGGCGACAAATATGGTTGATGTAAAAGGCAGATGGGCGTTGGTTACCGGCGGCGCAAGAGGTATCGGAAGACTGGTTTGTCTGGCCCTTGCGGAGCGCGGATGTAATCTTGTTATACAGAGCAGGAAAAAAGAACATGCTGACGCAGTAAAGGCTGAAGCGGAAAAGTTCGGAGTAGAGTGTGTAGCGGTTGAGGCTGAGCTTTCGGATCTTGAAAGTGTGGAGAAGATGCTTAAAGAGATCGACTCACTCGGTCACGATATCGACATTGTAATGAACAACGCGGGAATGCAGATAGCATACAGAACAGAGTACCTTGCTACTCCTGCGGATGATTACACCACAAGTTTTCTTATCAATACCGTGGCACCCATGATGATCGTATATCATTACGTTCCGCTTATGCAGAAGAAGGGATTCGGCCGTATCGTAAACACCACAAGCGGTATAGCTCTTGAGCCCGAGCAGGCAGGATATTCCGCAAGTAAAGCGGCGCTGAATAAAGTCACGATAGATCTTGGATCCAAGCTTCAGGGAAGCGATGTAATGATTAATCTTACAGATCCCGGCTGGTGCAGAACAGACCTCGGAGGTCCCAATGCTCCCAACGCTCCGGAATCTGCTCTTCCCGGAGTAATAGTCGGTGCATTTGTTGATGACAGGAAATCCGGAAGAATCTTCGGAGCAGGTCTTTTCTACGATATGTCACTGGAAGAAGCAGTTAAACAGGCTGAGAAAATGTGCAGCCCCTATTGAATAAACAGGAGGGATAATGGAATACATATTACTTAACTCTATAAAAGGTCCCGAAGATGTAAAGAAGATCCCGGAAGAAAAACTTCCCGAACTTGCCAAAGAGATAAGAGAAGCTCTTTTTAACCGTCTTACCAAAAAGGGCGGACATTTTGGCCCCAATTTCGGAATGGTAGAGATGAGCATTGCTCTTCACTATGTTTTCGAATCTCCTAAGGATCAGTTTGTTTTTGACGTAGCACATCAGACTTATCCTCACAAGATGCTCACGGGACGTGCCAAAGCATATACCGACGATGAGCATTTCGGTGAGGTCGGCGGATTTACCAATCCCGCAGAGTCCGAGCACGATATGTTCTATATAGGTCATACCTCTACTTCGGTAAGCCTTGCAACGGGCCTTGCACACGGAAGAGACGTAATCGGCAAAAAAGGAAATGTGGTTGCGATAATCGGCGACGGTTCATTAAGCGGAGGAGAGGCTTTGGAAGGCCTTGATTACGCCGGCGAGATGAATACAAATCTAATAATCATAGTCAATGACAATGAGCAGTCCATTGCGGAAAACCACGGCGGATTATATAAGAATCTGGCACAGCTCAGGGAATCCGGCGGTAAGTGCGTGACTAATCTTTTCAAGTCCATGGGACTTGATTACAGATATGTGGAAGAAGGAAATGATATCTCTGCACTTATAAAGGCATTCAAAGAGGTTAAGGATATCGATCATCCCACGGTTGTGCATGTACACACCATAAAAGGCAAGGGATATCAAAGAGCCGAGGAAAACAGAGAAGACTGGCACTGGTTCCCTCCTTTTGACAGAGAGACCGGTGAGCCTTTGAATAAGTGGGGCGGTGAGTCATATAACTCCATTTTCGCAGATCACTTACTCGAAAGACTTGAAAGTGATAAGAGCATCGTAGTGGTAACCGCGGCTGTCCCGGGTGCAGTAGGTCTGGGGCAGGAAGTGCGATCCAAGATGGGCAAAAACTATGTGGACGTAGGCATTGCCGAAGAACAGGCTACGGCTATGTGTTCAGGTATCGCCAAAAACGGAGGAAAGCCCGTCTTTGCAACTAATGCCACATTCGCTCAGAGAGTCTATGACCAGATGACTCAGGACGTAAGCCTTAATAAGAGCGCCGTGACACTTCACTTAAGCTCATCATCCATATTCGGAATGGGCGATGCGACTCATATAGGTATCTCAGCCATAGGAATGTTTTCCAATATTCCCGGTCTTGTGTATATGTGTCCCACCAGCAAGGAAGAGTACCTGGCAATGCTTGACTACTCCATTGATCAAAACGATCATCCCGTAGTTCTGGCTGTTCCCTGTGACGGTGTAAATCATGCGGCTTATCCCGTATGCACCGATTTTGACGCAGTTACATACCAGATCTGCGAGAAGGGTGAAGATATCGCAATCCTTGCACTGGGTGATTTCTTCAATATCGGCAGAAAGACCGCGGAATACATTGAGGAGAAAAACGGCAAGAAAGTAACCCTGATCAATCCCAGGTTTGCAACGGGACTTGATGAGAAGACTCTTGATGAACTTCTCAAAGCTCATAAGACCATAGTCACTCTTGAAGACGGAATCTTAGACGGAGGCTTCGGTCAGAAGGTCGCTTCCTACTATGGCAATAAGGATGTGAAGGTGTTTAACTACGGCTTCGAGAGAAAATTCTACGACGGTGTCAACGTAGCTCAGGTTCTTGAAGAGAGAAGGATCACTCCCGAGCTTATCTATGAGGATATCGTATAAGTGACATTGGGGACGCTACTATTTTGACATCCGGCGACGATGTCGACGGATGTCAAAATAGTAGCGTCCCCACTGTCACCTTCGGAGCATTTTTTTGTGATTTAAGTAAAAATGTTACGTCCACCTGTAGGGCGTAAAATGTTAAAATCATTGTGGTAAAAAACATATTGTAATGCGTCCCAATCATGAAAGAAGATATTTATGACAGAGAAATTAAGAGAACTCATAAATGAATATTTCATCGGAAATGATGAGGTTGTAGAGAACATACTGATCTGCCTTCTTGCGGGCGGACATGTACTGATAGAGGATGTGCCCGGTGTGGGTAAGACAACTCTTGTAAAGACCCTGGCAGCAGCCGTGGATCTTGATTTCGGACGTATACAGTTTACTCCCGATACCCTTCCTTCGGATGTTACAGGCTCCACCGTTCTCAACATGAAGACGGGAGAGTTCGAATACAGGGAAGGTGCCATAATGCACAGGATCATCCTTGCCGATGAGATTAACAGAACTTCACCCAAGACCCAGTCGGCACTTCTTGAAGCCATGGCCGAGGGTAAAGTTACCGTCGATGATAAGATCATGAATCTTCCGGATCCTTTCATGATCATCGCAACTCAGAATCCCACATCTTTCGTAGGAACTTATCCCCTTCCCGAAGCACAGCTTGACCGCTTCATGATGAAGCTTTCCATCGGTTACCCCACTCCGGAAAACGAGATAATCCTCACCAGAAATTTCCTGGAAGGTAAAACCGTAGACAAGATAAAGAGCGTGATCAGTGAAGCGGATGTTCTTAAGATCAAAGAAGATGTCCGTAAGGTTAAGATCGCAGATAATGTTCTCGGATATATCGGAGAGATAGTAGCTCTTACGAGAAAAGAAAACCGTTTTGTTATGGGTGTCAGTCCCCGTGCAATGATCATGCTTGCGCAGGCGGCCCGTGCCAAGGCATATATTTCGGGCAGGGATTTTGTCACTCCCGATGATATAAAAGCAGTTGCAGTCAATACTCTTCACCACAGAGTTGTTCTCACATATGAGGCCAAGATTGCGGGCGAGAGTATCGACAAGATCATCTATTCAAATGTTATAAAGGCCAAGGTGCCTATGGTGTGAGATGCGAATAAGCAGGATCGCAGCACTTGTGCTGTTTGTATTATCTCTGATCTGCATATCTTTCAAAGGAGGGCCGGTTTCCTACGGCTTTTTCTTTTTCACGCTGTTTGTTCCGCTGATTTCTTTTATCTATACCCTCATCGTTTACCTGCGTTTTAAGATCTATCAGGAGATAGATACCAGGACCATCGTTGCGGGCAATTCGACTCCTTTTTATTTTTCACTGCAAAATGAAGACTTTTTCACTCACTCCGGAGTAAAGACCGGATTTTTCACCGACTTCTCATACATAAACGATCTGGATCAAAACGCCGAATATGAGCTGATGCCCCAGACCGGCATCAGAAAAGAAACCCTTCTTGTCTGTAAGTACAGAGGGGAGTACGAGGTTGGAATAAAAAGCGTAACAGTAACAGACTATCTCAGATTATTCTCCGTAACGTTTAAAAACAGAGAGACTCTCAAGGTCAGGGTATCACCCAGACTTGAGATCCTGACATGCTCCGAGCGTCCAGATATGATCGTTTCTTCATCCGACAATCCCCCCGGAGATAAGAAGGTTCCGGATATTTTGGTAAGGGAATATATTCCCGGTGATGATGTGAGAATGATCAACTGGAAAGTAACGGCCAGAGTGGGTAAGCCCATGGTCAAGACCCTCACCGGTGAGGATACACCTGCCGTAAGGATCGTTATGGATTCATATAAGTACAGTGATAAGCCTGAAGAATATCTTCCCCTGGAAAATAAGATCCTTGAGACTGTTCTTGCCCTTGCCTATTACTATGTTGAAAACGGAATAAGTGTAAGCGTGAGCCTCTGTACCGACAGATTCACGGACCACAGGATCGGAGGCACGGACTCATTCGAAGAATTCTATGCCGGCATGGCGGGCTTTTGTTTCAGAAAAGATAACGACATTGCAAAGCTGATAGGTGGATGCCGTGAGGAGACAGTCCCTTCATCCTCGGAATCCGTTGTATTTGTATTGCATAAATGGACCGATGAAGCGGGGGCATATTCCCGTATGCTTTCATCGGCGACCGTAAGACAGACCCTTTTCCTCATAACAGATGATCCCGAAGAATCCGGCTCTGCGGCAGTTCCTTCAAACGTGGGCTACAGGACTCTGGGCTATGAGAGCAGATTAAACGAGGTACTCGGATGACCGCACTTTTGTATGAAATCATATATGTGTGGGTAGCCGCGGCAGGCCTGGTTTCTTTCTTTTTCCCGAAGATTGGGATTGAGGAAGTTACTGTTCCTGCCTTTGTGATCACGCTTATCATCGCCGCTGTTATTCCGGTACTCAGAAAAAGCGGATGGACCGTGAGGCTCATCGTGGTCGGAATACTCATCGCCCTAACCGTTGCGGGAGTTTTCCTGTACAGAAATGATGCCGTAAGAGAATATTTATACGGCTACCGGAATTACGTATATGTGCCTCTGATATCCCTGGGAGCCGTCCTTGCCGGTGAAACTCTTGCGTACATAAAACCGCTTAAGATACCTGTCACGATCCTTCTTATCGCATACATGATAATCGCAGGGGTTAAGTCCTTGCCTGTTGATAAGTTCATGATCCTGTGCGTTTCTTTGATGATCATCATTACCATCATAGAGGAAATGCAGAGAAGGTGGATTAAGACCGGAGATACCGACGCCGGGAAGCATCTGGTATACGTATTTCCATTTGTGTGCGTAACCGTATTTTTTATCCTGATATGTCCCGCTTCCGAAGATCCTTATGACTGGCAATTTGTAAAAAGAATAGCGAAAGCGGCATATGAACTGGTCCTTGATATCGAGAGAAGAATGACTCCCGACGGAGTATACGATCCCACGGCTGTTTCCATCGGCTTTTCCGGAAGAGGTGAGATAAACGGAAATATCGCCCACAGGAGAGATGAGGTTCTGGTATTGCACGATCTTTCTTCGAGCATAAGGAACGTGAGGCTGGCAGGAAAAACTTTTGATACATTTGACGGAAGACAGTGGCTTTCAAACGATCCTTCAAATGCCGACGACGGCATTATGGATACCGTGGCTTTTCTTGCAAGCGTTTCGGAGTATACGGATGTTCCTACGGATCTGTGCAAGAGGACCATACTTACCATCGAGTATAAGGATCTTAATACTCAGTATGTATTCGCACCCTTGAAATCATTGATACGTCCCGAGGGAGCTGACGGAAATCCCGTCATCTTCGAGAGCGGGGATATGCTGTGGGAAGGTAAGGATATTCCCGGTTCCTATTATCTTAATTACTACAGATTAAACAGCGGAAATCCCATATTTGCTGACTTTCTTAAGAGTGCGGAGATTCCATCACGTGCTTCTTATGATGAACAGCTTGTCGACAAGTCCCTTACAGGTGAAGCGGGGATAAGCTATGATGATTACCTGGAATATGTCGAAAGAGTAAGACAGTATTACGCTCAGCCGGTAGAGCTTTCCGAAGACCTTCGCTCACTTATGGATGAAGTGTATGAAGGCTGCGAAGATGATATCGATAAATTGGACAGGTTATGTTCTCTTTTGAAAAGCTATGAATACACGGACTCTCCGGGACCTCTGCCCGATACTGTGACGGACGCGACCTCCATGCTGGACTATTTTATGCTGGAATCAAAGCGCGGTTATTGCACTCATTATGCCACCGCTTTTGTACTCCTTGCCCGTGCGGAGGGAATTCCCGCAAGGCTTGTGCAGGGATATTATGTTACGACAAACGGCACCAGGGATGTCACCATGTATACCTCCATGGCTCATGCATGGCCGGAAATCTACATTGAAGGAGCCGGCTGGGTAACCTATGAGCCCACTCCGGGATACGGTACGGGATCTTATTGGAGGACCGAGGCTGAAAACAGTGAGATGGTGGCAAATATCGGTGCGGGTTACGAAGAATACAACCCGCAGGATGAAACTGAGCCCGAAGAGGCAACTTTCGAAACTGAGACGGAGGAGCCCGAAAAAGCGCATATTCCCTGGTTTGTGATCGTGGTACCTCCCGTATCCGGTATTTTATTTGTCATTCTGTTCATTTTGGCCGGAAATCTGATCGTTACTTTTGTTTTCAGGCGTAAAGATACCGAAGAGCGATATAAGATCCTTTGCAGGCAGGCTCTGGGGCTTCTGGAGATTCTAGGGCAGGGAACAAAGGTAGGTGAGACGCTGTCCGAATACGGTGAGCGTATAGGGGCTGATGCAGGCGAAGAAATCGGTGACTTTATCGGTAATCTGACACTGTATCTGTACGCAGGAAAAGAGGACGCCAAAGAGTACGAAAAACAGGCATATTCCTACAGAAATGCACTCTTAAAGCGAGTCCGTAAAGAAAGGCCCGTAAAATACCTGACTTATTTCCTGGGATTTCAGAAGGTCAAATACGGAAAGACTGTTGATAATGCATGAATAGATGATAAAATAGAGTAGTAATGGTGTTTTCACCAATAAAAATCGAATTCAAGGAAGGTAGATCCCTATGAGCAGAAGACTTATCACTAGAAGCGATTTCGACGGTTTGGTTTGTGCAATGCTTTTGAAGGAAATGGATATGATCGATGAGATCAAATTCGTTCACCCTAAGGATGTCCAGGACGGAAAGGTTGATATTACCGGTGATGACATTACCACTAACCTTCCTTTTGACCCCAGAGTCAAGCTTGCTTTTGACCATCATGAGAGTGAGCTTCTCAGAGTAAAATCCGAAGAGCTTAAGCAGAAATTCATCATTGAAGGCGAAGCAAAATCGGCTGCAAGGGTTGTTTATAACTATTACGGCGGTCCCAAGACTTTCAGCAGAGTATCCGAAGAGATCATGACTGCCGTTGATAAGGGCGACAGTGCCGATTTCACCGCTGACGAGATCCTTAATCCCAAGGGATGGGTTCTTCTTAACTTCCTGATGGACGCACGTACCGGCCTCGGAAGATTCCATGATTTCAGAGTATCCAATTACGATCTTATGATGGAACTTATCACTTACTGTGTAGACCATCCCATCGATAAGATCCTTGAACTTCCCGATGTAAAAGAAAGAGTAGACCTCTACTTCGAGCAGCAGGAGCTTTTCAAGGCTCAGCTTGACAGGATTGCCAAGATCGACGGCAAGGTCGTTATCATCGATCTTCGTAATGAAGAGACAATTTATGCTGGCAACCGTTTCATGATCTATGCTATGCATCCCGAAGTGGAAGTATCCGTACACGTAGCATGGGGCTTCAAGAAACAGAACACCGCAGTCATGATCGGAAGAAGCATCATCAACAAGGCTTCAAATGTTAACATCGGAAATCTCTGCCTTGAGTACGGCGGAGGCGGACATGCTGCAGCAGGTACCTGCCAGCTTGCAAATGATGAAGTTGATGCAAAGCTTCCAGATATCATTAAGGCACTTCAGGGTTGAATATTAAATTAATAAGTGACAGTGGGGACGCTGCTATTTTGTCATCGAATTCTTATGAAAAAATAGCAGCGTCCCCATCTGTCACTTCGGAGAAAACTATGAAGAGAATATTAGCCGGCATATTTGTATTTGCTTTACTCCTCGGCCTTGCGGGCTGCGGAAGGATCAAAACAGCATCCGAACTGCTGAAGGCAGCTGAGAGAGCGCATGGTGACTGCGAGCTTGTTTCCAAGGAAGAGACCGATGAGCATACAGTTATCATAGTCCGTGATAAACTTCAGGGATTTGAATACCGTATGTCCAGTTCGATGTCCGACCTCAATATTGACGGATCCAATTTCGGAAGCTTCCCTAATACATACGACGGTTTTGATAGGGCTCTCGGGGACTATGTCATAGACAGTACAAGGGCGGAGATAAACGAATATATTTCCACAACCGGAGCGGTCGTACAAGACACGTCCTTAGATTTTTTCATGGTTCGTTCAAATGATGAGAAGGAAGCGGTAGAAGCCGCTTTAAAATGCGCGGAGATTCTTCAGGAATATAATCTTGATCACAGAATGGACGGATGGCTCATCGTAGCCTATGCCAATGAAAAAGATGATTACCTCTATGATGTCAGATACGGCAGCGTTAAACTCCCGGATATTACCTGGAGAACGGTAGAGACGGAAACTATCGAGTATTACATGGAAATGGCGGAAATGCAGCTTGAAACCGATGTCACTTTCGACAGAAAGGTTGAAGGTACTTTCTCTGATACGGGCGCCGAACTGGAGCATGTTGTAAATTCATATTATGATGAGGAGAATATAATAGATTCTTCATCTTCACCGGTAACTTTCTACTATTTCACTACCCAAAAAGGTGAAAAATATTACATTTGCGATTTCCTCTATGAGGATGAGAATTACGATTACGAATGGTTTATCCGAAAGGCAGATCAATGATAAATCCCATAACCAAAGCTGATTTCCCCGATCCCGATGTTATATATGCGGACGGTGCGTTTTATATGATAAGTACCACAATGCATTTTCTTCCCGGCGGAGAAATCTTAAGATCCTATGACCTTATAAACTGGGAGCATTGCAGTTATGTTTTCGACCGTTTGGACAGCACGGATGCTCAGCGTCTTGAAGGGGACAAACATATCTACGGAAAAGGTATGTGGGCCGCAACCCTCAGATATCACCGGGGCAAGTTCTACGTGGTATTTGTGTGCAACGACACCCACAAGACATATCTGTACAAGTCTGAAGCCATAACCGGCCCCTGGACAAAATCCGAGATTGAAGGTTTTTATCACGATTGTTCGCTGCTTTTTGATGATGACAGGGTATTTCTGGTATACGGAAACACCGATGTATATCTGACCGAGCTTGATAAGGAGCTGAAAGGTCCCAAAGAAGGCGGGCTACACAGGCTTATTGTAAGCGATAAAGGAAATCCCAATCTGGGATATGAAGGTTCACACATCTATAAGATCTTCGGACGATATTACCTCTTTATGATCCATTCGAAGCGTGATAAATGGAGGAGAGTCGAGGCATGTTTTTCCGCAGATTCGCTTGAGGGTGAATTTACCGGAGGCGATGTGTTTGATGATGACAGGGGCTTTAGAAAATCCGGTGTAGCACAGGGCGGAATCGTTGAAGGACCTGATGGAATATGGCATTCCATAATGTTCCAGGACAGCGGAGCATCAGGCAGACTTCCCATCCTTGTTCCCGTTTCCTGGGAAAAGAATACGGAAGGCAAACCTGTCCCCGTATTCGGAAAAGAAGGAAGGACGCCGGAAGAATTTACCACAACCGATCTTAATCCCGGCTATGAATATGCACCTCTTACGGGAAGTGATGATTTTGACTATGATCCTTCCGAGATGTTTGCCTTGGATAAAGAGCATTACGGATGCTTTGGATTCAAAAGCTTTTGGCAGTTTAACCATGAGCCTGATATTAATCTGATAGGATGTGATCCCGCCTCTGAGAGACTTTGGATCAAAACGGATAAGACTGCAGAGAATATTTTCCATGCAAGGAATATTCTGACTCAGAGGATGCTCTTTCCGGAATGCAGCGCGGAAGTGACCATAGACGGTTCGCAGCTTAACGACGGAGACCATGCCGGACTGTCTGCCTTTCAGGGGGATTATCTGATGGCAGGAATATGCAAAGAAGACGGAAAATTATATGTGGAAATATCGTCATATACAAATGAGTCCGGTGATGTCTGGAAGCTTGGAGAAGGTCCGGAGAAAAACATTCATAAGATAGAACTTACAGGCAGCAGTGTCAGAGTGAGGATCAGAGCCGTATTTAATGATGAGACCGGAGACAGGGATGTTGCGCTGGCCGGAATATACGACGGAGATGCTTACAAAGAGTTTCCGGAAGAGCACAAATTGAGGTTCAGATTGGATCATTTCACCGGCTGCAGATTCGGATTATATAATTTTTCTAAAAAAATATTCGGAGGTATAGCTTTTTTTTCCAGATATGTTAAAATGCCGTAAGTACAAATAATTATCTTTATTTGTTCGTTGGTTAGGGATCGGATCCGGAGAAAACCGGATCCGATTTTTTTTGCCCAAAAATGAGAAGTCAGGTAACGACAATTATAAAAATAGTACAAAAAGTGGGAGTTTTTTTTGGTTAAAAGTATGTCTTTAAGTTAAGGTAGCACGTTGAAGTAATATAGCGGAAAAGTGCATGAATCAAGGGCTTTAGCGGTTTTTTTAAAGTTTAGGAATGTTTAATAATCTTTAGCAATTTTTGACTTGAAAAAGCTCTATTCATCTGCTAAAAATGTAGGAAAGCATTTATAACGTACTATTTATTGTGTTTTGGGGAAAATTCAAGGAAACTATAGTACTAAAAAATGTATGAAAGGATAAAAATAGTATTATGAGCACAGCTTCAGTGAGAGAGAAAATTATTAATGCGGCGCTCGATCTTTTTTCACAAAAAGGATACGATGCCACATCTGTTGATGAAATCGCTGAGTCCATTGGTATGAAGGGACCCAATATTTATAAATACTTTAAAGGCAAAGAGGAAGTATTGAAAGAACTCAGTGCCAAGATGGAAGAGGGATACAGACAGAGAATGAAGATGAATCCCGAGGAGGGTTCCAATATTTCAAACCGTGATGAACTGAAAGAATACAGCATGAATCAGATCAGATTCACCATCGAGGATGATAAGATCAAGAAGCTCAGGAAGATGGGAACCATTGAGCAGTTCAGAAATCCTCATTTCAGCAGACAGACATCCGAGCACCAGTTTGACAACATGCAGAGACAGTTTACTGCAATATTCAAAAGCCTGATGGATAAGGGAGTGCTTGATAATGATGATCCCGAAATGATGGCTATGGAGTATTACGCACCCGTTTCACTTCTTATCCAGCTCTGCGACAGAGAGCCTGACAGAAAAGAAGAAGTAATGGGAAAGGTTGAGAAGTATATTGATTTCTTCCTCAACAGATATTTCAAGAAAGCTCAAACCGCATAATATATTTGCAGAAGATCGCCGGCCAAGCGCCGGCGATTTTTTTATTGGAACAGGGGGACGGTTCCTGTGTTTCACTGTTTCATGCTTGACAGGCGTATATATAATGTATATATTGAATATATACAATCGATGATCATTAAGGCGGGAAGGTTTAGCGCTGACCGGAACGCCAAGCGCGCAAAAGGATATTTATATGGACATTATTATCAGCAATGCCTCGGGTGTGCCCATCTATGAGCAGATCGAGGAACAGATCAAGAGCCTGATCATGACAGGTGAACTTGCGGCAGGGGACGCCCTTCCGTCAATGAGGATTCTGGCTAAAGATCTTAAGATCAGTGTCATTACAACTAAGAGAGCATTCGAAGATCTCGAGCGTGACGGCTACATCGAATCCGTTGTAGGTAAGGGAAGTTTTGTAAAAGGAATCAATCCTGAACTTATGAAGGAGACCATGAAGTACGCCATTGAAGAGTGTCTTGAAAAGGCTGCCGACAAAGCAGTCATGGGCAAGATATCCCTCGATGAACTTAAAGAAATGCTGGAGATCATTTACGAGGAAAAAAAGCAGAAATAGATGACAGTAGCGTCCCCGATGTCATCAAGAGGTAGATAAACATGGATGAGATCAGAAATGTTATTGAACTTAAAAATGTCACCAAGGACTACGGTGACTTTAAATTGGATAATGTAAGCTTTGCCGTGCCCGAAGGAACCGTATGCGGATTCATTGGTCAAAACGGTGCGGGCAAGACAACTACCATCAATCTGATCCTTGATGTCATTAAGCGTGACTCCGGTGAGATCACTCTTTTCGGAGAAAGCGTTAATAAGGATACGGCGTATCTAAGAGAAGATATCGGTGTCGTGTTTGATGAGATGGGCTTCCATGAATTCATGAATGCCCGTGACATTAACATCATGATGAAGAATATCTACAAGAACTGGGATGAAGATATTTTTTTCGAAAACCTGAAGAAGTTCTCACTTCCATCGAAAAAGAAGTGCGGCGCATTCTCCAGAGGTATGAGGATGAAACTGCAGATTGCAGTCGCTCTGTCACACAATGCGAAACTTCTTATCATGGATGAGCCAACAAGCGGCTTGGATCCAATTGTAAGAAACGAGATGATAAATATCTTCCGGGAATTCGTAGTGGAAGAGGACCATACTATCCTTCTGTCTTCACATATCACAAGCGATCTGGAGAAGATTGCGGATGAGGTGGTTTTTATAGACGGAGGAAAAATAGTACTGTCCGGTAACAAGGATGAGATCCTTGAAAAGCACGCTGTTTTAAAGTGCAGAAAGGATGAGGTTTCCAAGATCAGCGAGTCACTTATCGTCAACTCTGAAGTGAGTGAGTATGGTGCGGAGATTCTTGTTAATGACAGAAGCTCTGCGGAGAAATTATATCCCGGTATGGTGATTGAAAGAGCCGAGCTTGAACAGATCATGATCGGCTATGTTAACGGAAAGAGGTGAACGGGGCGTTTCCCCGGTTTACCGGTGAGGTAAAACTATGAAAGGTTTGATAATAAAGGACATCATGTGCCTTAAAAAACAGCTCACTACTTTCGCATACATCATAGCCGGAGTGGTGGTCATATCTCTATTGTATGTTTTAAGCGCCCGTTTCGGAAATCTTGCGAAAGCCGGAGTGGCACTGCTTGATGAGAACAATAACATGTCTCAGGTTGATGTTAAGAATCTGGGTTCAATGGTTTTGGTCATGTTCATGCTGATCCCCATAGTAAGTGTGGGAGATATGCTGAACGTATTCATTGCTGACGGAAAGGCCGGATTTTTCAAAGTGTCCGCATCACTTCCCATATCAATGAGTAAGAGAATGTTTTCAAGGTTCCTGACCATATATGCACTGTGCGGAATAGGAGCTGTAGTGGATATAATTCTTGCTCTGGTACTTAGCTCTCTTACTGATATCATGAGCTTCGGTAGTTTTCTGGGAATCATAATTTCATGCGCATCTGTACTTAGTATATACAGTGCACTTGTGATCTTTTACTGTGTTTCCTTAGGTTACGGTAAGGAACAGTATGCTCAGGTTTTCTCGCTGCTTACGATTGTTTTATCTTTTGTGATCATAAAGTTTTCGGCCATTAAATCTGTATTTATACGTATTTTTATCGAAGAGCAAGGCTTTGATTCCGGGACATTCTGGAAGCCTCTGGATTATTTCCGTGACAGGGGATATGTATTCCTGATCATTGCGCTATTAGTAAGTGCGTTCAGTTATGGGCTCTCTTTATACATTGCCGAAAGAAAGAGAGGTGTCATCTGATGGGCGGATTATTATATAAGGATTTTCTCTCCATAAAGGGTAAGACCCATGTTGCGATTATTTCTGTTCTTACCGTATTGCTTGTGGTCTTAAAACTGATCGTGGCCTTCGCAGATACACCGGCCGCTTGGCTGATGGAAAATTCTGAGGGCGAGGTCATGAGTTTTCTTGACTATCTTGTTTCAATGCCGGCTCAGATTCTTCCGATAATGTGTATCAGTTTTATAGCCATGTGGATTCCGAGTGTAATTCAAAATGATGAGAAAAGTAAGATACATACATATCTGTTGGCAACTCCTGTTTCGAAGCGTACATATATCGCGGAAAAGTATGTCTTTATAGGAATATGCATTTATGCCGCATTTTCTGTCTGCGTGGCATGGGGTATCATCTCCATGGCGTTTTTGGCTGATGGAGCCGTACTGGATATTCTGATGCTTATTTCGTCTTTTCTGATAGAACTTTTCTCCCTGGCACTTATCGGTGCAAGCATTGAATTTCCTGTTTTTGTTGCCTTCGGAAAAGAAAAAGGACAGATGATCAAAACAGGTATTCTTGAGATCTTAGCATTCTTTGCTGTCGCGTATCTGTTTTTCGGAAATCTGGATATTCTCGAGAAACTGGATTTCAACCTTATCATGGAATGGGCAAAAACTCATTCTTTTGCACTTATGTTTATGGCGGCCGTTTCTCCGCTCATAACTCTTGTCATATATTACATCTCATATCGTATTTCCGCGTGCATATATGAGAGAAAGGAGAGAGACTATGAGTGAAGTTAAGGCATTGAATTCAGCCCCTGACGAAGTGAAGAGAAGCGTCAGGGAATACAGTGATACGCAGAGACTGCTTATCTATCTCGGACTAACATTTGTTATTTCTTTTGCATGGTTCTTCATGGCTAATCCCGACGGCTCCACCTGGGAAGGCATGGGCAATATGAGACAGTCCTTCGTGGCTCTCGGAATGCTTTTTCCCGTGATCGGACATGTTATTACCAGAGTGTTAACGAGGGAAGGGTTTAAGTTCAGCGGTGATAATAATTCTTATTTTGGGATTTCCTTCAAGGACAAAAAGTGGATCTGCTTCATAGCTGCATGCCTTATACCATGGATCGTTTATGAAGCTGCAAATGCCCTTTCACTTGTACTTGCACCTTCTATGTTTGATTCCGATTATTATCTGTCATTGGATATAGAAAAAAGAACGCTTGTCTTATTACCCGTATATGCCATCGTGACCGGCCTGGTTGTTTCTTTTGCTGCATTCGGAGAAGAGGGCGGATGGCGCGGATATATGATGCCCAAGCTCCTGAAGATAATGAACAGGCCCGCAGCTCTTATCACGGGCGGGATTATCTGGGGCATCTGGCATGCACCGCTTACCTGCATCGGTCATAATTTCGGAACGGATTACCCGGGATTTCCTTATGTTGGTATTGTTAAGATGTGTGTTTTCTGTACGCTTCTCGGTATCATGCTCACTTTTTTAACCGAAATGAGCGGATCCGTGTGGCCGGCGGCATTTATGCATGCAATATTCAACAGCAGCCCGTCCATCCTTAACGGATTTATAAACCAAGATCTAGCACCTGACACATTCATTGGAAGACATGCCGGATTTATCGGAATGGCTCTTGCTCTTCTCGCAGTTGATATCCTGATTATGGTAAAATGGAAACACTATGAAAAAAACAGATTTGCATAAAGAATTGAAAAAATTTCAGGATCTGAAATACCGAGACATGCAGGTGAAGATAATCTCGACGGTAGAGCCTTCATCCATTATAGGGGTAAGGACTCCGGAGCTTAAAGCTATGGCCAAGGAGATTTTAAAGTCAGGCGATTACGAGGATTTCCTGAATGATCTTCCCCATAAATATTTCGAGGAAAACCAGCTTCATGCATTTATTCTTTCCGGCATGAAAGATGCTGAAAGTTGCTTCGAAGAGCTTGAGAAATTCCTGCCCTACGTCGATAACTGGGCAACCTGCGATCAGATGTCACCGAAGGTATTTAAGAAGCATAAGGATGAGCTTCTTAAGCGTGTTAAAGAGTGGATCAGGTCGGATGAGACTTATACCGTAAGATTCGGAGTAGGTATGCTCATGGAGCATTTCCTTGATGATGATTATGATGTAAAATATCCCGAAATGGTGGCAAAACTCAGATCGGACGAGTATTACGTAAATATGATGATCGCCTGGTATTTTGCCACAGCTCTCGCAAAACAGTACGATACTATCATCCCTTACATCGAGAAAAAGA
This sequence comes from Lachnospiraceae bacterium, assembly GCA_017940415.1. GTDB lineage: Bacteria > Bacillota > Clostridia > Lachnospirales > Lachnospiraceae > AC2028. The sequence continues at coordinate 24,642 of JAGAYR010000009.1, forward strand.
AACTTGATAAGTGGACGCATAACAAGGCTATACAGAAATCTGTGGAAAGCTATCGTATTACCGATGAGCAGAAGACTTACCTAAAGACTTTAAAAATCAAGTGACAGTGGGGATGTAAACATGCACTACACTCATATCTTATTTGACCTTGACGGAACTCTCACGGACTCCGGCCCCGGAATCATGAACGGCTTTGAATATGCCATTACCCAAATGGGAGGATCTGTGGAAGACAGATCACAGCTCAGGAAGTTTGTGGGTCCTCCTCTTGAAGAATCCTTCGGAAAAATTCTGGGCTATTCTCCCGAAGATACGGAGAAAGCCATTGCAATCTACAGAGAGTATTATTTTCAAAAGGGCGGAGTGCTGGAAAATGAAGTATATCCCGGTGTCGTAAAGCTCCTTGAAGATCTTAAGGAAATGGGACTGCATACCGCCGTTGCAACATCCAAGTTTGAAAAGGGAACAATGATCGTTCTGGATCATTTTGATCTGAAAAAATATTTTGAATTCATCGGATGCGGTAATGATACGGATCGTAAGACCAAGAAAGATATCATCAGCTATGTCATCAGGGAAGCCGGTATCACGGACCTCAGTAAGGTCCTTATGGTGGGAGACAGGTGCTATGATATTGATGCCGCAAGAGAAGTGGGAATTGATTCCGCAGGCGTACTGTACGGATACGGAAACGAAGAGGAATTAAAAAATGCCGGAGCCACATATATTGCAGCTACGGCAGAGGATATTAAGAATATTATTAAGTGACAGTCGGGGACGCTTCTGTTTTGTCATCGAAGTCTGATGACAAAACAGAAGCGTCCCCACTGTCACTTATATCTTTTTCCTGTATGCTTCGTACATCATCTCGCCTCTGCCCAATCCTATGAAGTACTCGATGCGGGATTTGAGCTCGGGATCAAGATCGAAGAGTTTTACGAGTTCGGGATTGTAACGTGTTCCAGAGTATTTTGACATTTCTGCGAAGACCTCATCGGGGGTCTTCGCTTTTTTGTAATTTCTTCCATACTGATCCGTGGCTGCATCAAGGCAGTCACAGATGGTGATGATATCGATTGCGGGACGGTAAGGAGTGTTGTGGTCGTAATCCTCGGGATATCCTCCTGAACCGTCATAGTAACAGTGATGCCCTGCCGCAACATCGCGGTAGATGAAGAGTTCGGGATCCTTTTCCATAAACTTTGCACCGTATTCGGGATGCTTTTTTATGGAGTCGAATTCTTCGCTTCCCAGTTTTCTGCACTGGAGGTTTATGATGTCGGCAATACGTGTTTTGCCTACGTCATGGAAGAGCCCGCAGTGTCGCAGGTATTCCGGAATGTCTTCTTGTACCGGAAGGTCTTTGAAGAATTCCGGCATGTACTTAAGAGCACTTTCCGCAAATACTTTGGCAAGTTCCGACACTATAACGGAATGGAGATAGGTCGGGAGCTGACGTCTTACGATAAAGTCCAGAATGTAGTCTTCTTTTTCTTTTCTCGTATCCAGATATTCAACGGTCTGATAACACCACTGGGCGAGAACGTCGTTTATGAACTGTGATGGGAAGTCTTTGTACTTGGTGAAAAGATTCTCTTTGGTGGACTCTATCAGGTAGGAAATGATCTTAGCGGTCTTTTCGCTGTTCTCAACATGTTTTGCGAGGCGGAGCATCAGGAGCGGTCCGTTGTTCAAGAAATGCTGTTCTTCAACGCTCTGTTTTCCCGCTTCCTCGAATTTGACCAGACATGCCTTGTAATATTCCAGATATTTATCAAGGGCGCCTTCGTATGTCTCTTCGCCGCTGATTATTCTTGAATGCAGATACAGACCGTATACGCGATCATTGTAATCGGTGATGGACTTAGCCTTTGCGGAGTCTTCCGCAAACAGTCTTCCGGAATAATCGTAGAGATATTTCTGAACTTCTTCGTCAGCTTCTTCTATATGTTCCTCAACGCACATCCAGTCCTTGTTCATGATCTCGATGATCTCAAGGATGTTTTCGTTGTCTTTGTCCATTGCCTGAACCACGTCACTGTTCCAGAATTCGTTGGCCTTTTTGTGACGCAGGTAGGAACGGTTAATGTCAAAGTCCGGATTTTCGGTATCGATAACAACGTAGTTGTACCACGCGACCCAGACGCCGCGTCTTGCTGAAGGTGTAAATTCGCTGTAGTGGTCGCAAAGTGCAAAGATCTTCTCGAGGTATTCGTCGCTCATTTTCATCTGTCCCGAGCCACGGTTTCTGATCTCACATATTTCGTAGAAGATAGCTTTATAGACGAAGATCAGCTTTTCGTAGTCATCGCTGCCTTCGTAGAATTCCTGAAGTTTTTTGAGAAGAGGGAAGATAACGACATAATCGTCATAATCGCCGTTGTACATCTCGACAACGCGTTCGTACAGCGCCTGCATCTCATCGGCAGACATGTCCCTTTCCAAAAGAGAACGCAGTTCACTGAGGACCTGTTCGTTTCTGCAGGCGATCTCTGTAAGTTCACGTGCACGATCCTCAAGCCGGTCGATCCACTCTTTTTTCGGGAGTTTGTTAAAGAGGGCTTCGTTCAGCTCTTCCTGACGATCCATGTTATTACAGTATTCGGTTATCAGTTTTCCGATATCCGTTTGAGCCATATATGTCTCCCCTATAGACACTATAATATCACAAAAATGTTAACAAGTGGGAAGATTCCACGGTTCCATAGGGTCCTGTCGCGCCACCCCCGAAACCGCGGAATCTTCACTGCAGAGATTTTTTCTTGACAAAGTTTTTTTTATTCGTTATGTTACATAGTGTCTGTAGTGAGACAACTTGAAACTATTAACCGCGTTTACAGAAAGGAGGCAATTAAATTGATTAAGTTAAGAAATTATCAGAATAATCTACTTATGATTAATACTTACAGCCTCCGGAAAGGGTCTATGCAGGTATAATGTGGTCGCACGGCCATATTGCAACTGTATAGCGGTTTTTACCATAATGCCGGAAGCTAAGCTTCCGGCTATTTTTTTACCTTTTCGGACGTTTTGAGATAGGATGTGATTTTGAAAATGAAGGAAAAATTCAGTTTATTTAAACATATAAAGCGCCACTTATGGCAGTACATAATAGCGCTTACATCGCTGATCCTCTCGGTCACGGTTTCCATGATCGTGCCTGAGGTTCAGAGACACATAGTTGACGATGTCATAGTCGAGGGGAAGATCGAGCTTCTTTTTAAGCTCCTCGTGATCTATGCCTGTCTGGGTGCATCCCGTGCGCTCTTCCAGTACATCAAGGAGTACTCTTTTGACTCCGTGTCCTCCAAGGTTGTCGTCGGAGTAAGGCGTGACCTGTTCAGACATATCCAGGGTCTTGATACGAGTTACTTTGATAAAAACAATACCGGTGAGATCATGGCCAGACTCAAGGAGGACATTGACAAGGTTTGGGAGGCTCTCTCTTTTATCTCCATGCTCCTCATTGAAGTCGCTTTTCATACAGTCTTTATTCTGGTGTGCATGATAAGACTTAATGCTTACATGGCCATCATTCCCTTTATCGCCATCGTGGTCTGCGGATTCCTTGCGGTAAAGATGGATAAAAAGCTGGACGTGGTATTCGGCGAGATATCCGAGGAGAATGCGGTTCTCAACACTACCTGTGAGGAGAATATAGCAGGTGTCCGTACCGTCAAAGCATTTGCAAGGGAAGGACACGAGATAAGCAAGTTCAGGAAGCACAATGATAAGTACAAGGAACTGAACGTTGACCTGTCTAAGGTTTTCGTTAAGTACTATCCTTTCTTCTCATTTGTATCCGGAATAGTTCCCCTTCTTGTTATCGCCGTGGGCGGTGTGTTCTATGTAAAGGGAATGTTCGGTATCACCCTGGGTGTTATCACCGCATACATCACTTACTCCAACAACATCGTATGGCCCATGGAGATGTTGGGATGGCTTACCAACAGTTTCTCGGAAGCCGTAGCATCCGTTAAGAAGCTGAACAAGATCTATGACGAAGTATCAACCATAAACGATCCCGAGAACCCTGTGGTTCTTGAGAAAGTAAAGGGTACCGTTACCTTTGACAACGTCGGATTTCATAAAGAGGACATGCACGATATTCTGAAAGGAATATCCTTCGAGATCCCCGCCGGAAAAACCCTTGGAATAATGGGTGCAAGCGGCGCGGGTAAAACTTCGATCGTCTCACTACTTACAAGACTTTATGATGTCACCGAAGGAGAGATAAGGCTTGACGGTGTACCCATCAGAAACCTGACTCTTAAGCAGCTCAGAGGAAGCATATCGCTCGTAATGCAGGATGTATTCCTTTTCTCGGATACCATCGCTGAAAATATCAAGATGGGACGTCGTCACAATATAAGTGACAGAGTTATAAGACGTTCCAGCAAAAATGCGGGTGCCAGCGAATTCATCGACAAGATGGATAAGGGTTATGACACCGTTATCGGAGAGCGCGGCGTAGGCCTTTCAGGCGGACAGAAGCAGCGTATTTCCATCGCGCGTGCATTTGCCAAGGAACTCCCCATTCTGGTAATGGACGATTCCACCTCTGCACTTGATATGGAGACTGAGCGTGATATCCAGAAGAGGTTAAAGAGCCTTACCGAAATGACCAAAATTATCATCGCGCATCGTATCAGTTCCGTTAAGGATGCGGATGAGATCATAGTGCTCGATGAGGGTAAGATTGCGGAACGCGGAACCCACGACGAGCTGCTTGCACTTAAGGGCCTCTACTACGAGACTTATGTGTCTCAGTACGGTGAGCCCGTATTAAAGGAGGTGATCTAATGGCCGCCAATTCCATAAGAGAAGATGAGGATATATCGACAGTAAAAAAGTCGGTGACTATAAAAAGACTCCTCAGTTATTTATTCAGATACAAAAAGACAATAGTGATCGTAATGTTCATCATGGCCTATTGTGTAGCGGTAAGCCTTATCAACCCGCTCATCATCGAATCAGCCATAGATGATTACATTACACCCGGAAATATCAAAGGCGTATTTGTACTTGTGGGTATCGCACTTGCGATGAATGCGTTAAAAGTAGTACTCGTGAAGATCAGAATGTATGTGATGAGTAAGATGACCAACTCCATCATTCAGACGATTCGTGAAGAAGTATTTACCCATCTTCAGACACTGGGATTTAAATTCTTTGATTCACGTCCCACGGGTAAGATCCTTTCCCGTGTAATGGGTGATGTTAACTCACTCAAGCAGGTGCTTCAGAACTTTGTCATCACACTGCTCCCCGACTTTATTACGGTTGTAGCGGTAATGGTGATCATGCTCATCAAGAATTTCCGTCTTGCACTTGCCGGAATGGTGGGACTTCCCATTCTTATCGCCGGACTTCTCATTATCGAGAATCTGTGCCGTGTAAGATGGCAGATCCACAGGAAGAAGTCATCCAACCTGAACGCATTCCTTCACGAGGATATCTCTGGAATAAGGATCATCAAAACCTTTGCCGCAGAGGATGAGGCTTTGGAGACATTTGATGAACTTACCAAAGAACATCGTGACAGCTTTATGGATGCCATAAGGGTTAATGATGCCTTTAATTCCGTTATCGAATTAAGTACCGCGGTAAGTATCATATGCATGCTTTACGTTGCTGTAACGGTCCTTCATATGGATGCAACAAACGTAGGACTTCTTGTGGCTTTCTCAAGCTACCTGTCACTTTTCTGGCAGCCCATTGCCAACCTTGGAAGCTTCTATAACCAGATCATTACAAATCTGGCTGCGGCAGAGCGTGTGTTTGAAGTCATCGATCTTGAACCTGAGATCAAAGACGGTGAGAGAGTAGGGGAAATGCCTGCAATCACCGGACGAGTTCGTTTCAGGAATGTTGGATTTGCATATGAGGACGGAGTACCCGTTCTTGATGACGTAAACTTTGATATCACCCCCGGAGAAACAATAGCACTGGTCGGACCTACGGGCGCCGGCAAGACCACCATCGTAAATCTGATCTCCAGATTCTATGATGTGCAGACCGGATCCGTTATCGTAGATGATACCGATGTTAAAGATGTTTCGATCGACAGCCTAAGAAGTCAGCTTGGCATAATGACTCAGGATAATTATCTGTTTACCGGAACCATTCGTGAGAATATCAGATATGGTAAACTTGATGCCACTGACGAAGAGATAGAAGAAGCCTGCAGGAGGGTAAATGCTCATGATTTCATCATGAACCTGGAAAAGGGTTACGATACCGAGCTTACCGAAAGAGGCGGAGGACTCTCCGCAGGTCAGAAGCAGCTTCTTGCTTTTGCACGTACTATTTTGTCGGATCCCAAGATCCTTATTCTGGATGAGGCTACTTCATCCATCGATACCAAGTCTGAGATCCTCGTACAGAAAGGAATCGCAACAATCCTTAAAGGGCGAACATCTTTTGTCATCGCACACAGGCTTTCGACCATCAGAAATGCCGACAGGATTTTCGTTATTCAAAACGGCGGTATCGCAGAGAGCGGAAATCATGAAGAGCTTATGGCACGCAAAGGATTGTATTATAATCTGAATATGGCCCAGGCTTAATCGGTGTTCTTTTATAGAGAAAGGAATACAGTATTGAACGAAGTGATAAATGATAATGAACTGATCCCGGTTATTCTCGTAGGACTAAGAACCACCGAGCGTGAAGATGAATTCGATCACGCGATGAATGAGCTTGTAGCCCTTTGCGAAGCCTGCGATCTGGAAGTGCTGGCATCCATGACTCAGAAGCTTGAGCATCCCGACAACGCAACATGGATTGGCTCGGGCAAGGCTCAGGAGCTTGCCGAGGAAGTGAGAGTAAATGATGCTGAGCACGTTGTATGCCTCGGCAATCTTTCCCCGGCTCAGATGAAGAATCTTCAGAAGATCATAAAGGTTCCGGTATGGGACAGAACCAATCTCATACTGGAGATCTTCTCCAGAAGAGCAAGAACCCGTGAGGCAAGACTTCAGGTGGAATCAGCATATCTTCAGTATATGCTTCCCCGTCTTACCGGAATGTGGCAGCACCTCGGCCGTCAGAGCGGCGGCGGTGGCAGCAGAGCCAACAAGGGTGTGGGTGAGAAGCAGATAGAGCTTGACAGACGCCAGATCTCACACAGAATAACCGAATTGAAAAAAGAACTGGCAGAAGTGGAGCATACAAGAGATGTCCAAAGAAGCGGAAGGAGGCGTGACGGATATCCTCATGTAGCACTTGTGGGATATACCAATGCCGGAAAATCCACCCTCATGAACTGCCTGATCGGAATGACCGGAAAGTCTTCCGAGAAAGCGGATGAGAAGAAAGTCTTCGAAAAAGACATGCTCTTTGCAACACTTGATACATCGGTCAGGAAGATATCCGTTCCCGGTAAAAAGACCTTCCTTTTGTCCGATACCGTAGGTTTCATTGAAAATATCCCTCACGACCTTATCAAGGCCTTCAGATCAACTCTTTCCGAACTTAAATATGCGGATGTCCTTCTGATAGTAATGGATTCATCCGATCCCAATCACAAGGAGCATATGAGGATCACGGAAGATACATTGAACGACCTTGACGCAAAGGGAATTCCCAGGATCTACGTGTATAACAAAGCAGATCTCCGTGATCCCGATATGACAGTGAAAAATATACCCGGAAGTGAATCGGTATATATCTCTGCCAAGAGCGGATACGGAATAGACGATCTCCTGAATTCATTGGAGAAGATATTCTGCGAAGGAGATAAGGATGTGGACATTGTAATCCCCTATACATCCGGGGAACTTCTGAACCGTATCCATAAAGAGGCCAAGGTTCTGACCGAGGATTACGTGGAAGAAGGAGTCCATATCACAGCCAAGGTTCCGGCGGTGCTGTGTGCATCCATGGGACTGTAGGCTCTACTTTATAATTTTTTAATAAAATGGTACTATGTTTGTACTAAAACTATTGCATCCTGTATAAGGATGCAATTTTTATGGAGAAATACAGTATTTGTCATGAAAAATCGTATCCGTATCAAAAAAGAACAAATCATCTTATTGCTGATAAGCATTGCGGCTTTTGTCATCAGAATCGGGTTCAAAGAGGACCTGAGCAGGGACATGGAGGTATGCCTCTTACCCTGGTATGATGAGATTTCCGGAATGAGCCTTAAAACAGCTTTGAGCACCCAGGTCGGAAATTACAATTTCCTGTATCAGCTTATCATTTTCTTACTTACGAGGATTCCGGGAAAAGCGATATACAAATATAAGCTCCTGTCCGTGATCTTTGATTATGTTCTGGCAGCAGGCGTTTTTGCTTTTGTCAGAAAGACTGCAGATGATAAAAAGGCGGCTCTCGCATATTCGATTACTTTGATTCTTCCCACTGTATGGCTGAATTCTGCCGCATGGGGGCAGTGTGATTCCATATATGTAGCTTTTATCGTATGGTCTCTTTATTTCCTGTATACGAATAAATATATTCGCTCTTTTGTTTTCCTGGGAATAAGCCTGGCGGTGAAGCTTCAGGCAGTATTTATCATTCCCTTTTTTGTTTTTCTCTATATCCTCGGATTGATAAATAAGGAAAAGAAGATCAGGTTATATCACTTCGGAATTATACCCGGAACGGTCATAGCAACAGCTCTTCCCAATATATTTGCCGGAAGACCGCTCACGGATATGATTGGTATCTATAAGGAACAGATTGAGAAATATCAGGATATCGCCAAGAACTATCAGACCGTCTGGAATATCCTGCATTTTGCATATGATTCGGATGCCGCATGGTGCATCGGGTTTACTGTCATAGCTCTGATCGTTCTCGGTGTTTTCTTTTATCGGAAGAAAGCCGATGTATGGGGTAAACATTTTATCTGGTGTGCATTTCTCATGTCCTACACCTGCGTAATGTTCCTTCCCTCCATGCACGAAAGATATGCTTATCTTTATGAAATCCTGGCTATGATCACTGCCTTTTCATATGGCATAAACTTTATTGCTGCTTTTGCATTTCAGCTTATATCCGTTAAGACATATTGTTCTTATCTCTATGGAATGCTCAGGGATATTGATCTTCTCAGCATTTTCAATACGGTGCTGTACGCGTTCTCAATCTTTGCATTTGTGAGGGAGTTAAGTGAGAAACCTCTGATCATAAATCTGTTTGACAAGGGTGAAGAAAGCTCTTATGCACCTGCCCGTTTCCCCGTAAAGGAAAGATTCAAGCCCGGAAAGAAAGACATTACAGCCCTTCTTATTCTCACCGGAATATTCCTGCTTATAGGTTCAATGCACCTGGGCAGAAAAGAAGCTCCCGAGACATATCTGGCATTCGGAACTGAAACCGCGCAGGGAACCGAGATCTATGTATCTCTCGATGCATATCAGGATGTTGGAGCGGTCTGTATCTATCCCAGAATGTCAGGAAAAGAGTCCTTTGAATTGTTTTATGCAGAGGATGGAGAGTGGAAGAAAATTGAGGCGGATACCGTACTGAAGGGTGTTTTCACATGGAGACGGATTGATGTAAATGTCAGAACCCATCAGTTTTGTATTGTTTTCTCGGATCCTAAAGTGGAGATAGCGGAGGTTGCGTGCCTTGATCCTAACGGAAACAGAATCTCTTTATTGGAAGGTTCGTCCCCTGCGGAAGTTTTCGACGAACAGGATATGATCCCCAGAACTCCCACCGCTTTCGATTCCATGATATTTGATGAGGTTTATCACGGAAGGACTGCTTTCGAATTCCTGAACGGAATGAAGATTTATGAGAACACTCATCCTCCCCTTGGAAAGACTCTTATATCAATAGGAATCAGATTGTTTGGAATGAATCCTTTCGGATACCGTATCATCGTGCTTTTGTTCGGAGTAATGTGCATTCCCGTAATGTATCTGTTTGTTCTCAGGATCACAGGGGACAGCAGATATGCGATCCTTGCAGGAATTTTACAGATCACGGAATTCATGCATTATTCTTTATCCAGGATCTCGACCATAGATATCATCGTCGCATTCTTCGTGATGTGCATGTTCTATGGATGCTTTGCATTTATTCAGGAAGAAAGAAGACGTTATCTGTTATTGTCGGGAGCAGCCTTTGCGCTCGGTGCCGCAACCAAATGGACGGCTATATATGCCGCAGCGGGAATTGCATTTATCCTGCTCGTATGGATGATCGTTAAGATACGGGAACACAGAAAAGCTTCCTATATATCAGGATTTGTTCTGATATGCATCCTTTGCTACATGGTATTGCCCGCCGTGGTATATGTTCTGTCATACGTTCCTTTTGTGAAAGCATATCCTAATCAGAACCTGATCGAACATGCCGTATCCAACAGTATCCATATGCTGGATTACCATAAGAATGTAACTGCGGGACATCCTTACGCATCTCCCTGGTACAGCTGGATATTTGACTGGCTTCCTCTTGTGGATTCCAGAACCATATTCGGAGACTACATGGGCGTTGTAGCTACTTTTGTAAATCCCTTTGTGTGCTATGCGGGACTTGCTTCCGTATTTCATCATGTGTATCTGACATTCAAAAAGAAGGATGCTGCATCCGCTGTTCTGGTCGTATTATATGTTTGTATGCTCCTTCCCTGGGTATTCATTACCAGAACCGTATTTATATATCAGTATTTTATTTGTACCAAGGTTTTGATACTGATGATATGCAGGAGTATTCAGTGTATCGGATTCAAAAATGAAAACTCCGTTATCCGGTTTACCGGAGTGGTATCGATCGTGCTCTTCGTTATGTATTTCCCTGTATTATCCGGATGTATGGTTAAGAAAGAGTATATCGATTATGTGCTCAGAGCTCTTCCCAACTGGTGGTTTTGATAAGTGAAAAGGAGGCATCTATGGATAAAGCTTTTACATTAAGTAACGGTATTACGATCCCTGAGGTTGGATTCGGTTCATATCTGTCTACCGTAGATGCCGGAAAAGAAAACATAAAAAAGGCGTTTGATGCCGGATACAGATATATAGATACCGCAAGGTTCTATAATAATGAGGAAGAAGTAGGTGAGGCATGGACCGAATACGGTCTGAAGAGAGATGAGGTATTCCTGTGCAGTAAGGTATGGCCTACATTTCTCGGATACGAGAAGACACTGGAATCTTTCGAGGAATCCTGCAGATGCCTTAAAACAGATTATCTGGATATGTATCTGATCCATTGGCCCAAGCAAAATCAGAAGGATGAAAACTGGGTGAGGCATATGGCAGAGGGCTGGAGAGCTCTCGAAGATCTGTATGAAGAGGGCAGGATAAAAGCCATCGGTGTTTCAAACTTCCTTCCTCATCATCTGATGGAACTGATGAAAACTGCGAAGATAAAGCCTATGCTGGATCAGTTGGAACTTCATGTGGGTTATATGCAGGAATATACACTTAAGTATCTTGAAGGTGAAGGAATTCTTCCTCAGGCTTGGAGCCCCCTTGGGAGAGGCAGAGTTTTAAATGATCCGAGAATAGAAAAACTTGCCGGTAAATATGGTAAGACAAATGCTCAGATTCTTCTTCGTTTTCTCATAGACAGAGGAATTCCCGTAATCCCTAAGGCATCATCCCTTGAGAGAATGAAACAAAACCTGGATGTGGACGGATTTACTCTCTCCGATGAAGAGATATCTTATCTGTCATCAATACCTGAGATTGGATGGTCAGGAGAGCATCCCGATATGGTGGATTTCTGATAATATTATGAAAAGATTTTTGATCTGCAGTTTAACAATATTACTTTTTGCGACGACGGGATGTTCGAAGCAGGGTGATCAAACGGTTCAGGAGACACCTGTGTTTTCGGATTACTATCTTGTCGGAATTTCTATAGGCGGACCCTCGTATGGTGATGATGTTACCGAAGCAGAGGGCTTAGCCATCATATGTACTGACCGAAGTGTACAGGTGTATCTGCCGGAAACAGACGGCGCACATACTTTGAAGGATTATGTATTACAGGATACTTGCAGGGATGACACCGGAAAACCTCTTTATTATGTCTGCAATTTCGTAAGTAACGGTATTGAAGGAGCCGAGCATCATTACGGCTTGATGTATATAGAAGATGATGCTTTGCATTTTGATGAGATTTCGGAAGAAGATATGAAGCCTACGGGTGAAAAAGTGACTCTGGGATGGTTTTCCGAAGTTACTCCCGAGAATGTGTATGTTTCATATAATACCTTTGTGAATTAAGCTTGATTTTGATACATATTGTTATAATTGACCTTTGACGCGATTCGTGTTCAAATACATGTATCGGGAACTGTCCCGAAAGCAAAGCGAGGGAAATATTATGAGTAATTACGCTAAATTATGGCTCGGTTATAAGAGCAAGAAAGAGAATAAGGATTGTAAGTCTCTTAAGCAGATTCGTATAAACGGAGCAGATCAGGCAGATGTTATAACTAAAAATGCCGTTTCTGAATTAAAAGAAGGCCTTAAGGCTATGCTTGATATAGATCCCGAGATCACCTTCGGTTCCGCAGTGGCACCTGTAGCGGTAACCTGCGGTAAGGATATTCAGGATAACGAAGAATATAGCATTTCAATTGACGCAGATTCTCTTGTGATCGATGCCAAGAGCCCTGTAGCCGCTTTATATGCAGCATTTGATATTCTCAGAACCGTTTCTGCAGAAAAGAAAGCAGAAGAGGTTTATGCATCCGGAAAGACCGTTCGTCCTTCCAATTCTCTCAGAATGCTCAATCACTGGGATAACATGGACGGAAGTATTGAAAGAGGATATTCCGGACAGTCTTTCTTCTATGTAAATAACGAGATCGTTATCGATGAGCGTACAAGAGATTACGCAAGACTCATCGCCTCTGTTGGTATCAATGCTGTTGTTATCAATAATGTAAATGTAAAAGATGCGGCTTCCTATATGATCACCGACAGATATTTTGCTAAGCTGGCAGAGCTCGGTGAGATATTTGCAAGCTACGGAATCGGATTATACTTAAGCCTTAATTACGCATCCACCATTGAGATCGGCGGTCTTGACAGTGCGGATCCTCTTGATGAGAGAGTAATCGCATGGTGGAAGGATAAAGTTGCAGAGTGCTTTGCTAAGATTCCCACCCTTAAAGGATTCCTTGTAAAGGCAGACTCCGAGGGACGTCCCGGTCCCTTTACCTACGGAAGAACCCAGGCTGACGGAGCCAACATGCTTGCTGATATCGTCAAAGAGCATGGCGGAATCATCATCTGGAGATGCTTCGTATATAACTGTAAGCAGGACTGGAGAGATTATAAGACCGACAGAGCAAGAGCAGGATACGATAACTTCATGCCCATGGACGGTGATTATCACGACAACGTTATCCTTCAGATCAAGAACGGTCCCATGGACTTCCAGATCAGAGAGCCTATTTCTCCCCTTCTCGGCGGTCTTAAGAAAACAAACCAGATGCTGGAAGTTCAGATTGCACAGGAGTACACCGGACACCAGATCGACGTTTGCTATCTGATGCCCATGTTCAAAGAAATCCTTGGATTCAAGACTTACTGCAGTGAGAAGGATGATACCGTTGCCGATATCGTAAGCGGTAAGACATTTAACAGCAGATTCTCCGGAGTTGCAGCGGTTACCAATACCGGTAATGATTTCAACTGGACCGGCAACTACCTTGCAGGTGCTAACCTCTTCGGATTCGGAAGACTTGCATTTGATACTGATCTTTCTTCAGAAGAAATCGCAGAAGAGTTCATTAAGATGACCATTTCTGAAGACCAGGAAGTAGTTGATACCATCATGTCCATACTTCTTCCTTCACGTGCCATCTATGAAAAATACACCAGCCCTCTGGGCATCGGCTGGATGGTTACTCCCGGTGTTCACTACGGATGCAGCGTAGACGGATATGAGTATGACAGATGGGGAACCTATCACAGAGCGGATCACCTGGGAATCGGTGTGGACAGAACCGATAAGGGAACCGGATATGCTCTTCTGTACAACGAGCCCAATGCTTCAATGTACAATTCACCCGATGAGTGCCCCGACGAGCTTGTTCTCTTTTTCCACCATCTGCCTTATACACATAAACTTCACAGCGGTAAGACTGTTATCCAGCATATCTACGACACTCATTTCGAGGGATATGAAGAGGCTAAGGGACTTGCGGCTAAGTGGGATACTCTCAAGGGTAAAGTAGATGAGGACATCTATGAGAATGTAAGAGAACGCTTCGAAAGACAGCTTTCCAATGCACGTGAATGGTGCGACCAGGTTAATTCCTACTTCTTCCGTAAGAGCGGAATTCCCGATGAGAAGGGCAGACAGATCTGGTAAGGAATCCTAAATGAAAGAAATAACCTGTGACGAGTTAAAGAGTTTACCTGAAGACTCGTATGTATTAATTGATATAAGAGATGAAGGGCTCCGGGAATATGGCATGATTCCCGGAGCTGTCAGTGTTCCTACGGAAGATCTGACGGACAGTAAGGTTCTTGCAGAGATTGATCCTGATAAAAAGCTGATCTTTTATTGTGAGATAGGTAGAATGTCTCTTGCTATCGATGACACAATGGAAGTGCTTGAAGGCAAGGATTGTTACAGTCTCTCCGGTGGCTATGTGGGCTATGTAAGATCCGGCATCTCAAATGAGGCGGATAAGGAAGAAAAAAGAAAGAAAGCTGAGGACAGTATTCAGAAAAAGTTTCATAAACAGCTTTTTTCTCCTTTTGCCAGAGCCTGCAAGACTTATAAGCTGATAGAAGAGGGCGATAAGATTGCAGTCTGTATCTCAGGAGGAAAAGATTCCATGCTCATGGCCAAGCTTTTCCAGGAGATTAAAAAACACAGACAGGTGGAATTCGACCTTACATTCCTGGTAATGGATCCCGGATATAAACCTGAAAACAGACAGCTTATAGAAAGCAATGCGGAAGCACTGGGAATTCCCATAACCATATTTGAAAGTACAATCTTTGATACGGTAGATACCATTGAAAAGAATCCCTGCTATCTGTGCGCAAGGATGAGAAGAGGGTATCTCTACAGTAAGGCTAAAGAACTTGGCTGTAACAAGATAGCTCTGGGTCATCACTACGATGATGTAATCGAGACCATACTTATGGGAATGCTTCACGGTGCACAGATTCAGACCATGATGCCCAAACTTCATAGCACTAATTTCGAAGGAATGGAACTCATAAGGCCGCTCTATTTTGTAAGGGAAAGTGACATATGCGCATGGCGCGATTATAATGATCTTCATTTCCTTCAGTGCGCATGCCATTTCACCGATACCTGCACAACCTGTCACACTGACGGAACGACGTCTTCAAAAAGGCTTGAAACCAAGAAGCTTATCGCAGAACTTAAGAAGACCAATCCTTTTGTTGAATCAAATATTTTCAGAAGCATGGAGAATGTAAATCTCGATACGGTTATTGAGTACAAACAAAAGGGAGTCAGGCATAATTTTCTGGATGAGTATTGAGATGTTTTTTCTGTAATTGATAATAAAATGGAAATAAGTTAAAATAATACTGGGATATGTTAAAAAATTAACTATCCCGGTATTTTTATTGTATTTGGAGGTAAATATGGAATTACAAAATGTAGTAGTAGCCGGCGGCGGGGTGCTGGGAACGCAGATCGGACTTATGTGTGCCTATACGGGACATAAAGTGACGTTCTGGCTGAGAAGCGAAAGTTCTATCGGAAGAACCACACCTAAGATTGAGAGATATTCTGCATTAATGCTTCGGGATCTTGAAGCTGCCAAAGCGCTTATCACCAATCCTGTCGGAAAGATGCTGTACCCCAGAGGAATGATCAAATCATGGGACGGTATTACCGAAGAGAAGATTGATGAACTTCTTAAGACCGGAGGGGATAATCTCAAAAACAATATCAGCATTGAACTTGATATGGCCAAGGCTGTTGCAGATGCTGACATCGTTATCGAATCAATGTCGGAAGATCCCGATGCCAAGATAGCGGTTTACGAACAGATGAAGGATCTTCTTCCGGAGAAGACAATTCTCGTAACCAACTCTTCAACAATGCTTCCCAGCCGATTTGCTCAGCATACCGGAAGACCTGAGAAGTATCTCTCACTTCACTTTGCAAATACTATTTGGAAAAACAACACTGCAGAGGTGATGGGACATCCCGGAACCGATCAGGCTATATATGATAAGGTTGTTGCTTTTGCTTCGGACATCAATATGGTTCCTTTACAGCTTCATAAGGAACAGCCCGGATATATCCTTAACTCTATGCTGGTGCCTTTCTTAAGCGCCGCACAGGAATTATGGGCTAAGGAAGTGGCAGATCCCGAAACCATCGATCTGACCTGGAAGCTGGCGACAAGTGCACCTGCAGGACCTTTCCAGATCCTTGATATCGTGGGACTTGAGACCGCTTATAACATCCATATTATGAAGCCTGAATCAAAGATTGAGGGATCTCTTGAAAATAAGATCTGTACTCTTCTGAAAGAGAAA
Source organism: Lachnospiraceae bacterium (assembly GCA_017940415.1). Lineage (GTDB taxonomy): Bacteria > Bacillota > Clostridia > Lachnospirales > Lachnospiraceae > AC2028. The sequence continues at coordinate 41,108 of JAGAYR010000009.1, forward strand.
ATCGACAAGGGTGAGACCGGTGTTAATGCAGGTAAAGGTTTCTACGATTATAAGAAATAATATGATTAAATGATATAGGATAGGCGCCCGCTGATGCGGGCGCTTTTGATGTTTGTGTATTTTTTTATCATTTTTGGAAATATTTGTTGCGGCAATGCTTATTGCATGTATAATTGAGTTGAGGTTAAGTGTTAAAACAATACTTAACAGTGACGTAGATAGAGCATCAACACAGTTTATATAAAGAGAAGAGATTATGAATAATAAGAAAAACAAAGACGGATTAACGGAAAAGCAATTCTTAAAACAGTACAATCCCGGGAATTATAAGAGACCTTCTGTTACAACGGATGTTCTGATAATAGGCGCGGGAGAAAAGCACTCAGGTCTAAAACTCTTGCTTATTAAAAGAGGCAATCATCCTTATATCGACTGCTGGGCATTTCCCGGTGGCTTTATCGAGGAGAACGAAACCGCATATCAGGCCGCGGCTAGGGAACTTGAAGAAGAGACCGGGCTTAAAGGCATCTATCTTGACCAGATATATACATTTACCAAGCCCGGAAGAGATCCCAGAACCTGGGTTATGAGTATTGCGTATCTTGCACTGCTTCCGAGACTTGAAGAAGTAAAAGGACTTGACGATGCCAAAGATGCGGCATGGTTTGATATGGAATTCACTGATTCGGAGATTGTACTTACAAACAGTGAAAAGGATGTAAGGATCGTTTACGGTCTGAAAAAAGAAAACTTCCGAAACGGAGCAGTCAGATATGATAACTTCATACCGGAACTTAAGAGTGAAGAAAGGCTTGCTTTCGATCACGTGGAGATTCTTATCGAGGCTGTTAAGAAGCTCAGGGAGCAGGTTTTCTATAATAACCAGGCATTTTGTCTCGTTGATGAAACTTTCACTCTTCCAGAATTGCAGGCGGTATATGAATCGGTTTTAAATCGTCCGTTATATAAGAAGAGTTTTCGTGACATGATCAGCGACAGGATTGTGGAGACCGGAAAAGAGAAACGGTCGGATGTAAAAGGCGGAAGACTCAGCAAGGAGTATAGATTGAAATGAAGAATATGATCTTATGTTCTACCGGTGCACTTATCGGCAAGCCTAACGGCCGTGATTACAGGCTTCTGCAGCCGTTATCTGAGAAACTGACCTGCGACGGCTTTGAATTTATGATGTACTCAGACTGGTACGATAAAAAAGATGACATTGTGAAGATGGTCAGGGAATCAGGACTTAATATACCTGCCTATCATGCACAGAAAAGCATCGGAGAGAACATCAGCAAAGGCGGAGATGAAGAGATAAAAGATGCCTTTGAACGCTTTAAAGTAAACTGCGACATGGCAGCGGGAATGGGCGCAGAGAAGATCGTTCTGCATCTGTGGGACGGGTTAACCTCCGATCGTCACTTTGAGAACAACATCAAAGCATATGAAGAGGTTTTGAATATCAGTAAGTCCGCCGGTTTGGATCTTCTTGTTGAAAATGTTGTGTGTAACGGTGAAGATCCTTGGTCAAGATGGATGGAACTTCTGGAAGTATATCCGGATGCACACTTTGTATTTGATACGAAGATGGCATCTTTCCATGAACAATTGGATCTGCTGTATGAAGATGAAAATGAGTTTATGTGGAAAGACGGTCATATCCGTCATTATCACGTAAATGACTACGGCGGAGGTTTCAAAGACTGGGCAAATCTTAAAACCCTTCCCATTGGTAAAGGACATATTGATTTCGAGAAGTTCTTTGAATTTATCGGAAAGACAGGATATATCGGTACATACACTCTTGAGTCTACTGCATTTGACAGTACCGGAAGTGTTGATACGGATATGCTTAACGATGAAGTTGAGTTTATAAGAAAAGCCTTGCTTAAGAATGGTGGGAATGATGAAGCTTGAACATGTGGCAATGTTTGTAAATGATCTTGAATCCGCCAGAGATTTTTTTGTCAAATACCTGGGCGGAAGATCGAATGACGGATATCATAATCCCAAAACGGATTTCAGGTCATTTTTCATATCATTTGATGACGGAGCAAGGCTTGAAATAATGAACAAGCCCGGCATGAGCGATATTGAAAAGCCTCTTAATCGTACGGGATATGTTCATCTTGCTTTTTCCGTTGGAAGTAAAGAAAAAGTTGATGAACTGACTGAGCAATTAACTAAAGACGGATATGAATTAATAAGCGGTCCCCGTTATACCGGAGACGGATATTACGAAAGCTGTATTGTCGGAATCGAAGGAAATCAGATAGAGATAACAATTTGATCCTGCGGAGGAGCTTATGAATAATAAGTCTGATAAAACTCACATTTCGGTTATTATTCCCGCACATAATGAAGAGAAATATATCAAACGCTGTATTGATTCTATCAAGGAAGCAGACAGCATGTTTCCCGGAAATACCGAGATCATCGTTGTCTGTAACAGATGTACTGACAAGACAGCAGATATAGCTGCAGAGAACGGTGCAGTGGTTTTATACAACGAGGGCAGGTGCATTGCCAAAGTAAGAAATGACGGCATCAAGGCTGCAAGAGGAAAGATCATTGTAACCATAGACGCCGACAATCGTATGACTAAGGGTACCTTGAGAGAGGTATATGCTCTGTTAAGAACCGGTAAGTATATAGGCGGTGGTGCTCCCATACGTTTCGAGAGATATTCTTTTCCATTGTGGTGTAATGACATGATGTGCAGAGTATCTTTTGCAATAACAGGTCTTTACAGCGGAATATTCTGGGCTAAGAAAGATACCTTTGATAAGATCGGAGGCTTTGCCGATAAAAAGGCAATGGAAGATGTTGCCACGGCGAAACTTCTCAAAGAATACGGTAAAAAACACGGAAAGAATTATTCAACGCTCAGAAAGAATTATCTAATTAATTCCACCAGAAAATATGATGATCTTGGTGACTGGCTGTATTTCAAACTGATGTTTAAAAACATGGGGACACTTCTGAAAGCTGCGTTCGGTGACCGTTCGGGTCTCGATAAACTACTTGATGAAATGTTCTATGACTACAATGATAACCACTGATTTTATTACTGAATTATATTTATAGACGACTGGAATTTACTTATGAGCGATATGATTATTAGAAAAGCAACAAATGATGATAAAACCGAGCTTCGAAAGCTGTATTTGGCATTGGAGGAGGACGGAGTCAGATATCAGCCTGAGCATTTTGTGATCGGTGTAAGAACGGATGAATTCTTCCAATCTATATTTGATGCGGATAATCAGGATATTCTTGTGGCTGATATAGACGGAGTCGCTGTCGGATTCGTACATGTAATGATTCTGCAGCAGAAGAAGGTATCCTGCCTGAAACCTCAAAGTGTTGTATATATGCAGGATCTGTGCGTCAGCGAGGATAAGAGAAACAACGGTATCGGCGCAAGACTTGTACGTGCTGCCAAAGATTACGGTAAAGAGCATGGTGTAGACTTTATCCGTACACAGGTTTTCCCCGGAAATGTGGATGGAATGCGTTTCTATGAACGAAACGGATTTTGTGAAATGATGAAAACAATTGAATGTCAGTCATTGGACTAAGAAGATAAAAATGTTACCTGTACAAATTGAAAAACTGATAAATGCTTTTACTGAACAATCCAAAACAATACTAAAGGATAATCTGGTTGGAGTATATCTGCACGGATCTGCGGTTATGGGTTGCTTCAATCCGGGTAAAAGCGATCTTGATCTGATAGTGGTAGTTGAAAGACCCGTGTCCGATATTGATAAACGAGCCTTCATGGACATGGTGATAAGGCTTAATTCATCTGCTCCTGCCAAGGGCATAGAAATGAGCATGGTGCTCAGAAGTGTATGTAAGCCCTTCGTATATCCCACACCCTTTGAACTGCATTTTTCGGAAATGCATTTGAAGTGGTATGAAGATGCTCCGGAAGATTATATAAGTAAGATGAAAGGCGAAGATACAGATCTTGCCGCACATTTTACGATTCTGGTTAACAGAGGAAGATGCATATACGGAGCACCTATTGAAGAAGTGTTTTCCGAGGTGCCCACTGCCGATTATATGGATTCCATATGGAATGATATTGCGGACGCCGATGAAGAGATTAAAGATAATACGATGTATCTTACCCTGAATCTGGCGCGAGTACTTGCTTATAAAGAGGAAAAACTAATTCTGTCCAAAAAGGAGGGCGGAGAGTGGGCAATCGGGAATTTGCCTGAGGAATACAGGCCGATGATCAATGAAGCTATGAAAGAGTATATGGAAGGTGTGACTCCCGGCTACGATATGAACCTCGCAAAGAGATATGTGAGGTATGTACTAAGTCGGATTAAAGGATGAACGAAATAATAGCTGTAGGTAAAGAGAATATATTTGAGGCGGCACGTGTGCATTCCATATCGTGGATTGACTCACATAAATCCTTTTGTGATAAGAATTTTGTGGAGATGCACACGCCGGATCATCAAATCGAGTATATAAGCAATAAGATGAAATCTCGTACGGAATTCTACATGCTTGTGGATGAAGAGCCTGTAGGCGTTGTATCGGTTACGGGTAATCTTATTGAAGATCTTTACGTCATTCCTTTGAAACAGAGAATGGGGTATGGAACAAAACTCCTTCAATTTGCTGTAAAGAAATGTTCAGGTACTCCATCATTGTGGATACTTGAGAATAATAAACGTGCGGAACAGTTCTACTGCAGTAACGGATTTAAGAAGACCGGTAGAGTTCATTCGGTTACGAACGGGATTGATGAGGTTGAATTTACGATGATGGATGTAGTTGTTAAGCCAATGGAAACCGATGATGAAAAGAAGGGGAAGGCATATGTTCATTGGAAAGCATGGCATGAAGCTTATGAACATATTATAAGTAAGGATTATCTTGATCATCTTACGCTGGAACAATGCGAGAAATGGGCATTTGAGTGGTCTGATAATACATATGTAGCGATAGTTGATGGAAAGGCTGTCGGTTTCGTGTGCTTTTCCCCAAATAAGGAAGTAGAACCGGTAATCGGTGAAATTTTCGCTATATATGTTCTTTCCGAGTATTATGGAACGGGAGTTGCACAGAAACTCATGGATCTGGCACTTGATAGGCTGAAGGAGTATCCGGGATGTGAGTTATGGGTGCTTAAGGATAATCCGAGAGCAATCCGTTTTTATGAGAAATATGGATTTGAATTTGATGGAACTTATAAAGAACTAAAATCTCTTGATGCTACAGAAATGAGGATGGTGAGAAGATGAAAAACATCGATAAAAAATTCAGAGTATCAAAGAATAAGCTTATGACTTCCGTACTTGCTCTTTTCGGAGGTTTTATCGCAACCGGTATAATAGAAAATTCGATAACAGATTTTGATGAGAATCTTGTTCCTTGTATGATAATAGCTGTCAGTGTGGGATTGGTTTGCGCAGCATTGTGCATCATATTCGTTAAGGAATATTATATGCAGATACGAGAGGACGGATTCGAACTTGTAAAGGGTAAGAAGGTAACAAAATACGATTTTTCCGCTTTTGCCGGATCCAATGTTACCAGACATTATATGAACGGAATCTATACCGGAACATCCCGTGAGATACAGATTTTAGAATCATCCGGGAAGACAACCAAGATAAATGCGAATAATCTGTCCAAAGGGTCATTTGCCGAACTTGTAACATATCTCGGACAGACAAGATTTACTCAGGCACATGATATAGAAGCTACAGCCGAATATTTTAAAGAAGGAATCGAATTTCAGATTCCCAATGAAAAAATCGTTAAAGCGAACAAGAAAAAGGTTATAGGATGGACTGCTTTTGTAGTCGCTCTCGCTGTGCTTTTTATCGGAATGATGATATACAGCTTAATAACCAAGTATGATTCAACAACGTTTTTTGTGATCATGATCTTTGCGGGTCTCGGAGCATTGATTGAATTGTTTATGGAACTTATACCTGCTGCGGTCACATACCATAAGATGAAGAATATGCCTGCACGCATTCGTATTGATGAATATTCTCTTACCATAGGAGATAAGACATTCATTTCAAGCAGTATTCTCAATATTATGCTTGTACCCGCTGAATACACAATCCTTACCAGAGATTTTATTGTTATTACCAAGAACAATGAAAAGATCAAATACAATTTCGGAAAGAATGATCTCAAGGGCAAGCTTACATATGCTTCCTACGACAAACTCAGCAGTGCAATAGAAGTCTGGTGTATTGCAAATAAGATAAATTTCATGCAGATTTTGGGATAAATAATATGTATCTATACCATTTTTATGATGCTAGATCGGGACCTTTCAAAAGCTTAACCCAAATATCTCCGGAAGAAGCTGATGATGTTCTTGGCAGGATTAAAACGGAACGACCCGAGTCAATGTGTGCGGCCAGAGATGCCGACTATGTCGAAAAACGGAAAAATTGTGAGGCAATACTTCGAAAAGAATTTGCCGCAAAGGGTGGAGTGATGGAGATTTCTTCTCCTCACTATATGGTGGTGGAATTCAGTCCCTGGCTTTCAACATGGTATGAGCAGAGTGAATATATTAAGATTCCTATTGAGGAATTTGATCTTAAGACTGTATCTTTCACCTATGGTGACTCAATGCCGACATTCAGCGATCGTGTCAATGATGGTAAAGAATACCGTAAGAAGGTCTACATGTACGATGAAATAGTAAAGCTCATTGAGAAATACGGCCTGCCTCAGGATTGGAATGATGATGGTAAATTCGGACCGGAGCGCTACATTGAGGCTCATGTCTGGAGCGACAGTACGATAAACAAATATATTAAAAGATGATTGAATCATCAGAACGGAGAATGAAATACATATGTCAGAAGCGTATTTTGCCGGAGGATGTTTTTGGTGCGTCACACCGATATATAAGATGTACGGAGTGGATAAGGTTATATGCGGTTATGCTGGTGGAGATGAAGAGAACCCGACATACGAGCAGGTGAAGCACCAGGAAACAGGTCATAGGGAAACAATTAAGCTGGTCTATGATCCCGAAAAGGTCTCGTTTGAAAAGCTTTTGAATATTTATTTTGCCAATGTTGATCCCTTTGATTCTGAGGGCCAGTTTATTGATAAAGGCTTCTCATATACTCTTGCAATCTTCTATAACAATGATGAAGAAAAAGAAATTGCGAAGAAGAAGTTGGCAGAGATCGAAAGGAATTATGGAAAAGAGACATACGTAGCTCTTTTGCCATATAAGAATTTCTACGAAGCGGAAGAGTATCATCAGGATTATTACCTGAAGTATCCGGAAGCTTTTGAAAAGGAACTCATAGAATCCGGCAGGAAGAAATAAGATTCATACTTCGAAAATAGAAAGTGATCAAGTGTCATGGGACATAAAACCGAAAATGTAGAATTAACCGTCTTGTGCCTTATACAGGATGGAAATAGGCTGTTATTACAAAACAGAGTCAAAGAGGATTGGAAAGGATATACTTTCCCCGGCGGACATGTTGAAGCCGGAGAATCATTTGTTGATGCCGTTGTCAGGGAGATGAGGGAAGAAACCGGACTTGAAATCCTTAACCCCAGAATTGTTGGAATCAAACAATTTCCTATAACAGACGGGCGATACATAGTATTACTTTTCAAAGCAACCGAATTTATCGGAACCGTTGTTTCATCTGATGAAGGTGAGATGGAATGGTTAGATATAGATAAACTATCTGAAGTGAATGTAGTTGAAGATTTTCACGACCTTATGAAAGTGATAGATGATCCGGATCTCAATGAGTTTCAGTACACTATTGAAGATGGAGAGTGGATTGTACATTTGAAATGAAAATGATACGGGAAATAAAGAATCTATATAAAGAAATAAATAGCTTCAAGAAATGGGCTGCAAAACATTATCCGCAGTGTGATGAAGAACACGATAACGGAGAGTGGGAATTTGGAGTTAATTCTCATTTTGATGAAATGGTTGGTGAAGCAGAAGAAGTTATTTCAAAGGTAAATCATGAGGATGCGGACGAAGAACTAATTGATGCCTTGCTGTTTGTTGTGGCCAGGGATAATGAGTGTGAGAATCTGGCGGATGAATTGATTAAACATGAGGGATGGTTTGAACTTCTCGCTACGAAAAGCGTGGGTTCAAAATATATAAATGCTCAATGGCAGTTTGCAAAACGCGTTGGTGAAGTTGAGTGCTGTAAGAATCTTGTGTATGAATTTATAGATTCGGAAAATGAGTATACATCCAGGATGGCACTTCAAACTCTGGCTGATATCGATTCCGAAAAGGCTGAAGAGTATGCCGAATTGATGTGGAACCGTAGAAAATATGCGGAAGGTTCTTACGAGGATGAGTACCAGAAAATCATGGCACTGCATGTTCTGCATGCGATTAAATCGAAAAAGCTCGAAGAATATCTGGATAAAGCGATGGAATCATCGTATGTATACTTGAAAGACAACGCGGAAGGAATAAGAAAACAGTTATAGTTAGCGGGTAAGATTATGGAATGCAGAAAAGTAAAATCTAATGAAATAGATGCTTTATGGGAACTTCAGAAACTGTATAAATCGGAAATCGGAGAAGATGATCCGAGTGATGCAGATAAAGAACGATTAACATTGGCGGTGGATAAGGGCACGATTATATTTTACTGTGCATGGGAAGGTGATTTGGCAGTCGGCTGCTGTTCTGTCACAGTTGGTTTTTCAACATTTAATTATCTGCCGAGCGGCGTTTTTGAAGATTTTTATATTCGGCCGGAATATCGCCACAGCGGGATTGCCCGTCAACTGGTACGATTCGCATATCGCGATAGTGGCGTGGCTTCATTGACTGTCGGCTGTGCGGACTGCGATGTGAAGATGTATAAATCCCTCGACTTTTCAATTCCGTTGGGAAATCTTCTGGCGTATGAGTAGAACTAAGCACTCTGTTATAAGCCCTTTCTTTTTTATGTGATATTCGGTGTATCAGGTGAAGATTTAGAAGTATCCCGTGAAAAGCATAAAGTGGATGAACTGCCTGAGGGGCTTGATATACGCACGTTCACAAGGGAAGATCAGGGGGAATGGATTGACGGATGGTTTACCGGAACATACGGATCTGTATTAAAGGAAGCCGATAGTTCTCTTTTTGAAATCTGCAGACAAGCTAAAGAGTGTACTGTGCTTCAGGGAAGCATTAATAATGACAGCACTCTGGATTATATGAGAAATGCTATCGGAATAATTCAGGCCTTCATTGATAAAGGAGCTGTCGGAATATTGGATCCACAGGTCATAACTCTTTACTCGCCTGAACAGTGGACTGAAAAGTTTTTTGATAAAGAGGTTAATGCTCAGAATCATGTAATGATATTAACTTCACAGGAAGATGACGGATATTGGCTTCACACCAGGGGAATGGCTGAGTTCGGAAGACCTGATGTGGGAATAAACAACGTCCCTGAAGATAAGATACATGATTATGAGCAGGTGATAGGCCAAATGATCTATTACGGCGGACAGGGTGTATTCTTTGAACAAGAAACACGCCTTCATACTTTCGACGGAAAGACATTTGTTGTCCGCCCGGAGTTTGTTAATGATTTTGAAAATGAGGATTACAATAACGCCTATTACAATGTAACGGTAATTGAAGAGTAGTAAGTTTTAACAAATGTCTCTTGTTTCAATCCTGACTATAGGCAATGTATTTATCTCGAAATATTGATTTACATCCCAATCATCCTTCGGATTTTTTCCGAAGGATTTTCCTTTTGAGGGATCGTTGATTCCATCGGAAGGAGTCATAAACATACGGATTGTGATCCTGTCATGCTTTGCTTTTGGCACATCAAAGAATGCAGGCATAAGATCGACAAAGCATGTTCCGGGTGCTTTGTAAAACCATCTGCCATTAACTTCAAGCATTAGAGAAGAGGATGTAAGATCTTCTTCGAAGTAACATTCACAGAAGAGAGGTGTTCCCTTTACTTCATATGTAAGAGCAATACCCTCGGAATCTTCACTTCCACCCCAGCGCATTTTTATCGGAGCTGAAGGGGTTCCTTTTTTGTTTAGCCTGATATTTTCGCTATCCGTGATGACGGGAGTAAAGTAAGGATCGGTGATGATCTCTTTAAAAGTTTTCATCAGCGGCTGTTCGATTCCCACATTCTCATTATTCGGATCCTGAATCTCAAGCCCCAGTCTTCCTCTGTCTCTGAACTGATACAGGGTAAATCCCGAGAGCCACTTGTCCTTATCGCGTTTTATCATATTGCAGAAGTTCTTTACCATCTTGCACTGGTTGTAAGGGCCGTTTACATCACCGTCTGCGTTGAGCTCCGACAACACCATCGGCTTATGTTTTCTGCAGATCTTGTCATAGCGCTCCGCACTTTTTTTGGCGAGAGCGTAGACATTGCGGACTCCGAATGATTTGAAACCGGTACCGCCTTTTTCTGCAATGTCATTAGGCCATCCCCAGTGAAGAGACAGGTATCTGTCCACGGAAACAATGTCGGCTGCTTTTATCGCAGGGATAAATGCGTCTTCTTTTTCCATCTTCTCTGTTTTTAATGATGTGTATCCGTCAAGGCAGAGGATGATATTAGCTTGAGGGGCTTCTTTATGGAAGATCTCACAGCAATGCGCAAAGAATAATCCAAGCTCTTCATATGTAGCTCTTTTGTTAAAAGAAAACCATGTGCCGGTAGCTTCATGATTGATGCGAACCATTATCCTTCCGAAGGGGCGAAGGTCTCTTGCTATCGCAACGATATGATCGTCACTTACTTTAGGATCGATGGTTATCGTAAGTATTACATCTTCGCCATGTCTTCTGATGTCCTTCATGCATTCGAATACATCGGGCCCCGATGAAGAATGTCTCTTGCCCGTAAGTCCGCCTGTGTAGGGGAAGTAATTATCGTACGGGCTGTCCCCTCCTTTTTTAGCTGTGACAAAGCTTGCGCGCTTGGGCCATTCCTTGTCGTTTGGATAGTAGCAATACATCAGATTTATGGCACGCATGGGGCGCCCCAGCTTCGACAGGATATAATCCTGTTCAACATATTCTCCGCGTTCGCTTCCGTCCCCGAGATCTACCGAACATTCGGCAGATGATAATTTAACTTTGGTGACGGATATGGGCTCTACTGTATTGTTAGGTAAAGGATTATTCATGACATGCTCCTTGAATGCTCTTTTTTTCATTGTAGCAAAAAGGTAAGTGATTGGTTATATTATATTTGAAACATGACATACTGTTGTCATGTTTGAATTGATAGGATAATCGTAAAGGTGAGCATATGAAGATTGATAGGTTGATCGGAATTTTGTCGATACTTTTGCAAAAAGAAATCGTCACTGCGCCGGAACTTGCGGAGCATTTTGAAGTGTCCAGAAGAACCATAATCAGGGATATAGATGCTCTCAGCAATGCAGGCATACCGATTCGCACTTTACAGGGATCCGGAGGCGGTATCTCCATCATGAGCGGATACCGCATGGACAGGACTCTTCTGACATCCCGGGATATGCAGATGATCCTTGCCGGACTTCGGAGTCTGGACAGTGTGAGCGGAAGCGGATATTACGGACAGCTGATGGAAAAGATTCAGGCAGGATCCTCTGAACTTATCAGCGGCAGGGACTCTATCCTGATTGATCTGTCATCCTGGTATAAGACTTCGCTGGCACCCAAGATATCAACCATACAAGACGCGATTGAAAACAGACATATTCTGGATTTTTACTATTATGCTCCGTCCGGAGAGAGTAAAAGATCTATTGAACCTTATTATGTTGTTTTCAAATGGACTAACTGGTATGTGTACGGATGGTGTCGTAAAAGGAAGGATTATCGCCTGTTTAAGCTGAACCGTATGGATAAGGTTAGAGAATCCGCTAAGTCTTTTACGGTAAGAAAAGCACCGGTGCCAGGTCTGAGTTCGGAACTTGCTTTTCCGAGAAATATCATACTCAAAGCATTGTTTGAGCCGGATATGAAGTGGAGACTGGTGGAGGAGTTCGGACCGGAATGCTATAAAGTACAGGCTGACGGACGTCTTCTTTTGATAAAAGACTACAAAGACTTGGAAAATCTTACCATGTGGCTGCTTACCTTTGGTGACAGGGTCGAAGTGCTTGAACCTGCGGAAGTAAGAGAAAAACTTAAAACCATGGCAGAATCTATGGTAAAAATGTATGGAGGAAAGAAAAATGGGAAACATTGAAAGATATGACATAAGTGAAGAGTGGGCACATTCCGGTATTATCAAAGCGGGAGATTTCTGTTATCTGAGTTACTGTGTGGGAAATATCGGTGGAACCATAGAAGAACAGATAAACGGAGCCTTTGATCAAATGGAGCAGAGACTGGCTCTTGTTGGGCTGACTCTTGAAAATGTAGTTCAGATGGATTGCCTATTCAGGGATGTATGGAATATTCCTGTCATGGAGAAGATAATAAGAGAAAGATTTAACGGAAAGTATCCTGTCAGAAAGTCCATCCAGACCGAGTTTGCACATGTGGGCGGCAAAGAAGGACTGCAGTTTCAGGCTGATGCGGTTGCGTACTGCGGTTGATTTCTTTTGCGGAGTATAAAGAGATATGAAATACGAGTGGATTGATGAATATCTGTTAAAAAAGCCCGGGGTGACCAAGGATCTCCAGAAGGATTGGAACTGGATCCGGTATCATATAGGCGGAAAGATGTTTGCGGCCATTTGTCTGGATGATGATGACAAGCCTTATTACATCACACTTAAACTTGAGCCGGTTGAAGGAGACTTCTGGAGACAGAAGTATGAGGATATAATCCCGGGCTATTACATGAATAAGACACATTGGAATTCTATAAAAGCAGAGGGTAATGTCCCTGATGAGGTTTTAATGGATCTTCTTGATAAGGCATATTCAATTGTTCTGGGAAGTCTGAGTAAGAAGATGCAGAGGGAGTTGACTCTTCCCTAGGGGAATACGTTAGACTTTAAGATGTAGCAAGATAAAAAACAGATTCTTCGAGGGACAATATATGAAGATAGACGATTATATAGAACTATATAAAAACGGCGGATATATCAAGGAGATGCGTAAGTATGTCGGGCATGCGCCTGTAATGACCTGTGCCTGCGGCGTAATCATTGAAAATGATGAGGGTGAGATTCTGTTGCAGAAGAGAAAAGATAATGGCTGCTGGGCTATTATCGGCGGCTCCATGGAAATGGGTGAAACCTTTGAAGAGACCGTCAGGCGTGAAACAATGGAAGAATCCGGATTGTCATTAGGCAGATTGGAAGTGTTCCAATTGTATTCCGGTAAGGATCGTATCATAGAGTATCCGAACGGGGATATTTGTTTTGGACCCGGTATTGTTTTTATTACAAAAGAGTACGAGGGAACGATAATAAACGATCCGAAGGAAGTGATGGAACATAGATTTTTTAAGAAAACAGAACTTCCTGATAACCTGAACCGATATGATAAGGATATAATACTGGAATGGGCAGGCAGAAGGAGATGAAAAATGGATTTGCAGAAATTATCGGAATATATCTTAGAAGGCAGAGAGATAGAATTTGAATATCAGGGTGAGAAATATTCCATCACTTATGGTGTTTCAGATGGCAAAGAAATAATCTCATTCTGCCGTTTTTATCAGGAGACTACGGAAGTGACATCCGTGGATGAATTGATAAAAGTTGAGAGGGACGGTGTCACTGTACTCGAAATGCTGAAATCTCTTTCTGAAGACAAAATATGGATATTTTAAGTTGTGGTAAAGGCTGAAATAATAAGATGAAAGTAAAAACTGTTGAATAGTAAAATATATTTCTGAGGAAGAATATAAGGAGTTTGTGGAAACATAGGTCATATTTTCGTACGGAGAAGAAGTATCAGAAGCACGCGAGGCAATGCTGTAAATACAGATAATTTCTTCTAAGAAAACGCCCACGGATATGGTATTATTGAAAAGCTGATGATGTTATGCAATACAAGCATATTGAGGGGGCTGTGCGATAAAGAAAAGGAAGAAATTATTATGAATAAAACAACCTCACGCGGACATAGACTTAACTACATAGATAATCTCAGGTGGATATGCGTATTTTTGCTGATACCTTATCATGCGGCAATGTCATATAACATCTGGGGAGAAGATTTTTATATATATTTTGAACCAAGTAAACCTATTGCAGCACTTGTTTTGTTCTGCTCCCCTTGGATTATGCCCTTGATGTTCCTGCTTGCTGGAGTATCTGCCAGCTTTTCTCTGAAAAAGAGGGGATACCTTGGTTTTATAAAAGAGCGATTTATAAAATTGGGAATTGCATTTATTCTTGGAGTTTTGTTGATAACCCCTGTGCTTAGTTACTTTGCTGATGTTACACATAATGGGTATAGTGGCAATTATTTCGAGCATTACAAAGTCTTTTTTACGAGGATAACTGATTTATCAGGCAATGATGGGGGCTTCGCAGTGGCTCACCTGTGGTTCATTCTGGTCCTTATCATTATTTCTATAGAAGCTTGTGTGATAATCAAAATAGTGGAAATTATACCGGTCAAGAAGAGAGAGGTCCTTGGCCTGATTTGTTTTATCGCATTGACTTTGGCGGCAATAGCCACATTTAAAATAAGACTGTTTGGCGAACCGGTCTATACGTATTTATTCCTGTTCCTGCTGGGATACTACTTCTACAGTGACAAGAATTTCATCGAGAAGTTAAAGGAATTAAAGTGGTTTATAGTTCCGATATTTCTAATATCAGCGATTTTATATGTCTATCTGGTTGAATACACAGAGGGCTTCTACCGATTTACTACAGTATGTAATTATTTAGCATTTATTTTGGGAGTGCCGGCTATATTCTGTTTAGGTTCCCTATGGCTTGACTTTAGAAATGATGTTACGGGATTCTTCTCGGAAATATCATATTTATACTACATAATCCATTTCCCGATACTTGTGTTTTGCCAGTACATTTTGGAAAAAATCGGAATGAACCACACAGGAAATTTCTTTGTGACAATTCTTCTTGCGGTTCCGATAACGTTGACGTTTTGTCTCATGTATAAACGCTTTAAAAGGTTTGGGTGTAAAAACAATTAAATCGGATCATATGTTTCAGGAATAAGGAAATCTGGGAGAATACCTATGAATGATTTTGAGATTAGAGAAGTGCATATAGAAGATGCAGAGAGATTAGTTGAGATATACTCATATTATGTGTTAAATACAGCCGTATCATTTGAATATGATGTTCCAAGTGTTGATGAATTCAAGGAGAGGATTCGCCATACTAAAGAAAAATATCCTTATCTGGTTTGCTTAAAGGATAACAGAATAATCGGTTATGTATATGCAGGCCCATATAGCACTAGGGAAGCATATTCTTGGACAGTTAGCACCTCAATCTATATTGATAAAGAATATCGTAGATGCGGAGCGGGTTCTATGCTTTATAAAGCCTTGGAAGAAGAATTAAAGATACGAGGGATTATTAATCTTCTTGCCGGAGTTGCATATATTGATGAAGAAGATGAGTATCTTTCCCATGATAGTTACAAGTTTCATTTACGTGAAGGATATTCAGAGGTTGCACATATGGTATCTGTCGGGAAAAAGTTCGACAGATGGTACGATCTTATGTGGTTTCAAAAGAAGGTGTGAAGATGATCAATATAATAGAATGCAATGATTATGAAGCTGCAAAGAATCTTATTCTTGATTATTCCAAAATAAAAGGAGCTGAAGCCTGCTTTGTTTCGCTTGATAAAGAACTGTCTGATTTGGAAGGCTTTTATAAAGGCGGAGCCTTACTTCTTGGCTATGAGAATGGAAAACCTATAGCAACTATAGCCATTAAGAAGATTAATGATGATATGGCCGAGGCAAAAAGATTATATATTAGTCCTGAATACAGAGGTAAAGGTTATGCCAGGCACATGCTTGATGCAATGCTCGATAAGTGCCGGGAGTTAAAGTGCAAAGAGGTCAGATTTACCACAAAACCTGAAGTTATGAGTATAGGATATGCGCTATATAAGAAAATGGGTTTTGAGGAACTTGAGAACAATGAAGGAACAGTATTAATGCGAATGATGTTGGACATTTTGAACTAATATATTACATTTTAACTTACTTATTGGCAAATCGGGTTTGCAGAAATGGGAAAATGATAATTCGAGACTTTGAAACGAAATATATAGAGGAAGCAATGGAAATTGCCCTTGACGCATATAATTGTGAGAGAGCATTTATACGGGATCTTCCGGAAATATCAAGCATTCCCATACTGAAACAATTATCCGAAAATGGCTTCGGTGTTGTAGCATTTGAAGGTGAGAAAATGATCGGATTTCTATGCAGTGTTGAACCTTTTGAAAATGTTTTCCGTTCCACTGACGTGAAAGGTGTTTTTTCGCCTATGGGTGCGAATGGAGCAGTTGCGGATAATCATGGTAAGATTTATGCCGCATTGTATCAGGCAGCTGCAAAAAAATGGGTAAAAGCCGGAGCGGTGTCACATGCCATTTGTTTATATGGACACGATGAGCAGGCAAAACAGCAGCTTTTTCGTTATGGATTTGGAATGAGATGTATGGATGCCATTCGTCCGATGGAAACAATAGACTGTGTCCCATGCGATGGATATGAGTTTTTAGAATTGCCTAAGGCGGATTATGCAAGTGTTTATCCGCTTCATTTGGCTCTTAACGAGCATTACTGCTCCAGCCCGTTTTTTATGAATCGAAAGCCGGATACACTGGAAGAGTTCTTAACATTTTCTGAAAGAAACAAGGAACGTTACTTTGTAGCGAAGAAAAAGGGAGAATTATGCGCCTATTTGGAAGTGTCAAATGAAGGCGAAACATTTGTAGCATCCGGAGATGCTTACCGTCATATCATGGGAGCATATTGTGTACCGGAACACAGGGGCAGGGGAGTATATCAGAAGCTGTTGAATTTAGTTATAAATACTTTGGAAGCGGAAGGATATACCAAACTCGGAGTGGATTTTGAAAGTATCAATCCGTCAGGAAGCGGCTTTTGGCTTAAGTATTTTAAAGCTTATACCAATAGTGTTGTGCGTAGGATAGATGAACAGATTTTGAAAAGAGTATCTCTGGTATGATCTTATCGGATTGTTATTGTCAGACATATTCCAGTTTGTCGGAATAGTAGGTTATATTGGAAGATAATCTGCTTGCTTATGGATAAACCAAGGTGCAAATTTTTTGGATTTTGCACCTTTTGCCCCCCCTTTTAACCATAAAAATATGCTAAAATGGACCAAGGTGCCAAAAATTCAAATCCCTTGAAACCCAGTAACCATGAGCAAAAGGTGGAAAAATCGAAAATGGTGAAAATACTGTTTGTCTGCTGGGGCAACATCTGCCGTTCCCCGATGGCAGAATTTGTTATGAAAGATTTAGTAGAGAAAAGAGGACTATCCAATATGTTTGAAATCGCCTCGGCAGCGACCAGTACCGAGGAAATCGGAAATCCCGTATATCCTCCCGCAAAAGCAGAACTTGCCCGTCATGGAATATCCTGTGAAGGAAAAAGAGCAAGACAGCTTAGAAGGGATGATTACGAAAAGTACGATTATATAATCGGAATGGAGAACCTGAACTTAAGCTACATGAACAGGATTCTCGGCGGCGACCCTGAGGGTAAGGTACATCTGCTGATGGATTTCACTTCACATCCCGAGGACATAGACGATCCCTGGTATACCGGTGATTTCAAAGGAGTATTCAAACAGATAACGGAAGGCTGCGAAGCTCTTCTGAACAAATGCATTAACGATTAATAATGTGAAGCATCGGAATTCGATACAACGAGTTCCGATGTTTTTATGTGCTAAAAATATTTTTAAAAATAAGTATTGCAATAATACTTAAAATGTGTATAATGAATTTAGATTAAGTATTGATACAATACTTAACAGCAGACTCACATTCATACAAATTGTAAGATTACTGAAACGGATTGTGCTTTATCAAGCTAAAGTCTATTATTGATTTATATCGGAAACGGAGGACCCTATTATGGCTAAGAAAATCATCGTAGTAGTTGATATGCAGAAGGATTTCATCGACGGAGCACTGGGAAGTGCAGAAGCAGTAAAGATCGTTGACCGCTGCGCGGAAAAGATAAAGGCAGCTAAAGCTAACGGTGATACCGTTATTTTCACAAGAGACACTCACTTTGATAACTACATGAACACCGAAGAGGGAAAGAACCTTCCCGTTCCCCACTGCATCAAGGGAAGCGACGGCTGGCAGATAACCGGAGCACTTGCCGGCATCATCGAAGATCCCGTTATCCTAGACAAAGAAACCTTCGGAAGCAGAGATCTGGGAAAGCTCGTTGCCGAGAAACTTGCTGAAGGTGATTATGACGGAATTGAACTCTTCGGACTTTGCACCGATATCTGCGTGATCAGCAACGCACTTCTTATCAAAGCTTTCTGTCCCGATATCCCTATTTATGTAGATGCATCCTGCAGCGCGGGTGTATCTCCCGAAAGCCACGACACAGCACTTAAAGCAATGGAAACCTGTCAGATTCACGTAACCGGAAAGGGTGAGGAGCCTTGGAGATAACCAGGATCTACAACATAGCATTGTTCGGAGGAACCTTCGATCCGTTCCATATGGGACATTACGAGCTTCTGAAGAATTTCACTGAAGAGATTAAGCCCGATAAGATCTATGTCATTCCCGCAGGACATCCTTACTTTAAGGAAAATGAAGGCAAGAAAGTAAGCTCTGCCGCAGATCGCATAGAGATGACCAAAGCTGGTCTGAAGGACCTTGATATTCCCTGGGAGATCTCGACGGTTGAAACAGACAAAGATACTCCGAGTTATTCCATAGAGACTATCAGGTATTTCCGTAAAAAAGGAATTCCCGGGGAATCGGGCGCCGGTCATTTAAAGATATGGTTCCTTTGCGGAAGTGACTTGCTCTTTGAGATAGACAAATGGTACAAATATGAAGAGATCCTTTCTTCCGTCACTCTGGCGGTCATACCCAGAGGAGATGATGATGTTGAAGAGATCCTTGTACGTAAAAAAGAGATGGAAGATAAGTACGGCGCTAAGATCTATATCTCCGAATACCGTGGCAGAAAGCTTTCTTCCACGATGATAAGAGAAAATCCGGAAAAGTATAAAGATCTCATTCCGAGCGGAACATATGAGTATATATGTGAGCACGGACTGTACGGAACCTGACGATAAACGGTTTACCTTCGCGTGAAGGTTTTTGAAAGGAGTTATATATGGAACAGATCATCAACAGCCTGCTTGAAACAGACCTCTACAAATTTTCAATGGGACAGGCAATCTATCATCAGTTCCCCAGCTACACCACAACCTGGACATTCAGATGCAGAAACACAGATGTTCGCTTTACTCCCGAAATGGTCGAGGAGATCAAGCGTCAGATCAAGATGTACTGCGAGCTGAAGTTCACTGAGGAAGAGCTGGAATATCTCGGCAAGATCACATGGTTCCGGAGATCCTACGTCGATTTCTTAAGACTCTGGCATCCCAGATTCGAGGATTTCGAGATAGGTACCAAGGCACCTTGCGGACTTACCATCGAGACAAAGGGAACCTGGCTTAATACTTCCATGTATGAGATTCCTACACTTGCCATCGTAAACGGTGTTTATTTCCGTATGGGATTTGACTATGACAAGCTTCTTGCAAGCTTTAAAGAGCGCCTTGATGACAAGATCAAGAAGCTTGAGGACGGAACCTGGAAGATCGGAGCTTTCTCCGAATTCGGTATCAGAAGAAGATTATCCGCAGAGGCACAGGAGCTGGCTGTTTCTGAGCTGGCAAAGGCTAAACTGGACGGTTCTCTTTTCGTAGGAACTTCCAATGTATATCTGGCTAAGAAATTCGGATTAAAGCCCGTCGGAACCATGGCTCATGAGTGGATCATGTGTGTAGGCCAGGGTAATCACAAGCACAATCCAGCTTACTCCAACTGGTATGCACTTGATGCGTGGGTCAAAGAGTACGGAGTCCTCAACGGAACCGCACTTACCGATGCCATTACCACCGATTGCTTCCTTAAGGATTTCCAGCTTACATATGCGACTCTTTTCTCCGGCGTAAGACAGGACAGCGGCGATCCCATGAAGTGGGGCGATAAGATGATCAAGCATTACGAAAAGCTTGGCATTGATCCTAAGACCAAGACCCTTCTTTTCTCTGACTCTCTTGATTTTGAGAAAGCAAATAATATCAATGCATATTTCAAGGACAGAGCAAAGGTTGCATTCGGTATCGGAACTTATGTTGCCAATGACACCGAGGTTCCCGCTCTTAACATCGTAATGAAGACTACCGAGTGTAACGGTATGGATGTTGCTAAGATTTCCGATAGTGAAGGCAAGGGAATGTGCAAGAATCCCGATTATGTAGATTATCTGCAGCGTACCATCGACTGGAGAATGAAGCACGAATAAGAGGTAGACTATGCTTGCAAATGTTGAAAAAACAGTAAATGATGTGACCGAATGGATCAAAGAATATTTTGAAACAAAGGGAAAAGGATGCAAGGCGGTTCTCGGAATATCCGGCGGTAAGGATTCCTGCATTACCGCAGCGCTTCTTGCAAGAGCTTTGGGAAAAGAAAGAGTAATCGGAGTCCTTATGCCCAACGGAGTTCAGCCCGATATCAGCGATTCCGAAGCAGTTGTTGAATTTCTCGGGATTGAACACATGGTCGTAAATATCGGAGAGACTGTTGAAGCACTTAAGAAGGCGCTTACTGATGCGGGCTCCAATGTTTCCAAAGATACTACGATCAACATCCCTCCCAGAGTACGCATGACCACTCTCTATGCCGTGGCTCAGGGACTGGATTGCGGCGGAAGAGTCATCAACACCTGCAATAAATCCGAGGACTATATCGGATACAGCACCAAGTTCGGCGATGCTGCCGGCGACATGTCCATCCTTGCGGGCTTTACCGTAGAAGAAGTTCTTCAGATGGGAGAGTACCTCGGTCTTCCCGAGCATCTCGTTCACAAGACACCTTCAGACGGACTTAGCGGAATGAGCGATGAAGATAAGATCGGCTTTACCTATAAGGTACTGGATAAATACATCGCTACCGGAGAGTGCGAGGATCCGGACATCAAGGCCAAGATTGACCGCATGCACGTTATGAATCTTCATAAACTGGAGCTTATGCCCCATTACGAACCTTAATAACAGCTGGGGACGCTTCATTTGATGACAAAAATGAAGCGTCCCCACTGTCATATATATTTTTTGTGTGGTAGAATAACTATGTAAACGCTTACATAGTTATTTTTATTTCAGATCAAAAGGGGTATGAAATATGAATTTTAACATTAATAAAGATTCGGTCATAGTTATCGACGGAAACGACTGGCCCGGAGTGGCACGTGTAGCAGGCAAGGTGGCGGGGGACTTTAAACTTGTCTTCGGATCGGGCAAAGATGCAGAGACGGTTTCTTTTGCCGGAGATGTAAATTCTCTTGCGGGCAAGATCGTTGCAGGATGCATCGGAAAGTCTGCAATCATCGATGCTCTTGAAAAGGACGGTCTTATCGACCTTTCACAGGTTCGCGGCAAGAACGAGGTATATCTCTTCACCGTTGTGGAGATCTCAGGTCAGCCCACACTTGTAATCGCAGGAAGCGACAAGAGAGGAACCATCTATGGTCTGTTCCATATCTCGGATCTTATGGAAGTGAGTCCCTGGGTATGGTTTGCTGATGTATCTCCTGCCAAGAAAGAAAGCGTTGTGGTTTCCGATAAAGATATCCTCGTCAGCAAGGAGCCTTCGGTTAAGTACAGAGGCTTTTTCATAAATGATGAGTGGCCTTCATACGGCAACTGGACTACCGATAATTTCGGCGGATTCAATGCCCGGATGTACGATCATGTATTCGAACTTCTCCTTCGTATGAAGGGAAATTATATGTGGCCCGCAATGTGGTCTTCATGCTTTTCCGATGACGGTCCCGGAATTGAGAATGCAAGACTTGCCGATGAATACGGTGTTGTAATGGGAACCTCACACCATGAGCCTTGTATGAGACAGGGTGAAGAGTTCTCACATGTAAAAGGTCCCGATTCAATCTATGGAAATGACTGGAACTTCAACAGAAACAGAGAAGGTCTTATCAATTTCTGGAGAGACGGTCTTAAGAGAAATGCACCTTTTGAAGATATCGTGACCGTAGGTATGAGAGGCGAAGCAGATTCCGAGATGCTCGGAAGAGAATGCACGACTCTCGATAATATCAATTACCTTAAGGACGTTATCACAACCCAGCAGAAGCTTATCGAAGAAGTACACGGAGATAAGGCTTCCGAGATTAAGAAAGTATTTGCGGTTTATAAAGAGGTAGAGAAATTCTATTACGGCGATGAAGAAAATGAAGGCCTTAGAACCTGGGAAGGTCTCGACGGAACCATCATTCTTCTGTCCGATGACAACCACGGAAATATGAGACTGCTTCCTCCCGCATGTGACAGAGACCATAACGGCGGTTTCGGTATGTATTATCATCTGGATTACCATGGCGGTCCCGTGTCCTTTGAGTGGGTAAATTCCAGCTATATCGCCACTGTTGCCGAGCAGATGGGTCAGGCTTATGAGTGCGGAGTAAAGGATCTCTGGATCGTAAATGTGGGTGACATCAAGCCTGTTGAGTTCCCTCTCAACTACTTCATGGATCTTGCTTATGATTATGATAAGTGGAGCACAGAATATCCCGAGTACACCAAGGCATGGGCTGAAAAGCAGTTCGGAAAAGCAGGAAAAGAGAGTGTTTCCGAAGCGGTTAACCTCCTTGAGGATTATACCCGCATCAATTCCGTAAGACGTCCCGAGACTATTTCTCACTTTTCTTACAGTCCGGTTTATTTTGACGAAGGAAGAAAGATGCTTGCAAAGGCAGGCAGAGTTATTGCTCAGGCCGATGCAGCATTTGAGAAGTTTAAGGGAACCGATTTGGAAGATGCTTTCTTCCAGCTGGTTTATTTCCCTGCAAAGGCTTCAATGAACCTTCTTACCATGCTGCTTTACAGCGGGCTTAATAAGGTTCTTGCAAAGGCCGGATGTCCCTCAGCGAATTATTTTGCCGAAGGTATCAAGCAGTGTTATGCACTTGACCGCGAACTGGAAAAAGAATATAACGCTCTGGGCGGCGGCAAGTGGAAAGGCATGATGCTTTCAGAGCACATCGGATTTATTAATTGGAACGAAGAAGAGCACATGGTTCCCACCAGGGAATATGTGATCCCTTATGAAAATGACAGAGTATGTGTCAGTGTAACCGGAAGCGCTAAGTTCACCATGGGTGGTGACTGGACGAAAAAAGAACTTCTTGTTTACGATCTTCTTATCCCGGGAAGCAAGGGCGAGATCAGAGCAGAGAACTGCTGTGGTAAGGATGCTGAGTGGAAGGCAGAGGCAGACTGTGACTGGATTGTTCTTTCAGAAACCGCGGGCAAGTTAAAGGGTGCTGCGGATGAGAATAACTTAAGCGCAGACGGTCCCGACTCAAGCGTGGTTTATATCACGGTTACTGCAGATGCAGATAAGCTTCATGCGGCTTGCGCCGGCAAAGAAACCGCAGCAGGTTACGTTAATTTCTCATCAGGCAGAAACAAGACTAAGATCAAGGTTGTTGCAAGAGACTTTACCGAGGAAGAATTAAAAGCATCTCACTACGTTCCTGTT
Source organism: Lachnospiraceae bacterium (assembly GCA_017940415.1). Classification (GTDB taxonomy): domain Bacteria; phylum Bacillota; class Clostridia; order Lachnospirales; family Lachnospiraceae; genus AC2028. The sequence continues at coordinate 64,857 of JAGAYR010000009.1, forward strand.
CTTCCCGAAGATGTAGCTGTTCCTGCAGAAGGAATCTCACTTTGCTGTGCGATCGAAGCTGCGGATTTTGAAAAGATCAATTCCGGCAAAGAGTGCGACTTCAGAGTATATGCGCCTTACGGAAAGTATGAGAGCGGTCTCAGAGTTTATCCCACCGACGGTGGAAACAAGGATCCCAAAGATATGCCGAGCGCGGATTACAGCTTCTATTTACCTGAGAGCGGTGAATGTGAGATAATACTTTCTGAGGCTCCCGGAGGACCTGTTTTCAAGGAGACACTTTCATCACTTGCACTTGCCGTAAACGGCGGTGAAATCGTGAAGGTTCCCATGGTAAATGCCGATTATAAGGCAGGTGAAAACAGCAGCGCAGAGTGGTGTAATGTGGCTCTTGTCCATGAGAAGGTTAAGTCAGTCAAGGTAAACGGCGTTAAGGGTAAGAATACTCTTACGGTTTACGGATATGAACCCGGCGCAGTTCTTATGAGAATGGTTATAAGAAGTGCAAGAGGTAATATGACGGATTCCTTCTTCGGCCCTGTTCCGGGATTTGTTTTAAGCTAAACAGATCAAGAAACGAAAAGAGGATTTCCATGCAGGCAGATCAGTCACGTCCTATTTACGTCATCGGTCATAAGAATCCCGATACGGATGCAATATGTTCCGCAATCGGATACGCAGATCTTAAGAGACGTCTGACAGGCGGAGATTACAGAGCGGTCAGATGCGGTCATCTTAATGACGAAACGAAATTTGTTCTGTCCAAATTCGGAGTGAAGGCTCCCGATTATGTCAAAGATATCAGAACCCAGGTAATGGATATGGATATCAAGAGACTTCCGGGCGCATCACCTCTGATGTCACTCAAGAAAGCATGGAAAGTGATGCAGGATGCGGAGGTGGTTACTCTTTGCATCACAGAGGGTAAGACTCTGAAAGGTCTGATCACTCTCGGAGACATCGTTGAATCCTACATGGATACGGACGATGCGGGAATACTCGCATTATCCAAAACTCCTTATTCAAATATAGTTGAAACTCTCGAAGGAACACTGGTTGCGGGTGAGGAAGAAGGCGTTGTCGAGCGCGGCAAAGTCGTCGTATCCCAAATCGGGGCAGCAGGCGTTTCAAACGGCGATATCGTTATTTTGCCGGACGGAACCGAAGATGCCGCAGAGTGCCTTGCAGCCGGTGCATCCTGTCTTATTACATGTTCGGGAACAAGACCCGATGATGAAGTCAGAAATGCCGCTTCCGACAAAGGAGTACGCATCATCGTCACCAAGTACGATGCCTTCTCGGTATCGAGGCTTGTGGATCAGGCTATTCCCGTCGTTCATTTCATGAAGTCTCAGGATCTCGTTACTTTCAAAATGACGGATTATGTGGATGATGTGAGACCTGTCATGGCCTCAGCTCACCACAGATATTTCCCCGTGCTCGATGAAAAAGGTGAATACGTGGGAATGATCTCCAGAAGAAACCTTCTCGGTGCCAAGAAAAAGCAGGTCATTCTAATGGATCATAACGAGAAGAATCAGGCAGTAACGGGAATTGATTCCGCATCTATTCTGGAGATCATCGATCATCACAGATTAAGTGCGGTTGAGACAATCTCTCCCGTATTTTTCAGAAACCAGCCTTTAGGTTCCGCATCAACGATCGTTTATCTGATGTATAAGGAAGCGCATGTTGAAGTAAAACCCGAGATTGCGGGTTTGTTATGTGCTGCGATCCTTTCCGATACTTTGATATACAAGAGTCCCACCTGCACGGATACGGACATTCAGTGCGGCAATGAGCTTGCACGTATTGCAGGTATTCTTCAGGATGAGTTTGCGCGAGAGATGTTCAAGGCCGGAAGCGACTTTGAGCATAAAGCGGGCGAAGAACTTCTCAAGAGAGATTTCAAGAAGTTTACCATAGAAGGATATTCCGTCGGTATTTCTCAGGTTAATGCCATGATGAAAGAAGAGACGGAGATTGCCGAGGCAAAGGCCAAAGAATCCATCAAAGCATTCCTTGCCAAAGAAAAACTTGATATGGCGTTTTTCATGGTGACGCTTATTCCTTCCGAATCCTCCGTAGTGGTCTGGGCGGGAGAGGGCGCAAAGGAAGTCGTTAAGTCGGGATTCCAGGCAGATATATCCGATGGTGACGAAAGAGTATTCCTGAGCGGAATAGTATCGAGAAAACAGCAATTCCTTCCTGCCGTTGTTGAAGGTATTTCTGTGCTGTCTCAGGGATGATGCGGGAGTTTAAAAAGTGCAAAAGTTTCTGAAGTTTTCCAATGCGGTCATATGCATTTTCGGACTTGTAATATTTTCATATCTGACATTTCATTCCATGCGGTCCACATGGTTCATGGTTCCCGCACCCGGAATGGAAATTCCACTCAGTAAGAATGATTCGGTTTTGATCAACATTCTTTCTTTGGTTATTTTCGTACTTGCTCTCAACTTACTGACTCTCTTTTTCCGTAAAAAGAATACGAAGGTCAGTGACAGGATATGCAAGATTCTGCTGCTGTTATCTTTTTCTTTTCAGCTTGTTATGGGAATGCTTTATGTATTCTCCGCAGACAGGGTTCCCGGCGGAGATCAGGCAGATATCTATAACGGAGTATTGTCGTTCATGAGCGGAGATTACAGCTCGCTCCTTCCGGAAAATTATCTTGGAAGAAATCCCCAGCAGCTGGGACAGGTCTTTTTGATCGAAACGATCCTTTCTGTTTTCAAGGGCAGTGATTATCACCTTTTTCAGGCTTTGATCGTACTCATGAGTGCGGGAAGTGTTCTTGCCATATGGGCTGTCATCAGAGAGCTTACCGGTAACAAGGCTATGGCTCTCGCCGGTGCGGTGCTTGCAGGTTTTAATCCCGTTACCGTCTATTACAGCGCATGGGTATACGGAGACATCCCCAGTATATTCTTCATGCTTATGGCTTCGCTTATGCTTTTGAAGTATTCGAAGCGTAAGAAGTTTTCTTATCTCATGGCGTGTACTTTTTTTGCCGTCATGGGTTATATGGTCAGGAAAAATACTCTGATCTTTCTGCTGGCAATATTTATTATCAGTTTGATCAAGGGTATGGCGGATAAAGACTTGAAGCTGATCATCGGCGGAGTATGTGCGCTTGTGATCCCCATGCTGATCTTCGGAATGATCCGTTCGGGATATGAGAAGGCATCGGGAATTCCCCGCTGTGACGGAACGCCTGCGGCCAGCTTTCTTTATATAGGAATATCCGAAAACGGCGGCAAGTGCGGATGGTTTTATAAATTGCCCAATGAGTATTTCGAAGCGGGATGTGATCCTGAGAAAGCCTCCGAAGTACTTATGGAAAAGGTAAAGATCCGTTTTGATCAGATGGTACATTCACCCGGATATATCCCTGCTTTTTACGGATATAAGATTTTATCCCAGTGGAATGAGCCGCTGTATCAGTCGGTATTTTATAATCATCCTCATGATGATGTTCCCTGCTTCCATAAAAGGTTATTACATGTTATTGGTGATGTTTCCCGGTATGAGAAAAAAAGATTGATATCCCTGAGTTTTTTCTTTGGGATTTCCGTGCAATTGTGGTAATATCATGAGGTGGCTTAAATGCTGCATTCATATTCGCGGATGTGATGGAATTGGTAGACATGCAAGATTTAGGTTCTTGTGCGCAAGCGTGTGGGTTCGAGTCCCTTCATCCGCATAATAAAACGTCTCGTTATGAGACGTTTTTTTTATGCGGATGAAGGGCGGGCGAATCAATCAGTTCTTCTACATACTAAGATGTCACCTGACTTAAGTATGATGTTTCGTGTGGGTACCGAGTTGACTCCGTCTCTTATCAGTACAAGGATATCGATGTCATCTTTGTCTTCCAGATATCCGATGTTTTTATTTACATAGGGCATATCGGGATTGACTGTGATGGTGATTAGTCCGGCTCTTTCTTCTCCCTTTCCCTGATTTCTTCTGACGGCTGTATATTTCTCAACAAAACCTGCGGAGATAATACCGGTAGGAATTGCCACAACCGCCATGGCAAGGAAATCAATGAAGACTCCGATGGTTTTACCGATCAGGGTTATGGGATAAACGTCTCCGTATCCTACGGTGAATATTGTTGTTGCTGCCCACCAGAGACCGGAGAGGGCGTTGGGGAAAGCATCAGGCTGAACTTCATGTTCTACGGAATACATGCACAGACTGGATGAGAGCATGAGTATCAGGATGATCAGAACCGAGGACATAATCTGATCTATTCTTTCTTTGAATACCGAGAGGATAACGTGGAAAGAATCGTATGTTGAATTGATCTTGAACAGTCTCAGGATTCTTGCGACTCTCAGCAGTCTGAATACCACAAATCCCGACAGATAGTAGAAGGGAAGTATGGTGAGGAGCTCGATGATTCCGTCAAGGCTTGTCACAAATTTCCATACCGCTTTTGCTTTGGTTTCTCCGGGATACAGGTAATCCGCAGTGATAATCCTCAGGAAGTATTCGATCATAAAGAATATGATGCTGATCACATCCAGAAAATCAAACACGCCCTTCATGAAAGAGAGCTGTTCGAAGGATTCAAGTATCAGAGATAGGATGTTTAGGATGACTATGGTGATGAGTAGTGCATCAAATAAAAAGCTTGGCAGGTCTGATCTGCTTCCTATCTGAATTATCTCAAAGATTCTTTTTCTTCCGGAAGACTTGATGGTTTGTTTTTTCTTATTGTTCTTTGAACTCATTTGTTTCCTTTCGCATCCCGTGTTCGGATACGTTTTATATTTCTGAAAAAATATTACCTTCCGTAGGTATTAATGTCAAAAAAGTTTAATAAAATCCCGAAGCCGATTTTTCGCGGAAATAGTGGATTTTTTACCATTTCGGAAACGAAAAAACTGATATTCCGTTTCTGCATTCGTCAAAATTCATAAAAAAAAATCAAAAAAACGTTTTCTTTTTGAAAGATATGTGATATATTCGTGATTGTAAAGGCGTGAAAACGTTTTTCTGAAATTGAAACTAACCAACACGCCGAAAACGGAAACGGAGGATTAAATTATGAAAAGAAAGTTACTTAGTCTTGCTCTCAGTGCAGGACTCGTAGCAAGCTCCCTCACTTCACTTGCAGGATGCGGTAAGGCAACGGGAGAGATCAAGATCTGGGTTGCAGAGAATGTTGTTGAGTTTACCAAGACTCAGGTTGCAGCATTCCAGCAGGCAAACCCCGAGTACTCTGGATATACCATCATCGTTGAGCCCGTTGGTGAAGGCGATGCAGCTACCAACATGGTTACCGACGTTGAAGCAGGTGCTGATATCTACGGATTCCCTCAGGATCAGCTTTCCCGTCTCGTAGCAGCTCAGGCAATCACTCCCATCGGAGAAGCTGATTCAGCATGGGTAGCAGAGCAGAACGATGCAGGTGCTGTAGGAGCAGCTAAGGTCGGCGATGTCACCTACGCTTATCCCATCACCTCTGATAACGGATATTTCCTTTACTATGACAGCTCTGTAATCTCTGATCCTTCAACTCTTGAAGGAATCGTTGCAGATTGCGAGAAGGCAGGAAAGAGCTTCTACATGGAGATCAACTCAGGTTGGTATCAGCCCGCTTTCTTCTTCGGAGACAACGGATGTACCCTTACCTATGATACCGATTCTACCGGTGCTTTCACTGCATGTAATTCCAACTATGCATCTGACGCAGGCGTTGTTGCTCTTAAGAACATCATCGCTCTTCACAAGTCACCTGCATTCGTAAACGGATCATCCATCAGCAATGCTACCAACGTTGGTGCGATCGTTGACGGAACCTGGGATTCAGGCGCAGCTAAGGATCTCTTCGGAGACAACTACGCAGCAGCTAAGCTTCCTACCGTAGGCGGCGTTCAGCTTTCAGGATTCGGCGGATTCAAGCTTCTTGGTGTTAAGCCTCAGACCGACAAGGACAGACTTGAGGCATGCAAGGCTATCGCTAAGTTCCTCTCTTCCGCAGAAGTTCAGCTTGCACGTTATGATGAAGTAGGCTGGGGACCTTCCAATCTTACCGCTCAGGCTTCTGACAAGGTTTCTTCCGACGCAGCTCTTTCAGCACTCGGACAGCAGCTTGCATTTACCATTCCTCAGGGCCAGTATCCCTCCGATTATTGGTCACTTGCTACCGCACTCGGCGACAGCATCCTTGCAGGAGATTATGATAATGCCAGCGATGCAGAGCTCTTACAGGTTCTTCAGGATTTCCAGGATACCTGCAACAGTTACGCTCAGTAATATTTAAAGCGAAGCTGACCCGTAACATTATGTACGATAGGCTTTAAAGTTAACGGGGCAGGGAACCGAACCGTACGGCTCCCTGCCCTTTTTGTAAAAATGGGTAATTTATTCCGGGAGGGATTAACCTATGGATATGAATAGGACAAAAAGGAATGTGAATGCCTTTGGAATGTATTTCACCAGGCATTTGCGTTTGGTAGGAAATGCCATAAAACACAGCACCATTGCGGCAAAGATCTCCATGGTGATATTTGGCTTTGCTCATTTTCTCAGACTGCAGTTTCTGAGGGGCGTTGCTCTTCTTGCGGGCGAAGTCGGACTTTTATATGTTATTTTCGGATTCGGGTGGCAGTATCTGAGTAAGATGGGCACACTCGGAACATCGATGGGAGGCTATAATCCCGACGGAACGATTTCCTACGGCGATAACAGCTTCTTCATTCTCCTGTATGGTATCTTGGCCGTACTTGCGATATTTGCGCTCATAGTACTGTGGTGCATAAATATCGTAGATAATTACAATTGTGAGAAGAAACTTTCTGAGGGAAGAACACTTCCCAGAAATATCGATGACTGGAGAAATCTTTTCGATAAGAATTTCGCCCAGACCATTCTCACCATTCCCGTACTCGGAATATTTGTATTTACGGTCATTCCCATCATTTTCATGATCTGTATCGCATTCACCAATTACGATAAGGATCACACACCCCCTGCAGCACTGTTCACATGGGTGGGACTAGAGAACTTCAAGAAGATCTTTGACTTCGGAGGAATGGGACTGGGATCCACATTCTTCAGAGTTCTCGGATGGACACTTATCTGGGCTTTGTTTGCAACATTCCTTAACTATTTCCTGGGAATGGCTGTAGCGATACTTATTAATCGCAAAGGTATCAAATTCAAGAGATTATGGAGAACCATTCTTGTCACGACGATTGCGGTTCCCCAGATCGTAAGCCTTCTTTACATCGGAAAACTTTTTGCTGCTGACGGTCTTATCAATCTGTTCCTCAAGAATCAGGGACTTATCACCAACCCGATTCCTTTCTGGACCAACGCAAATTATGCAAGAGTACTTATTATAATCATCAACCTCTGGGTAGGTATTCCTTACATGATGCTCATTGCAACCGGTCTTTTGCTCAATATCCCTGCCGATCTTTATGAATCAGCAAGAATCGACGGAGCAAGTGCCTTCCAGATGTTCAGGAAGATCACCCTTCCTTACATGATGTTCGTAACCGGTCCTTTCCTTCTTACGAGCTACATCGGTAACCTCAACAACTTCAACGTTATCTACCTGCTCAACAGCGGACAGCCCAAGAGCATGTCGCTGGTAAACGGTGCTGGTTCCACGGACCTTCTTGTTACCTGGCTGTATACGGTCACAGTTACCAATAATGACTACAAGACCGCAGCCGTCATCGGTATCATGGTATTCCTTGTTACGTCTGTCATTTCACTGATCGTATACGGCATGTTGCCTTCGATTAAGAATGAGGAGGGCTTCCAATAATGATGAGCAGAAAACAAAAAATAGGAAATGCATTAGCATACATTGTACTTGTGATCATAAGCTTTATATGGCTTTTCCCCTTTGTAGGACTTGTGCTTCAATCATTCAGATCCTACAAGCTTGAACCCGGCGGAATGGTCGGATATCTGGTGCCCAAGCATTTTTCACTGGATTCATATATCTATCTCTTCAGCGGAGAGAGCCAGTTCCCTAAGTGGTATATGAATACCATGATCATTGCCCTTTGCGTATCCGCAGGTGTAACCGTAATTTCCATATGCGTTGCGTATGCACTTTCCAGATTCAGATTCCCCGGAAGACAGTTCCTTATGAAGACCTGGCTTGTTCTGGGAATGTTCCCCGGATTCCTTACCATGATCTGTCTGTATTTCCTTCTTAAGATCATGGGCCTTACCCAGGCAGGCGCTATCCCCGGACTGATCCTTGTCGGAGTTGCAAGCTCGGGTATGAGTTATTACGTAAGTAAGGGTTATTTTGATACCATTCCCTTATCACTTGATGAAGCAGCACGTATCGACGGAGCTTCAAGAGCACAGATCATGTTCCACATGATCCTTCCTCTTTCAAAGCCCGTCATCATCTACACCGCCCTTGTTGCATTCATGGGTCCCTGGTGTGATTACATCTTTGCTTCATACATTGCGTTCGGACACAGTGCAAGTTACAACGTTGCAATCGCGCTTCGTAACTGGGTTTGGACCAATGACTATCAGGGCTTCTTTACAAGATTCTGTGCAGCCGGAATCATCGTTGCGGTTCCCGTAACCGTACTGTTCATGTTCCTTCAGAAGTACTATGTCGAAGGAATTACCGGCGGTGCAGTTAAAGGCTGATATATTCTTACATCCTGACCTCCCGGAAGAGATGTGAGAGTAGATAATAAGACCGTACGTATCTGCGTGCGGTCTTATTTTTAAATAAGGGGTATTTATGAAAAAGAAAACATTATCGTCCGTCCTTGCCGCAGCACTGATCATTTCATCCGTGCTCTCTTTGTCGGGGTGCGGCAATGACAACACAACTCCGGTCTGCGCGGATATGCTGAATACAGCGGACAGAGAGATCTCCGTGTCTGTCGCTAAGATTGATAACCTGCCGTCTGATTTCCTCATGGGGGCCGATGTCAGTTCATACCTGGCCATAGATAAGAGCGGAGGAAAATACTACGATTATGACGGCAAAGAACTGGATATGGACGGTTTCTTTACGCTGCTTAAGACAAGCGGACTGGACATTGTAAGATTCAGAGTCTGGAACGATCCTTATGATGAGAAGGGAAGAGGATACGGCGGAGGCAACTGTGACACGGATGCGGCTGTTACCATGGGTACAAGCGCAACTAAGGCCGGTCTTCAGATTATGATAGATTTTCACTATTCCGATTTCTGGGCCGATCCCAACAAGCAGATGACTCCCAAGGCGTGGCAGGCCATGTCCGATTCCGAAAAAGAAAGCGCATTGGAAAGCTATACAAGAGAGTCACTTCTTAAACTCAAAGATGCGGGAGTGAATGTAACAATCGTATCCATCGGAAATGAAACCGATAACGGAATGAGCGGTGGGACAGGATGGGCGGAGAAATGTGCTCTATACAGTGCGGGAAGCAGAGCCGTAAGAGAAGTGTTCCCGGATGCACTTGTTGCAATCCATTATTCCAATCCGGAGCATGACTACGTAAAATATGCTCAGTATCTTACCGATTACAAAGTAGATTACGATATCTTCGGAACTTCCTATTATCCTTACTGGCACGGAACCCTTGAGAATCTTACTTCCGTTATGAAAGAAATAGCTGATATCACCGGAAAGCGTGTGATGGTTCTTGAGACTTCATGGGCATATACCCTTGAAGACGGAGACGGCAACGGTAACACTGTTTCTCATGAAGAAAACTCCGACGATCCTTATTACAGCTTCAGCGTCCAGGGACAGGCAGATGAAATCTCATCCGTAACTCAGGCTATAGCCGATGTGGGCGATGCGGCACTCGGATGTCTGTATTGGGAACCTGCATGGATCCCTGTTAAATACTACAATCCCACCGGACGTGATGCAGCCAAGATTCTTGAATCCAATAAAAAGGCATGGGAGAAGTACGGCTCGGGCTGGGCATCAAGTTATGCATCCGCATATGATCCCGAAGATGCGGGAGTGTATTACGGCGGAAGTGCAGTGGACAATCAGGCGCTGTTTGATTTTGGCGGACATGCATTGGACTCTCTTAATACCTTCAGATACATGAGAGAGGGCCATGAAGCCGAGGAACTTACTTTATCCCAGATAATCCTGCCTGCACCCATTTCATTCGAATATGGGGAGGATATACACGATTATCTGCCCATGACGGTAAGAGGAGAGCTGGATAACAAACAGCGAATTACTTTTAACGTTGAGTGGGATGAGGAAGAGCTTGCATCCTTTACGGGTGTGGGCGAATACACCGCTCACTGTACCATTATCGATGAGATACCGGGCGGTGACGGAACTCCGAGAAAGGTAATGCTGAAGGTAAACATCCTTCCGGAGAATCTTCTCGTAAACGGAGACATGGAAAGCGGTGATGCGACCGGATGGACCATAAGTGATCCTATGGCCGGCATTACAACGGATGATCCTTACAGAGGAAGTTACTCACTTCATTTCTGGAGCGAAGGTCAGGTTTCTTTTACCGCTTCGCAAAATATAACCGCAGACAAAGACGGTGAGCTGGTATTTTCTATGAAGGCCCAGGGCGGTGACATGGGTGACGGTCATGTGGTCAAAGCGGTTGTTACAAATGAAACCACAGGAGTCTCCGCGGAAGGAAGCGTAACCCTTGCGGGATGGCAGAAGTGGCAGGAAACGGGATCGATTTCGGATGCGGGAATTGCGGCGCTTTCTGTAAGTGCGGGAGACAAGGTGACCTTTGAAATAGTTGTTTCCGGTTCTGCCGGAGGCTGGGGCACCATAGATGATGTCTTTCTGTCATATCAATAAATCCAAGTAACAAAACAAGGCGGCTTTTGAAGCCGTCTTGTTTTTTATTTTGAGCCTATATGATATTATGTATACAATGTGTCAGTGGCAGTGCCGAGTTTGAGCGGACTGTTACAGGTACAAAGGGAGGTATATAAATGTTTATTCTGCTGATTATTGTCATTCTTCTTGCTATTATCTGGATATTGCTCAAGCTTCTCGGAGCGGCTATCAAGCTTCCGTTTAAGATCCTTGGCGTGCTTCTGAGTCAGCCTTTTTCAACCATATTCTGGATAATTGTTATTTTGTATATTGTTTATTATGTGATCGGTCACTGATAAGGGAGAAATGTAAATGAGCAGTTATGACGGTTACTTGGATGTACTGGAAAATATAGAAGATATGATGAGGGCATATCAGGGCCTGTCGGCTTTTTCGAATCTTGTAAGGCTGACTTTCTTTATTCTCACCATAATCGGCTTGTGGAATATGTATATCAAAGCAGGTGAGCCCGGATGGGCAGCACTTATTCCTTTTTACAGGACTTATGTGCTCTATAAGATCTCCGATATGAAGAAGCTGTTTTGGCTTCATCTCGGATGTATCATTGCGTCCATGGTTGTTTTCATATTCACATTTGTCAGCTTCTGGTCGCTGTTCATAAGCTCTATTTCCGGTGGTTTTTCCGAGAGTGACGTAATGACATGGCTGAGCGGTATGTTTGTGGCGTGGTTTGTGGTGATGGTCTGTGCCATCATCAGTCTTGTGCTCAGGATCATGAATGTGATAAAGCTTACCGGTGTATTTAACCTGAGCGGAGGATATGCGGTAGGTCTCTTTTTCCTGCCTGCCATTTTCTATATGATCCTCGGTTTATCCAAGAATATTTATTATAAGAACCGCAGACCCGGAATGAACGGATTTAACGGACAGAGCGGATATGCGGGGGATCCTTATGCAAATAATTATGCACAGAATCCCTATCAGCAGAACAATTATCAACAGAATACATATCAGCAGGCGCCTTATCAGCAGAACAATTATCAACAGAATACATATCAGCAGGCACCTTATCAGCAAAACACATATCAGCAGAATCCTTATGCTCAGAATCCTTACATGCAGAATGATTATGCGCAGAATAATAATTCTCAGGATGCTCAGGCTAAATATGACAGTTATCAGTCATCCCAGACTGCTCAGGGACAGGCTCAGAATCCTTATGCATCACCTGACAGACAGGAAGTTTGGAATACGATTTACGACGATGACAAAAACAATCTTAATTGATTGAAAAATTCCTTATTTTTTCCTTGACATGAGGAATCATTTTGGATAATATAATCGTTGTCTGTTTTGTGTGTGTCCGTAGCTCAGCTGGATAGAGCAACGGCCTTCTAAGCCGTGGGTCGGGGGTTCGAATCCCTTCGGGCACGTTCATGGTGGGTGTAGCACAGTTGGTTAGCGCGTCAGATTGTGGTTCTGAAGGTCGAGGGTTCGAGTCCCTCTACCCACCCTCACGCCAACAGGCGTTTTTTTATGACTGCAGGTTGCCTGTTTCGGACCGGCCGTAGGGCTATCGCCAAGCGGTAAGGCACAGCACTTTGACTGCTGCACTCGTGGGTTCGAATCCCGCTAGCCCTGTATATGAGACACTAGCTCAGTCGGTAGAGCACTTGACTTTTAATCAAGTTGTCGAGGGTTCGATTCCCTCGTGTCTCACTAAAGCGAAAAACGCTGCAAATCCAGTAATTTCAAGGGTTTGCAGCGTTTTTCTTTTCACTGAAAAAGTAATTCTAAGTAGTTAAAAGTAACTAAAAGTAAATGTAAGCAACGTGTAAGCAAGGGGGTCTATGACCAAGATGTAAGCAAATTGTAAGCAAATTCGACCATTTTGTTCTATTGTGATATAATATTTCATCATGTTGGATCTCTATAGATAAAAGCAGATTATCGAGGTATAAGATATGCCTAATTGGGGTGAGGTACTTGCAGAATTACAGGGGATGAAGATTGAAAATCCCCTTGATACATTGCGCCATAAATATCTTGGGATAATGAATAAATATACCGGAAGGAATGTTATTGCTTATTATTCAGGATTTCTCCAGAAACCGGCATCAAATACATCAATAGACGATAACGACAAAAACGCTTTAATGCAGGCGGTTTATGGGTTAGATAAGAGCAAAGGATTGGATCTTATACTTCATACTCCTGGAGGAAACACCGCGGCTACGGAATCTATTGTCAATTATTTGCATTCGATGTTCGGAAAAGATATTAGGGCTTTTATTCCTCAAATGGCAATGTCTGGTGGCACTATGATTGCTTTGGCCTGTAAGGAGATAATCATGGGAAAACAGTCGAATATAGGACCAATTGATCCTCAGTACGGTGGCGCATCCTGCGCTGGAGTTATAGAAGAATTCAATAAGGCTATAGATGAGATTGCAAAGAAGCCTTCTTCTGTTATGCTTTGGCAGACAATCATTTCGAAATATCACCCTACTTTTTTGGGAGATTGTCAAAAGGCCATAGATTGGTCCGAAAAAATGGTTAAGACATGGCTTGTTGGTAATATGTTTGATGGGGAGCTTGATGCCGACCAAAAAGCAGAAAATATTGTAAGCCAACTGGGGAGTCATATTGTTACTAGCACCCACTCACGGCATATTCATATTGATGAGTGCAAAAATATGGGAATAAAAGTAAAAGAGTTGGAGAATCTGGATAAAAGAAATCTTGAAGGTTGTAAAGATTTACAAGATTGTGTTTTGACCATTCACCATTCATATATGCATACCTTTTCAAATTCCACAGCAGTAAAGATAGTTGAGAATCATAATGGAAATGCTATGATAATGAATTCGGCACAGATAAAGGCCTGATTGGGAGAGAAATGCAATGAAAGATTATGATCAGATCTATAAAGATTTAGGAATTGCGATTGTTCCACTTAGTGACAATTATGATCCGGAAATATATGGTCGCGAATTGATGAGAGGCCTGAACAGCAATGAAGAGATTTCTTATTCCTCGGCAACAAATTATGCACCCAAGACGTTGCTTACAGAAAAAGAAGATAGCAAATTAACCTTTGTATAAATAGATAGTAAACGGTCAGGCTTTAAGCTTGACCGTTTTTATAATTTTAAAGCATTAGATATAGCCCCGGCAGCGTCCTCTTTTTCTTCCTTGATATGAGAATACACATCAAGAACCATCTTTTCGGAATCACCCAAGATCTTGGCAATCTTCTTTGTAGAAATAGCCGGGATCTGATAACACAGCTCTGTGCAGAAGTTGTGCCTGAATATATGGGCTGTCAGGTCGGTTATCTGCTTTTCTGATTTATTCTTTTTGGCATTCGGATTGTACCCGATGGCAATATTAAGGGATGTGATTATACTTTCCCACATTCTTCTGTACGCTGTAGCGGTCATGATAGCCCCGTCCCGGGTTTTGAAGAGATAATCATCACATTTATCCACATATGTTCTTATTTCGACAATAAGAGCGTCTGAGAGGGGAATTTCCCTAAAACCATTAGCGGATTTGGGAGAATACTTAATAGAGGACCCGGATAACAGGAACTGAACATCCTTACTGATCGAAACCACTTTTTTCTCAAAATCAAAGTCCTCCCGCATTAATGCCAGAGCTTCCCCACGTCTGACACCTGTGTAGAACAGGATCTTTATAAAGGCATTTTTCTTATCATCAAGCCGGACTTTTTTGATGGCTTGCTTCTCAAGGTCCGTAAGTGGCCTTTTTTCTTTCTTTTTATATGCCGGCAGTGAAACATCCTCCAATATATCTTCGAGTGCGTTCTTGGGCAGATAATGCTCCCTCACGGCACTTTTGATGATCTGCCTGAATGTAAGGTCTATGATCTGACAGGTTCGGGGTTTCCCTGAATTGGCATTAATGAGCTGTTGGAGATGTCTGTGCTTTATATCCTGCAGTAAAACGTTCTGAAATGAACTGAAATGACGTCTGATGCATCCCTCATACATTTCTCTTGTCTGAGGCGCTCTGGAGCTTTTGGAAGTATTTACCCATTGCATAGCATAGTCATAGAATGATATATTGCCGGCCAGAGTGGCTCCATTTGATTCGATGGCAGTCTTAAGCTGCCGGATCTTTTCCTCCAGGTCTTTAGATGACTTCTTTGAACTTACCCATTTTCTGTGCTTGGAACCGTCTGCATTGTACGTTCCATCCCAGGCAAGGGTGTACCATTCTTTCCTTTCTTCGTTGTAAGTATACTTAGCTTTAGCCATAACGATACCTCATTGAGAAAAATAGAGAATTAAGATAGAATATGTTCGTTGCCGCCTCCGACAATGGCAAAGGAAGGAGGTGAGTGCTATAGAGCTTATTGTGAGTTTTTTAATTTCTGTTGTGGCAAGCATAGTCGCCTACTATGTATGCAAATGGTTGGACAGAGATGACCAAGGCAACCAGCCTGAGGATTAAGCCACCTCGCAAAAACGGAATAGAAAACCCCGGAGACTGCCATCTCCGGGGTTTCGTTTTGCTATAGACATTATTGTGAGTTCAATTAACTTTCGCCTACAAGCAATCTACCATATCCCGGAACCTAAATCAATATTTTTTTAGTTCGCAGGAGTTCGTAGCAGTTCATAACCGTTTATATAGTTCATTTTATCCTGCAGATGCAGCAGTTTCTTTTTCCTCGATCTTAAGAATCCTGCGAACCATTTCTTTATCAACAGAATCCGCATCATCATACGCCCTAGCAACTATGAGGGCCTCTTCAGAGAGAATCCCATCAGTGGCAGCAGGAGTAGGGTCTATTAAATCAGACTTCTTAACATGGAAGTAATCAGCAAGCTTTTGAATTTTCCCCATACGAGGGAGTGCAATACCCTGACACCATGTATTAAAGGTTTGAGGCGATACTCCAATTGCGTCGGCAACTTCTTTTTGAGTTTTCCGGCGTTCATTTAAAAGGTTATTAAGATTGTTTGAAAAAATGCTGTTCTGTGTAGGTATAGCCATATTTATTTCCCTCATTTCGCCTAAATAATACATTATAATTTGAGTTTATTCAACTAAAAAACAAAATAAATTAGATTTAAGTGTTGACATCAAATTAAATTTGATTTATATTCATATCAGTTCCACACGAGAAATACCACCCAAATAAGGAGGAGTGCATGGAAGGATTACAGATTAGCCTTGCGGCAGCAAGAGTAAACGCTGGATTGACACAGGACGATGTAGCAAGAGAGTTGCATATCAATAAGCAGACCATAGTAAACTGGGAAAAAGGAATCAGTGAGCCAAAGATTTCTCAGGGAAAGGCCTTAAGCAAATTGTATTCAATGCCTCTTGACTGCATTATTTTTTTGCCCTCAGAATCAAATTAAATTGGATTTAATGGTATTCTACGAATACCATTAGTTCTTTGTACTTGACAGTACAAAGAACTAATGGCCCTTACTTGGCCAAATTATGAAAGGAGGCACACATGGAATACCCCAAGGAAGTGATGAGAATGACAGAACTTAGGAAGATGGGCTTTCCACAGGACTGGTTACTGTCAATATTCAGGATGCGCGGACAGAAGATCGCCTGGAAGAGTGGTCCGAAACCCAACAGTCCGATCATGTTCGATACGAAGGAACTTGAAAAATTCAGACGCGCATCATGCGTTGCTGAACGGTGAAGTTGCACCGGTGCAACAGGGAGGACAGATGAAACACGCAGCATTTATCCTGGCAACACTCTTATTAGCTGCAGCGACCATAGCAGCAGGCGTAGGTTCTTACAGATCGCATGATTATCACCTTCAGACCATGCCTCACGATACACCGATGATCATTTGTGAGATTGTGGAGCCCCCGGCTTTAGAAGAAACGGTTCGGGATATCGAAGAACCGGTACAGGAAGACGAACATAAGGAACAGTTTATTCCACCGGATCTTCCTATGATCAGAGAAGACACGTTCGTGAATCTGACTTATGAAGAGCAGGATCTGCTCGTTAGTGTGGCTATGGCAGAGGCGGAAGGTGAGGACTCGGTTGGGAAGACTCTTGTGATGATCACAGTACTGAACAGGACACAGGAATATTCCGCTCCTGTAGGAGAGATCATTTATGCCAAGAGCCAGTTTTGTACTTCAAGAATGGGAATACAGCCCGGCGAGGACTGCTACGAAGCTCTTGGAATGGTCCTTGACGGATGGAATGAATCCTACATTGAAGGAGATTGGGATCATACCAAAAAGATCCTGTGGTTCAGCGCAGACGGATATCCGCCGTATGGTGAGCCCTTATTCAGATATGGCGGACATTATTTCAGCGGAATATGAGGAGAAAAATATGAAAGTTTACCTAAGCGGCCCCATTACGGGCACAGAGGATTACAGAGACCGCTTTGCTCATTGTGAGAGCAGACTCAGGAGGGAGTGGAGCGGAAACAGGAATGGAGAACTGGAAGTTGTCAATCCCGCCAAACTGGAACACATCATTCCAAAGTCGGCTTCATATGAAGAAATCATGAAAATCTGTTTTGACCTGCTCCAGATGTGCGATGGGATCATGATGATGCCGGGATGGAAGGATTCAAGAGGATGTAACCAGGAATATGGCTTTGCGAGAGCCCTTAGAAAGGAGATCTACGAATGGGAAGAGTGGTTTTAAGTGATTATCTGGCATTAAGGCAGGGCCCGGACATTATCCACATCAAGAGCAAGGAAGACGGGAGCACCCTGTTCCTCGGATTCTATGGGATGCTAAGAGACCGCGAAGAGCTGGTTATAAAGAATTTCTTCACCAGATACGTAAAAAGTGAGCATGTGACACTTGAGACCAGGCACAAGCTATGGAAGGAAAAGGGGCTTATGGCTCCCCTGCTCCCTGAGGCTTTGCCCGAGTATGAGTTCAAGGATATGCAGCAGAAGCTCATCTATGAGATTGAAATATAAGAAAAGGACCGGTTGCAGCCGGTCCAGATTCTCGAGGTCGTTATACAATTGTTCTATCACAAATAGTATAACGCCCTCAGCTCAAAAAGTAAAGAAAAATCGAAGCTTTTTGAGTTTTTTTATTCCTTGTTAAGGATATTAAACTTACGACAATCTGGAGGGTGATCTTTGTACACGAAAGTAACCTATGACCTTGGAGAGGTCAGAGAGATCCAAAAATATTACCCGGCAAACTATGGAGCTCCGGGATGTCCCCGAAAGGAAAAGAGAAAAAAGACTCCCGAGGAGATAAAGAAGCAGAATGAGACGAATAAGGTCCGAAAGGTTCAGAGGCTTATCCTTGCGAACTTCACTGAGGGAGATATCCACCTGAATCTGACCTATAGAAAAGACCTCAGACCGGACACACTTGAAGAGGCGGTTGCCCAAAGGGCGAAGTTTCTCAGAGATCTGAAGAGGGCATACAGGAGAGCAGGCCCCGACCTCAAATATATTGGTGTCACAGAGATCGGGTCCAGAGGAGCGGTTCATCATCATATTGTGATCAATAATCCGGATGAGCTGAATGTCATGAAGGTGATCCAAAAGATCTGGCCATACGGTCAACAGTATCAGACCCCGTTATACGAAGAAGGCGAGTATGAGCAGCTCTCCTCATATCTGATGAAGGATGAGACCAAGGAGGAGATCACCGGGACTTCATATACCAGCTCCAGGAATCTTATAAGGCCCGAACCGGTGAGAGAGAAGATCCTGCATAAGAGGTGGCGGGATCCTCCGAAAGTTCCAAAAGGGTGGGAAATGATCAAGGACACATTGTTCAACGGGGTCAATCCTGTGACGGGATATCCATATCAACGCTATATGCTCAGGAGAATACATGAGAGTCAACATATACATGTATCAGACGATACGCGGAGGAAGAAAACAACAGGGGTACGGGATATTCGTGCTGGAAGCGGACATGAAGGAGAGTGTTACGAAGACCCTCCGGATAAGGTTTGACGGTGCGAGCGAGAATGAAGCGAGTCTTAAGACGTTATATACCGCTCTCAGCCGTATCACAGCCCCCTGTGAAATATATCTGTATACAGAGTCCGTATGGTTATCCACATGCCTGACAGAGTGGTTGCCGAAGTGGAGATTGAACGAGTATTTATCAGCAAAAAACGAAAAAGTCGCATTTTCAGGCATTTGGCAAAAATTGGGCAATATGCTTGAAACACAGAATCTATGCGTGTTCTGCGGAACTGACCATCCATATCGCGAGTGGCTGAGAAAAAACGCTAAACCCGCATAAAGATTCATTCAAAGTGGTTATGAAAGGAGTATGAGGTATGTTCGAAAAATATGGTGAATTTGAGTCATTTATTGCTATTAATGAGGCGGCAAAGAATCAGCTTGCGGAGGGAGACCTTGATGCAGTAAGAGAAATAGCTGCAGAGAACGGTCTTGATCCTATGGATGCGGAGGATTTCATAGCAGGAGACCTCAAAGAACTTTGTAATGCCCTGTCCGCTGCTCTCGGGAAGCTCCAGGTCGAATCAAAGGATCTCGGTATCAGAGCCCTTATGAATGACTGGGTGTCCTACATAGAAGGACTGTGCACCGAAAACGGAGAATTTGCCCTTGCGGTCAGAAAAAAGGAAAAGTCGCTTGCCGGAGCTATCGGGGTGATCCTTAAGGAAAGCTGGCAGGTCATGTTTGATGTTGATGACAGGATCATAGAAGCTGCCGGTATTAAGAATAAAAACTCACAGATCAGATTCGGAATCCCCGAAGAAGCCCGTGTCAGGGAGCTTATAAGAGATTATTACCTCGGAAAAGAGGTGAGAACATGACGGATGAGGAGAAAAAGACCCTGTTGGGATCCACCCCGGAACTTACAGAGGACTTCAAGGAATGGCTGATATCGCTCTTTGATGATCATCATATTTCATTTTACTGGAGGCCCGCCGGAGAGATCTTGGTCGAGTGCTGTCATTGCGGATGTCGTGAGTACTTTAAGCCCGGAAAGACAACAAAGGATCCCCTGATAAGAGCGTGGGGAGACAGACCGAAGCCTCAGAAAGGGGGAAAGTATTTCTGCCCGAACTGCGGGATTGAAACTAAGCTCTATCCCGGAAAGAACAGAAAATGGCCGATAAACGAAACCATGTCCGGATGGTATGGCCAGAAGACAAAGGATGGAGGGTATGTCCTGAGATACTTCGAGCCTACGTTATCATCTTACCCTGTCGGGAGCATTTACGAAGATGAATCCTCGTATGAGGTGATTACCCAGGGCGAAAAGATGCGGATCTACTTCCCGGTAGGCATGAAAAAGAAGCATTACAAGCTTTATCACCACAACGACTGCCTTTTTTATCATAATTCATCACGATATTACGTCGCATCGGAGTGGAATACTTCATCATGTTTTAACACGATGTCCTATTGGTACAGCGGCCCTGCAAAAGGCGAGATATATCCGGAGACTTACGAAAACATGAAGGGTACTCGCTTGGAATACAGCTTAAGTGAGGATGTGATGGATAAGGAACCGTTTGGGAGCATCACATTGGCAGATTGGCAGCAGGCGTACATAGATAATGCGTATTTTGAGACTCTGTACAAACTTGGCTTGTATGTAGTGATCGAACACATCATGAGAAGAGGCCCGAAGAGCTGCGGGATGAATTACCGGGCAAAGACGGTATGGAGATATCTGAACATATCCCGTCAAAGACTCAAAGACCTCACAAATCACCCCCAAATGGACTATCTGGACGTATACAGAGCGGAACTAAAGCTTGGGGAACACTGGGATGATCAGATCATAGAGGCTTTATCGAACGGATTCAGCGTAGAAGACATTGAGTACATCAGGCAGTTCACTACATTGAAGAAGTTCGCCAATTATTTCATGAAGTTCAAAAAATCATATAACCTGCACGGCTTGCATGTTACATATTTGGACTACCTGAAAATGACCGAACGCTGCGGATACGATATGACAGGCTCCATAAACATTTTTCCGAGGGATCTGGTCGGAGCTCATGACAGCAGGGTCGACGAAACCCATAAGACCCAGGCTGAGAAGCGCAAAAAAGAAGCCGAGCAGAGATTCAAAGCCATCAGGAACAGATTCAAGAAGGCTGATGCGGTTTATCACTACGAAGAGGGCACACTGCTAATAAGGCCCGCTAAGAACGCCTCAGAGATTGTCGACGAGGGAAGGATCCTCCATCACTGCGTAGGTGGAGACAATTACTTACAGTCCCACGCGGAGCGTAAGACAATAATCTGCTTCCTTAGGCGGAAAAAGAATCCGGACAAGCCTTATATCACGGTCGAGATCAATCCGGATGGAGAGATAGAACAGTGGTATGGCATCCATGATTCAAAGCCCAGCGAAAAGAAAATAAACAGGTGGCTGGATAAATATACTAAGACCCTTGATCTGAAGAAGCTTCGGAGAGAGGCGAGGGTAACGCCAAAGGCGGGATAAGGAGAACAAATGGAACAGATCATATATCAGAACGGTTACCAGGAATATAAACAGGAGCTCCGCACGGAGCTGGAGAAGACATCCGAAGGCTTTGTTAAGATCGGATACCTTCTCAAAGTTGCCAGAGATACGGATATACTTAAGGATTCCGGTTATACGGATTATCTTGAATTTGCCCAGGGAGAGTATGGCCTTGATAAATCGATGGTATCAAGATTCATCAGGATCAATGACAGATTTTCGGAGGAAGGCAATTCAGAGAAACTGCTCGATCAGTACAAGGGATTCGGGTATGCGAAACTTGCTCTTATGCTCACGATCCCAGAGGTCATAGCAGAAGAGCTTACTCCTGACCTTACAAAATCGGAGATAAAAGAGATCAAAGAGGAGATCGATGAGGAAAAAGCCATAACAGATATTGAACACTTTTCCCAAAATGCCGAGGAAATCATGAATCCTCCTGCAGACTCCATAGTGGTTCAGACTATACGGTCTATCGGCAAAGACTTCCCACGTATATACGTAAGTATACATCAGCACTGGGCTCATAACATTGTTGAATCCATGAAGAAGCTCTTCATGCCGGTCGAACCTTCGACATATACGACAAGAGTTCCGGGAAAGGGAAAAGTGATCCTTATAGCCAAGGATTCAGGTATCACGATAACGGAAGTCAGGTCAGAGGAAAAGACCGCAGTCACGTGGGATGAGATCATGGCTGCATGGGAAGAGGTGCTGGAATACGGTGAAATGGGAGAGACCGGAGAGGATTCTTGGTCGAAGGTATACGGAGAGCCCTATCCGGAATCGAATGTGTCAGATACAAAGGAACCCGAGGCAAAAGAAAACGGAGCAAAGGAACCCACAGAAAAGGCAGCAGGCGTAAAGGATTTATCTAAAGTTGCACCGGTGCAACCAAAGCCCAAAAAGGTCAATACTGCCAAAACGGAAACTCCGAAGAAAAAAGAGACCGAAAAAACGCAAAAAAATGATGAAAAAATGCCCGAAAACCAAAATGCCGTTCTGAACGAATCGGAATCAGTAGAATCGGACTTTTCAGAGCCTCAAAATGGCCCCTCCGGAGAAATGGAAACTCCCATAAATACGGGAAAGTTGAAAGAAAATGCCAGTTTTACTCGTTCCCGCGGGCTCGACGCCAATACTTTGAGAGGGTATAAAGCAGGCCTTACATCGGACACCAGAGTGGTGGAAAGACTGGTGAGTGAAAATAATTACAGAGCTGCCAGAACCAAACTTGAAGGCATGCTCAACACCATAAACAGGATAATCGAATCAGAGGAGGAAGCATAAATGAGATATGAAGCACCATGTAAGTTCTGCGGGCAGATTCACATTTTTGAAAGTGATGAGGAACTGTCAAAGATCGAACAGATGAAGAGGTCACTTACGATGTGTGACTGTTCAGCTGCTCAGATCTATAAAAGAATGGAGTCATCAAGACTCAAGGCTCAGGACAATGCGGACGAGCTCCTGAAGGATCACGAGGAGCTCAGAGACGTTATGAAGTACGCCATTAATCAGATGTCCGAGAGTGGTCTTGTCAGTCTGACTGCGGACAGCGGAAGTGGAATAAAAGCGTCAGTCAAACTCACTCAGAAGGGCACCATAAAGCTCACCGTCAAGAAAGAAGCACGTTGGGAGATCGAATCATAAGGAGAATAATCATGAAGATAATCAGAAAAACAGAAATAGATACAAATATCCTCGAAGTCGGAGATCAGATGGAGATTGAACTTTCCGGATTAGGAAAATTCACAGCAACTGTTCACAGAGTAACGGATCAGGGAGCACTGATCATCTTTGATGACTGTGTAACCGAAAGACCCATGAATGAAGACGATACAAAAGATGGAGGCTTCTGGGACTCGGACCTGTGTAAGTGGATGAATGAGGAACTGATAGAAGCATTTCCGCAGGAAATCGTACCTGCCATGCATGTATATGAAAATGGTTCCAGGTTAAGGATCCCGACCTATGGAGAAATGTTCGGCCATGATGATTATTACTGCAGATTTGAGCACGATAAAGATACCCGGCTTCCTTTGATGGCAGATAGAAAGAACCGGATATGCATGAGCCCCGAAGATGAATATTGCTGGTACTGGCTTCAGAACAGATATCGCGGTGTGGGCTCCGCGGCGTACTTTGCCTTTGTCACCTCCAGCGGCAATGCGAACCGCTACAACGCTTCCTACTCTTATGGCGTCCGCCCGGCTTTCGTAATCGAGTGATCTTTAATCTCCGCCCCTCGTGGGCGGAGGAAGGAAAGAAATGAAATCAGTTATGCATAACAAAGAAGACGGTACCTGTTACCTGTGTATGATGCTCCATTCTGATTATCAGAGACGGGTCAACCTTGAAGAGCATCACGTTTTCATGGGCCCGAATAAAAAGAACTCGGAGAGATACGGCATAAAAGTGTATCTCTGTCACGAACATCATACCGGATCAAAGGAAGCTGTCCATGTCAATTATGAGGTCTGCAGAAGGCTTCAGGCAGAAGGCCAGAAGACATTTGAAATGGCATACCCGAACAAGAGCTTCATAAAGGTATTCGGGAAGAATTATTTAGAGCACACCTCCGAGCAGGAGAGTATATCACGGAAATAAACCAGGGCGGTCGGTGCAACCGCCCGGAAAGGAGCAGAAGTGAGTGCGAAAGATATTATATGGTATCACGGTGAGGATTATGAGCATCGTGCCAATGAATATGGGTATACCATCGAACCGATGGCTAAAGAGTTCACCAAGAGATACAAGAGACTTCATAACGCATATATCTTCGGCTGCATGACTTATACACAATATCAGAAAGGGCTCAAGGATCTGGAAAAGGATCTTTGCAGGTATGCGGTAAAAAATGAGTGAGGAGACAATATATGAAGATGTGATAACGGAGCTGTTCGACGAGATAGAGAAGGCTCAAAAGGATTCCCAGGATCTTATAAGAAATGGCATTAACGGAGAACCGATGACATATTATGCGATGGGACTTCTGAAGGCTGTAAGGATCGTCAGACAGGAAGTTCAAAAGTCCACGCAAAAGCCCACACAAATGCAGCAGGCGTAGTTGCACCGGTGCAACAAACATAAAGGAGGGAAAATGACAGCAAAGGAATATCTTTTACAGGCTGTGAGGATAAGAAGACAGATATATCACATAAAGCTTCGATGTGAAGAGCTGACAGCAAAGCTCGGATATCATCCTCTCAGACTTGATAACACCGGAGCAAGCAGAGCCACTCCGGAAGATAAGGTTACCTATACTCTCGCAGAGCTCGGTGATTATGAAAGAGAGTATGAAGACCAGATCGGTGAACTTAAGAAAAAGCTTGATGAACTGTCAAAAAAAGTAAATCAACTTGATAATACGGAGTATTCTGAAATACTCACATTGCGATATCTTACAGAGAACAGAAATAACCCCTCCCGTCTAATGGGATGGGTCCCGATAGCGTATAAAATGGGGCTTCCGAGTGAAGATGCAGCCAAAGCAAAGCACCGCAGGGCATTAAGAGAATTTGAAAAAAAGTTCTTAAGCGACACTTTGTGACACTTTTTTTCATGTTATTGTGATAAAGGCGGATGATGTGAAGAACGATTCCTACCTCATACTCATATGGAAAGGGCGCTTGTGCGGATGCAGGCGCCTTTTCTGTGACCTGAATCATGACCGGAGGAAATGACGGTGAGTGCAAGTAACCCCAGATGGAATAACGGTAACCGTCGCAGAAAATTCCGGGCCCGCTTTAGAGGTATGGATGCACCTTGCGGGATATGCAAGGGAAAGCTTGGTCCGATTCATTATGATGAGCCAAGTGATGCAGATCACCCATTATCATTTGTTATAGATGAGAAGATTCCTGTCAGCAGATTTGCTGAGTTTGGTTATGAAAGCCGGGAGGAATGCGCAGCTGATTGGAGTAATCTTCAAGCAGCTCATTACATTTGCAATCAAAAAAAGAGTAATCGTCTTCCGAGCGACGGAAGGCGGGCTGAACAGCTTCCAAACATATCGGACGGAGATTGGTAGAGGGGTGGGGAGGGACCCCCTGCGGGTGCCCTTGGCGCCTCCTCGCTGGTCCAGCGCCGATTTACACACAAGGGTAAAAAATATGGAGGTCAGAACAAGAAGGAAGGACTTCCAGAGGGTGGCCGACAGGCTGGTCAAAACCCGGAAGTCACTCGAATATATACGGGACAGCAGTGTGTCATTTGTAGTTCTTGGTTCCGATTCTGAGAAGAAGAGTATGGGTCGGACGGTATTTGGACAGTGTGAAAAGATACCGGACAAGTACAGATGGATCATTCCATATGACTTTACGATCACCGTGTTTGAACCCAATGTGGAAAGATTCACCAAAAAACAGATCAGGATCCTGCTCCTCCATGAGCTCATGCATATAGGCATAGAGAAGGACGGAAATGAGGAGCGGTACTTCATCAAGCCTCACGATATTGAAGATTTTGAGGAGATCCTTAAGAGATACGGGATGGACTGGGCAGATGACGAGACTGGAAAAGTTAAAAAATCTCGAAAAAAATCTCGAAGACCTGATGGCAAAAGCAAACAGTAGGACCTTTGCACAGCTGGCCAGACAGTATAGAGAGACGATCAAAGAGATAGAGGATATCGAAGGAACCGAAGCCAAAGATGACGAGATTGAAGAAATCCTTCAGCGAAAACAATCTGATGGGACGGCAAGAACCGTCCGTCCGCATCGCTCCTGAGTATATGAGATCTGACGGGGGAGACGCGGCAAGAATGTTACATGTCGGAGGGCTTATCCTGGATCCGTGGCAGTCATTGGTACTTGAGGACTGGATGGCTCTGACCCCCGGTAATCTCTGGGCATCAAAAACCTGCGGAGGATCCGTCCCCAGACAGAACGGAAAAACCGGAATCGTACAGGGCAGGGCAGAAGCCGGAATGCTCATGTACAACGAACAGGTCATATATACAGCACACTTACAAAAGACTGCAACCGAAACCTTTGAGGAGATGGCAGTCTTTTTTGATTCGAATAAGCTGCGGAAGTACGTAAAGGATATTAAGACTGCTCTCGGAAGAGAACAGATCATATTAAAGGATGGTGCAAGGGTTAAGTTCCTTGCCCGGACCAGGAACGGCGGAAGAGGTCAGCATGGGGACTTGCTTATATTTGATGAAGCCCAGGAGCTGGATGACTCAGCTCAGGCTTCATTCATTCCTGCTATATCCGCAAGCCTTAATCCGCAGACTATATATGTTGGAACTCCTCCAGATCCCGAAGCA
This sequence comes from Lachnospiraceae bacterium, assembly GCA_017940415.1. GTDB lineage: Bacteria > Bacillota > Clostridia > Lachnospirales > Lachnospiraceae > AC2028. Next base: position 91,373 of record JAGAYR010000009.1, read on the forward strand.
GAAGGAACCGTATTCAGGAAGATCCGGGATAAGGCTATATCAGGAGAAACAAAATCGACTTCCTGGTTTGAATTTTCAGTTCCGGAGATTGGGGATGTTCATGATAAGACAAGATGGGCGGCTACAAACCCTGCGATTGGACGAAGGATCCTTCTGAGCACAGTGGAAGGTGAATGTGAACAGCTGGCTCCGGATATATTTGCAAGAGAACGTCTCGGATGGTGGTCTCCTGTTGTTGAGCACAACGAGGATTATGCAATTCCTGAGGATACGTGGGATAAATGTGTCTCTGAGGAACTTCATCCTGAGGGGAAGAAAGCCTTTGGAGTGAAATTTTCCCCGGATGGAGCATATGTATGTCTGTGCGGAGCTGTTTTACCCAAAGATGGTAAGGCAAGAATTTCCTTAATAAAGGTTGAGCCCACAGGAAATGGTCTTGGATGGCTTGCAGAATGGTTGAACGAGAGAAGTTCGGAAGCATCCTGTGTTGTTATAGACGGAAGAAACGGCGTGGATGTTCTTGTGGAAAAAATATCCGAAAAATGGAGGGTTAAGGGAAGCGTGATCAGACCCTCTGCAAAGGATGTTATAGCAGCTGTGGGGGTTCTTACGAACTCTCTTAATGAAGAAACCGTAACATGGTACAAAGGACAGGAAGCATTGAGAGAATCGGCGGTCACTTCGGTAAAGAGACCGATTGGTGGCGGCTGGGGATTCGGTGGAGAGAACTCTGCTCCGATCGAAGCCTGTTCTTTGGCCTTATGGGGAGCAAAGACTTCCAAAAGAGATCCCAGTAAAAAGATGCGGATCGGATGAGGAAAAGAAATGTTATCTATCTCTATTGACAATATCAAGGGCTTTCCGAATGAGGAGATGGCTAGACTACAGTCTCTTATCTCCACATATAACGCCCATGCGTCCAAAAATGATATCAAGAACAGATATTATGAAGGGAAAGTCAGCCTTAATGAGGTTAATCTCGGGATTGCCCTTCCTGATGGGCTGAGCAAACTTGAAATCGGATGTTCATGGGGTGCCAAGACTGTAGATGTTCTTGCCGCACGCTCAATGTTTGATGGCTTTGTTGGCATGAACGGTGAAACTGTCGATGAACTTGATGTTATCACGGAATCGAATCGTCTTATTGATGAATATGCGAAAGCCTGCCGCGATGAACTGAAGTATGGATGTGTATTTGCTACGCTCTCTGATTCTGAAAACGGCGCAAAGATAAGGTTTCATTCCCCACAGACTGCAGCGGCCGTATGGGATGGCGAAAAAGGACGTATCGCATACGGATTTGCCGTTATCGATACTGCACCGGACAATAACACGGAACTATGGTCACCGACTCTGATCAACTACTACACGGATGATTATATATGGGTTCTCCGGAAGTACTTGGGAAGCTTCTGGGAAGCAGAACCGCATCTTCATAAGATGGGCAGGCCTCTTATGGAGGCTCTGATCTGGAACGCAACCAGCGATAAGCCTTTCGGAAGGTCAAGGATAAAAGAGCCTATAAGAAGGCTTATCCAGGATTATGTCAGAACTATGGCAAATGCGACGATCGGACTTGAGTTCTCAACTTCTCCACAAAAATATCTTCTCGGAGTTACCGATGAACAGTTCGATGCGGTTATCAGTAATCGGTTCAGACAGTATGTAGGATCTATTCTTACCGCAACAACGAATCCGGAGACCGGAGAAAAGCCTTCTTTCGGACAGCTGCAGCAGGGAAGCATCACACCGCATATTGAGAAGCTTCGTGCTCTTGCAACACAGTTCAGTGCAGCTACCGGTTTGACCGTAACGGATACCGGTGTGGTCAATGATGCAAATCCGACCTCCAGTGATGCGATACTTGCGCAAAGCCAGACACTTGTGGCTACAGCGCAGCAGCTTAATGCATGCAACGGTTCGGCACTGAAGATCATCGCACTCATGGCATTGGCCATAACCCATAAAGTATCACTCAACGAGCTTTCTGATGAGCAGAAGAACATAATGGCCAGGTTTAAGAATCCGGCAATGCCTTCTGTAGCAGCAACAGCTGATGCAGCCATTAAGATTGCTTCTGCAAGAAACGGTTTTTCTTCCACAGATGTCTTTCTGGAGATGATCGGATTTTCACAGGCCGATATCAGAAGAATCAAGTCTCAGGAGGCTAAAGCAAGAGGATTGGAAATACTTGGAGAATTTGAGACAGAAGATGATTCTTCTGCAGAAGAATAGGGCACTCAGCAGATAGGCTTTAATGCTTCATAATGAGAATATCACATCAGACATGGCTCAATTATATAGAGAAGCTTGATGCAATCGATTCAAAAGCTGCAGATATGATGCAGGAGTGGGTCGAGGCAAATGGACTTGAGGACAGACAGGCTCTTGTGGAATATGCTTATGCGCTTACCACAAAGTACGGTGAAGCAGCTGCTGCACTTGCATGTGAAATGTATGATGCGACAGCACTTGCATCCGGAGTTACTTTGCCTGCCGCCGTGCCCGCGGAAACTCCTACTATTGAAGAGGTCGGCAGAGCCGTAAACGGAAGTCTGAGGCATTCTCAGGTTCAGGTCCCTTCTACGGTTTACAGACTGACAAAACAGTCCGCAGCGGATACCACTCTTCAAAATGCCGCTCGCGATGGAGCACAGTTTGCATGGATACCATATGGAGACACCTGTCCGTTTTGCATTACCCTTGCATCAAGGGGCTGGCAGTATATGAGCAAGAAAGCTCTTAAGGGCGGACATGCTGAACATATTCATGCAAATTGCGATTGCCAGTACGGCGTCCGTTTTTCCGAGAAAGACAGCGTTGCTGGTTACGATCCCAAGGTCTACGAGGATATGTATTACGGAGCTGAAGGCTCAACTCCTCAGGAACGCATCAATTCCATGCGCCGGGTCCAGTATCAACAGAACCGTGACCACATCAACGAGATGAAACGCGCCGCATATGCGAGAAGAAGGGGTATCGAGGTTGCAGAGGGAGAGAGATTATCTTTATCGAATCGCAATATTGTTAATATGAATGTTTTAGATGCACCAGGATATGTGGAAAAATTTCAAAATATAACTGGAAACGAAGAAGTCGATAATAAAATCTATGAATATGCCAAGAAGATACTCGAACATAGAAATGGGACGGATTATGAAGATCTATATCTGATTGATGGTATAACCGGCTCTCCGATATATCAGTTAAGTACATCTGATGTTCCCCATGGAGTAAGGTATAATGAAGAAATCGAAACAGCTATACTGCAAGCTCATAATGACAAAAAAGAAATAATAGCTATTCATAATCATCCAAATGGCCTTCCGCCTACAATGGATGACGGAGTGTCAGCATATGATCATGGGTATTCGAAAGGTGTTGTTATAGGGCATAATCTGGAAGTATTCACATATACTCCTACAGATGCCAGTTATACTAAAGAAGAATGTCAGGAAACACATGATGCTATTAATGGAGTATTGCAGTTTCTTGTTGAACCTGATGACGATATTTGGTATTCTACACTTAGAAACTATGGAATGGAGGTGATCCGAAAATGAATAAAGTATGTGAATATGACGGATACGTTATTCCTAAATCAATAAAAAAGGAAACCCCCGAAACCAAGGCCAAATTAGAAGAGGCGTTGAAAAAGTTAGATTTTGTCGTAAAAAAACATCACAAGGCTGATAATATGATAGAAAGAAATTAGCGAGGTGTATGCACTATGGATGATAAAAAACTTGTGAAGACATCCTTAAGGATGCGGATAATATGAGGAGAAGGCTTCAGGAACAGCTTGATTTTATAGAGTCCCAGAAACTTTCAAAATCTGAAAATAGTGACAGATAAAGCACTTACCGATTGTGGCAAGTGCTTTTTCATTGGAGAAATATATGAAAACAAAATATAACATAGGTGATGAAGTATACTTTAAAGGTATTATAAACGACATACATATAACCCCTTCTGGAAGTGTTATTTATAAGATGAAGGGGCATGACAACGTAGTGTTTTCCGAAGAAGAGCTTATAAAAACCGACACACCAATAGTCAAAAGGGCATATGTTGGGCTGATTCCGGATACTTCGGAAGTGGATGAAGCAATGGAGAAAGCTGAAAGGATTACTGATCTTATAAATGAGGCTATGAAGCTCGCAGACTCCATAGCCAATACAAAATTAAACATTAGAATCAGTAGTGAATTTGATGGCAACGCCACAGAACTTGCATGTATCACCACTGAATGAAACGTGGATTTCCTTCCCACATTCAGGGCAGGTAATATCTAATCCGTTTTTTTCGATGCTTTCAATGGCCATCTGTTTAATCTTTTCTTCAAGATTAACATTAAAAACTACTTTAGCTTTTGCCATGATATAACCTCCTTTCACAGATTTCAGCCGGCCAGCTGATAAGGAGATTATATCATGTGAAAAATGAAAAGTTGCACCGGTGCAACTTCCCTACAACATAACATATGATGATCCAAGCACCTGAAAAGGTGCTTTTTTCATGCCTACCGGAGGCTTTCCGGGAATTACTCTTAAGGAGGAGATCGTAATGAGCGATACAAACGCTACTGTAGCCACACAGGAAAACAACCAGTCAGCACCCCGCACCTTTACCCAGGAGGAAGTCAATGCCATGATCGGCAAGAGACTTTCCGAGGAAAAGAGTAAGTATGCGGATTATGACGAGATCAAAGCAAAGGCCGCTAAGTTCGACGAGGCAGAAGAGAAGAACAAAACTGAACTTCAGAAAGCCACGGAGCGTGCCAGCGCGCTCGAATCCGAGCTCAATGCAATGAAAAAAGCAGATGAAGCAAGGATGATGAGAGAAAAAGTAGCTAAAGAAACCGGAGTTCCCTCGAACCTGATCACCGGATCCACTGAGGAAGAATGCAAGACTCAGGCCGAAGCCATCAAAGCTTATGCACAACCCGGAGCTTATCCGAGAGTTAAGGACGGAGGCGAACTTTCCAAGAATCAGAATGCTTCGACAACGAAGCAGCAGTTTGCTGATTTCATGTCGGGCATCTTATAAGGAGGAATATTATGTCACAGACTGGTACACCTACCAACAGAACAGCTGTCGATCTCCCCGCTGACGTATCGAAGGAGATCCTTGCAAAAGCGCAGGAAAATTCTGCAGTCATGAAACTTGCCCGTAAGATTGCACTCCCCGGAAGAGGCGTTGCGATCAATGTCATCACCTCTGATCCTGAGGCTGCATGGGTCGGAGAGACTAATGCAAAGCCCGTAAGTAATCCCGGTCTTGCTACCAAGATCATGAGGGGTTATAAGCTCGCAGTCATCGTTCCCTTCTCTGATGAGTTCAGAAGAGACCTCAGTTCTCTTTACGATGCACTGGTAAGCAGACTTCCTGCGGCACTTGGCAAGAAGTTTGATAATACCGTATTTCACGGTGCTGCTCCCGGATCTGACTTTGATACCTTTGCAGCAGTTACTGCACAGAGCCTTGCAACTGATGTTTATCAGGGACTCGTAGCAGCTGACACCGATATCGCATCTCACGGCGGAATCACCAATGGTTATGTTATCTCCGCACAGGGAAAAGGAATCCTGCTCGGAGCAACTGATCAGAACAAGAGACCTCTTTTCATCAACTCCGTTGCCGAGGGAGCTATCCCTATGATCCTCGGATCCAAGACTGAGTACAGCAAGGCTGCATTCAAGGCAGGAACTCCTGCAGTGATCGGATACGCCGGTGACTGGACTCAGGCAATGTATGGAACCGTTGAGGGAATCAAGGTATCCATCGCAGATCAGGCAACTCTTAAGGTTGATGCAGATACAGAGATCAATCTCTTCCAGCAGAATATGTTTGCAGTGCGTGCAGAAATGGAAGTCGGATTCCGCGCCGATACCACATGCTTCAACGCACTTACTGCTACTGTATGATCAGAATGATCAATAAGCTCACCAATACGGAAATGTGGGTTGCGGAAAACCGCGTAGAAGAATACAAGGCGGCAGGCCACAAGCTTGCCGCTTCTTCCGATGTGGTTCCCACTGTAGAGGCAGAGCAGGAAGAAGTAATCTCCGAAGCGGATGAAGCTCCTGAAGAAGTGACAATTTCAGAAGATGATCCCGAGGAGTTCAAAGAAGAAAAGAAAGACACCAAGAAATCTACCAAGAAGAAGTGAGATTACCATGGCATACGCAACTTACGAAGATATACAAAAGAGAACGGGCCGAACTTTTACGAATACGGAGATAGAAATCTGTGATTCGCTTCTTGACAGAGCGGCTTTGCTTATCGATGCATATAACGATTCGGCGTCTGCAGATATCAAGAAATCTGTGTCTGTAGAATCTGTTACCAGAGCTATGACCGTTTCATCGGATGTCCCGATGGGGGCATCGCAGGGATCCATGTCAGCACTGGGCTATTCTCAGTCATGGACCATGCAATCCGGCGGTGCTGTCGGAGATGTGTATCTGGCCAAATCTGACAAAAAGCTGCTTGGAACTGGGAGAAATATCGGCGCAAGTAACCCGCTTTCTTTTATAACAAGGGGGAGCGTATGACTGGGATCACTGTAACACTTGAGGTTAATACTTTAACCGGGTATAACGCGCTGGGGGAACCTGTATATGAGTCGTCTCCGGTGAATGTCAGCGATGTCCTGGTGGGAGAACCATCAACAGATGATATCACCAATATGATGACCATGTATGGAAAAAGGATAGCCTATACCATGGCAATCCCCAAAGGCGATGATCACATCTGGGAAGATACTTATGTTACTTTACCCGCACCGTTTCAGGGCAGGTATCATACTATCGGAATACCCACAGCCGGAATAGAAGCAAATATCCCTTTAAGGTGGAACAAGAAGGTGCACATTGAACGGATCGAAGGTAAAAGTCAAATTGAATAGTGCCGGTATTAAGGAGGTGCTGAAATCTGATTTTATGATGGATGCACTCAAAGCTGAAGGCACAAAACATGGTGAATTCGAGACAAGCTTTGTCGGGTTCGATCGTTGCCATGTCATTGTTTATAAGGGAGAGGAAGATGCTGATAGAACAGACAGTCAAGGATTATCTTGATTCGGTGTTTGATAACACCGGCATCAGGGTGTATCCGGAGATTCCGAAGAATCCTCCGGAAAAGTTTGTGGTCTTCAAACTTATAGACCGCGGACGCGAAAACATGATCAATGAGGTTACCTTCGAATTTTTTTCTTACGGTAATAATACTCTTGAAGCAGCAGAAGTTGATGAAAGCCTGAGAAATGCCATGGATAACATTGTGACCATCAATGATATCTCATGTCATTACGGCGGCGGGAACAACAGTCCTGATACAACGCTTAAAAGATATCGTTATCGCAGCTATTACAATCTGTATTATTAAGGAGGCATAAAATGAACGATGCTACAAATGTAACAACCGGCAAGCCTAAAGTTAGCGGTGCCGTACATTTTGCACCTCTCGGAACAACCCTTCCTACCGATGCGACCACAGCACTTGATCCCGCATTCGTAGACCTCGGCTATGTTTCCGCAGATGGTCTTACTAACAACAACTCCCCCGAGAGCGATACTGTTAAGGCTTGGGGCGGTGACACCGTCCTGAACCTTCAGACCGACAGACCTGACACTTTCGCACTCACCCTCATCGAAGCCATGAATCAGAACGTTTTGAAGGCTGTTTATGGCGAAACCAACGTTACTGTTGACACTAACGGCAACGTAAGCATTTCGGCAACCGCTGAGGATATGCCCTCTGGTGCTTGGGTGTTTGACATGATCCTGAAGGGCGGCAGAGCAAAGAGAATCGTTGTTCCCAACGGAACAATCTCTGAACTTGGTGAGATCACTTACAAGGACGATGAAGCAGTCGGCTACAACATCACGATTACCGATGTTCCTGATTCTTCGGGAGTGTACCACTATGAGTATATAGCAGCAGCCTAGGCATCAAATAATGATCCTCAGGAGCCGTGATAAGGAGAGATTATGCAGGGAAAAACAAAAAGCGGATTTGAATACGATGTAGATGATCGCATATTGAAGGACTGGCGTTTCACACTTGCTTTGACCAAGTGCCAGAAGGGTGAGGGGCTTGAAAAGCTCCAGGGAGCTCAGGATGTGATCGAGCTCATGCTTGGGAAAAAGGGAGCGGAACAGTTTATCACTCACATTGCGGAGCAGCATGACGGATATGCGGACTCGGAAGTTGTACTCAGTGAAGTAAAGGAGATCTTTGAAAGTAAGATCCCAAAAAACTGATATTCCTCGCACACTGTTTGTCTGTGTGTGAGGATGAGCTTATTTGTGACTTTGCAGAAGTTTATCATGTTCTCAACATATATGAACTGCCGCCAAAACAGGCGGCAGTTCTTTGTATGGGACTAAGGAATGACTCAAGAGTAAAAATGCATCTTTCAGGCTCAAAGCTGACTCTTGAACAGATGCTGTATGCACGCATGGCAGATGAACTTGCATTCCTAAGCTGGGCAAAGACAAAAGACGGTCAGAAGAACCGGAATCGTCCGGAATCAATATTAAAAGCACTTATATCAGATAAGTCAGATGATACAGTTTCTTTCCTGACTACCGAAGATTTTGATAATGAATGGGAGAAAATAGTCCATGGCAAATACGATAGGTGAAGCATATCTGCAGATCAGGCCTTCCATGGAAGGGATCCAGGGCGAGATACAGGAGGCAATGGGGGAGGCCGGTGAAAAGGGATCCAGCTCTTTCGGCTCTATGTTCGCAAAAGGTCTCGGAGCAGTATCTGCAGCAGCTGTAACGGCAGTTACTGTGGCAGCAAAAGAGGTCACGGACCTTACAAAGGCGGCAGTATCTTCATTTGCAGATTACGAACAGCTCACCGGTGGTGTGGAAACACTTTTTGGAACAGGTGGTGCGGGTCTTGAAGAATATGCACAGAGCCTTGGCGTGACTGCATCGCAGGCAGCGGAACAGTATGCTAATCTCCAGAGAGCTCAGGAAACCGTAATGAATAATGCTGATATAGCATTCAGAACGGCGGGACTTTCTGCAAATGACTACATGGAGACAGTAACCTCATTCTCGGCATCCCTTCTTCAGTCTACTGCAGGCGATACAATGCTCGCAGCGGAGATAGCAGATCAGGCTATCATCGATATGGCCGATAATGCTAACAAGATGGGAACATCCATGGAATCCATACAGAATGCATATCAGGGCTTTGCAAAGCAGAATTATACAATGCTCGACAATCTGAAGCTCGGTTACGGCGGCACCAAGGAGGAGATGGAGAGGCTCCTTGCCGATGCGTCGGCATTGTCCGGCGTTGAATACGACATGAGTAACCTTGCGGATGTTTATAATGCTATTCATGTTATCCAGGAAGAAATGGGAATAGCCGGAACAACCGCCAAGGAAGCTGAAGGAACTATATCCGGTTCACTTGGGATGGTCAGTGCAGCCTGGACCAATCTCGTCACAGGACTTGCAAATCCCGATGCGGATCTCGGATCACTTATAGATGATCTTGTCAGTTCCGGTTCTACGGCCATTCAGAATCTTGTTCCCACGATATCGCATGCACTGACCGGAATCGGGCAGGCGATTACACAGATTGCACCGATCATTGTTGCGGAACTTCCGGGATTAGTGCAGACTCTTGTGCCTTCATTGGTTGAATCCGCTATAGCACTTGTGAATGCACTTGTAGCGGCTGCTCCGGATATACTGGCGGTCCTGGTCGAACAGATTCCTTCAATGATGGATCTTATCATAAATACGATACTCTCATTGTTACCGATGTTACTTGATATCGCATTGCAGATTATATTGGCGCTTGCGGATGGGCTTATTCAGAATCTTCCCACCCTGATCCCTGCTGTTGTGGGAGTGATCATGACTATGGTTGAAAAACTCACTGAGCCTGATACACTTGTACAGCTCATCAATGCCGCACTTCAGCTGATCATAGCTCTTGCCGAAGGCCTTCTTGCAGCTGTTCCCGAACTGCTTGGAAAAGTCCCCATCATACTTGGTAATCTTGTAGAAGCAATCATTAAGGCTGCACCTGCTCTGGCTCAGGCTGCCCTCGAACTTGTTCTTACACTTGCAGCGGGAATAGTTGAATCTCTTGCAAAGCTTAACGAAAAAGGCAAAGAGATGATCGATGCGGTTAAAGATGGATTTTGGGAAAAGATCGAAGCTGCGAAGACCTGGGGCAAGGATATGATACAAAATTTCATAGATGGAATTCTGGCTAAATGGGAGAACCTAAAGAATACAGTCAAGGATCTTGCTAATTCAATAAAGAGTCTTCTCGGGTTCTCGGAGCCTGAAGAGGGCCCACTTTCCAATTTCCATACATTTGCACCGGATATGATGGAATTGTTTGCAACCGGAATAAGGCAGAATGTGGGACTGGTGACAGATGCTCTCGGAACTATGACCGGAAGTATAGCATCAGAGTTTTCTTCTCCACAGATACAATCCAATAATTATTCCGCGGTAAATACCTTGTCTTCGGAAGGAAACCTATATGATCTCCTTTCAAGATATCTTCCTATTATTGCTGAGGGAGGCAGCGGCAGCATTGAAATATCAGCTGATGCGAATGGATTATTCAATGTTGTTAGGAAACAGAATCAGGATTATATAAGGCGGACCGGGCAGAGTGCTTTTGTGTGAGGTGAAAAATGTTCATTATAGGTGAAACAGATTATTCGGATCACGTTATTGCAGGATCATATAAGGTCAATAATGTCCCGGTGACGGAGGACTGGACTGATGCAGCAGGCGTAATACACAGGCAGAAGATTCGCGACAAGATCATTGGAACTTTTGACATGTGGTTCAGAACCAAAAATGAATACAATTTGTTTTTGGAATGTATATCTCAGAACCGGCAGCCGAATCTGACATGTTCGGTTACCGTTGAAGTCAATAACGCAGGTGATTCATATACAGGAGATTTCTTCATAAATCATGAGACGGTACGAAACCGTGACGGAGCTTGGAAGGATTATATGGAAGTATTCACCGTGAATATCGAGCAGGCATAGGATGATTATTGTAACTGAAGAAACAAAAAAAGCATACAGCAGCTCTTCAATAAAACATTTGACTGTAACATTCCCTGAGCTGGATCTTACGCTTAGGGATAACGAGATCATATATGAAAGTTTTTCACTGGAGGAAGGTATAGAGGAAAAGGAATGTCTTACATTCACAGGATGTCTTTCTTCACAGTTATCTTTCCAATGTATGGGAATTACTTTGGATCTCAGAGGAAGATACGTTGAAGCTGTTATCATTGCTGATTCAACGGATCCGATATCTCTCTTCCATGGATATGTTGAATCACAGAAGATCATGGATTATTACTATGGAAAATGTGAGATAGTTGCCTATGATATTTTATATTCCAAGGGACAGACTGACATTGCCGCTTGGTATAAATCCTTGAGTTTTCCGATATCTGTTAAAGATTATCGTGACAGCTTGTTTTCGTATCTGGGGATAGATGTAAGGGAAGCTGCTCTCGTAAATGATCATATCGTATTCGACAAGCAGTACTCGCCCGCGTCAATGAAAGCACTGGATTCGATCCGGGCAATATGCCAGATAAACGGTGTATTCGGAATTGTGAACAGGAACGGTGAATTTGAGTTCCGAAGTATTGAACCGATCGATACGGAAGGCACATATGATGAAGTAGAGTTTTATAAGAAACTGGATTATCAACGTTATACAGTCCAAGCCATTGGAAGAGTTATTGTAAGACAAAGTTCTTCCGATGAAGGAGCTTCTTATGGCGATGGAGGAAATATTTATGTTGTTCAGGGGAATATGTTTACCCTTAACCTCGAAGAAGAATTGTTATCAGAGATTGCTGAGAACATCTACCAGAAGGTACAGGGTATTACATATACTCCATACACGGGTGTGAGCTATTCAATGCCCTGGATAGAATCCGGAGATATTGTTAAATATCGCATATATGATCCCTCTTCCGGAACATATTTTACAGCTTTCGTATACGTCTTCTCCAGATATATAAAAGGGATCCAGGTCCTGATGGATACCTTCAAGGCCGAGGGAAACGAATTTCAGAATGTTTTCATATCAGATCTCAGCGTTCAGATTACTACGATACAGAATCAGATAGAAGCAATACAAGGAAAGCTGGAGTCAATACAGCTTAAATTCCTGATGTTTTATAATATGAGCGCTGTTGATATTGGAGATGGAGCAACTGTTGCTGTTGCTAATACCAGATTTGCGGTATCACAAAGTGGTCAGGTCTATTTTGAAATGGAGTATCTTATTGAATGCTCTACTACGGAAATTATTGAAAATAACGTCATCGTAAATAATGATCTTCAGGTAAGTGTTTTATTTGAATATGACGGAGAAATCATCGATATTCGAAAACCCAAAGAAACATATCAGGATGGGGAGCATATACTTCATTGTTATTACGTCCTTAACGTAGATAATACAACCACACATACCTGGAAGATTTGGTTAAATTGTGTCGGCGGAAGCGTTCATATAAATATACTTGAAGCGCAAAATACGATCCTTGGTCTGAACATTGTGGGCAATACGGCATGGGACGGAACTATTGATGTAGATGATACGATGAATGCAGTTCCATTAACGATAGCGTTAGTTTCTGAGATTCTTGACACAGTAGTTATTTCATTAACCAATCCGGTCTTGATTAACGGAAATGAATCGATTGATGGAATAGAAGTGCTAAGGACAGATGTGGCAGGCATAACGGAAAATATTGAAATAGAAGAAACCGAGGAGAATTGAGATGGTTGAAATAATAAAAGCCGTAAAGCAGAGCAAACCTCATATTGATGCGATCCATGGTCATACAATTATCGAGTTAAAAAATATCAAAAACGGAAACCGTGAGCGTATAGAAAGCGACAATATCGTTACAGATGGCGCGGAGAGTTTACTAAGACAGTTGGGGCCTTCATTAACCGTGGGTTTCGCCGGATATTCAATAGAAGGAGCTCAGGTTCCCTTATGGGCATATTTATTTGGCGGATTATTGCTATTCGATAAAACTGTCCCCACGGATCCGACACCTTCCAGGTTTATGCCTGTCGGAACGAAGATGACAGGAAATGGCTCATACAAAATACATAATTCCACTGAAACAACAGAAATGGGCTCATATAATTTCAATGAATCAGAGGAGAATCAGTATTCAGTTAAACAGGTGTATGATTTTTCTACCCAGCAGGCAAACGGAGAGATAAATTCCGTGTGTCTGACTTCATTCCTTGGGGGATATGCGGGGTATGGAAATGGAACCAGTGAGATATCCCGATATGATAAACTCGCAAGGACCAATATGTTCGGGAATCCGAGAGGTTTATCCGGTGTAAGTGGTACCGATTATTCTTATATCAGTGTTGGATATTACAATAATAGAGGCTTTAGGATTGTTCTTGACACTGTAAGCGGAAACAGAATAGCAAAGGTTTCTGAGTATGGATGTTCGATTGAGGAATTTTCGGCATTCAACGAACGTTTTGACAGCGTTATGGGAGCGTCAGCCGAAGTTCATGAAGTTCCTCTTGGAACTACACGGTCAGGAAATATGAAATTCAAGATTCTTGATGGCAAAGCATACGGCTGTTTCAGTGATTTCGGTGACAAGACAGTTTATATTATAGATCTTTCCACATTCGTCTGTACGCCGCATGTTCTTACAGGCACTCCATCTTATAGTGGCTATGGAAGCGGAGAAGGCTTTATTTATTATAAGCCATATGATTTAAACAGTGGATATATGCTTTTTGGAAGTCAGCTGTATCATATCAATCTTCTTACGGACGAAGCGACGCTTGCTCATTCGTTTGGTGGAAGCGGAAGCCCTAGAGACCGCATCGGAAAGTTTACGGATGGATTATTGTTTGTAAAGAGCGATGTAAAGTCCTTCCCGAATACCGGATCTGATACCATGCTCATATACGATCCGTACAACGATACCATTTATCCTACTAACCTTAATGTCGGCTTGCAATCCTACGCTAATGTTTCAATGGATTATGATGCTACCGCTGACCTGCTCGTTGAAAGAACATTTGGTTCATACTACACAAGCGCCTGGGATGATTATAGACATTTTCCTCATCCTTGGAGGCTTGCAACTATCAACAACTTGTCAGATACGATCATCAAAACCGCATTGACCACTATGAAAGTAACATATACTCTTACCATGGAGTGACAAAATGAGCATCAGAAAACTTGCATATAATGGATCGAGCAAAATACTGAAAAACTTAGTCTTTGCGGTCAATGCATTGATTGATGGCGGAGGTGGAGGCGGCTCGGGAGATACTGTATCATGGACGCAGGAACTTGCATCCGGAACCGAGATTGCGAGAATATCCATAAATGGCAATTCCCAGAGTGTTTATGCTCCTTCTCCTCCTGTTAAATTATCAGACCTGACGAATGATTCCGGTTTTATCACATCCACGGTATCAAATCTATCAAATTACTATAGAAAGACCGAGACATATACTCAGGCCGAAGTCGATTCTCTTATATCAGCGATAGTTACCCTCAATATAGAAGTGGTTCGTGTATTGCCTACAACAGGCATATCACGGACCACTATTTATCTTGTGCCAAAAGGTACGGTCGGAACAGATGATATTTACGACGAGTATATAAATCTGAACGGTACATCTTCAGGCTGGGAACATATTGGATCTACTCAGATTGACTTATCAAATTATTACACAAAAACGGAGATCAATGCGCTGCTTGCCGATAAGGCAAACTTCTCCGATATTCCTACAGCTGTATCAGAGTTGGCTAACGATTCAGATTATTCCTCTGTACAGTGGTCACAATATCATAATTCCGGAACCAGGATTGCGACAATTAAGATTGATAGGATTTCCACAGATATATATGTTCCATCCGGAGGGAGCAGTGATTGTGATCCTATCCTGGAAGGAATGGCCAGGGGCAGACTTGATATAGAACCTTTGATCATTGATCATGATGGGAATCACATCATAACAAGCGACGGGGATCATATCAAAGCGGAAGTAACCGTTATATTTAACAGAATGGAGTAACTATATGGCAGATATAAGAATAACCGATCTGGTTAATACGTCAGAACCTATAGACCTTGAATCACAGTACCTGATGATGGATAACGGAACGATATCACGAAAGGTATCTGCAGGAAAACTGATCAAGGCATCGTTTCCCCTGAACAGCGGATACAGAAATGGAATATACAGAGGCAAGAATCTTGGCACATCCGTCACTTCTGCACAGTGGGCTGCAATATCCTCCGGAACCTTTGATGATCTTTTTATCGGAGATTACTGGGTGATAGGTGGTGTTACCTGGAGGATTGCTCATTTTGATTATTGGCTAAATTGCGGAGACGTAAACTGTACAACTCATCATGTGGTGATAGTACCGGATTCGAACCTGTATAGTGCGCAAATGAATACCGAAAACGTGACTACGGGAGGATATTAT
Source organism: Lachnospiraceae bacterium (assembly GCA_017940415.1). Classification (GTDB taxonomy): domain Bacteria; phylum Bacillota; class Clostridia; order Lachnospirales; family Lachnospiraceae; genus AC2028. The sequence continues at coordinate 106,906 of JAGAYR010000009.1, forward strand.
AATTCTGCTATGCGAGGCGGAGCTGATTATCCGACCGGTGGTAATCTGGCAAATGCAAAGACGGCGATCGATAATGCCTTTGGGTCTTCCCATATCCTGTCACACAGAGAATTGCTTACAAATGCCACATCAAACGGAAATGCTTCTGGATGGGCATGGTACGATTCAACCGTAGATCTTATGAGTGAAGTTATGGTATACGGGCATCTTGCCTGGTCTGTCGGTGGAAAAGGATATGAGACCGGAATAGATAAAGAACAGTTGGCACTTTTCAGGCTTGATCACAGCAGGATATGTAACCGTGCGTACTGGTGGCTCCGCGGTGTGGGCTCCGCGGCGTACTTTGCCCTTGTCGACTCCTACGGCTTTGCGGCCAACTACAGCGCTTCCTACTCTCTTGGCGTCCGCCCGGCTTTCGCAATCAAATGATCTTTAATCTCCGGGCCTCGTGCCCGGAGAAATACTTACGCAGGAGATATGTAAAATGTCAAATGTTCCACTAAGCCGTCGGAAGAAGTCGAGATTTGAGGCAGAGCATCAGTTTTACCGATTGAGGGATTCTGTAACATTACTTATGCTTCAGGATTTTGGTTTTTCTCCCGAGAAATATGAAAAGCAGATAGAAAGATACAGGCAGACGCATAATGGCGCTTCTAACGTTGAAGAAGTGGTTGCCAGATGGGAGAAGAAATCAGACTCTTTTAGCAGGTGGTTTATTGATAAAGAATGTGATGCAGTCATAAATATTCTCCGGAATATAGAATCGGAGTTCACATTTGGAAATTCCATATATCCTTCTGATACGCCTGCAAAGATTTTCGAGTATCTTGAGAGAAGAAAACATATTAATGCAGCAATTTCGAATTGTTATATCTTAAAACAGGAATTACAGTATATTATCCGGGTGTTGCCCTTGGATATGAATAAATTCGCAAGATTTTCTGAAATGATTGATCTGCAGATAGTTTTATTTAAGGGCGTTAGACAATCTGATAACAGATTCTTAAAAGCAAAGAAAACAGATCCGAAAGATATTATAAAACCTATATCTGAACTCTCTGAATCAGTACTGCTTATCTTAAACCGCTTAGGTTTTATAGATAAAGAGGGTAGTCTTTGAATACGTGCGAACTGGTGGCTCCGCGGTGTGGGCTCCGCGGCGAACTTTGCCAATGTCAACAACAACGGCAATGCGAACAACAACAACGCTTCCAACTCTAATGGCGTCCGCCCGGATTTCGGTGATATCTGAATAAGACCTTTACAGGCATGATATCCCACGCGAAAGGAAAGACTATCCTTGCGAAAGCTAAATAACAGCACGAAAGTGGGATAGAAGCCTGATCTCTATCCGGCCTATGGTATGTGATTACGATTGCAGCCTGCACGGGTCTTAACCCGAGAGGGAAGCAGGTGATTTTACAAGATGGAAATTATAGCAGATATGAATGTGCTATATGATGCGTTTAAAGCATCTATGAAAAGCAGTTCCTGGAAAGAAGAGCCGCAGAAATTTGAAACGGACTTCTTATCACAGATAGCAATACTGCAGAAAGAATTACTTGAGGGAACCTATCGAACCACACCCGGAACGGAATTTACTCTTCATGAAAGAGGCAAGATCCGACATATTCACGGTAGCAGAATGAGGGACAGGGTTGTGAGGCATGCGCTGTGCGATCATGTTATCGGTCCTTCTCTTGAAAGATATCTTATATACAACAACGGAGCATCACAAAAGGGGAAGGGCATAGATTTTGCAAGGAGGATGTTTGAAAGAGATCTTCATAATTTCTATCTGGAGTACAAAACTAATGACGGCTATGTTGGGTTCATGGACTTTTCTAAATTCTATGATAATATCCGCCATGATCGTATAAAGGAAATGATATGCCCCAGGATAGACGGATTTTCGGCATCTGTTCTTTCTGAAATAATCGATTCTTTCGCAGTGGATGTATCATTTATGACAGATGAAGAATATTCCGAATGCCTGGATCATAAATTTAACTCCATTGATTATTATCAGAATATTACTCCGGAAATGAAGACCGGTGATAAATATATGCATAAGTCCGTGGATATAGGAGATCAGACATCGCAGAATATTGGGATATTTTTCCCGACTCCGATAGACAACTTTATCACTATAGTCAGAGGACATAGACGCGTCGGCCGATATATGGATGGCATATATATCATTGATAGGGACCGGGAACACATCGAAGAGACCTTTCAAGGCGTAAAGAAAAAGGCATCTGAGCTCGGCATATTTATAAATGAAAAGAAAACTCGTATCTGCAGATTGTCAGATACGTTTATTTATTTACAATTTAAATATTTCCTTACAGATACGGGCAAGGTTGTAAAGAAGATAAATCCCAAGTCTCTTACGCGACAAAGAAGAAAGCTTAAGAGCTATAAAAGATTATTCGACAGTAAAAGAATTGCATATGAGTCGATAAAGCAATCATATAAATCCTGGATGGGCAGCTATGCAAAATATATGTCCAAAAAGCAGATAAACAATATGAAATCATTATATATTTCGCTTTTTAAGGAGGATCCGAGATGGAAGAATACACATTGATACTATCCGACGGAAACAGGATAGAACACCTGAGGCTAAATGGCAATAATTACATATCCGAGGCAGAACTTTCGGAGCGGGATTTTGCCGGAAAACTTGAAACCGTGACGGTAGTTCATGAGACGGATGAACGTGTGATGCACGATGTTGAACTCGTACAGATTGTGAAAGAAAAACTTGAATGGTGGTTTATCCTCAGGGAACTTACACCGGAAGAAAAGAAACAGCGGGAGATTGAACTCACACTCTTTGATCTGCAGGCTCAGACAGATTACATAGCTATGATGACGGATGTTGAAATGTGAAGGAGGATATATGCACAGCAAGAATTATGAAAAGGTAAAAGCTTATTACGAGCTGTATATTGAGACAGATGGCCGCAAGGGCTGGTCCAAGGAAAAAGTAATGAATGCGGTGGAAAAGAACTGGATCACAGAAACGGAATACAGAGAAATAACAGGCGAAGACTATGGTTGAATATGAAAAACTGATGAATATATGCATCAGACAGACAGAGATAATAAAACTGCAGAGTGAACTGCTGCGTGATATGGAGTGTGAACTTGGACTGTACTGTCTGATTGATGCTGAAGAAAAGAAAATCAACAACCTTGAGAGATTAAGTAAAGAATTAAACTGAGGAGGCTTCATGGAAACCATTATTTCATCTTGTATAACCGGGATCATAGCGATTATAACCTGTCTTATCACCCAGGCTTCCGCAAACAAGAAGACGTTAGCTCTGGTTGAGTATAAACTCGACGAACTTCAGAAGAAGGTTGACAAGCATAATAATGTGATCGAAAGGACGTATAAATTGGAGGAGCTGACTGCTCTTCAGGAGGAAAAGATTAAAGTCGCCAATCATAGGATTGACGATCTTGAGCGAAAGGAGGCTTAATATGATTTTATCTGACAAAGTTTACAACGTTCTCAAATGGGTATGCATTATACTCGCGCCCGCACTCATCACGTTTCTGACCACAGTCTTTACCCTACTCGGTATCCCGCATGTTGAGATTGTGACCGGGCTCATAGCAGCTGTTGCTACTTTTATCGGAGCTTTGATAGGGGTCAGCACAAAACAGTATAATAAGAAGGAGGCCGCTGATGCAGAAAGCAGGAATTGATGTTTCAGCACATCAGGGCGTTATAGATTGGAGCAAGCTGAAGGGAAAGATAGACTTTGCTATCCTGAAAGCGGGAGGATCCGATTGCGGGAGATATAGGGATTATTATTTTGAAGAGAATTATGCATCTGCCAAGGCCAACGGGATTAAGGTTGGCTGTTATTATTTTATGGGAAGAGGGTGCACATCCTCCGCTGCCGGAGCAGCTGATGCACAGCATTTTCTCTCGCTGATAAGCGGCAAGGTTTTTGATTATCCCTGCTATGCTGATGTGGAGGCGCAGATCCCGTCTATGAAGGCGGGTACTACCGATGCTACTCTCACTTTTTGTTCCATAGTTCAAAGCGCGGGCTTTGCTACCGGAGTTTATGCATCGGATATTTCGGGATTCAAGGATCGTCTTGACCTCACGCGATTAAATGGTCTGGACAAGTGGGTGGCGAGGTATGGTTCGACTCCTAAATATGTAAAAGAATACCAGCTCTGGCAGACTTCGAGCTCCGGAAGTGTACCCGGAATAAGCGGAAGATGTGACATGGATCTGTCATACAAAGATTATTCAAATTTCGGAAAAGAGTCTTATATTCTGAACGGAGTGGATTATTCCGTTGTATTTGATCCGGAATATTATTATAATAAGTACTCGGATCTTGCTGAGGCTTTTGGGAATAATCACTCCATGCTCTGGCTACATTTTTGTACTTTTGGAATGATAGAAGGCAGACAGGCCTCGGAAGGTTTCAATGTAACTGCTTATCATAATAGATATGAAGACTTGAGAAATGTATACGGAGACAATCTGTCGATGTATTACTGGCACTATTGCTACTTTGGAAAAAATGAAGGAAGAACTGCCGTCTGAATATCTATATGTAAGCATTTTGTAATCAGAATGTGTTCAAAACCGCATGGTTACGCACATGAACGTGAGACTTTTAATCAAGTTGTCGAGGGTTCGATTCCCTCGTGTCTCACTTGAATAATACTAAGGAAGTCTGAACATTCGGACTTCCTTTTTTTATGGTATTATGTACTTAGTTGTTTATAGAACGGATTAGGAAAGAGTCACCATGAATAAAATCAGAGATTTCATTAAAAAGAATTATCGCTTCGATCGCCGTGCTGCTGTTTTTTCGCTGGTCTACGGTTTTCTGGTCGGTCTTTCCTATGTACTCGGATACCAGCTTGAGAAGATGGGGATGACACTTCCCGGAGTATCGGGTAAGTTTAAGATCTTTATCCTGGCACTTCTTATCATGATTCCCGTCGGATTCATTGCTTATTCCGCATTCATGTTCCTTGATAAGTTTTATTCCAACAAGGAAAAAGAAAACAGCAACGCAGGATCTTTAAAAGTATTTTTCATTAGTTTTATCGCAATCCTTATCTGCCGTATTCCCGTATTTCTGGCATATTATCCCGCAGCCATGTCTTATGATTTCGGAAGGCAGTATATCGAGGCTATGAAGGGACATATCTGGTTCTATGATTACCAGCCTCTTATTCATACGGAAATAATCAGGATCTTTTATCTGATCGGTCTTAAGATCGGAAGTGTTGAAGCGGGAATGGCACTTCTTTGCCTTTTCCAGATTCTTGTTACATCCGCGATACTCGCATATACAATTTCTTTCATGGTAAGAGTTACGGGCAAAACATTTTTGTTCCCCGTATTTACCGTTCTCTATGCACTTCTCCCCATGCATGAGATCATTTCCGTGATCATGACCAAGGATGTTTTCTTTTCCGCATTCTTCGTGCTTTTCATTTGTCTTCTTTACGAGAGATCGCTTAAGAAGTCGATACTTCTTGATGTTGCTATAGTTCTCACGGCAATCTTAAACATCACATTCAGGAAGAATTCCGTTTATGCAATGGTCTTCCTGATCTTAGGATTCATCATCTATGAGAAAAAAATACGTGAGAAGCTTTTCTCCGTTATCTTAATGATCATCTGCATCGCATCGGGACTTGGTGCGCACAATGCAATGGTTGTGGGCTTTAACTGCATCAGAGGAGATAACTCCGAGATGTACAGTGTTCCCATGATGCAGCTTATGAGAACATACGAGAATCAGAAAGATAACCTTACAGAAGAGCAGTATGCGATGATAAACAAATTGATTCCCCTTGAGGAATCCGGCATCAGTTATTATCCCTATTGCGCCGACTGCGTTAAGAATTATTCCGGAAGCAGGGACGGTATATGGGATGATGGAGTCGGCAATTTCTTCCCGGAGTGGAAGAGCATCGGACTTGCATATCCCAATGAGTACATCGATGCATTCCTTTTCCTGAACAAAGGATACTGGTATCTTCCTGACAGAATGTATGCTGAAGTATTCGGTGTGGGTGCTGAGAACGGCAAGGGACTTCTTCACACTTATAACTGCACAGCGGGACTTGAAGGCGGTGTGACTGAAACCTGTTATGCACCCGGTGTGAGAAGATATTTTGAGCAGGTCATCAACGAGAATGCATTCTTTACATGGCCTTTGTTAAATCAGCTTTTCAGACCCGCATTCTATTTCTGGCTTCTGATCTTTACGGTGTTTGAAGCGCTGCGTAAAAAGAACCGCAAGGGATGGCTTCTTCTTATCTATCCCATGTTTTATATGGCTACGCTTTTCTTCGGACCTTTGGTCTACCTGAGATATATGTATCCCATCATCTTATCTCTGCCTGTCCTTATGTCCGTGATCATCTTTGAAAAATCCCGTGAAAAATAAGAAAAAAATCTTGCCTAATCAACGGGCGTAGACTACAATAGCAAGTGGAAAACGGTTTCCTTTTTGGGAGAATAATTATGGCAAAACAGGAACACATCAGAAGAGCAGGTATACTTCTTCCGGTTTCGTCACTTCCTTCGGAATACGGCATCGGAACATTCGGTAAATCGGCTTACGACTGGATCGATTATCTCAAAGCATCCGGTCAGTCATATTGGCAGATCCTGCCTCTCGGCCCTACCGGTTACGGAGATTCTCCTTATCAGAGTTTCTCTACATTCGCAGGCAATCCCTATTTTATCGATCTTAATATCCTCATTGAAGAAGGTCTTATCAGAAAGGCTGAATGTGATGCACTTGACTGGGGCGGAAGCGTCAGATATGTGGATTACGAGAAGATGTTCACATCACGCTTTGCCATTCTCAGAAAGGCTTATACAAGGGCTGTAAAAGCAGGGTTACTTCAGGATAAAGACTTCATGTCATTCTGTAAAAAGAATAAATCCTGGCTGAATGATTATGCCCTTTATATGGCGCTGAAGAATCACTTCGGCGGAAAGAGCTTCCTGCTTTGGGACGACGATATCAGACTTCGCGAAAAGAAGGCGATGGAGAAGTACACAAAGCTTCTTGCATCGGATATCGGATTCTATATGTTCCAGCAGTATGAATTTGATACTCAGTGGAAGAAGCTTAAAAAGTATGCCAACGATAACGGCATCATGATCATAGGCGATATTCCCATTTACGTAGCTCCCGACGGAGCGGATACCTGGTCTGAACCCAAGCTTTTCCAGCTTGATGAAAAAGGGTATCCCACGGCGGTTGCGGGATGTCCTCCCGATTGCTTTACCGAGGACGGACAGCTCTGGGGCAATCCGCTCTATGACTGGGATTATCACAAGAAGACAGGCTACAAGTGGTGGATGAGAAGACTTAAAGCCTGCTTTGATATGTACGATATCGTAAGAATCGATCATTTCAGAGGATTCTATTCCTATTGGTCAATCCCTTACGGAGATAAGAATGCACGCGGAGGAAAGTGGGTCAAAGGACCCGGATTCGAATTCTTCGCAGAGATGAGGAAACAGCTTGGCGAAAGACCTGTCATCGCAGAGGATCTCGGATTCCTTACGGACGGTGTTATCAAGATGGTCGAGAAGACCGGATTCCCCGGAATGAAGATCGCACAGTTCGGATTCGACCCTTCCGCAAACAGCGAGCATGCTCCTCACAACTATGACAGAAACTTCGTCGTCTATACCGGAACTCATGACAATGACACCATTCTTCACTGGGCTCTTAACTGTGACAAGAAGACTGCAAAGTATGCCATGAAATATACCGGCGTCAAGAAGAGAACCGAGCTTCCCGCAGCTGTTATCAGAGAGTGCTTCGCAAGCTGTGCGGATACCTGCATAATCCCCATTCAGGATTATCTCGAACTCGACAACGAGGCAAGAACCAACACTCCTTCAACACTCGGAGATAACTGGAAGTGGAGATGCACATACACCGACTGGAGTGAGAAGCTTTCCAAGAGACTTAACAAACTTGTTAAACTCTACGGAAGAGACAATATGGTAGCACCCAGATAAAAACAAATCCCGCAGCACCGGCTGCGGGATTTTTATTTATGCTTTTTCTTCGTCATCGTCGAGACTGAAATTCTCGGCCATGGCCATATGAGAGTTATGATACTTGGGCTCATATGTGACATCGCGTCCGAACCACTCGGGAGGCAGGAAGTTCTGTGCGGCTTCCACACTTCCGAATTCGACTTCTGCAATCATGAGCGGAGCAAAAGGCTTTTCGAACACATCCAGCTCGATGAGAAGAGTGTATTCATCGGGGGGCTTGGGAGAACCTTCAACCACCTGAGGATGCTCTAGGGGGATGAGGTATCTTTTCTTGGTTATGACATTGCCGTCAGCTTTGGTAAGGAGATGGTAATAACCTTCCGATGTGAGTGAGAGATTAGCTTCTTCTCTCTGCATAAGTCCGGATCCTTTGTAAGTGAGAATGAAATCATCATCCTCTCGTCTGACTCTTACTACAGGGTTGGTGCACAGGTATGCCTGCTCTATCAAGTGAAACGGATAACTTTCAATATCATCCGGTAATTTATCTATCAAAAACTTTCTTTCTATTTCCATTTAATATCCTGCCTTATTCGAAGGAAGGCGAGTGATAAACAATTGCCTTCGCGATCTTTTCGGCTTCTTCCCTTCCTGCACATATTCCGACTATTGTCAGTGCAAATTCGATTGATGCTCCCATTCCCTGACCGGTGATGATGCCCGAGTCTATCTCGACGGGAGAGTGTGTTACGACTGCGCCGCCTTCTTCCAGATGTGATTCAAAAGAAGGATGGCTTGTAGCCTTTCTGCCCATGAGGAATCCTCTGTGGGCAAATATGCTGGGCGCTGCACAGATTGCTGCGATGTATTTTCCGGCACCGTAGAAGTTGCCGATGAGGTCAAGCAGCTCGTCACAAGCCTCAAGATTCTCCGTGCCGACTTTGCCGCCGGGGAGAACCAGCATGGTATATTCGTCTTTATTTATATCGGCTAAAATCTTGTCTGCCTTTACATTTATTCCGTGGGATCCGTTTACTTCGAGCCTTCCGTTTATCGAAACTGTATCGATCTCCACGCCGGCACGTCTGACTATGTCTACAACAGTAAGTCCTTCGATCTCTTCAAAACCGTCTGCAAGGAATATAGCTACTTTATTCATACTCATGCCTCCGAATCCGATCTTACGTTGATACCGTTGACTACGACTTCTCCGTTCAATTCGATGACCAGACAGTCTTTTCCGTCAACTGACTTTTCGTTAACAAGGTCTGTTCTGTCGGGTTTTACTTTGATAACCACGTCGGGGGTCTTTACGTCAAAAGATCTTGAGTTGAAGACATTGCTCATCATCAGGGGCTTGTCCTCGGGAGAGATCTTTTCGTACTTGTCGTTGAAACTTTCCATCTTCTCGTTACTGGTTCCGCCGGCCTCCAGAAGATTTCTGATGTCGTGCTTTTCCATGGTGAGAGGAAGTAGCTGTTCCTTATTGTCGGCTATCATTCTCGACATTTCTTCGTGAATATTCTTGACGCTGTTGAAGTTGCATTCATCGCCCAGGGTTTCTTCAACGATGGCTTCAAAGGTTTCCTTCTGGGAAACTGCGCTCATGGGTTCACCTGCTCCGAGCATAAGCTCTATGAACTGCTCGTTTAAGTTCTCGGCATCCTTGGAATAGTACATTATGGAATGAATGTCCGAGTTACGGTCGTTGAATGCGGGGAAAAGATAACCGAGCATGGGGAGCTTTACGATCCAGTCCCTTTTCCTGTCGTGGAATTCATTGGTCTTGGAGTCGTAGGAGAGTCCTGCATCTGTCAGATCCACGGGGCAGATGACGGTGAAGATATAGTTGTAGATATCTTCGGATGCATCGTCGTTGACGGATCCGTCTCTTGTCTTCTGAGGGATATCATAGACGTCGTGAGCCACCAGTATCAGGTAATTTCCCACATACTCCAGAGAGGAGATGATGCGGTTATAGTAATCATCCAGAAGCTCTTCATCCTGAAGTGCCGAGTCCCTGAGCTTTAACAGGAAATCCTGCTGTCCTCCTTCTTTCTCCGCTTCATTTGTGATATCCAGAGTAAGTGCACTCTTTCCCACGGTTCCCGAAAGTGCTTTTCTGAATATATCGAAATATTTATAAGTCTCTTCCTCGGGAAGGGAGTTGAATGACTTAACAAATGTAGCTTTCTTATTCTTTTCACCGTCTACATAACAGCCGGCGATCCTTGTTACGGAACAGTTTTTGGGCGTATAGAGCTTCTTTATCTCGCTCAATTCCGATTTGATCATGTTAAAACCTCCTGCCTTCCGTTTATAACGGGCAGCCTAAATATTTTACCACATATTTCCTTTTTACGATATCGATGGGGGCAAAGCCGTACCGAACATTTTATTAAGGTTGAAAAGGCAGGCTTTAATTGTTAAAATGTAATCCGCAAAAAACAAAAGTCATAAGTGAGGAAGCCATGGAACAGTATAAGCAGGAATTTATCGATTTTATGATCGAGAGTCAGGTTCTCAAATTCGGAGATTTCACTTTGAAGAGCGGCAGAAAGTCACCTTTCTTCATGAATGCGGGAGCATATGTTACCGGAACCCAGCTCGCAAGGCTCGGAGAGTACTATGCAAAGGCTATTCATGATAATTTCGGGGATGATTTCGATGTTCTCTTCGGACCCGCATATAAGGGAATCCCTCTCGGAGTGGCAACAGCCATTGCTTATTCAAAACTCTACGGAATCGATGTAAGATATTGTTCCAATAGAAAAGAGGTTAAGGATCACGGAGATACCGGAATCCTCCTCGGATCCAAATTAAATGACGGCGACAGGGTCATCATGATCGAGGATGTTACCACTTCCGGTAAATCCATCGAGGAGACCTATCCCATCATCAAGGCTCAGGCAAATGTTGAGATCAAGGGACTCATCGTATCTCTTAACCGCATGGAAAAGGGACTTCACTCCGATGGAAGTGCTCTTGACGAGATCAAAGCCACCTATGGATTCGACGCAGCTGCCATCGTAACCATGGCAGAAGTAACCGAATACCTGTACAATACCGAGAGACAGGGCAAGGTTTGGATCGACGATGAGCTCAAGAAGGCCATCGACGAGTACTACTCACTTTACGGAGCTAAATAAGAATTAATTCTATAGGAGCACAAAATGGAAGAAGAAAAGATCTATAAAGTAGTCAGAGCAACCGGCGCATGGGATCTTGCCATCGGCATCGCAACCATCATTCTCGGACTCGGTGCGGGCATCATGCTTGTAATAAGCGGAGCAAAGCTCCTCTCATCCAGATCCAAGATAATGTTCTAAAAAATGCGCAGATCTTACATGTTTACAAACAGGCGTCATCCCTACATGGGGATAATGTCTGCAATATTGGGACTTATCGCCCTGATCTCTCTTTTGTACGGGATCGGAAGCAGTTATCTGCTGGGCGGTGATGTGCCTATGGGATTCGGAGCGGCAGCCCTTTTGGCTACTCTTTATTCGCTTACGGGATGGTTTATGGGAGTTATGGCAGTAAGACTCCCGGATTGTTTTAAGGTAACAAGCATTACAGGGATAATCCTTAATTCCGCAGCATTGATCCTTTCGGGATTTTTGCTTTGGATCCCCACATAGTTGTAAACAAAAGCTTCGGACTTTGTTCCGAAGCTTTAATCATGTAAATAAAGGGGTTTCAGTACCAAATATTGTTATTATTTCTTTAAGATATTACTAAATGTAGATTAACAAACTTGCACGAATACCCCTTTTTTAGTAAAATACACATGGTTTTACATTTATAAGGAAAAGACTTAGGAGGAAAATGATGAGTACAGCTAAGAAAAAACCCGCAGCGGTGGTCGGAATAGTCATGGGCAGTGACTCTGATATGCCCGTAATGGCTAAGGCGGCAGAGATCCTTGATAAGCTGGGGATAGGCTATGAGATGACTATTATCTCAGCTCACAGAGAGCCGGATGTCTTTTTTGAATATGCATCATCCGCAGAGAAGAAGGGCTTTAAGGTTATTATCGCAGGTGCCGGAATGGCAGCTCATCTTCCCGGTATGTGTGCGGCAATCTTCCCCATGCCCGTAATCGGTATTCCCATGCATACCACATCACTGGGCGGAAGAGATTCACTTTATTCCATCGTACAGATGCCCAGTGGAATTCCCGTTGCAACCGTTGCGATAAACGGCGGAGCAAATGCGGGACTCCTTGCAGCCAAGATCCTTGCAACATCTGACAAGAAGCTTCTTGCAAAGCTCAAGAAGTACTCAGCAGATCTTAAGAAGCAGGTTCAGGATAAGGATGCCAAGCTTCAGGAGATCGGATACAAAAAATACCTCGAGAACAAATAATTATTAATATAAAGGTGGACAAAATGGCACTTGATTACAAGTCAGCAGGCGTAGATATCGAAGCAGGTTACAGATCCGTAGAACTCATCAAAAAATGTGTTAGCGAGACTAACAGACCCGAAGTTATGGGAGGCCTCGGAGGATTCTCCGGAGCATTCTCCGCAGCGGCATTCAAGGGAATGGAAGAGCCCGTACTTCTCTCCGGAACGGACGGAGTCGGAACCAAACTCAAAGCCGCATTTATTCTTGATAAGCATGACACCATCGGTATCGACTGCGTTGCGATGTGTGTTAACGACGTAGCATGTGCGGGCGGTGAGCCTCTCTTTTTCCTGGATTACATCGCATGCGGCAAGAACATCCCCGAGAAGATCGCTGAGATCGTAAAGGGTGTTGCAGAGGGCTGCAAGATGGCAGAGTGCTCACTTGTAGGCGGTGAGACCGCTGAGCATCCCGGAATGATGCCCGATGAAGAGTACGATATCGCAGGATTCTCCGTAGGTGTTGTTGACAAGAAAGATCTGATCACCGGCGAGAGCATTAAGCCCGGCGACGTACTTGTAGGAATCGGATCAAGCGGAATCCACTCAAACGGATTCTCTCTCATCAGAAAAGTATTCGAGATGTCAGAGGAGTCCCTCAAGAAGTATTATGACGAGCTCGGTGAGACTCTCGGCGAAGCTCTTCTTACTCCCACCAGAATATATGTAAAGGCCCTCAAGGCTCTTAAGAACGGCGGAGTTAAGGTTAAGGGATGCAGCCACATCACCGGCGGCGGATTCTTCGAGAACATTCCCAGAATGCTTCCCGACGGAACCAATGCAAAGATCGACAAGAACAGCTACGATATTCCTCCCATCTTCGGACTCATTCAGAAGACCGGATCCATCGAGGAGAATATGATGTACAGCACTTATAACATGGGACTCGGAATGGTACTTGCTCTTGATCCCGCAGATGCGGACAAGGCCGTAGAGCTCCTTAAAGCTGCCGGAGAGAAAGCTTACATCGTAGGAAGCGTCATCGCCGGAGAAAAGGGTGTGACCTTATGTTAAGAGTTGTCGTCTGTGTAAGCGGAGGAGGAACAAACCTCCAGGCAATAATAGACGGAGTTAAAGAGGGTTCCATCACGGGAGCGGAGCTGGTAGGAGTTATCAGTAACAATCCCGGAGTCAAGAGTCTTGAAAGAGCAGCGAATGCGGGAATCCCCGCCTTTGTTGTAAGACCCAAGGACTTTGCCGTAAGAGATGATTTCCATAAGGCATTTATGGATAAACTGGCAGAGCTTAAGCCCGATCTCATCGTACTTGCGGGCTTCCTTGTAAGGATTCCCGAAGAGATGTGCAAGGTTTATCCCGGTAAGATCATCAACATCCATCCTTCACTCATTCCTTCTTTTTGCGGAGTGGGATACTACGGACTTAAGGTTCACGAGAAGGCACTGGAAAGAGGAGTCAAGATCACCGGAGCTACGGTTCATTTCGTAAACGAGGGTATGGACGAAGGACCCATCATCGATCAGATACCCGTAAGAGTACTTGAAGGCGACACTCCCGAGGTTCTTCAGAGGAGAGTCATGGAGGAGGCGGAATGGAAGCTTCTTCCCAAGGCTATAGATGATATTGCGAACGGACGTCTGGTCATGGAAAACGGCCGCGCCGTCAGAAAGGCATGATATGAAAATACTTTTAGTCGGTGGTGGCGGAAGAGAGCATGCGATTGCTTGTGCAATCTCAAAGAGCCCCAAATGTACCAAGCTTTATTGCGCACCCGGAAATGCAGGAATTGCAGCTATTGCGGAGTGTGTTCCCATCGGTGTGATGGAATTTGACAAGCTCGTTGCTTTCGCCAAGGAAAAAGAGATCGATTTTGTGGTTGTAGGACCGGACGATCCTCTTGTAGGCGGAATTGTTGATGAGTTTGAAAATGCGGGCTTCAGAACATTCGGTCCCCGCAAGAACGCAGCTATCCTTGAAGGCAGCAAGGCTTTTTCCAAGGATCTGATGAAAAAGTACAACATTCCCACCGCTGCTTACGAAACTTTCGACGATGCCGAGAAGGCTCTCGAATATCTCAGAACAAAGGCAGATTTCCCCATCGTTCTGAAGGCTGACGGACTTGCTCTCGGAAAGGGAGTTCTCATCTGTGAAGACCTTGCCCAGGCTGAAGCCGGAGTCAAGGAGATCATGGAGGATAAGAAGTTCGGAAGCGCAGGTAACAGAATGGTCATTGAGGAGTTCATGACCGGAAGAGAAGTAAGCGTTCTTTCTTTTGTAGACGGTAAGACGGTTAAGATCATGTCCTCCGCACAGGATCATAAGAGAGCGGGAGACGGTGATACCGGACTCAATACCGGAGGAATGGGCAATTTCTCACCCAGCCCTTTCTATACCAAAGAAGTTTCTGATTTTTGCGATAAATACATTTTCCAGCCTACGGTTGATGCAATGGCTGCAGAGGGAAGACCTTTCCACGGAGTAATCTTCTTCGGCCTTATGCTCACTCCCAAGGGACCCAGGGTTCTCGAATACAATGCAAGATTCGGCGATCCGGAGGCTCAGGTTGTTCTTCCCAGGCTTGAGAATGATATTGTAGATGTCTTCGAAGCGTGCATTGACGGAAAGCTCGATCAGATCGACCTGAAGTTCTCTGACAATGCCGCAGTATGTGTAGTCCTTGCAAGTGACGGATATCCCGTTAAATACGAGAAGGGATTCCCCATTGAGGGACTCGATAAATTCGAAGGCAGAGACGATGTATTCTGCTTCCACGCCGGAACCAAGTTCGATGATGCCGGAAGGATCGTTACCAACGGAGGAAGAGTACTCGGAGTAACCGCACTCGGTGCAGATCTTAAGACAGCACGTAAGAATGCATACGACGCAACAGAGTGGGTATCTTTTGAAAATAAGTACATGAGACATGACATCGGCAAAGCAATCGATGAAGCATGAGTTCGGAGGAAAAATTCAAAATGGAAACCAACAACATAAGTAAGAAAATAAGACAGGCGGCCCTGACAATATTTATCGTCGCAGCAGTTCTTGTCGTATTATTCGGAAAACAGTTTGCTCTTACCGTATTTGCAAGTACCGGTAAAGTAACTGCCACCACCGCCAATGTAAGATCACAGGCGTCCACTTCATCAGATGCGGTCGCTTCACTTTCAAAGGGCGATACCGTTGAGATCAAGAGCCAGACCACCGGAACCGACGGCAAGGTTTGGTACGAGATCGTTGTAAATGCAACTACCACCGGTTACATCAGATCAGACCTTGTAGAGATCACCGACGGAACCACTCCCACAACTTCCGGAGCGGCAGAGACCACTACAACAACCACTACCACAACTACCACTCCTCCCACCGCAAATGCTGAGGGAATCACACCCGTAGAACCTGTCAGCGGAACCACCACCGCAGACGTTAACGTAAGAGCCGATGCATCCACCAACAGTGAGATCGTAGCAAAGGCAAACAACGGACTTACCCTTACCGTTACCGGAACCAAGCAGGGAACCGACGGAAATACCTGGTATTATCTTTCTTTTACCAAGGACGGAGTAAGCACTACAGGCTACATCAGATCCGATTATGTAAGGCTTTCCGGAGACCTTAAGGAGCCCTCAACCGAGGAGCCTTCCGAAGAGCAGGTTCCCACCACTACCGAGACCGTTGAGACCACAGTGCAGAAGCATTGGGATACTCAGGAGCAGGCAGACGGCTGGTTCCTTCTTGATTATGAGCAGGGCAAGCAGTACAACATCAACAACCTTTTCGAGCAGAACTCTCACAACGTAGAGCTTCTCGAGAAGCAGGAGGGCAAGATCAAGTCCCTCAGAACTATTCTTATCATCGTTGTTCTCGTACTTGTAGCTACCATCGTTGCAGCAATTTTCTTCTTCATGAAGTGGAAAGATCTCGATGACAGAGCTGCATTCGCTGAAGCTGAAAAAGAAAGAGCAAAGAGAATCGCAGGACACGGAGAGGGAAGAAGACCCGAGCGTTCAAGCGAGCGTTCATCCCGTCCCGCACGTGAAGGCGTACGCAGAGAAGCAGCAGGTGAGCGCAGAAGACCCGCAGAGGGCGCTGCAAGAGCTGAGAGACAGCCTTCCGAAAGACCCGCAAGAGCACAGGGCGGCGAGAGAAGACCTGTTGATGTTCAGAGAGGACAGAGCTCACACACCGTAAGACCTGCAGACGGTGAGAGAAGAGCCGCAGATCCCGACAGAAGAGCAGCTGAAGCAGACAGAAGAGCTGCAGAGGCAGACAGAAGAGCAGTTGAGCCCGTTCGCGAGGCTGTAAGAGAGGTTGAGCCCGAAGACGAGGCACCTGTAGAGTATATCGAAAAGAAGCCCCACAGAAGCGCAAGACCTCAGGCTGAGCCTGTTGTTAAGGACCATCACAGAAAACAGCTCATCGATGATGACGATGATGAATTTGAATTCGGATTCCTTAACTGGGACGATGACGAGAAATAATTGAAAACATATCGGGAGGGCTTGAAAACCCTCCCGTTTTCTTTTCTTAAAAAAGCTTTAAAAACCCGCATAAATATTGACCGAGCGGGGCTCTTTGTTATATCTTATATATAACAGCATTTTATCCGCGGTGATGGCACCGGAAAGGAGGAAGAGATGTATATCGAGATAGATTTCAACAGTGATGAAGCTATATATAATCAGCTGTGCGACCAGATAATAATGGGAATCGCGGCGGCCAGATTATGCGACGGCGATCCTCTTCCTTCGGTCAGACAGCTTGCTGACGATATCGGTATCAACATGCACACCGTTAACAAGGCATATACCGTGCTCAGACAGCAGGGATATGTCAAAGTGGACAGAAGACGCGGTGCGGTAATAAGCGTCGATCCGGGCAAGGTCAATGCGCTGGCCGAGCTTAAGGAAAGTCTCAGAGTGGATATAGCACGTGCATCCTGCAGGAATATTTCCAGAGAGGATGTACACAAACTAGTAGATCAGATCTTCGAAGAATACAGATCGGATCAGTCAGGAGAACAAGGTGGAAGGTAATTATTCCGAGAAAGCAAAGATCTCACTTCAGATCGCATCGAAGTGGGCAAGTAAGCTTCACCAGAGTTATATAGGTTCAGAGCACATCCTTCTTGGACTTGTGCTTAATTCGGACAGTATGGCAGGCAAGGTTCTTGCAGCAAACGGAACGGATCCCGATAAGCTTACCAACATGATCAGGGATATGATCAGTTTCAATACGGCCCTTGCCATTGAGTCCAAAGAAACTTATTCCCCCAGAGCAAGAGGAATATTGGAAGAGGCAGCGAGAACTGCCGCGAGATTCGGCCGCGAACTTGTCGGGACCGAACATATTTTGCTGTCTCTTATCAAAGAGGGAGAGAATGTAGCGGTAAGACTTCTTGCAACCATGGGCATAAATCCCATGAAGGTTTATGCCGATACCCTTGCGGCCATGGGACAGGACCCCAGACTTGCAAGAGAGGACCTGATGCAAAGAGGAGACGGAGAAGAGGACAAGATGTCCGTTCTCGGTCAGTATTCAAGGGATCTGACCAAACTTGCAGCCGAGGGTAAACTCGATCCCGTTATTGGCAGAAAAGACGAGATCAAGAGGATCATCCAGATCCTTTCTAGACGTACCAAGAACAATCCCTGCCTCATCGGTGAACCCGGCGTAGGTAAAACTGCGGTTGTAGAGGGACTTGCAATGCTCATCGCATCCGGCGATGCTCCCGACACTGTTAAGAATAAGAGACTTCTTACACTTGATCTTCCCGGAAT
The DNA here is from genome assembly GCA_017940415.1 of Lachnospiraceae bacterium. GTDB lineage: Bacteria > Bacillota > Clostridia > Lachnospirales > Lachnospiraceae > AC2028. The sequence goes on from JAGAYR010000009.1 coordinate 125,082, forward strand.
GGTTGCGGGTTCAAAATACCGCGGCGAATTCGAGGAGAGAGTTAAGCGTGTTATCAGAGAGGTTGAGGAAAGCGGAAACATCATTCTTTTCCTCGACGAGATCCATACCCTTATCGGTGCGGGCGGTGCGGAAGGTTCCATCGATGCTTCCAATATCATGAAGCCTTCACTTGCAAGAGGAGAACTTCAGCTCATCGGTGCAACAACCATCGACGAGTATCATAAATATGTTGAGAAAGATGCCGCTCTTGAGAGACGTTTCCAGCCTGTTATGGTTGAGGAACCCTCAGAGGAAGAGACCGTAAGGATCCTTGAAGGCATCAAGCATAAATACGAAGATCATCACAATATCGAGATCACATCTGATGCCATCGAAGCGGCCGTAAGATTATCCGCAAGATATATCAACGACAGAAATCTTCCCGACAAGGCCATTGACCTTATCGACGAAGCTGCTGCAAGTGCGCATCTTAAGAGCCTTGAAGTTCCCGAAAAGCATAAGTCCATTCTCGATGAGATCAACAAGATGGACAGACAGATCGAGCTTTCCATCAGAATGGAGGCATTCCTTCAGGCCAGAGAGATCAAGTTAAAACAGGACGAGCTTATCAAGAAATACGATAAAGCTCTTAAAAAGAGTGAGGCTAACAAGAATGTCCGCAAGGGCAGCATCGGTGAGGACGACATTGCAAAGGTTGTTGCGATGTGGACCAAGATTCCCGTTACCAAGCTCAATGAAAAAGAAAGCGACAGACTGCTTAAACTCGAATCAATACTTCACAAGAGAGTAATAGGTCAGGAAGAAGCCATTGAAGGCATCTCCAAGGCCATGAGAAGAGGAAGAGTCGGACTTAAGGATCCCAAGAGACCTGTCGGATCATTCCTTTTCCTCGGACCTACCGGTGTAGGTAAGACCGAGCTTTCCAAGGCACTTGCCGAGGCTATGTTCGGTTCCGAAGATTCTCTTATCAGAATCGATATGTCCGAGTATATGGAGAGCTTCTCCACTACCAAGATGATAGGTTCACCTCCGGGATACGTAGGATTTTCCGAAGGCGGACAGCTCACCGATAAGATCAGGAACAATCCTTATTCCGTAGTTCTTTTCGATGAGATTGAGAAAGCTCATCCCGATGTATTTAACATACTTCTCCAGGTTCTTGATGACGGTCATCTGACCGATTCTAAGGGCAGGAAGGTTTCTTTTAAGAACACCATCATTATCATGACTTCCAATGCCGGTGCCCAGAGGATCGTTGACCCCAAGAATCTCGGATTCGGTGCTTCAAGCGGCGGAGAAAAGGCCGATTATGAGAGAATGAAATCGGGAGTAATGGAAGAGGTCAAGAAATCTTTCAAGCCCGAGTTCATCAACAGAATTGACGACATCGTGGTATTCAGTCAGCTCAGTGATCAGAATCTCAAGGACATCGTAGATCTTCTTGCATCACAGCTTGCCGCAAGATGCAAAGAGCAGATGGACATCGAGCTGAAACTGGCACCGTCGGTCAAGAAATATCTTATCGACAAATATGCCGACAAGAAGATGGGCGCACGACCTTTGAAGCGCGGAATGCAGAATGTTGTTGAGGACAGACTCGCAGAGGAGATCCTCAGAAAAAATATAAGACCGGGTGACAGCGTTACCTGCTCGTGCTCGGGAGAAAACATTGTATTTAAATCCGGTAAGCCAAAGAATACTAAATAACGGAGGTAAAAAAATGGCTGAGATTATTTACACGGACAAAAACGGAAAGCTTGCTTTCGGAGATTACCATCTCAAGGAGAAAACGAAGGTAGAGGACTTTCCTTTCGGAGGGGATCTTCTCAAGGTTAAGACCTTTGAGGATATCACCAGATTCGAGAAGAACGGTTTGGTAGTTTACGAGTCCGTGCCCGGAACCACCGTCACCGGTTTCAGCGAGACTGCTGATTCCATGGAGTTTACCGTAAGCGGTAAAGGTTCCGTATCCATTACTCTCGGACTTGCGGACGATACTCTTTATGAGGTAAAGGAAGACGATAAAGATACCGGTGCGGTTAAGACCGGACTCGGCGGAAAGCTTTCCCTTTCCCTTGATCTTTCAAACAACCGCAAGGCTGTAGTAAGCGTTAAGAAGGCTTGATAAATGGCAAAGGCTAAGCAGACAAGCATATATTTCTGCCAGAGCTGCGGATATGAATCGGCAAAATGGATGGGGCAGTGCCCGGGGTGCCACGAATGGAATACATTCGTGGAAGAGCCTGTAGTCAAGGCTGATCCCGGGAGTGCCTCTTTTCGCATTTCATCGGCTGCAAAAGGAGGCGGAAGCGTCAAAGCTCTTTCCGAGATAACATCTCTTAATGATGTTTCGCTCAGTGAAGGAAAGAGGGATTCATCCGGCATAGCTGAACTGGACAGAGTACTGGGCGGAGGCGTGATGAAGGGCTCTCTTACCCTTATAGGAGGAGATCCCGGAATAGGAAAATCCACCCTTCTTCTTCAGGTGTGCAGAAATATGTCCGCGGCCGGTCAGAAGGTACTTTATGTATCCGGTGAGGAATCCAAGGCACAGATCAGGATGAGAGCGGATCGTATCGGTAAGTTCACAGGTGAGATGAAGCTTTTGTGCGAAACGGATCTCAGCATTATCTCAGAGGCCGTTCGTGCCGATAAACCTGACATATGTGTCATAGACTCGATTCAGACCATGTACAGTACCGAAGTGTCATCCGCTCCGGGATCAGTATCCCAGGTAAGGGAATCCACCCAGGTGCTGATGCAGCTTGCCAAAGTATTGGGCATCTCGATCTTTATAGTAGGTCATGTGACCAAGGAGGGAACCGTTGCGGGCCCCAGAGTATTGGAGCACATGGTTGATACGGTTTTGTATTTTGAAGGTGACAGACACGCCTCATACAGGATCTTAAGGGGTGTGAAGAATCGTTTCGGTTCTACTAATGAGATCGGCGTGTTTGAGATGAGAAGCGAAGGTCTTGCAGAAGTTACCAATCCTTCGGAATACCTGTTGGACGGAAGACCCATTGATGCTTCGGGTTCCGTGGTATCCTGCAGCATGGAGGGTACCAGACCCATCCTTATCGAAATTCAGAGCCTTGTATGCAGGTCCAATCTGGGCGTCCCCAGAAGACAGGCTTCGGGCGTTGATTATAACAGGGTTAACCTGCTTATGGCCGTACTTGAGAAAAGGTGCGGACTTCATCTCGGGGATTGCGACGCATATGTCAATCTGACGGGCGGAATGAAGCTGTCGGAGCCGGCACTGGATCTTGCAATGGTTCTTGCCATAGTGTCCTCTTTTAAGAACGTGTGCATCCCTCCCGACGTGGTTGCCTTCGGAGAAGTGGGACTGTCCGGTGAGGTCAGGACCGTATCCCAGGTATCCCAGAGGGTATCGGAAGCCGTAAGACTCGGATTTAAGACCATCATCGTCCCTGCATCCGTGCTTGCCGAAGCCAAAAAAGCCGGCGGTAAAGATACCGAGATCATAGGCGTATCCAACGTCAGAGAAGCTTCCGATAAAGTAATGTAAATTTCTTCTTGCCTAGTAAAAGGACCTGTTGTATAATACGTGAGTCGGTCGTTTTAGGGCAAATAGGGGAATAGTACAATGGTAGTGCGGCGGTCTCCAAAACCGTTAATGGGAGTTCGATCCTCTCTTCCCCTGCTACAGAGCGTTTCCTTTGCGGGAAACGCTTTTTTTGTTATAATTTCCCTGTGTTTGGAGGTGCTTATGGAACGCAGAGTTTTGCATGATTACATTATCTCCCTCGGGGGAAGCGAAGAGCTCTGGAACAGGATTGAAGCCTGTGAGGGAGTATATAAAGAACTGGAATATTGGTGTACCAACGGAAATCTTCTTGGAGAGTATAATCCTCACGGTATTTCCATTTCGGACTGTATTGCATGGCAGGTTGACCATTTTAAGGCCTACATGGACCGTGAAGAGAACAACAGATGGCACAGGGAAAGACTTTTTATACAGAGTCTCGAGACCTTACTTGACATCAGTGACGGTTCCGAGGAGGTTCTGCGCAAGATTACCGGAGAAAACGGTGAATCGGGGACTGACAGGGAAGATGTGTGATCCGGAAGGCGCTTAAATTTTCCTGATTTTTGTGATTTTTGACACTTGTATCATAATAAAAATATGTTAAGATATTAAGTGCCTGCCCTTTCGAACGGGCGGACTAAAAGCGGGGATACGAATATGGGGAATACGACTGATTCATCTGAATACCTGCGTGCTCTGATGCAGGATTATAAAATGAAAATAGGTCCTCTGTGCGAGTTCCTTCCCTGGCTGGGACAGGCCACGGAAAGTGCCGTCAGTAATTATTCCGGCAACGGTGTCACGGATGCGAGTATTTCATTTCCTGTGTATTCATCGGAGCTTATGGCTTTTATCAAAGCATGTAAGATTTCCGGACTTATGGACCGCAATTATCCTTATGTTTATTCCAGAAGAGCCATTAAGACTCACGATCAGGAACGCAGACTGATAGTAAGCGCAACCTGGAAAGAATGGGATGTACTGTGCGGAATACTGAGCAAGTATGTTCTCGGAGGTCAGACCAGATCATCTTTCTGGAGAGAAGGAATCACCGAGCAGATCTTTTATCTGACGGTCAGCAAGATGAGAGAGATCACTGATTTCTGGGACGGTAATACAAGTAACTAATGCGGGGATTTCTTCGCAGAGGAACGGGAGAGTTCAGATGGGCGACAAATCAATTCAGAAAAAGCAGTATATTATCGATGTAGCGGCTAAGGTTTTCGCTGAAATGGGCTACAAGAACGTTACCATGAAGGACGTTGTTGATGCCTGTGAGATCTCAAGAGGCGGACTTTATCTCTATTATGAGAGCACCGCTCAGCTGTTCATCGATGTTATGAAGTCTCAGGCAGAGGCAGGTAGCGATTTTACTTCCCTTATCAGTGATGATGCCACTGCTGCAGACATCCTTCTTCTTTTCCTTCAGGAGGAGAAGAAAGAGCTCTTCAAGAAAAAGGGCAATCTGAACCGTGCATACTACGAGTTCTATTTTGATGAGAAGCCTTCCAAGGCCGACAATGTCCTTAAGAAGAAATTCGATTCAAATATGAAGATGATCGGAAAGCTTATCGAAATCGGAGTTGAGAGCGGAGAGTTCACCTGTGATGATCCTCTCACCGCAGCCTTCAACATCTTGTATCTGATCGAGGGAATGAAGACCACTGCACTTACACTCGGTATATCATCCGATTCCTATGACAGACAGATCCTTTATATCTTAGAGTCACTCGGAGTCGAAGCTTGAACCTGATCACTATATGAAAACAAGAAGGCTTCAGAAGGGAAAATCTTTTCTGAGGCCTTTTTTAAGAAAGAAGGATACAAAATGAGCGTCAGAAGAGTCTATGTAGAAAAGAAAAAACCCTACGCCGTACAGGCAAAGCACTTAAGACATGATGTCAGGAATTTCCTCGGCATTAAGATCGATGACATGAGAGTGTTCATCAGATACGATTCCGAGAATATTTCGGATGCAACTTTCGAAACAGCCTGCAAGACGGTTTTTTCGGAGCCTCCCGTTGATGACATCTATCAGGAAAAGCTTCCCCTTGATGAGGGCACAAGAGCATTCTCCGTCGAGTTCCTTCCCGGACAGTTCGACCAGAGAGCAGACTCTGCCGTTCAGTGTATAAAGTTCCTCAACGAGAACGAGGATCCCATCATACAGACCGCAGTTGTATATGCGGTTATCGGTAATATCACCGATGATGAGTTTAACCGTATCAAGGGATATCTCATTAACCCTGTCGATTCAAGAGAAGCAGGTTTGGATAAACCTGACACTCTTGTCGTAAATTATCCCGAACCCGAAGATGTTAAGACCTTTGACGGTTTTGCAGACAGCCCCGAGGCTGAGCTCAAGAAGCTCTATGATTCACTCGGACTTGCAATGACCTTCAAGGATTTCCTTCATATCCAGAATTATTTCAAGAATGACGAGCATCGTGATCCTACCGTTACTGAGATCAGAGTGCTTGATACATACTGGTCAGATCACTGCCGTCACACCACTTTCTCCACCGAACTTACCGGAGTTAAGTTTGATGACGGTGCATACAAGGCTGCTTTCGAGAAGTCTTTCGAAGAGTACATGAATACCAGAAAAGATCTCTTCGCAGACCGCCCCGACAAGTTCTCATGCCTTATGGATCTGGGAACCATCGCTGCTAAGCGTCTCAGAAAAGAAGGAAAACTTGAGGATGAAGAAAAGTCCGATGAGATCAACGCTTGTTCCATCGTTGTTCCTGTTGAGATCGAGAAAGACGGTAAGAAAGAGACCGAAGAGTGGCTCGTATTCTTCAAGAACGAGACTCATAACCATCCCACCGAGATCGAGCCTTTCGGAGGCGCTGCAACCTGTCTCGGCGGAGCTATCAGAGATCCCCTTTCAGGAAGAGGATATGTTTATCAGGCAATGCGTGTGACCGGTGCTGCCGATCCCACTAAGCCCGTATCAGAGACTCTTCCCGGAAAGCTTCCTCAGAAGAAACTTGTAAGAACCGCTGCAAGCGGATATTCATCATACGGTAACCAGATCGGTCTTGCTACCGGTTATGTCAAGGAAGTATATCATCCTGACTACGTAGCAAAACGTATGGAGATCGGTGCAGTTATGGGTGCCGCTCCCAGAAAGAATGTTATCAGAGAAAATTCCGATCCCGGTGATATCATCATCCTTCTCGGAGGAAGAACCGGACGTGACGGAATCGGCGGAGCTACCGGTTCATCCAAGGCACACAATGTCAAGTCCATCGATACCTGTGGTGCCGAGGTTCAGAAGGGTAATGCACCTACCGAAAGAAAGATCCAGAGACTCTTCAGACGTCCCGAGGTTACAAAGCTCATCAAGAAGTGTAATGACTTCGGTGCGGGCGGTGTCAGCGTTGCCATCGGAGAACTTGCTGACGGTCTCGTAGTAAATATGGATAAGGTTCCCAAGAAGTATGCAGGTCTTGACGGAACCGAACTTGCCATCTCCGAGTCTCAGGAGAGAATGGCAGTTGTTGTAGCGCCCAAGGATGTTCAGGAATTCCTTAAGTATGCCGGAGAGGAGAACCTTGAGGCTGTTGAGGTTGCCGTTGTTACCGAAGAGCCCAGACTCGTTCTTCAGTGGAGAGGCAAAGATGTAGTTAACATAGCAAGAGCATTCCTTGATACCAACGGAGCTCATCAGGAGACTCAGGTTGAGGTTGAATCACCTTCAGCTGATTCCTATTTTGATAAGTATGCTCTTGATAATGTTGCCGAGGATGTTAAGAACAAGGATTATTCCAAGGCGCTTATCGATACCCTTTCAGATCTTAACGAGTGCTCACAGAAGGGTCTTGTTGAGATGTTTGACTCATCCATCGGAGCGGGCTCAGTAGTAATGCCTTACGGCGGTAAATATCAGCTTACCGAAACTCAGGCTATGATCGCTAAGCTTCCTGTACTTGAGGGTAAGACCGATACCGTAACCATGATGAGCTACGGATTCGATCCTTTCCTTTCAAGCTGGTCACCTTATCATGGAGCAATCTATGCGGTTACCGAGTCTCTTGCACGTATCGCTGCTAACGGCGGTGATGTAAGCAAGGTAAGACTTACTTTCCAGGAATACTTCAGAAGAATGGATGAGAGACCGACCCGCTGGAGCCAGCCTTTTGCGGCACTCCTCGGATCATTTGACGCCCAGATCGGTTACGGACTTCCTTCCATCGGCGGTAAGGACTCCATGTCCGGAACCTTCGGAGACATCGATGTTCCTCCGACACTCGTGTCATTTGCTGTTGATATCTCCAGTCTTAAGACTGTTATCACTCCCGAACTTAAAGCTGCAGGCAACAAGCTTGTTCTCTTCAAGATCAAGAAGGACAAGGACTTCAAGCCTGAATATGCTCAGGTTCTTAAACTTTACGATGCAGTTTACAAGCTTATCTCTGACAAGGCTGTTGTCAGTGCTTATGCACTTGACTCTAAGGGCCTTGCTGTAGCGGTTGCCAAGATGGGCATGGGCTGCGGACTCGGTGCTAAGATTGAAAGCTCTGTATCCGATAAGGAAGTATTCGGAAACGGCCTCGGAAATATCGTTGCTGAGATTCCCGCAGACAAGATTTCCGCTGTATCCGCACTTCTTGGTGCAGACGAGTACGAGGTAGTCGGTGAGGTTATCTCATCGGGCTTCGAATATGCTGATGCAAAGGTATCATATGATGACCTTAAGAAAGCATGGACCGGAACTCTCGAGAGCGTATTCCACTCAGTATCATCCGATGAGAAGGATAAGGTAGAGATTCCCGAGTTCAAGGCTTCCGAAGTATACGTATGCAAGAATAAGGTAGCTAAGCCCACCGTATTCATCCCCGTATTCCCCGGAACCAACTGTGAGTATGATTCCGCTAAGGCATTTGAAAGAGCAGGCGCTAACGCGGATGTACGCGTATTCAGAAACCTTACCGCAGAGGATATCAGAGAGTCCGTTGCCGAGTTTAAGAAGGCAATCTCACAGGCTCAGATGATCATGTTCCCCGGCGGATTCTCCGCAGGTGATGAGCCCGACGGTTCCGCTAAGTTCTTCGCAACCGCTTTCAGGAACGCATCCATCAAGGAAGCTGTTGAAGAAATGCTTGATAAGAGAGACGGACTCGTCCTCGGTATCTGTAACGGATTCCAGGCTATCATCAAGCTGGGACTTGTACCCAACGGTAAGATAACCGGTCAGACCGCAGATTCACCTACACTGACCTTTAACACCATCGGCAGACATATCTCCAAGATGGCTTATATCAAGGTTGTATCCGACAAGAGCCCCTGGCTGCAGGAAGCAGGACTCGGTAATGTATATGCAAACCCTGCATCCCACGGCGAAGGCCGCTTCATAGCACCCGAGAACGTTCTTGATGATCTGTTTAAGAATGGACAGATCGCAACCGTTTACTCAGATCCCGAAGGCAATACTTCAATGGATGAGTATTACAACATCAACGGTTCCTTCAGATGCGTAGAAGGTATCACATCGCCCGACGGAAGAGTACTCGGTAAGATGTGTCACTCGGAGCGTATCGGAAACGGCGTAGCGATCAACATCTACGGAGAGCAGGATCTTAAGATCTTCGAATCCGGTGTTAAGTACTTCAAATAATTAACGATAAGCGGGCCGATATTTCATCGGCCCGCATTCACTTATGAACAAGATAAACTATGACAATCTGATGGAGAAGATACTTTCGGAGAATGCCGGACGCGTTCTCCTTCATTCATGCTGCGCTCCATGTTCAAGTACATGCATCGAAAGGCTCTGTGACAGATGTGATGTCACGGTTTATTACTACAATCCCAACATAGGCGAAGAAGCCGAGTATCTTAAGAGAAAAGAAGAACAGATAAGGCTCATTAACGCGTACAACGCAGAGAAAAAAGGAAAGTTCGAGATTAAGATCTTAGACGCAGACTACGATCCGGATTCTTTTTACAGAATGGCTAAGGGGCTTGAGACATGTCCCGAGCGCGGAGAAAGATGCCATAAGTGTTACGAACTCAGAATGCGAAAGACGGCCGAGGCTGCACTGACTGCAGGAGGGTTTGATTATTTTGCCACAACACTGACTCTTTCGCCTCTTAAGGATTCCGAAGCCATAAACCGCATCGGCCTTAAGATAGAAGAGGATACGGGGATGAAGTATCTTCCTTCGGATTTTAAGAAGAGAAACGGATTCCTGCGATCGATAGAATTGTCCAAGCAGTATGACCTTTACAGACAGGATTACTGCGGATGTGTTTATTCAAAAGCTTCAAGGAGCTGCGCTAAATGCGGAAATTGCGATGAAGAATAGTTTTATGTATAATCTTTATTAATGTGTTTGACTGTACACTTCAGATTGAAAGGAACAAATTATGAATTGTCCCAATTGTGGTGCCGGTTTAAAAATACAAAGCAATAAAGCCGTATGTGAATATTGCGGATATGAAGAACCGCTTCCCGGAGTTCAGAATACCGGAAACGATGATTTCTTCAACATGGTGGTTTTCAATGAAACTCCCACAGGCGAAGATATTACTTTGTCCGTTCCCGATTATAATATCGGCTTTATCATAAGAGCGGGTGAAGCTGTTGCCAAGGACATACCCGCAGGTGAACACACCATCGTGGTAACATGCATGGGAATGACGGAATACAGATCCGTATATATCCCCGATGACGGAAGAGCGGTCAAAGTATATGTAAGCCGTGCTCCCATGGGTATCCGTATAAGAGTAGTAAACCCCGGTGAGGGAAACAGCCCGTATGACGCTTCCAGAGCCGAGAGACAGGAAAAGTTTATTCCCGTTCTGGCACTTATCTTCAGTATTCTGATTCCGCTGGTGGGATTGATACTTGCCATTGTGGATGTAACCAACTGCCGAAGAGAAAACAGAAAACCTGTCGGATTAACAATGGCTGCCATAGCAATATCAATATTCAGAATGTTCCTGATGATTGTACTCTACGGATTTATGGCCGTGGCTCAGATGAGATGATAACAGCAGGAGCTGTTATATATAGTATTTGGAGAGAATTATGAAAAAATTACTTGAACTTTTAACCGAAGAAGTTGGCTCTGCTTTTGAAAAGGCCGGATACAAGAAAGAAGCGGGAAGGGTGTCGGTATCAAACCGTCCCGACCTGTGTGAATATCAGTGCAACGGCGCCATGGCTCTTGCAAAAGAATGCAAGTGTGCTCCCAAGATGATCGCCGATGCCGTAGTGGAAGTTCTCAAGGACAGTACTGTTTTCGAATCAGTGGAAGCTGTAATGCCCGGATTCATCAACATGAATATCAGCTCAGACTTCCTTGCTAAATATGTTGCCGAGATGGCAGAGGATGCAAAATACGGCGTAGAGCTTCCCAAGTCCAAGACCATTATCGTAGACTACGGCGGGCCCAATATAGCCAAGGCTCTTCATGTAGGACACCTTCGTCCCGCAATCATCGGAGAGAGCATCAAGCGTATCCTCAAGTATATGGGACATAACGTTATCGGTGACGTTCATATGGGAGACTGGGGTAAGCCCATGGGGCTTGTTATGACGGAGATTCAGTGCCGCCAGCCCGATCTTCCTTATTTTGACGAAAGCTATACCGGAGAATATCCCAAGGAGCCTCCTTTTACCGTAAAGGATCTTGAGGAGATTTATCCCACCGCATCTGCAAAGAGTAAAGAAGATCCCGATTACAATGCACGTGCACTTGAAGCGACTCTCAAACTTCAGAGCGGTGTTCGCGGATATCGTGCGCTCTGGGAGCATATCATTGATGTATCCGTTAATGACATGAAGCGTATCTATGAAAAGCTCCATGTTGATTTTGATCTGTGGAACGGCGAGAGTACCGTACAGTACCTCATCCCCGACATGGTCAGGGAGATGAAAGAAAGCGGCGTTGCTTATGAAAGCGACGGTGCCATTGTTATCGATGTAAAAAAAGATACCGATACCAAGGAAATTCCTCCCTGCATCGTTCTTAAATCCGACGGAGCAAGCCTTTACAACACCACGGATCTTGCAACCATCAAAGAGCGTGTTGCAAAGTACGATCCCGCTCAGATGATCTATATAACCGATAAGCGTCAGGATCTGTATTTCGAGCAGGTATTCAGAGCTGCTGTTAAGGCAGGTCTTGTTTCCGATAAGGTAACTCTTTCACATATCGGATTCGGTACCATGAACGGCAAGGACGGCAAGCCTTTCAAGACCCGTGACGGCGGAGTTATGCGCCTTGAAGATCTCATCGGAGATATCCAGAATGAGATGTATAACAAGATCAAAGAGAACAAAGATATCGACGATGCTGAGGCAAGACAGACTGCAGACATCGTAGGTCTTTCCGCACTCCTTTACGGAGACCTCTCTAATCAGGCCGTTAAGGACTATATCTTCGATATGGAGAGATTTATATCTTTCGAAGGAAATACCGGTCCCTACATCCTTTATACCATCGTACGTATCAAGTCCATCATTGTAAAATATCAGGCACAGGGAGGCAACCTCTCAGGCCTTAAGATCGGTGTGCCCGTAAATAATTCCGAGAAAGACCTTATGAAGGCGTTATCGTCCTTCTCACAGGTAATGGAGGGCGCAGAGGCAGAACTTGCACCTCACAGGATCTGTGCATTCATTTACGACCTTGCAAACGCACTTAACTCTTTCTATCACGAGACCAAGATTTTGTCAGAAGAAGATGAAGTTAAAAAGGGAGAGTATATCGCTCTTATCAACTTCACAAAGGATATGCTGGAGACATGTATCGACATGTTAGGATTCTCCGCACCGGATAGAATGTAATGTGACAGTTGGGGACGCTACTATTTTGTCATCGAATACTGATGACAAAATAGTAGCGTCCCCACTGTCACAAATCCGCATGAATACTGCACTTTTTGGACACAAAAAATTTTTTGAAAAAAAGTGAATTTTTTTGTTGACAAGTAGCTATCTAACATGTAGAATAGCCTTTGTCGGTCGGCGAGATAGCCGAGCACAAAATGGAATCTTAGCTCAGCTGGGAGAGCATCTGCCTTACAAGCAGAGGGTCATAGGTTCGAGCCCTATAGGTTCCATTTTTTATGGCGAGGTAGCTCAGTTGGCTAGAGCACGCGGTTCATACCCGCGGTGTCGAGAGTTCGAATCTCCCCCTCGCTACGCTGATGTGGCTCAGTCGGTAGAGCGTCGCCTTGGTAAGGCGGAGGTCACCAGTTCGATTCTGGTCATCAGCTCGTTCCCGAAACCTTGATGAATACAGGGTTTCGGGATTTTTTTTATTCTTCAATTCTATCATCTAATATTCCATTATTTTGTAAATTCCTTTTAACAGTATTGTTTCAATCGGAACTGTGGCAAGTGGTATTCATAAACTTGAAAATCGTCCGCTATTTGAAAAAGGTCTGTTCAAGATGGTCGAGTTGCTTTATCCACATACGGTTATTACATATGGATCAGCCAATTATAGATGTTTTAAAGAATTAGAAAGCAGTGGAATAAATGTAGTTTCATTCCAAAGTAGTACAAGTAAAGCATATTCATCACAGAAAGGAGGTAAAGAAGATGAGTAAACCAAGCAGCGGGCACTTTCACGGGACGACAGGAAGTGTTTTGTCACAATTATCCATCTCTCGGGATGCTATGTATAATGCTCCGGAAAACAATGGTATAATCGAGAAGAATAAGAAAAAGGATATCGACAGGCGGGAGCATCCGACAAAATATCGGCAATTGAGTTCCAAAAAACTCAAGCAGTTCCGCGATAAAGTAGATAACAGAACAATAACGAAGAAAGAATACAAAAGGCTTGATTGGCAGAAACGCTTAACCCTACGTCGAAATCAAGCCATAAAAAATTTTTGGAAAGATGAGCGTAAACGTTTAAAGAAAGGATTGCCCACCACACGTAATTGGAGCGCTGAGCAACGAAAGGCAATACTATCGGGTAAACGTCCAAAATATAACGGAAAAACAATGGCTAGTCATCATACATATAGCGTTTCCAAATATCCTCATCTGTCAAATCGCAAGGAACTGATTTACCCGGTTACTTTTCATGAACATATTTACGGATGGCATGGTGGAAATTCTAGGAATAGTCTCCCCGGTGTGCCAATCAAGTATATAAAAGATTTTTAGGAGGAAGGATTATGAATAGTGTAATGGAAGATAGAATCGGGTTGGTTATAAAATCCGCGGATTCTACAGCTAAGCTTATATCAATTATCCGAAAATATAACCCTGTTTCCATGGCGGAAATAAAAAAATCCATAGAACACGGTGATTTTGTGTTTGATTGTGATTATACGAGCGATTCGGGTATTAGAAAAGTTCGCCGGTGTTATGATGAACTTGTAAAAGCCGGCGCAATTGTGGAAATCTATGAGGATGGTGATCTTACAACACGTGAGTTTATTTCGAATCTTATCGATACATACCAGGAAATTGAAGAAGAAACTCAGGAAATGATCGATGTTGAAGTTGCTGCCGAGGGAGGAGACGAAGAATAATTAACCCTTTTTCCTGTTTCCTCCTAGGCGACTAGGGGCTTGGGGTTTGTTTTGGTGCTTAACTTGGTGATACAAATATTAAATCTCTGTTCCCGAAACCTGAATGGTTTCGGGATTTTTTTTATTTCATGATATAATCTGAATATCTATATCCGGGGGGATACATATGAATTCAGAAATTATAATCATTAATCTAATGTCGCTCTTATATGTCGTGGTGATGATAGTCGGATGCTTTCAGGTTCCTGAAGAAGCCAAGACGAAAACCAGACATTTCATAATATGCCTTTGGGTTACGCTTATAGGACTTGCCTTAGAGACAGCAGCGGACTTGCTTGAAGGACAAACTGATAAAACAGGTCTTCTTATGGCGTGTAATTTTTTTCCCTTATGGATTCTTGATATTTTAACTTATTATTATTCCCTTTATATACGTGATCTGATCGCAGACAAAACGAATAAGTATAAGAAGTTTACTTCCATCCTTATGGGGATGAGTGTGGCTGATTTCATCTTTGTTGCGGTTATATTTTTCTCGGGACATCTTTTTACCATTGAGAACGGATACTTCGCAGCAGGCAGTTTAATGCAGCTAAGAATGATTCTCCCCGGAATTATCCTTCTCTGTTTGTTTGTATTCTTTATTATTCATTACAAGCTTATAGGAATTAAGAGTTTTTGGCTTACCATTCTTTTTATGGGAATTCCGACGGGAATGACATTGATCAACGTCGTATATGCGAAAAGCAGATTCACATATTCGGCAACGGCAGCTTCGATGTTTGTGGTATACGTAGTATTGCAGTCGCGGGTTATGGTTGATGCGGATGTCAGATCGCAGGTATTAAACCGGAAATCCATCAGCGATTCTCTTACCGGACTTAAAAACAGAAGAGGATATCAGAATGTAATCGACAGTCTGAAGGATGATGAAAGAGTCGGGGCTGTATTTTGCGACGCGAACGGTCTTAAAGCTATTAATGATAACGCCGGACACCAGGCGGGAGATGAGTTTATCAAAAAGATCGCAGGTATTTTGAAGGATGCTTTTTCTGACGGAGAAATATGCAGGATCAGCGGAGACGAATTCGTAGTCATCTTAACCGGGGTTGATGAAGCTGAAATTTCCGTCAGGATGAATAATTTCGGTGAAGTCCTTTTTAAGGAAGGCAGAATAGCTTCTTACGGTTATGAGATCGGAGACGGTAAGGACATCCTTGAACTGGTAAGATCGGCTGAAAAAAAGATGTATGCCGACAAGGAAAAATACTATAAGGAAACCGGAAAAGACCGAAGAAAATAGTGTGTTGTTATTTGGAGTTTCGAAGCAATGAAAGAAGTAATAAAGAATAATAAGACTTTCCGCAACGTGATCATATCCCTAATGCTTACGGTGCTCTGCCTTGGAATGCTTTGCTCATGTGTAAAAGAGAAACCGGATCTCAGCGGTATCAGCGATATTCCCGGGACATTTTTGGAGGGAATGAAAAATTTTGATAATGATGTTGTAACGGGCTGTGCTCCTGAGTTTGATACATGCGTCTGGGATGAAATTGATGAAGGTCATTTAAGTATCATGAAGGCGGTGTTGTCATATGCTGAGATCACGGAGATGGGAGACCCCGTTTTTTATGAGGAAAGCGGGAGCGTAGATCTGCAGATTACTCTTTCGTACATTGCTTTGGACGATATTATAGAGACTATGTACACTTCTTATGTGACCGTGGATCAGATCAGGGATTTGCTGGAAGAGTATGATGACATAAATGAGAAGACACTGACTCTGGACTTTGAGCGTGATGAAGAAGGATGCTGGAGCCTTACCAAATCATCCGCAAAGAAAATATACAAACTGTTTTCTTTTGACAGAATCGCAAGATTGGTAGTGGTGGATTATTCTAATGAGGACGCAAGAGATATTTTCATGGCGTATCTGAAGAATATCGCAGACTGCAAAGATGCGGAGAATTTTCCCGCGGATCTTGATCTTGAATCTTACCGTTACTATGATGATTCTCTTCAGGGCGGCGAAGGAAGTCTTACCGAAGATGCTGTGGCTCGTTTTGTTGCCGCTTACATGGAATATGTTCTTTCGCATTATCCGGATGTTAAGCGCGAGTGGGATTACTCTTTTTATCTGACGGGATCCGCACCTTCATGTGCTGACCTCAAAAGAGCTCTTACAACCGATGAATATGAGATTCAGAATTTTGCAAACCTTCTCAGATATTTATATCTTGATATGGATATTGAAGAGCTTGTGGATACGCAGACTGCACTTATTTACGATACTCTTGCGGAGGCGATTCCTCAGTGCGATTCCGAACAATATTCCTTGTATGCGATGGTATCGCCTTATGAGAATGCCGATGAAATCTGTACTCTGCAGGGCTATGTGATCAACGAACCTGTTTCTGTTGATTACATAACCGAATACGAGGACGGAGATATGGATTATTACCTCGAAAAGGCAATAGATCTCCTTCACGATAACGGTGAGGCGGATGATGAGCTGTATGAATTGATGCTCGAAAAGGGCCTTTCCATTGAAGAGAAGATTAAAACGGATGTATCTGTCAGTGCATCGGGTCATCCCAATCAGGCAGTCGGGACTTACGACTATGTACCGTCATGGTGTGAAGACGGCAGCATCATCTATGGAAGATCCGATACGGATGAGCAGGGCTTTTCCATGTCATACACCAGGGAAGATACATGGTTGCATACGGCAGGATATTGCATAGATGAGGAAGGAATATGGATTGCGTCATATTATGACAGGATATTTTTCCCGGGTAATGAGATCCTGGTTGACTGGTGGCTTGACGGAGAGCTGATCGTTGATGCACAGGTTATTATCGTGGATGATTTTACCAACGAAATAGAAGTATTTCTTCCGCTGGATGAGCTGCCTGAGGAGGGATATTATGAGCTGCGTCTTTGGGAGACGGATCATCATCACGTCATATCATACGTAACGATCACAAGATAAATTATCTGATAAAAGAAAGAGGTTGCAACTGCAACCTCTTTTTGATTTATTTATTCGAAATCTCAAATATCACTTTGTCATTGCCCGGCTTTGCGCTTATTTTAAGTCCCATACGTGTAAGCAGGTCCTTGGTAATGCTAAGTCCCAGTCCGGAATTTGATCTTCCCGGAGTGTCATCTCCCATCACAAATGCGTCGAAGAAGAGTTTCGGCTTTTTGATGAATTTTTCCACGGGATTCCACTTATTGGTAAGTGACATTCCTCCTTTGTAAGTGGTGACTGTAACAACCGATTCGGGAAGAGCGTATTTGACCGCATTTCCGATAAGATTATCCAAAGCCATTTTAAACAGGATGGGATCACCTTTAAGTGTGTACTTTTCGGAATCGTTAATAACCCATTCAAGCTTCTTATCAGCAGATGCACTTTCATATTTTGTTATGATCTCTTTGCAGACTTCCGATGCATCTATCGGTTCCGTTACGGGCTCATATCCCGCAGTTCCCGTTCTGTAGAATGAAAGAATCTTTTCGGTGCTTTCATTCATTTTGTCGGTCTCGACCATTATCTTTTGTTCATACTTTGCTTTCTTTTCCTCGGATACGCCTGCGAGGAGATTTTCCGCACATCCCCTTACAACCATGAGAGAGGATTTGTAATTATGGGCAAGAGCGTTTGTAACACTTCTTTCGTATTCGGCTTTATCTCTTTTTCTTTTTGCTTTTCTGCAAAGCATAAATGCCGTCAGACCGCAGATCAGGATAATGATCAAGCATCCTGTCATGACTGAAATCTTTAATACGCCGCTGTAATCTATGACTTCCGCCATACATAAGATGTGCTTATCCGTTGTGGTCATAATGACATTACAGATCCTGTTACCGGAATTATAACTGATCTCATATGGTATATAATTCCGGCGCGTGAATTGTCTGTATTGTTCCTCTGCAAGCGTAACAGCCAGCTGATAGGATGCATCAAGCGGATCTGCAGGATCGTCATACATTATGCAGTCGTCTGCTTCTATGACCTCTTCTTCTGTATAGTCAAATTCCTTGTCTGCATAGAAGTAAGTGTTTTCCTTGCCTTCTTCGTGAAAGGAAATTACCAGGGGATAAGCAATGCCGTCTCTGTAGACATACTTTTCCAGATAAGGATAATTATACATTTCATAGGAACGCACATTATCGATATAGACAGGTGAAACCTCACAGTATTCGCAAAAGCGGTGGTATTCTTCATCGGAATAGGTTGCGCGCATATTTGCAGGGAATCTGGTACTATCATTTCCGCAAATAACAAGATCGGAATTGGCGCCTCCGACCAGCTCTTTGGTATCCCTGTCTGCAATCCATGAGGATAAACCATACCGTAACAGATCGATATTAAACCCGCCGGCACCGTTTGAATCGAATACCTCATTTATGTTAGACGATTTATCGTTGATGGCGCTGTAATAAACCAGAACCACATCATCCCAGCTTTCAAATATTCTTGGCGGGGCATCGTCTTCTTTATTGATATTTCCTTCGGAGTATTCCAAATATGTCCGTGCATACTGTCTGCTGAAGCTTGTCATTCCAAGCTCGGGGATGATTGAAACGATGGCTCTTTCAGCCAGCATTGAGTAGAGAATACATATGACGGCACATACGATGGCTGTAAGGGTTATGATCCTTGGTTCTTCTTTTTTATTGGACCTTATCTTTCTTTTCTTAGTCATTTCGTGTCTCCAATCTGTAGCCGTATCCGCGATGAGTTACAATCCCGGCCTCGGATGCATCTATCGCTTTACGGATGTTTTTGATCGGGTTATCAAGATTTCTGGGGAGAGCGTCGCTTTCCGGTCCCCATACTCTTGCCAGGAGTTCCTCTTTGGAAATAAGACGCTCCGGATGCTCCATCAGGTACAAAAGCACATCGAATTCTCTTGGAGCGAGTATTACCTCCGAATTCTTCACATAGAGTTTTCTCTCTTTGCGGTCTGCATTCAGATCAAGATATGTGACGGAAACGGGTCTGTTTTCACCGTATCTTTTCAGAAATACTTTGATCTTGGCGGACAGCTGGGCCATGGAAAAGGGCTTGACGATATAATCGTCTCCTCCGTATTCGTAACCCTTAAGAATGTCTTCTTCGGAATATCTGGCTGTGACGAAGATCACCGGTGTCTGAATGCCCCTTCGCCTGAGGCTTTTACATATTTCAAAACCGTCTTTTCCGGGAAGACCGATATCAAGAAGTATCAGTGAATAAAGGGTTTGGGTAGCCAGCTCGAGTCCGTCCGTGCCGTTATCCGAAATATGGATACGCCACATTCCGTCGCTTGCATTGCCCAAATATTCCTGAAGATTATCCGCGATATCGGGGTCGTCTTCTATGAGAAGAATTTCAATCATAAAGGCCTCCTTTTGTGCACATATAGACCATAGCACATTAATGTATTCTTAATGTATTCAAAAAGCCCACAAAGTTGCCATAATTGTCAAAATATTCTAAAATATAACCAACTTTGGTTAAATATTACCTTGTATCGCAAAAAAGCTGTTTTAGGGGTAGAACGGAAAGGATGGGGAAATGCGTAGAAGGGTTAATTATCCTATAGTTGTGAGGCTTGAAGATATCTGTCCCACCATGGATCTTGATAAGTTTATACTGTTCAAGAATTTCTTTGATGAGGTTGGTATAAAGCCGCTTCTTTGTATCGTTCCCGAGAACAAGGATCCCAAGCTTGTAAGGGGTACATTCAACAGGGATTTCTGGGGACTTATGAGAAGGCTCAAAGAAGACGGATGGACCATCGGCATGCACGGAATGCATCATCTTTCCACCGGAAAGAGTATCGGAATACTGTGCGGTGATGTTCCCACGGAATTTGCGGGCAGATCCTATGAATCACAGCTTAAGATGCTCAGAGAAGGAAAACATCTTCTTTCTCAGAACGGACTTGATACCGAAGTGTTTGTCGCTCCCCATCATTCATATGACAGAGAGACTTTGAAAGCTTGCCGGAAACTCGGACTCAGATACATATCCGACGGTATGAGCAAGCATCCTTATATGCTGGAAGGTGTAAAGTGCATACCCGCATCACCTATCTGGAAGCGCCACAAAAGCGGCGTTCTCACCATGTGCATCAATTGCAGCAATGAGAACCTGGACGGCAGAGAGACTATCTTTGAATTCTTAAGAGAAAACCTCTACAACGTCATTACCTTCGAAGAAGCATGCAATCTGAAGGCAAGACCGTATTTCCTGGAGCGTATGCATGAAAAGAGAAACATCAGGAGATACAATCGTATAAGCAGAAGTTTAAAAAGAAAGAGCGAGCAGGAATAACTGCCCGTCAGAGGATTTTTAGAAATGGAAAAACCCGCAATACTCGGCGGAACGCCGGTTAGGGACGAAAAAATATACTACGGAAGGCAGTGGGTTTCGGAAGAAGACATCGCCGCTGTATCCGAGGTTTTGCGAGGACCTTACATAACCTGCGGCCCTAAAGTAACGGAAGCCGAGAGAGTGCTTGAGCGTTATACCGGCGCCAGGCATGCCGTAGTGGTAAACAGCGGAACAAGCGCTCTTCACTGTGCATGTATAGCAGCAGGCGTAGGCGAAGGTGATGAGGTTATCACAACTCCCATTACATTTGCCGCATCCGCAAACTGTGCTCTTTACTGCGGGGCCAAGCCTGTTTTTGCAGACATCGATCCCGAGACCTATAACATCGATCCCGATAGTATCAGAAAATGCATCACGGATAAGACCAAGGCAGTTATTGCGGTTGATTATACCGGACAGGCTGTTAAGGCAGATGAGATAAGAGCAATCTGCGATGAATTCGGTCTTATTTTCATCGAAGATGCGGCTCACTCCATCGGAACCAAATACAACGGAAAATACGTCGGAAACATCGCCGACATGACCTGTTTTTCTTTCCATCCCGTTAAGACGGTAACTGCGGGAGAGGGCGGAGCAATCCTTACCAACGATGACGATTTTTATACCAAGCTTGTGCTTGCGCATGCCCACGGTATCACTCATGACGAGGCTCTTATGGAAGATGCTCCTCACGAGGGTGACTGGTATTACGAGGAAATCTCACTTGGTTATAACTATCGTATGACGGATTTCCAGGCAGCACTTCTCATCAGCCAGATGAACAGGATAGATGAGTTTGTTGCACGCAGAAAAGAGATCGTTGCAAGATACGACGAAGCATTTGCAAATGTTCCCGGTATCATCATTCAGAAGAACATTCCCGAATCAGATACCTCGAGACATCTGTATGTTATAAGACTCGATCTTGAGAAGCTTACATGTACCAGAAGAGAATTCTTCGATGCCATGAGTGCGGAGAACGTTCAGTGCCAGATCCATTACGTTCCCGTTTACTGGTTCCCTTATTACAGACATCTCGGATATGAAAAGGGACTTTGTCCCAATGCCGAGGAAGTTTATAAGGGCATCATGAGTATTCCTCTTTATCCGAGAATGACCGACAAGGATATCGAAGATACCATTCATGCGGTTACCAAGCTTGCGACATATTACGCTAAATAAACACAGAACATAACACTTAAAAAGCCGACGGGGGGACTTTTGCGATAAGGGGTAAAAGATTCTTTTCTGTACGGCTTTTATTATTCTGACTGTAAAGGATAAATGATATGAAAAAGGCACTCATTACCGGTATTACCGGACAGGACGGAAGTTATCTTGCGGAATTTCTGCTTGAAAAAGGATATGAAGTTCACGGTATCATCAGAAGATCTTCCGTCGAATACAGGGAGAGGATCGCGCATCTGGAAGGCAGGGAGGATTTCATCCTTCACTACGGAGATCTCACCGATTCACTAAGCCTTGTAAGTCTCATCGGCAAAGTAAGACCCGATGAAATATATAATCTTGCGGCTCAGAGCCATGTCCAGGTTTCTTTTGACGTACCTGAATTCACCGCGGATGTTGATGCGGTAGGAGTACTCAGAGTTCTTGAGGCTGTAAGGATCGCAGGACTTGCGGATACCTGCCGTATCTATCAGGCATCCACTTCCGAACTTTACGGAAAAGTCGAAGAGGTTCCCCAGAGCGAGAAAACTCCTTTCCATCCTTATTCCCCTTACGCTGTCGCAAAACAGTACGGATACTGGATCGTCAAAGAGTACCGCGAAGCTTACAACATGTTCGCATGCTCCGGAATCCTGTTCAATCACGAGTCCGAAAGACGCGGCGAGACATTCGTAACACGTAAGATCACTCTTGCTGCCGCACGTATTGCCGCAGGACTTCAGGATAAACTTTATCTAGGCAATCTTTCATCTCTCCGTGACTGGGGATATGCCAAGGATTACGTTAAATGCATGTACCTCATGCTTCAGAATGACACTCCCGATGATTTTGTCATCGCAACCGGCGTTCAGCATTCCGTAAGAGAGTTCTGCACACTTGCGTTCCACTACGCAGGTATCGAACTTGAATTCAAGGGAGTGGGCGTGGATGAAAAGGGATATGACAAAGCTACCGGCAAGGTGCTTGTTGAAGTAAGTCCCGATTTCTTCAGACCCACCGATGTAGTAAATCTTCTCGGTGATCCTTCCAAAGCACAGAAGGAACTCGGCTGGGATCCCACCGAGACTTCTTTTGAGGAACTTGTAAGACTGATGACCGAATCTGATATGAAGAAGGCACAGGCAGAGGCTAAAAACAGATAATGAATATAATTTTACTTTCGGGCGGTTCCGGAAGAAGACTCTGGCCGCTTTCGAATGAAGTAAGAAGTAAACAGTTCATCAAGGTATTCAAGTCTCCCGAGGGAGAACCCGAATCCATGGTACAGAGAGTTTATCGCCAGATAGTCTCTGTGATTCCCAATGCGGATGTGACTATTGCTTCATCCAAAAGACAGCTTTCTTCCATCAAAAACCAGCTGGGTGAAAACGTCTCCATATCTCCCGAACCTGCAAGGAGAGATACATTTGCGGCTATCGTCCTTGCACTTTCATATCTGACGGACGTGAAGAAAGTATCCCCGGATGAGCCCGTGATCGTATGTCCCGTGGATCCTTATGTTGAGGATGATTATTTCAGGGCACTGGTATCTCTTGAAAAACTGGTAAGGGAAAAAGAAGGCATATGCCTGCTGGGTATTAATCCCACATTCCCCACGGCAAAGTACGGATACATAGTTCCCGTAGATAAGGAAGAAGTAAGCAGCGTATCTTACTTCAAGGAGAAACCCTCCGAAGAAGATGCAAAGCAGCTCATCGAAAAAGGAGCACTCTGGAATGCCGGAGTATTCGGAGTAAGAGCGGGATATATACTTAAGATTGCAGAGAAGCTTATCGGATATAAGAGCTACGAAGATCTTCTTGCAAGATATGAAGATGTAGAGAGCGTAAGCTTTGATATAGCCGTTCTGGAAAAAGAAGAAGGTATCAGAGTTCTCAGATTTTCAGGCGAATGGAAAGACGTGGGGACCTGGAATACCATGGCTGAGACCATGGATTCCGCATCCTTCGGAAACGTGGTATTCGGAGGAGAGTGTGTAAACACAACCGCGGTAAACGATCTTGATGTTCCCGTCATATGCATGGGACTTAAGGATGTGATCGTGGCTGCGGGTCCCGACGGAATACTTGTTTCGGATAAGCACCAGTCCAGTTATATAAAACCTGTGGTAGATGCCGTATCGGGAGATGTGAGATATTCCGAGAAGAGCTGGGGATCTTTCAAAGTAATTGATTCCACCGAAAAGTCACTGACCATAAAAGTTACGCTTCTTCCGGGACATCACATGTATTACCACTCACACGATAGACGAGATGAAGTGTGGACCGTTGTGGAAGGCGAAGGCATCTGCGTTACGGACGGAGTAAGAAAGCAGGTTAAGCCCGGTGATGTGATAGACCTTCCCGCAGGTTGTAAACATACCATTATTGCACAGACCAGACTTGAACTGATCGAAGTCCAGACAGGAAGTGAGATCAGTGTATCGGATAAGATTAAGTATGAGTACGATTTTGAAGAAAAATAAAACCAAATTTACCGCAGACGACAGGGAGATGATAAAGTACTGTATTCCTCTGGGACTTGCTTTTATCCTTCTTCTTGTTTTGAACATATGCTGGGGACAGAACTGGATTGATACCGACATGGCCGCTGAGATGGTCTTCTCGGATCTTCTCGGAGATACGGGCCATTATATCGCAACCGATAATTGGTATTATTCCACGGAGTTCAGGATTCTCTACACCCAGCTTCTGTTTGTTCCGCTTCTTCGCATCATTCACAGCTGGGCGGCGGTACGTGTCATTACCAACATGATCACCTATGTGATCTTAGTCCTTTCATATTTCTTCATGATGAAGGGATATGAGAAGAAATACGTTGTGCTTTCTTCTGCGGTTTTACTTCTTCCCATTTCCGAAGCCATCGCTCAGCATGTTCAGATGGGTAATACTTACATGCCTCACATGATCCTTATGTTCCTTTCTGTGGGTCTTGTAAGAAAACTGGACAGGGAAGAATCCAAGAACCTCAGGATTTTATGGTGGATACTTCTCATCGTCTTAAGTATCATCTGCGGAGCATCAGGTGTGAGATATTTCCTGATTATCTATGCGCCTCTTATTATCACCGCATTTTTAAGATCCTACGTTAAGTACGGCATAAAAGAGGGGGCTCTGAAGAATTGGAGAGGTGATCTCGGAATGATGAAGATTGCTGTCTTTTCTTCAGCCGCAGCTTTTGCAGGTTATCTGTATAACTCCATCATCATCAGAAAGACATATCAGTTCACCACCTATGAGACTCTTTCTTTTGCCACCATCAATCATGGTATCTGGTACGAGAGAGTAGCATCGGTATTCGGATGTCTTCTTGAGATCTTCGGATATATTCCGGGAGGAAGCGTTCTTTCTCTTCGCGGAGTAGTGACCATGGCAGCATTCGTCATGATCTTCCTGATGTATATACTGGTTAAGAGAACTTCCGAAGATGTATTCGGCGGATCCGCTTCCATCGGAAGAGACGATCCTTATACGGTAGAAGATACCGCGGATATGTTCTTCATCCATTATTTTGCAGCGGGTTTTGCCACAATGGCATTTTTCCTTGTTTTTACCGATACGACTCTTACCCCCAGATATTTTTCCACCTGCATTTACATGGCTCTTCCCGTACTTGTGATCTGGCTTACAAGGGAAGGAGAGGAAGCCGTCAGACAGGTGTTTATGATCGTTCTTGCGCTCTGCCTTATGCTCAGCACACTTAAGATCTCTTATTCCATGGCAACGACCGATAAGAACGCTGCCAGAAGAGAAGTTGCGGAGTATCTGATGAGTGATCCTTTGAAGTTCGGAAGCTGTGGATATTCTCTTTTTGCGGATTCCAATGTACTGATGGAGCTCTCCGACGGAAAACTTACGGTTACCGCTTTAACGGAAGATTTAAGTGACATATTCAGATGGTCCACTGCGGTTTACTTCCCGGCAACGCTTCGAGAGGACGTGCAGGACAGAGTTCCCACCCATTTCTGTGTTCTGCCTGAAGGAACGGATATTTCATCGTTGAATTTAAGCGGTACTTACCAATATGATTCTACCGTAGCCGGATATGACATTTATTGCGGCCCTGTATATGAATTCTGAGAGTAATTTTAAACTTCATCTGCTCACGGCACTTTCTGTCATCATCGTCCTTGCCTTCGATGTCTTTTTTGCGTTTCAAAAAGAAGGCTATCATATGGACGAGATCTTAAGCTATGAGCTTTCGAATTCCGAGTTCACTCCCTGGATAACACCCACCCAGCCCGAAGGAAGACTTGAGAAGTATTATCGTAACGAGATACATGATGAGAGATTCGGACGTACCGTATCTAATCTGTTCACTCAGGTTTTCGATGTGATCAAGAGAAGAGGAGCTTCAGTTGCGGCTTCCTATACCGCGGATGTCTACGATACTCCTCAGTGGATGACGGAAGATGACATCACCAAGTATGTTACTTTCTACGGAACAGATTCCGTCATTGCGCTTTCCGCTTACTACAACACTACGACAGATAATCATCCGCCTCTGTATTTCATGCTCATCAATATCTTCTCGGCCGTATTTTCCCTATTTGCAAACGGTACCCTTTCCGTATGGCCCGGAATAATCCTGAACATGATCTTCATGGCAGGCTCCATGCTCATGATATGCGGATTCTTCAGAGATATAGCCGGCAGGAAATACCTGGGACCTTTGGCTGCACTTATCTACGGACTTTCACCCGCAGGTCTTAATACCGTGCTGCTTATCAGGATGTATTCCATGACATCTTTCTTCTGCCTGGCATTTACTTATGTTCTCTTTTTGAAATTGACGAGGGAAGATAAACGTTACAAGAATAAGCTTCTTACTCTTGTAACTGTTCTGGGATTTCTGACACAGTATTTTGTCTGCATTTATTATTTCTTCCTGACTGTCTGCGTGCTGATATATCTGATCAGGGCTAAGAAGACAGTGGTACTCAAAGGGCTGATCAAGGCACTGGTTATTTCCGCGGTTATAGGAATTGTTCTGTATCCCTTCGTATACCATGACTTTTTCGGAACCTCCATCGGAAATTCGGTAAGAGAGAGTATGGCAGGTATCGGAGGATATATTGAGAAGCTTACGGCCTTCGGAAGGATTGTGGCAAAAGAATGCGCGGGCAGCATCCCGGCATTTATAGTGATCATCCTGACAATGATCGCTGCACTGATCATCGCGGTCAGAAAAGGAAGAGCAAAGGTTTGGGCTGTAGCCCCCGCTGTTTCGGCATTGGGATACTTTGCCGTCGTTTCAAAGATCGCCCCCTATACCGTTGACAGATATATGATGCCGGTGCTGGGAGTTATGATTGTTTGCTTTGTAATTGCGGTTTCTTTTGTCATCGGACAGATGACGGATAAATTCTTAAAGGATGAGGGAAAGCGCAAGGTGGTCTTCGGAGTGACCGGAGCTGTGATCTGCGCATTTGCAGTATTGCTTGCTTTGGGCAGTAAACCGGGTTATCTGTACAAAGGATATGATGACCAGCTTAAGATCTCTGAGAAGTATGAAAACATGGATGCCGTGGTCATATATGAGGGCACAAGTTTCTACCAGAACGTGCCCGAACTGATGAATTACGATAATTGCCTTTTAGTCAATATAGATGAATTGCCCGTATTTGACGAGAAATTGGCCGTTCACGACAGCATCGTGGTAATCGAGGGAGCGGGGATAAACAGGAGTGAAGTTTTGATGACTCTGGGAGATATGTACGGCTATACTTCTGTTACCGTTTTGCTGGAAGACGGGGTATTCGGAGACCGGGTCTGTCTGCTTTCAAAGTAAGACTGTTTGGTGTATAATATTCGTTTAGCAATAGGTTTAGTAGACGGGGCAGGAAGAGAATAATGGAGACTATTTATTCAGCGCTTAAAGTTAATAACGAGTTCGAACTTTGCAGTGTTTATTCCGAGGAAGCAAAGAACCTCCTCGAGCAGGCACTTCTCAAAGCGAGAATCTCTTATTATATGAATTATCCCAGAAGGAGATTGTTTGACCGTCATAAGTTCAACGTTATCTTTTGCGTGAACGAAAACAGTCTGGCGGAAGCCGAGGAGATCGTTTTCGAGCTTTTCGGTGAGGAAGATCCCGTGATCAAAATGATCTCCCAGAAAAATCCCGTGGATTATCTGTAATGAACGAACCGGGACGGGATTAAAGATTTACGGAGAAAGAAATGGACTATAGCAGAAAAGGCGTCATTCAGAGGAGACGTCAGTTAAATTCGTACGGAGACAAGATAATCAGGAAGATACTCCTGTTTGTGGTAAAGATTGTTCTTGCCGCCATTATCGGTGTCTTTATATGCCTTGCGGCAGGCGGAATCGGACTGTTCAAGTCAATCCTTGCGGGTACTCCCGTTATCCATATTTCGGATATCATCGCAAACGGTCAGGCTACCATTGTTTATGATGCAATGGGTAACGAGTTCGACCACTATGTAGGTAAGGATGCAAACAGAATCGAGGTTACCTGGGATGGTATTCCCAGACAGCTTGCACTTGCTTTTGTAGCAAGTGAGGATGAAAGATTCTATGAGCACAACGGTATCGACTACAGAGGAATGGTCAGAGCTCTTTACTGGTTCGTCCGTTCCCGCGGTGAAGAAACCCAGGGTGCATCCACTATAACCCAGCAGCTTCTTAAGAACACCATCTTCGTTGACTGGACTGAAGAAGGCGACAACATGATCAAGAAGCTGAAGCGTAAGATACAGGAACAGTACCTGGCTATTGAGGTTACCAAGTCCACCACCAAGGATGAGGTTCTTCTCAGATATCTTAATGCTATCAACATGGGACAGAACACTCTCGGTGTAGAGTCCGCATCCCAGAGATATTTCGGAAAGTCGGCAATAGATCTGACACTTTCCGAATGCGCCGTTCTGGCTTCCATTACCCAGAACCCTTCATGGTATAACCCCATCAAGCATCCTGAGAATAATGTAAAGCGTCGTAAGAACTGCCTCGATAAGATGCTGGAGCTCGGTTTCATTACCCAGGAAGAGTATGACGAAGCAATTGCCGATACAGATGATGTATATGACAGGATTCAGTATCACGATACATACATCGCAGAGGCAGATACACTGGAGGGTAATTACTTCTCGGATTCGCTCTACGATGATGTCTTAAACGATCTTATAAATGTAGCGGGATATGACAGGGCTCAGGCAGAGCATATGATCACCAGCGGCGGACTCAGAATACAGTCCACCATGGATCCCTATATTCAGGCCATAGTTGATGAGGAATTCTCCAATCCCGAGAATTTCAAATTCAATGACAAATACATGCTGAACTATGCTCTTACCATTTTTGATGAGGACGGAAATCCTCACAATTTCTCGAAAGAGAACATGATCACCTGGTTTAAGAACACCTACGGTTACAGCAAGTATAAGCTCCTCTACAGTTCTATCGAAAATGCACAGTCTGCGATTGATGAATACAGGGCAGCCTGCTTCGAGGAACTGGGACTTGTGGAGAGCGAGGATAATTACGACGAGAGCATTAAGTTCACCGTACAGCCTCAGATGTCCATGGTCATCATCAATCAGTCCACAGGTGAAGTTGTAGCGGTAGCCGGAGGACGAGGAGATAAGGAAGGAAGACGTACTCTTAACAGAGCCACCACATCCACCAGATCTCCCGGATCGGTATTTAAGGTTCTCGCATCCATCGGACCCGGACTTGATACCGGAATGGTAACTCTTGCAACCACTTATGCGGATGCACCTTTTAATTACGATACCGGTACTGCAGTTCAGAATACATCAAGATCATGCAGTTATAAGAACCTTTCCCTCAGATACTGTATCGCATACTCCATGAATATCGTTGCGGTTAAGAATCTGACGTACATAGGACCCATTACCGGATTTAATTATCTTCAGGAATTGGGCTTCTCCCACCTTACGGCGGGAAAAGAGATCGGAGGAATGGTTTATTCCGATATTACCCAGTCACTTGCTCTCGGCGGACTTACTTACGGTGTTACCAACGAAGAGGTCACCGGTGCATATGCATGTATCGCAAACGGCGGACAGTATATTAAACCTCATCTGTATACCACCGTTACCGATTCCTACGGAAACATAATACTTGATAACAGAGATCCCAAGAAAAAGCAGGTTTTCAAGCCTACAACAGCGTGGCTTCTCATCGATGCCATGAGATCCTGCGTAGCATACGGTACAGGTAACAGAGTTAACTTCTACGGTGCCGATATCGCAGGTAAGACCGGAACCACCTCAGACGGATGGGATCACTGGTTCGTCGGAATGACTCCTTATTACACCGCAGGTGTATGGACCGGATACGATGACAATACCGAGCAGAACTGGGATGAGATGCATACTTCCGAGCAGCTTTGGAAAGCCATCATGAGCAGGATCCACGAAGATCTGGAGTACAAAGAATTCGAGATGCCCGAAGGCCTTGTGGCGGTTGAGGTATGTTCCGAATCCGGACTTCTTCCCATCGAGGGACTTTGTGACGGATGCGTAATAACCGAATGGTTTGCGGAAGGCACCGAGCCTCAGTACACTTGTGATCTTCACTATGCCGGAAGGATCTGTGCTTACGATAATAAGATTGCATGTCCAAACTGTCCTTTTGCATATGACGGAGTTACGGTTCTTCCCAAGATCGACGGATATCATCCCGATCTGTACATGGGTGATCCTTCGCTTCAGAACGGTAATACGGTTATTATCGATAACGGCGACGGAACCCAGAGCTTCAATATTCCCGATATGGACCATATGTGTCACCATACCGATGAATGGCTTGCGATGCCAGGAAGCGAGAATGTGATCGCTCAGGAGATGGCGGCGATAGAAGCAGCGAGACTTCAGCATGAAGCTGAACTTGCCGCATTGCAGAACGGAAATGTAGCTTCTCAGGACGGCTGATGGCGGCTGAGCATTTTAAGGCATAATAAAACGGCGGAAGATTTCTTCCGCCGTTTAAGATTAAGAGATATCATTCATCATCGGGATCAAAGTCTGTTTCCGCTTCGGGATCGAGACCGTTCTTACGTGCTTCGATCTCACCGAGAAGTCTTTCTTTGCCGGATTCGGCATTCTTGATGGCCGTGATATGCTTGATATGTTCCGCATCCGGATTATCCTTGTTCTTCTCGTAATAGGCTTTTCCGAGTGCAATGTAGTTTTTGCGGATGACCTCGTCGCAGGTGGTCACCTGAGCTTTGAGACTTGCGATATCGGCAACTTCTTTAGCTTTATTTTTGACCTGAATTCCTGCCATATAGACGGATTCGCCGATTTTTTCAATAACATCCATAGATACTGCCCCCTAAAATGTTTTTGCCCCATTACTATAGCATCTGAATTGGGTTTTGAAAAGGAATAAACGTGGGCTTAAGCGAATCATACAATGTAATAAAAGAAAACGGAGCAAGCGAGATCGTTGTTACCAAATCAAGGTTCATCGGAAATCTCGTCAGTGTTTCGAGTGCCGAAGAAGCCGAGGAATTCATCACATCCATCCGTAAGAAATATAACGATGCCAGACATAATTGCTGGGCATACATCGTTATGGACGGAGATATGATCATAAATAAATGTTCCGATGACGGCGAGCCTTCGGGTACTGCCGGCAGACCCATCTTAAGCATCATGGAGGGCGCGGGACTGGTAAATGTCGTGTGTACCGTCACCAGATATTTCGGCGGGGTGCTTCTGGGAACCGGCGGACTTGTAAGGGCATATTCCGATGCTGCTTCTCAGGCTTTGGAAGGGGCAGTGGTTTCACCTATAAGACGCGGAATGTATGTGTCTTTTGTCTGTGATTATCAGGATGAAGGCGGTATCAGAAGGCTTCTTGAAAGCGAAGACTTTATGATAACGGATTCCGGTTATACGGACAAAGTTGCGATCACAGTTCTGGGCCCCGAGGAAAAGGCGGATCCTTTGATGAAGAGAATAACCGACATGACAGGCGGAAGAGTTATTCCCGAGTCCGGCGAGAGCGTGTATTATTAAAGAGTAAGTTCTTAAATTGACAAATCCGTACGTCATATATATACTCAAATCAAAGCTGTGAAACCGCTTACATCCGCATGGATATGCATGGGGAATATATTAAGGGGAATTAATATGAAATACTTTTTTACATCAAAGATCGAAAAAGAAAACGATGAGATCAAGATAAACATTCCTTTCAATGTATGGGAAGTCTGCAAACTTCGTGAAGAGATAAGTGCGGAACTTATTATCGATAATCAGTTCATCAACTGTAATCTTATCCCTCTCGAAAAGGGAATGTATAAGCTTATGATTCCTGCAGGAACCGAGCTTAATCTCGATATGGACAAGGAACACAAATTCCTTCTTCACATTACTAATACTCTTATCAAGATGGATCAGAATTCACCTTACAGCGTGGAGAATCCCATCAGAAAGATCGATTCCATCAACCTTATCATTCAGCCCGGAGACGGACTTTGCGGACAGGCATGTATTGCGATGCTGGCGGGGGTTACCATCGCTGATGTTGTTTCCATAATGGATTGCCGCGAGTGGCAGGGAACCATGGGCAGACTTATCTCTGCATTGAATTATTACGGTATCGATCACAGCAATGTCATCGTTTATCCCGGAGATGGAGATACGGTAGTCCTTCCCAAGTGCGCTATTCTTATGGAGAAGATGGGAAGATTCAGCCATTATCTTCTGTATTTCAACGGAAAATACTATGATCCCAATCTCGGCATCATGGATGAGTATGACATGACAAAACTTGTGGGTTATCTCGAGATCAATATATGATATAATACTCGCTGCATGTGAATAGTCAGACTCCGGGGAAAAAATTCCCGGAGTCTTTTTATTTGTAAAAGGAGATCGCACTATGCGTAAGCTTTTGAAGATAAGTTTTTCAGATAAAGTGCTGGCCGTACTGTCCGTGGCGGCTCTTTTACTTGCGCTCATTCCTCTCTACAGGCTTGCTTTTTATGCCGTTCCCAGATATGACGATTATGGTTACGGTCTTAATCTGTGGAAAGAGCAGAGGTATGGTTATGGCCCTTTGACAATATTGAAAGCGGGCTATGAAACCGCCCTCAGTTCCCATTATTCATGGCAGGGAACTTATTCTTCCATATTCATGATGGCTCAGATGCCCGGTGCATTGGGATTCGACAAATATTTCATCGGTCCCATGCTGCTCATCACTTCACTTGCCTCGTCTGTGTTTTTTATGACCATGGTGCTTACGGGAGTTTATCTCAAGGCCGACAGATATAAGAGGATCATCTTCTCGGTTATCGTAACCCTGACACTTACCGAGTGCATTTATACAGCTCAGCAGGGATTCTACTGGTACAACAGCGGAGTGCATTATGTTTTCATGCACAGCCTTATGTTCGTGATGACGGCATTTATTGTCCTGCTTGATCATGTGGATCATATCCTGCCCCGTATTCTTTTGTTTCTTGCGGTAACATTCCTTGCCTTTGTCTGTGCGGGAGCCAACTTTGTAACCTGCGTCCAGGGAATTCTTCTTTTAACGGGTTATATTTTTATTGTTCTTATAAAGAATCCACGCAGATCCATCCTTTATCTTCCGGCGTTTTTCATCTACACCTACGGACTCAGGCTTAACCTTCTGGCACCGGGAAATGCCCATCGTCAGGCTTCATATCAGGGAGAGGGCGTTATTGCATCCGTTGCGGATTCTCTCAAAGAGGGCGTGGTAAATACCTGGAAATTCAGTGGTCTATTCGTTTTGATACTTATGATCGTTGCCATCCCCGTTATCAGGAAGATGGTTAAAAAGACGGATTTTAAGTTCAGACTGCCCGGTCTTTTTACCCTTCTTTCATATTGCTTTTACTGCACCGGATACACTTCCAGCTATTATTCCATGGGAAATGCGGGATTATCCCGAACCTGGATCGCGGTATGTTTTACTTTCCAGATACTGCTTTTTGCAAATGAAGTTTACTGGATTGGATATCTGGTAAGAAGAGGAGTGGCAGAGAAGCTTTTTGCGATCACCGGGTACAGATTCAGACATTACGTTCTTTATTATGCTGCGGCTTTGGCCATGCTCCTGTTTTCTTTTCACATAACACAGGATAAGATCGGAGCTGTCTCATCCTTCGGGGCTTATTACTATATCCATACCGGAGAGGCCTATGCCTTCCATCAGGAATTTATGGACAGAGTGGATATCATCGAAAATTCCGACGGAGGAGATGTGGTGGTTCCCGAATATGCCTATAAACCCTGGTTTTTGATCAACAGGGATATATCTGAAGATCCCACCCAGGAGGAGAACAGGATGATGTCGGAGTATTTCGGCATCGATGATCTGAGAACTGTTCCCTGGAACGAGTATTATGGGGATTAGTCATATTTATAAAAAAACTCAAAAATCTTGTCTTAATGCTTGCATTTCAAAAGTGGAAATACTAATATAGGTAATGTCGATTAGCACTCAAATTAAATGAGTGCTAACAAGAGAAAACTAACAACGCATTTATGTGCGTCAAAAAGGAGGCAATAATATGAAGTTAGTACCTTTGGGTGACAGAGTAGTCCTTAAGGCAGTAGCTGCCGAAGAGACCACCAAGTCCGGAATCATCCTTGCAGGAACTGCAGGAAAAGAGAAGCCCTCACAGGGTGATGTAGTTGCTGTAGGCCCCGGAATCACCGCTGACGGCAAAGAAGTCAAGATGGAAGTTAAAAAGGGCGACAGAGTAATTTATCAGAAATATGCCGGAACAGAAGTTAAGCTTGAAGATGACGAGGAGTACATCGTTGTTAAGCAGAACGATATCCTTGCAATTGTAAAATAACGGGAGGCACATTTTAAAATGGCTAAAGAGATCAAATACGGCGCTGAGGCACGCCAGGCACTTGAAAACGGTGTTAACAGCCTCGCAAATACTGTCCGTGTAACCCTCGGACCTAAGGGAAGAAATGTTGTTCTCGACAAGAGCTACGGCGCTCCCCTTATTACCAACGATGGTGTAACCATCGCAAAAGAGATCGAGCTTGAGGACGGCTTCGAGAACATGGGCGCACAGCTCGTCAAGGAAGTTGCTACCAAGACCAACGATGTAGCAGGTGACGGTACCACTACCGCAACCGTACTTGCTCAGGCAATGATCAACGAAGGAATGAAGAACCTCGCTGCAGGCGCTAACCCCATCATCCTCAGAAAAGGTATGAAGAAGGCTACCGAGGTTGCTGTTGAAGCAATCAAGTCAATGAGCCAGAAGGTTAACGGCAAGGAGCACATCGCTCGTGTTGCAGCTATCTCCGCAGGAGATGATGCAGTAGGACAGATGGTTGCAGACGCTATGGAGAAGGTTTCCGGAGACGGAGTCATCACCATCGAGGAGTCCAAGACCATGGCTACCGAGCTTGATACCGTTGACGGTATGCAGTTCGACCGCGGATACATCTCAGCTTACATGGCTACCGATATGGACAAGATGGAAGCTGTTCTCGACAATCCTCTTATCCTCATCACCGATAAGAAGATCTCTAATATTCAGGAGATTCTTCCCCTTCTTGAGCAGATCGTTCAGGCAGGCAGAAAGCTCCTTATCATCGCTGAGGATGTTGAAGGTGAGGCTCTTACCACCCTTATCGTTAACAAGCTTCGCGGAACCTTCAATGTAGTAGCTGTTAAGGCTCCCGGATACGGCGACAGAAGAAAGGCTATGCTCGAGGATATCGCTATCCTTACCGGCGGAACCGTTATCTCTTCTGAAGTAGGTCTTGAGCTTAAGGATGCTACCATCGATCAGCTCGGAACCGCTAAGAGCGTTAAGGTTCAGAAAGAGAACACCATCATCGTTGACGGTGAAGGAAATAAGAAGGCAATCGCTTCACGTATCGCTCAGATCAAGAAGCAGATCGAAGAGACCACTTCTGACTTCGACAGAGAGAAGCTCCAGGAGAGACTTGCAAAGCTCGCAGGCGGCGTAGCAGTTATCAGAGTAGGTGCTGCAACCGAGACCGAGATGAAGGAAGCTAAGCTTCGTATGGAAGATGCTCTTGCAGCTACCAGAGCAGCTGTTGAAGAAGGAATCATCGCAGGCGGCGGATCAGCATACATCCACGCATCCAAAAAGGTTGCAGAGCTTGCTGAGACCCTCGAGGGAGATGAGAAGACCGGTGCAAGAGTTGTCCTCAAGGCACTCGAAGCTCCTCTTTATCACATCGCAGCTAACGCAGGACTTGACGGAAGCGTTATCGTAAACAAGGTTCGTGAGTCCAAGAAGGGAATGGGATTCGATGCTCTCAATGAAGAGTATGTCGACATGGTTAAGGCCGGAATCCTTGATCCCGCTAAGGTTACCAGAAGCGCTCTTCAGAACGCTACTTCAGTTGCATCAACACTTCTCACCACCGAGAGCGTTGTATCAACCATCAAAGAGCCCCAGCCTCCTATGCCCGCAGGTGGTATGGGCGGTATGGGAATGTGATCGCAAACTGAGCCGTGCTAATACATAAAAAAACCGACCGTGAGCATGTTTACATGCAGAGCGGTCGGTTTTTTTGTGTATTAATAGGGCGAAGCCCGACATGAGGAAAACGAGCATAGCGAGTTTTCCGAATGAGCACGGCAGTAGTGCAAAGCACCGTTTTTGCGCAGGAATAGCTGATGCTGGCATTGATCGTCGTGGAGTTTATCTATATAACTTTCTGTAATTTCTGGGTGAATATCCCGTGATTTCCCTGAACACTTTGTTGAATGTGGTGGTGGACTGGAATCCCGCCATGAACGCACAATCCGTTATTGATAATCCTTTATCCAGCAGAAGAGAGGTGGCTGCCTTAACTCTTATGTTGGAAAGGTATGCCGGGAAGGATATGTGCATGTATTGTTTGAAGAGCTTTGAGAAGTAGAAGGTGCTTATTCCGATATGATCCGCAACCTCTGTCTGTGTGATGGGATTTGAGGAATTCTCGGAGATGTAATTGCAAGCGGCATGTATATACTGCCATCCGATCTTGGTAGTATCTTCTGATTCTATTATGGCTCTGCTGTCTGACATGACATGCTCGCCGATTCTGACCAGGATCTCATATACGCATCCCTTGCTTCTTGATTCCGCAAAAAGATCGTTGGATTTCCTTATCCTGTCAATTTCAAATATCCTGTCCGCTATGAATTCGGCAAGGGCAGGCTCTTCCCGGGCGGATATGTAGTTACAGTCATACAGGAATCTGGATACAGATAACAGGTCCATATTGTTCTCTATGATTATAGAGGCGAACTGAATGAACATGGCCCCTTTTTTGGGAATCTTGACAGTCTCATGAATCTGTCCGGGCCAGGCCAGCAGAATATCCCCTGCGTTTAATTTATACAGGGTATCTCCGACTTTGTATTTGCATCCGTCCTTCAGCGCAACGGTAAATTCCGCCGCATTATGCCAATGAGGAGGGTAGATCTCAGGTGTCTCATCACCGGTTATCGAAATCGAAGAAGGATGATCAAAATGTATTGTTTCCTGAGTCGTTTTATTCATATCTCTATAATAACAAAAAATGGGCAAAACTCAACAAATAAGTAATTCTATATAAAATGCATACGGAATAGAATGAGGGCAGGAAAGGACGAATAATTATGAAAAGCCGCGAGACTGATTTTACAACCGGAAAGCCCGCACAGCTGATACTGTCGTTTTACTGGCCCCTTCTTATGACCAGTATGCTTCAGCAGTTTTATAATTTTGCCGACACCTGGATCGTAGGACAGGGACTTGGTGACGATGCCCTCGCCGCAGTAGGAAATATGGGATCACTCTTTTTTCTGATAGTCGGTTTTTCATTCGGTATTGCCAATGGATTCGGTGTTCTGATAGCACAGAGTTACGGTGCCGGTAACATCGAAGCTCTCAAGCACAGAATGGCGGGAGTTATTGAGCTGGGTATAGTTATTTCTGTATTTTTATCCGTATTCAGCGTGGCGTTTTTGCCCCATGCTTTAAGGCTTCTTCAGACCGATGAGATCATCATGGCAGACAGCCTGAAATACGGGTATATCATCTTCGGAGGACTTTCTTCCGGTATCTGTTACAATGTCAGCGCTGCGGTATTAAGAGCTCTCGGAGACAGTAAGACTCCTCTTAAGGCGATAGTTATTTCCTCGGTTCTTAATGTATCTTTGAACTGCTTTTTCATATTCGGAATGGGCATGGGCGTAGAAGGCGTTGCAATTGCCACCATAGTGGCTCAGGTTATTTCCGCTGCTTTTTGTATCTACAGACTCAGCAGGATTCCTGTTATTCATCTGCAGAAAGAACATTTCAAAAATGAAAACAAGATCTTCTTTGAACTTCTTGCCAACGGACTTCCCATGGCATTCATGAATTCCATCACTGCGGTGGGATGCATGGTTGTTCAATATTTCGTAAACGGCTACGGTGTCGTATATACCGCAGCTTATGCGGCTTGCAGCAAATACCTCAATCTCTTCATGAATCCTGCATCAACCGCGGGTAATGCCATGAGCGCATATACCTCACAGAATTACGGTGCCGGTGAGTTTGTAAGGATAAGAGACGGACTTAAAGTCACTTTATCCATCGCCGGAATAACCTATCTTCTGCTGGGATCGCTCATGGTGTTCTTCCCCGGCTTTCTTGCCCGGATTCTTTTGCAGGGAAGCGCCCAGATCCGTCTGGCGTGCATGTTCCTTCCCAGATGCGGCATTATGATGATATTTGTCGATGTTCTCTTCGTTGTGAGAAACTGTGTGCAGGGAATGGGTAAGCCCATGCTTCCCATGGCATCCGGAATACTTGAAATGTTTCTGAGAATTTTCGTGATATCATTTTTAATGAGCAGACTCGGATTCAAGGCAACTGCTTATGCCGAGATAAGCGCGTGGATAGGAGCACTGGCAGTTAATGCATTTGCTCTTAACAAATATTTGTCTCCGCTGGTTGCGGGAGAAAAATCAGAAGCTGCGGAATCAGCTGAAGAAACGATAATTCATGGAAGATGGAGGAACAAACTTCATGGGACATTTTAATAACTTCAAGGTAACTGTATACTGCGTTTCGGCGATCCTTCAGAACATGGATTTGGAAACTCTTGAAAAGCAGTATGACTTTATCGAGAAATATGTAGGCATCGATAAAGTTTATCTGGAGCCTTACAGAGGATCTCACTGGGTAGAGAAGGACAAGATACGTGAGATCACTAAGTTTTTCAGAGACAGAAATGTGGAAGTATCCGGCGGTCTTACTACCGTTGTTCCCGATCTTTCGGATGAAGACAAAGATAAGCAGAGGCTTTTCGGAACATTCTGTTACACCAATCCAAAGATGCGTGAGCATGTAAAGAAGGTTTCCGAGTATTGCGCAGAGCTTTTTGATGAAGTCATTCTCGATGACTTTTATTTCACCAATTGTACCTGCAACGAATGTATCAAGGCGAAGGGCGACAGATCATGGGTTGATTTCAGAAGAGACCTCATGAAGGATGTTTCCGAGAATCTGATTGTAGGTCCCGCAAAGAAGATCAATCCCGGGATTAAGATGATCATCAAGTTCCCCAACTGGCGTGAGTCTTACCATGCCACCGGATACAGACCTGACGTGGAGAAAGATATTTTCGATAAGGTTTATACCGGAACTGAGACAAGAGCGAGTGCATATCAGGATCAGCATCTTCCCACTTATCTCAGCTACAGTCTTCCCAGATGGATGGATGATGCTTCAAACGGACGCAATCAGGGAACCTGGTTTGATACATATCAGTGCTGGCCTGTAGATGATTATCTCGAGCAGGGATATTTGTCTGCATTTGCAAAACCGGAAGAGATCACTCTTTTCCAGTGGACGGATCTGTATGAAAACAAACTCGTCACACCTCTCGGACTTCAGTTTGCGAGGATTGACAGGATGCTTGATAAGACGGGAAAGCCTGTGGGCATTCCCGCATATATTCCCTATGCTTCGCAGGGAGAGAATCATGTAGAGGATTTCCTCGGGATGCAGGGTATCGCTCTTTATCCCACGACCGTATTCCCGGAAGATGGAAGTGTTCTGGTGACCGAAAGTTCTCTTTATGATAAGGAGATATTCGAAAAGCTTAAGGGATTTTTGACATCCGGCGGAAAAGTATTCGTAACTCCCGGCTTTATGACTAAGTCTCCCGAAGATGAGTGGAGAGAGCTTAGCAGCGCATATCTGACCGGAAGAAAGCTTAATGTCACCAGATACTATAAGACCGACGATCCCGCAGGATATATGGAAGATGTCAGCCCTGTTCTTTTTGCGGATATTCAGCATTCAAACAATCTTTCATGGTCACTTCTTAACGGAGGTGCGGGAGAGTATCATTCTACGCTTTTCCTTAAGGATACATACGGTAAAGGAAAGATGTTCCTTATCAATATCCCCGAGAATCCCTCGGATCTGTCCAAGATTCCCGGATGGGCCATGGATGCGGTTAAGCACGAATTCAATTATGACGGAATATATGTCACTGCTCCGAATGTATCCATATTCCATTATGACAATGATACTTTTATCCTCTATGCACATGTAACGGATCATGCTCATCCCGTGCATGCGACTATTCATATTCAAAGTGAAAATGTAAAACTCACTCAGTACTTTGCGCCTTGGACCAAGGATGGCATCAAAGAGTTAGAGCTTACGAAGAAAACTTTGCACTACGATCTTAAGCCTTCTGCCGAGATGACTGCCGATGTGATACTTAATCCCGGCGAGTTCTACGAATATAAGATCACCAGAGAATAGTTTTTTATAAAGTTTTAATTGACTCCTTTTAAAAGATTTCATAGAATACTTTTGCACAAGTAAATTGTTCAAAAGTGATATGAGGTAAGCGTAAATGAAAAAAGGTAATGACTTTGACAGGCTTAAATTATGCAATCAGGTTTGTTTTCCGCTTTATGCCTGCTCAAAGGAACTGGTAAGACAGTACGGCCCTTATCTTAAGGAACTTGACCTTACTTATACCCAGTACATCGTAATGATGGTCATGTGGGAGAAGGAGAAGGCATCATCAAGAGATCTTGCAGAGTGCCTTCATCTCGATTACGGCACACTGACTCCCGTACTTAAGAGACTTGAACTTGCGGGATACATATCAAGGGAACGTTCCGAGGAGGATGAGAGGCTTCTTACTCTGAGCCTTACCAAAGAAGGGAAGAAACTTAAGGCGAAAGCCGTTCACATTCCCGGTGAGATTGCCGCAAAAGTCGGACTGACAGAAGAAGAATTCAAAACACTTTACGCGCTTACTTACAAAGCACTTGCGAACATGGAAAAACTCGATTAAACAAAGGAGAACAATATGGCAGGAGTATACGATTTTACCGTTAAGGACAGAACCGGTAACGAAGTAAGCTTAAATGAGTACGCAGGAAAAGTACTTCTTATCGTAAATACCGCAACAGGATGCGGATTTACCCCTCACTATGAGCCACTTGAGGCTATGTACAAAGATCTTAAAGACAAGGGATTTGAAATTCTGGATTTTCCCTGTAATCAGTTTGCAAACCAGGCACCCGGAGATGAAGAAGAGATTCATCAGTTCTGTACCATGAAGTTCGGAACCGAATTCCCTCAGTTTGCCAAGATCGATGTTAACGGAGAGACAGCACATCCTCTATTTGCATATCTTGCTACCGACAAGCCTTTTGAAGGATTCGGCAAGGGAATCAAAAATGCAGCTCTGAAGAAGTTCACCGACATGAACAACAAAGCCTTCGGCGACAAGGCATATATCAAGTGGAATTTCACCAAGTTCCTGGTAGACAGAGAAGGCAAAGTTGTTGCAAGATTCGAGCCTACCGTAGATATGGACGATGTGAGAAAAGCGGTAGAGGAACTTCTTGCAAAATAAAACAGCAGGTGCGTCTTACGATAAGATGCGACACAGAAGACGGGAGGTCTTAAATGGATAAGATCAAATGGGGAATCATAGGAACCGCAAATATCGCAAGATGGGCTACCATCCCCGGAATAAAGAAAGCGGATAATGCAGAGCTTTACGCTATTGCAGGCAGAAATCCGGAGAAGGCTGCAAAGTACAAGGAGGAATTCGGTTTTGAGAAAGCATACGGAAGTTATGACGAGCTGATAGCCGATCCCGATGTGCAGGCAGTTTATATTCCCCTTCCCAACGATATACATCTTAAGTGGGTTACGGAGGCTCTTAAGGCGAAGAAACATGTTCTTTGCGAAAAGCCTCTTGCATTAAATGCCCGTGAAGCCGAAGAGATGTACAAGACCGCCGAGGAAAACGGTGTATATCTCATGGAGGCTTATGCATATCTCCACAGTCCTTATGTGGGGAGTCTGAAGAAAGATATCGACAGCGGTATCATCGGTGATGTGGATTATATCGAATCCGCATTTATCACACAGGGGTACAAAGAAGACTTCCGTCTTCACAAGGAGTTTGGTGGCGGTGCAATGTATGACCTCGGCTGCTATTGCACTACCATGATTCTTACTCTTATTGATTCCGAACCCGAACTTGTTAAAGCTGTTGCGGAATTTTCAGATCTCGGTGTCGACTTTAATACCGCAGCCATCATGAGATTCAAGAATGGGGTGAGAGCTTCTTTCAATATCGGAATGATCCTCGGTGAAAATACCAATTCCAGATTCGACAGACTCTTCATTCACGGAAGCAAGGGAAGCATCCGTTCCGATGTCGAATACAATCAGGAAGGCGATGTAAGTTACAGCATTTATACTTCCGATGGAGTTACGGAGAGAAAAGTA
Organism: Lachnospiraceae bacterium; assembly: GCA_017940415.1. Classification (GTDB taxonomy): domain Bacteria; phylum Bacillota; class Clostridia; order Lachnospirales; family Lachnospiraceae; genus AC2028. The sequence goes on from JAGAYR010000009.1 coordinate 167,469, forward strand.
TCCGTTCCTCATAATTACAAACTTGAGATCGAGCAGCTGGGAAGATGTATTTTAAACGGCGAAAAGCCTCACATCACACCGGAGTTTTCAATCAAGAACGCAAAGCTCATCGATACCGTGCTTAATGAGATAGGCTTTTAAACAGGGAGGGTATTTCCATGAAAAAGAAAGCGTTGTTCATTGGGGGAACAGGCACTATCAGTACCGCTATAGTTAAGAGACTGGTTAACGATCTTGACTGGGAAGTATGGGTATTAAACAGGGGTAACAGAAATGACGTACTTCCGGACTCGGTTCACAGCATAGTTTGTGATGTGAACGATGAGTCCGCGGTCCTTGAAAAGATCGGGGATATGACTTTTGATTGTGTATGCGAATTCATAGGATTCCATGTATCGCAGGTTGAAAGAGACTACAGACTTTTTAAAGATAAAACCAAGCAGTACATATACATCAGTTCCGCATCCGCTTATCATAAGCCGGCTGCCAATTATATCATCACCGAAGGAACGTCTCTTGCAAATCCCTACTGGCAGTATTCGAGAGATAAGATAGAGTGTGAAGAATTCCTCATGAAAAAATACAAAGAGGAAGGCTTCCCCGTAACCATAGTCCGTCCAAGTCATACATATGATGAGAGAAACGTTCCTCTTGGAGTTCACGGTAAGAAGGGTTTCTGGCAGGTTATCAAGAGAATGCAGGAAGGTAAGCCCGTTATCATACAGGGGGACGGTTCAAGCCTCTGGACTCTTACCTGGAACGGAGATTTCGCAATCGGATATACCGGACTTATGGGTAACAGACACGCCATCGGTGAAGCATTCCAGATAACTTCCGATGAAGCTCTTACCTGGGATCAGATCTACAGGACCATAGCGGATGCTCTTGGGGTTGAGCTGCATGCATATCATGTATCAACGGATTTTCTGCGTGCTGCAGGCGATAAGTACGGATTTGATTTCACCGGATCACTCCTTGGAGATAAATCCGTATCCGTTATATTCGATAACAGTAAGTTAAAGAGAGTGGTACCCGATATGGCCACCAATGTGAGATTCGATATGGGCGTAAGGATTGCCCTGGATTATGTATTGTCACATCCCGAATGTCAGGTTGAAGATCCTGAATTCGATGCCTGGTGTGACCGCGTTATCGCAGCCGTAGATAAAGCTAAAGAGATGGTTTAGTGATAACAGAGGGGATGTTTTATTTTGTCATCTAGGAGAATAATAATATGAGACTCGGAACTTCATCGCCACTTCGCCATAGCTCACCGGAAGAATGGGCCGATAAGCAGGTAGAACTCGGATGTTCAACCGTTGTTTTTCCTGTTCAGAGTAATGAACCGGAAAGCAAAATAATCGCATATAAAGACGCAGCGGAAAAAGCAGGACTGACCATTGCCGAAGTGGGTATATGGAGAAATGCGCTGGCAGCGGATCCGGATGAAAGAAAAGCAAATATGGATTATTGCGTAGAGCAGCTTCGCCTTGCGGACTTTCTCGGGGCAAGATGTGCGGTTAATGTCGCAGGTTCTTTCGGACGTATCTGGGACGGAGGCTATAAAGAAAACTTTACAAAGGATGCATGGGACAAAACCGTAGCCATGGTAAGAGAGGTAATCGACCGTGCCAATCCCAAGAATACATATTTTACCCTTGAGCCCATGCCTTGGATGATTCCTACGGGTCCCAAGGATTATCTGAAACTTATCGAAGATGTGGACCGGAACAGATTTGCCGTTCATATGGATATCATCAACATGATCAATTCCGCCGACAGATATTTCCATGCGGATGAATTTGTGGATGAGTGCGCAGAACTTTTGGGCGATCGTATAAAGAGCTGTCATATTAAGGATGTTCATCTGGGAAGCTCGTATACTCTCAGACTTGAAGAGTGCGGCCCGGGCGACGGAGAATTTCCTTTAAGACATTACGTGGAAAAAATGGATGCCATAGATCATGATATGCCCGTAATTCTCGAGCATCTTGATTCCGATGAAAAATACATCATGTTCATGGGATATCTCAGGGAGGAATTAAATGGCTTATACAAGAATGTCTGATGCAAATGAGATCACTGCGAGGTATATGGATTCCATTTACTTCGAGCAAAGACTCATCGATTCCGTGGTGGCGGATACCTCTGCTGAATTTTGGGGAGAGAAATTTGACAGCCCGGTTCTGACTCCGGCATTTTCACATATCGGCCGGTTAAACGGAAGAGAGCTTTCGGGACTTGAAGAGTATTCCATCGCGGCAAAGAACTGCAACATATTAAACTTCTGCGGCATGATGGAAAACGACATGTTTAAAAAGATCGCAGATACCGGCGCCAGGACTGTAAGGATCGTAAAACCTTATGCGGATAACGGAAAGGTTCGTGATCAGTTCGCATATGCAGAAAGCGTCGGGGCTTTCGGTATCGGAATGGATATAGATCACATCTTCGGCGAGAACGGACTCGATGTGGTCGTGGGAGAGGAGATGGCGGTTCAGACCACCGATATGCTCAGGTCTTATGTTGAATCGACCAAGCTCCCTTTCGTGGTAAAAGGAGTACTTAGCGTGGCCGATGCACTTAAATGTGCCGAGATAGGGGCAAAAGGAATCATCGTAAGCCACCACCACGGACGTCTTCCTTATGCGGTACCGCCCATGATGATCCTTCCTGAGATAAAAGAGGCTCTTAAAGACAAAGATGTAAAAATATTTGTCGACTGCGGTATCGAGAGCGGATCGGATGTATATAAGGCACTGGCCCTCGGAGCGGACGGAGCGGCGGTAGGAAGATCCATGATGCCCTCTCTGGAAAAAGAAGGAATTCCCGGCGTAGAGAAGTTCCTTAATAATGTTACATCGGAACTGCGATTTGTCATGAGCTGTACGGGATTTAAAAATGTTTGCAAAATCGATGATTCTGCGCTATATTAGTACCTGCATATTTGGTCAATGGGGACAGTTTCCGTAGGGACACTGTCCCCATTTGCATGTATACTGAAAAGTTGGTAAATTTACAAAAAAATAATTTAATCATAGTTTCCATTTCAAAATGCATACTGCTTATTTTAACGGCATTTAAAATGAATTTTTATACAAAACGTTTTCGTAAGTTTCCGAAAATGCCACGAGCGGCAAATTTTTGACTTTTCTGGAAAAAATTTTGTGATATAGTCTTAATGTTATGGACTCGGAGAGGATAAAAGAACGCACTTCCGATTATGAGGTAGAATTTATCAGGGATGAGAAGGGGCGTCTTAAGAAAAAAGCCCGTTACAAAGGCCCTGACTTTTATTATGTCCTGCCTGAGGAGATAAGAAAGAAGGCAAGATATCTTTTAGGTGTATTCATTCTGATGGATATTGTTTTCACCATGATACCTCTTTTGATATCCGATCCTTTTATGCACAATTGGTACACTTCAGCGCCGCTTATCATGTGTCTGCTGGGAGACGTACATTTAATAATGGGATTTGTCACCTTCCTTACCGCGAAGGAACCTCTTAAGAGAGAGGATACCAAGCACGGGTTTGAGAGAATAGCCATATGGGCACTTTTGAATACGATCTTTTCATTCGTATCTTCGGTCTCTCAGATCGTATGGCATGTAAAGAACGGATTTGAACTCCTGAATACATGTATAACCGTAAGCACGATTTTTATATTTGTTTTTTCTATATTAATAGGTAAAGCTAAGGGCTGCGCCGAGGCAAAGGAAAACAAATAACAATCATCCATAGCGGATGTGTTATATTTCGATCTTATGTCGAAAGAAATGCTTATAGGAGGATTAGAAAAAATGAAAAGCAAGAAATTAATGGCTATGCTTCTCTCAGCCGGAATGACGCTTTCCATGATCGCAGGCTGCCAGAACAGCGCGAATGTGGACGTTCCCGATACTGAGACCGAGCAGGAGCAGGGACAGGAAGGCGATGTTACCGAGCCTGCCCAGACCTCGGAGGGGGATTCTACACTTGTTTATGCAACATCAACATTTGGTCAGAAGTTCAGCCCTTTCTTTGTTACCACTGCTTACGATCAGGAAGTTGTTGACCTTACTCAGGGAGCACTGCTTGCAGCTGACCGTGGCGGCGCAGTTATCAACAACGGTATCGAAGGTGAGATCGTAACTTACAACGGTTCCGATTATGAGTACAAGGGAATGGGCGATGTTGAAGTCGTTCAGAACGCTGACGGATCTGTAGATTATAACCTTACCATGAAAGAGGGCGTTAAGTTCTCTGACGGTGTTGACGCAACCATCGATGATGTAATCTTCACCATTTATGTAATGTGCGATCCTACTTACGACGGACAGTCTACCATTTATGCACTTCCCATCGAAGGAATGTCCGAGTACCGTGGAGGTATGGATTCCAGAGGAAACGTTATCTTCGCAGCAGGCGAAGAGGGATATGCAGATACCGACCTCTACACCGAGGATCAGTACAATGCATTCTGGGATTACTATAATAACAACGCAGGCGCTGACTTTGCTCAGGAGATCGTTGATTACTGTATCGCTAACGGATACAACTCAGCAGATGATTCTGTAGCTGACTGCGCTGCAAACTGGGGATTCGAGCTTGAAGCTGATGCAACCGCTCAGGATTTTTGGGATACCATCGTAGCTTCTTATGATTCTGCTGAGGAAGCTGAGTCTGTTGAGTCCGCAGGTTCTACCAGACTTCAGCTCACCATCGCTGCTCTTGGCGCAGAGTATGAGACCGGTGTTTCTACCGGAGAAGCTGCTGAGAATATCTCAGGTATAGAGAAGACCGGCGATCACAGCCTCACCGTTCACATGACCGAGTACGATGCTACCGCTATCTACAACATGGCGTTCCCCATCGCTCCTCTTCACTACTATGGTGATACTTCTCTTTATGATTATGACAACAACAGCTTCGGCTTCGTAAAGGGTGACCTTTCCGGAGTAAAGGCTAAGAATACAGAGCCTCTCGGATGCGGACCTTACTCCTTCGAGGGATACTCAAACGGTGTTGTTACTCTTAAGGCTAACCCCTACTATTATGAAGGCGAGCCTAAGACCACTTACATCCTTCTTCAGGAGTCTGTTGATTCCGACTATGTTCCCGGTATCGTAACCGGATCTTTCGACATTGCGGTTCCTACCATCAGCGATGATGTAGTTAAGGCTATCAAGGACGCTAACAACGGAGAACTTGTAGGCGACAGCATCACCACCGTTCTTGTTGACTACCGTGGATACGGATATCTCGGAATTAACGCTGACCTTGTAAACGTAGGCGGAGATCCCGCTTCAGAGGCTTCCAAGAATCTTCGTAAGGGATTCATGACCCTCTTCTCAGTTTATCGTGATACCGTTATCAATTCTTACTACGGAGATCGTGCATCTGTTATCCAGTATCCTATCTCCAACACTTCATGGGCAGCACCTCAGCCTGCAGATGAAGGATATGTTACCGCTTACTCTGTAGATGTAGACGGAAATGCAATTTACGATGCTTCAATGAACGAGGAGCAGCGTTATGAGGCAGCTAAGGAAGCTGCAATCGGATTCTTCAAGGCAGCAGGATTCAACTATGATGAAGCTACCGGCCAGTTCACCGATTTCACCGAGACTTACGAAGTAATGATCCCCGGACAGGGACAGCAGGATCACCCTGCATACGGCGTTGCTGTAGCAGCATCCGAAGTACTTGAGAGCATGGGAATCAAGCTTCAGGTTAACGACGTAGGAACTTCAGTTTGGAACAATGCACTTGAGTCCAACACCGCTATGATGTGGGCAGCTGCATGGCAGGCAACCGTAGATCCCGATATGACTCAGGTTTACTCCAGCGCAAATGCACACGGCAACGGAACCAACTCCAACCACTATGCTGTAGACGATGCAGATCTCGATGAGCTTATCAGAACAGGACGTCAGAGCGCTGATACCGAAGAGAGAAAGGCTATCTACAAAGAGGCAATGGAGATCATCATGGATTGGGGCTGCGAGCTTCCTCTTTATCAGAGAAAGAACTGCACCACCTTCTCTACCGAGCGTGTTGACATTGCTACCATCCCTCAGGATATGACTCCTTATTGGGTATGGTATGCAGAGATCCATACTATGGAAGCAAAATAATTCTTTAGAATAACTTTCCGGATGAGAGGAGGCACTCGCCTCCTCCCAATATCCGGTTTTAGAAGGCAGGATTTTTAAAATGGCTAAGTTTATAATCAAACGATTATTGTACAGCGTACTTATTCTTTTCTTCGTCATGTTTCTCATCTACGTGCTGATGTATAACATGCCCACGAGCTTTGTTGAGACGAAGGCAAGAGAACTCGCATCCCGTCCCGGAGCTACCAAGAGCTATACCGAGTGGCTTGCGGATCTTAACGCACAATACGGAATGGATAAGGGCGTGGTACAGGGATACTTCGTTTGGCTTAGCAGCGCTGTCCGCGGAAACTGGGGAGACAGCTGGCAGTGGACTGTCCCCGTTCTTGAGAAGTTCAATAATACGGTCTGGTACAGTTTTGCACTGGGACTGGTTTCTTTTATCTTTGAAGTTATAATCGCAATACCGCTTGGAATCACAGCGGCCAAAAAACAATACAGCTTTACGGATTACTTCACCACCGTTGTCGCCATGGTAAGTATTTCGTTACCTACATTCTTCCTGGCGACCCTTCTTAAATATGTCTTTGCGGTCAAACTCGGATGGGTTGATCTCACCGGTATGCAGGGACGTGATTATCAGTTTTTATCTACTTTTGGAAAATTCCTGGATTTAGCGAAGCACTTCGCACTTCCTGCCGTAACTCTTACCGTTATCGGTATCGGAAGCCTTATGCGCTATACCCGTACAAATATGCTGGAAGTTCTTAATTCCGATTACATCAGAACCGCTCGTGCGAAGGGCGTTCCCGAAAAGAAAGTTATCGGAAAGCACGCTTTCAGAAATACACTCATTCCTCTTGTAACCATGCTTGGCGGAATGCTCCCCGGACTTTTCTCCGGAGCGCTTATTACCGAGACACTCTTCGGTATCAGAGGAATCGGCTATGCTTCATACTATTCAATGACACAGGCGGATATTCCGTTTATCATGTTCTACCTTGCATTTATTTCGGTGCTGACACTTCTCGGAAACCTGATCTCCGATCTGCTCTATGCTGCGGTTGATCCCAGAGTGCGCCTGAGTTGATAATTATTGAAAAGGAATCTATAGAGACATGGCTTCATATAATCTGAATGAAATATTAAAAGCGAAGGCCGGAAAAGGCGATAAGCAGGGAACAGTCGGACTTGATGACGTTGCCCGCGTTAAGGTTCTTTCTCCCGGAAGACAGGTTTTCAAGAGATTTATCAGAAACCGCCTTGCAGTATTCGGAAGCGTTCTTCTGATCATAATGTTTGTATTCTCTTTCCTGGGTCCTCTTTTTTATCACTGCGGACAGAAGGAGATTTTCTACAAATATGATTCTCAGAATATAAACTACGGACTGGCCAAGGAGATTACCAGCTATACCGGATATAACGTTTCAAGCGATATATCGGTTCCCAGATCTGCGACCACATCAGTTAACAGCGTGGCCAAGAGCCTTATCGCAGCTGATGAGGATTCCGCGATCATTGCAACGGACGACGGTTCATTCCTCTTAAACAGAGTAAATGACGATGTCTTTGTACTTGCATCGGTAAACGCATCCAAGATTGCTTCAGTGGGTGAAGGAAGTGCACTCGTCGGTGTCTACGACATGGTAGGCGGTAAGATCAGTTTCACCGGACAGGAGATAGAAGGTCTTCTTGAAGCTCTTACTAAGAACTTCAGCAGAACCGGCGGTTCATTCACATATGAAGGTGTCAGATACACATATGAGAAGGACGTTGCCAAGTCTTACAACATTTATTCAGAGCTTGACGGCGTAGTTCTTTTTGACAATTCGCTTCCCGAAGCTTTTGCGGATGCATTTGAGAAAGCTGCAGACAAGAAAGCTTATTCATTCACCGCAGGCGGAAAGACATATTATATCGTGGAGACAAATTCCGGATTTGATGCATATTCCGCATCAGGCGAAAAGACTGCGATGGTATATACCAGATACACCTTTAACGCCATTACCACAGATGTTAAGATCTCAGATTCACTTAAGGCAAATACACTTCTTCACATCACCGACGGCAAATCATTTGATGTTGACGGAACTTCTTATAAGGTTGGCGAATCCGAGGGACTGATCATCCTTAAGGATGGAGACGGTAAGGAGATTGCAGAACTATCCACTTTCTCCGTTAAGAGATACTCCGGTGAAGACAGTATTGAATACGATCTGAAAAAAGAGATCGAAGAGCTTGTACTTGAAATGTCCGAGAACGGTGAGAAGACCAGAACTCTGGTTTATGACCTTCCTTATCAGGATGAGAACGGACTTTACGTATATGACGAAGAAGGAAATCTTCAGTACTCTCAGGCAGAACTTACCATCACCAAGAGAGATACCGGAGAATATGTCATCAACTGCGACCAGGTAATATATGTCATCGATATGTTCGCTTTTTCTTCCAAGGAGCACATCCTCGGAACAGACGGAGACGGATTCGATGTTCTTGCCAGAGTTATGTACGGCGGACGAGTATCACTTATGGTAGGTTTCGTAGTCGTATTCCTTGAGATCATCCTCGGCGTTATCATGGGTGGTCTTGCAGGATACTACGGCGGATGGGTAGATAACCTCATCATGAGACTGGTAGATATTTTCTACTGTTTGCCTTCACTTCCCATCATGATCATCCTTGGTGCGACCATGGACTCACTGAGAATGGACACTTATCTCAGACTCGTCATCATGATGGCAACCCTTGGATTCCTCGGATGGGCAGGTGTTGCACGTATGGTGCGCGGCCAGATCCTTTCACTTCGCGAGCAGGAGTTCATGGTAGCTGCAGAGGCAACCGGAATCAGGGTTCGTAAGAGAATCTTCAGACACCTTATTCCCAACGTAATGCCTCAGCTGATCGTCATCGCAACCATGGGTATGGGTTCAGTCATTCTTACCGAGTCCACCCTTTCATTCCTCGGCCTTGGTGTTAAGCATCCTCTTGCTACATGGGGAACCATCATCAACTCCGTTTCATCCGCAACTGCGATGGCTCATTACCAGCATATATGGATCCCCGTTGGTCTTCTTATCTGTCTTACCGTTATAGCATTCAACTTTGTAGGTGACGGATTAAGAGACGCATACGATCCTAAGTCCAAGAGATAACAGTAAAAAGCTTTTTAAGAGGTTTGTCATGGCTGATAACAAAGAGAAAGTAGAAGAGAATAAGCAGGAGAATAATTCTTCTTACATATCTGCTAAAGAGTCCAGAAAGATCACCAAGTTCAATCGCAAGGTGACCAAGAAGCTGGAAGCTGACAGAGCAAATGCCAAGAAGGATCCTTCACTTTATACAACCAAGATGAAGGACGAGAACAATGTTGTTGAGTTCGACAACGTTTGTACTTACTTTTTTACCGATGTAGGCGTCGTAAAATCAGTTGACGGAATCAACTTTAATATCCCCAAGTGTTCCACCGTCGGAGTCGTAGGAGAGTCAGGATGCGGAAAGAGTGTTACCAGCCTTTCTCTCATGCAGCTTCTTCAGAGACCCAGCGGACAGACTGTAGGTGGAGAAATCCGTTTTAACTTAGGTGACGGCACCGCATACAATATCGTAAACACTCCTACCGCCAAGATGCAGGAGATCCGCGGAAACAGAATTTCCATGATCTTCCAGGAGCCTATGACCAGCCTCAATCCGGTATTCAAGATCGGAATGCAGGTTAACGAGGTTCTCGAGCTTCATAATCCCGAGATGAGCAAAGAGCAGATCAAAGCCCGTACTCTCGAGATGCTTGAGATGGTAGGTATCGCCAATAAAGAAGGCGTTTATGAGATGTATCCTCACGAGCTTTCCGGCGGTATGAGACAGCGTGTAATGATCGCGATCGCACTTGCATGCAGCCCCGAACTTATCATTGCAGACGAGCCCACCACCGCTCTTGATGTTACCATTCAGGCTCAGATCCTTGACCTTCTTGCAGGTCTTAAGAACAAGATCAATTCATCCATCATGCTCATCACCCATGACCTTGGAGTTGTAGCAAGCATGGCGGATTACGTAGTAGTAATGTATGCGGGACGCGTTATTGAAAAAGGTACCGCAGATGATATTTTCCATCATCCCGCACATCCTTATACCATCGGACTTATGAAGTCCAAACCCGTTGTAGGTAAGAAGGTTGATTCACTCTACAACATTGAAGGAAACGTACCTAACCCCGTTGATATGCCCGACTATTGTTACTTCCGCGATCGCTGCAATATGCAGTGCGAGAGATGTAAGGCAAAAGTCGGAGAAGCAGGAGGAGATTATCCCCCTGAGATCAAGATCTCCGATACACACTTCGTATCCTGCTACAGATTCTTTGAAGAAGGCGAAGTTATCGGATACCCCAAGACCGTGAATGCAGAGGAGCTTTTAAAATGAGCGAAGTAAAAGATCAGATGCCTTTCGAAGGCGCTGAAAAGGATAGTGAAAATCTTCTTGTAGTCAAGAATCTGAAGAAGTACTTCCCCATCAAATCAAGCTTCTTTAAGATGACCGTAGGTAATGTAAAGGCAGTCGACGGTGTTTCCTTTGCCATCAAAAAGGGAACCACCATGGGCCTTGTAGGTGAGTCCGGATGCGGTAAGTCAACAACCGGAAGAACCATCTTAAGACTTCAGGAGAAGACTGACGGAGAGGTTTATTTTGACGGACAGGATATCTTCAAGCTCTCCAAGGAAGAGTTAAGAAAGCTTCGTCCCAGGATCCAGATCATCTTCCAGGATCCTTATTCAAGCCTTTCTCCCAGACTTCCTGTCGGTGAGATCATCGCTGAGGCAGTAAGAGAGCATGGAATAGTTCCCAAGGAAGAACTTGACGATTACGTTACCAGAGTAATGGAAGCGTGCGGACTTCAGGAGTGGCACAAGAACCGTTACCCTCATGAGTTCTCCGGCGGACAGCGTCAGAGAATCTGTATCGCAAGAGCTCTTGCTCTTAATCCCGATTTCATTCTCTGTGACGAGCCAGTTTCTGCACTTGACGTTTCGATTCAGGCGCAGATCATTAACCTGCTCAGAGAACTTCAGAAAGAATTCGGCCTGACATATTTGTTTATTTCACACGATCTGTCAGTTGTTGAGCATATATCAGACACCGTAGGTGTTATGTATCTCGGAAACATGGTTGAGTATGCTGAGACAGAGAAGATTTATTCAAATCCTCTCCATCCTTACACCACCGCACTCTTTTCCGCGATACCCGTACCCGATCCGGATTACAAGATGAACAGAATAGTCCTTCAGGGCAACATTCCTTCACCCGCAAATCCGCCTTCAGGATGTAAGTTCCATACCAGATGCGACAAGTGTATGGAAATCTGTAAGAATAAGGCACCCGAAATGATGGAGGTAGAACCCGGACATTTCTGTGCCTGCCATTTGTACGACAAAAACGTCTCTGAGGAAAACAAAGAGACCAAGGAGAATTAATTTATGCAGAAGTTTCAGGATCTCCCTTACGAGAGAATTGATTCTGACAAGACCGTAAAAGAATACAAGGGATATATCGCAGCGCTTAAAGAGGCAGACAGCTTCGAAAAGGCATGGGAAATCCATCAGAAAGCAACCAAGCTTTCAGAGCATTTCTTTACTGAATTTACCATTGCTTCAATCCGTCACGATATCGATACCACCGATAAATTCTATGATGCGGAAAACGATTATTACGATGAGATCACTCCGCTCCTCATGGCATGTGACAATGAGTATAAGAAGGTGCTTTACGAAACACCTTTCAGAAAAGAGTTTGAAGAGAAACTCGGACCTGTAGCATTTAAGAGCATGGAGCTTGCCATCAAATCATTTGATGAGAAGATCGTATCTCTTGCACAGGAAGATAATGAACTTATAAGCCGCTATACCAAGCTTATCGCAACCGCAAAGATTCCTTTTGACGGTGAGGATTATAACCTCAGCCTCATGAGAAAGTTCACAACCGATTGCGACAGAGATGTAAGAAAGCGCGCATGGAAAGCCGTAAGCGATTATTTCCTCAGCGTTACCGATGAGATTGACGACATCTATGACAAGATGGTCGCAAACCGCACCAAGCAGGCGCGTGAGCTGGGATTTGAGAATTACATCGATCTCGGATACATGCGAATGAACAGAAACAGCTACGGCCGTAAGGAAGTAGAGAACTTCAGAAAGCAGGTTAAGGAAGCATTCGTTCCTCTTGCTACCATGATCCATGAGAAGAGACGCCGGCGTATCGGCGTTGACAGTCTTAAGCACTACGATAACGAAGTGCATTTCACTCAGGGAAATCCCGCACCCGTTGGAACTCCCGAAGAGATCCTTGCCGCAGGTCAGGCAATGTACAGGGAACTATCTCCCGAAACCGGTGAGTTCATGGATTTCATGAGAGAGTATGATCTCTTTGATGTACTCGGACGTAAGACCAAGCGCCAGGGTGGATACATGACTTTCCTTCCCGATTACAAGGCGCCTTTCATATTCGCTAACTTCAACGGAACCAGCGGAGATGTTGATGTCATCACCCATGAGTGCGGACATGCGTTCCAGGGATTTGTTACCAGAAACGATCCTATCCCCGAGCATAACAACATCACCATGGAGACCGCAGAGATCCACTCCATGTCCATGGAATATTTCACCTATGGCTGGATGGAGAAGTTCTTCGGAGACAGAAAAGACGATTACTACACCATGCACCTTGAAGATTCCATTATCTTCGTTCCTTACGGATGTATGGTTGATGAATTCCAGCATATCGTGTACGAGAATCCCGATATGACTCCTGCAGAGAGAAAGCAGGTGTGGAAAGAACTTGAGAAGACCTACAGACCTCACCTCGATTACGACGGAGATCCTTTCTTCTCGGAAGGCGGATTTTGGCAGAAGCAGAGCCATATTTTCCAGAGTCCTTTCTATTACATCGACTATGTACTTGCAAGCGTCTGTGCTATGCAGTTCAAGGTCAGAATGGATGAGGATTTCAGAGGAGCATTTGAGGATTACCTCAAGATCTGCAAACTCTCGGCTACCAAGTTCTATGAGCCTATGCTCAAGGAGTGCGGCTTAAGAAGCCCCTTCGAAGACGGATGTATCGAAGCGCTTGTTGAAGCACTTAAAAAGAAAGTATAATTGTGACAGTTGGGGACGCTTCTATTTTGTCGTCAGAATTCGATGACAAAAAAGAAGCGTCCCCAACTGTCACTATGGTATTATAGGAACATCGGTGATCATACCGATGTTTTTTTGTGGGAGGCAGAAGATGACATACGGACAGATTTTATCCGAGATATGGCATAAGAATAAAAGATACATTCTTTTTTGCATCACGCTATGCATTGCTTTTTCGGTACTCTTTTACGGAGATATGACATCCGTTAACGCTTCGGATATGGACGGGACCGGCATTGTCGGGAGCATGGGAGGTTCTTTCGGAAAAGTTCTTGCGCCCATTATGTCCATGGGACTTTTCGGCGGAATAGATACTTCATGGATGATGATCATCATGTGCGTATCATCACTTGGCGCAAACATCGGAGGAAGTTCCGGTATTACATGGCTTGAGAAATTGTCCGGTTTTTCATTCGGAATATTCGATAACCTGTATATTTGTATTTTTCTTCTCATATGGTTCGGACTTCCACTGGTCCTTAAATCCTTCAGCAAGACCAACGCGGTGGGATGTTCCATAGAAGCAGCCCAACGTAAAGTAAACGGTATCATGATGGTCATCGTCATCATGGCGGAGATGGTCATGAATACCAATCCGAAATGCGTGGTAAGGGCGGCGTCCGGTGCAAGGCGGGTTCTCGGTTACGGTGTAAATGCCCTGGTATGTCTCCTGGTTCTTATTGTTACGCTTATCATTTACTTCCTGGTACGATATCTGTTTTCACTTCTCGATATACTGATGGTGCCGGTTTGCTTCTTTGTTCCCTTTGTTTCGTTTCTGTGGGTTCTGGCAAAACTTGCGATTATCGGATTTATGATACTTCTTGCGGTTTATATGCCCGCGGTTTATGTAGTCTTATCACTGCTTCTGATTATCCTGTCCGCATGTTTGTTCAGGACCGCATATATGGCAGTGAAATATTTCGAGGCTATATATGTAAAGCCTTTGTTTAAGAGAATATTCGGAGGATTCGACAGTAAGAAGCCCTTTGTTGCTCCGAAGATACCTTCCAAAGTGCGTGAGTTTTTGCAGGGAAGAAATATACAGATGGTTATTCCCGCGTATGTCCTTAAGGAATTTCCCAATCTTAAAGGAATGCACAAATGGGACAGATTCTGGCTGGTTGCGGAGAACGGCACTGTATATCTGGTAAAGCCCCTTTTCGGTAAAAAAGGATGCTGGCAGATTGCCCTCAGAGGAACTCCCGCTCAGAAGATGTTCATAAACAGTGCATTGCCTTACTATGAGATTTTCCATATATACGGTTCGGAGGAGGCGATAGCCCAAACCTTCAAGAGAGTTCCCAAGATGTTCCATGTGGTCTTCAGCAAGGAGTATTTCCACAGGTATGACGAGATAAAGCAGCTGACCGGATTTGTGGATTATGCGGATTATAAGCAGTACCTGAAAAATTCGGGTGCCGGGCAACAAATGCCCGGATAATCCTTGACAACGTCCCCATTAAGGGTATACATTATGTTAAGTAGTTGATGTAAGAGTGGCCACACGGCCACTCTTACTTGTTTGTTGGGAGGGTGCTTATGGGCAGAGCCGAACAGATCGCAGCGAAAGCTGAAGAGCTCCTGGTTCCCGTAACCGAAAGCTTCGGTGTTTCGGTATACGATGTCGAATATGTTACGGAGAATAATGAAAAATATCTTCGCGCATACATCGATAAGGAAGGCGGAGTAACCATCGATGACTGTGAGAACGTCAGTCGTGCATTTGAAACAAAACTGGATGAATCGGGACTGATCGAGGAACAGTACATTTTGGAAGTTTCAAGTCCGGGACTCGGAAGAACACTTTCGAAGGACAGGCATCTTGAGAAATCCATCGGACAGTCCGTTGAAATCTCCTTCTACAAACAAATGGTGATACGCGAGAATGAAACAAGTTCCATCAAATCCAAATCCATCGCAGGCATTCTGAAAGCCTTCGACAAGGAGAGCATCACCATAGAAGATACTGAAACAGAAATTACATCGGTCTGGCAGCGAAGTGATATCGCTCAGATCAAGCTGTCTTTGGATTTTTAATAACAGAAAGGGAAAAGGGAAAAACAAAATGAACAGCGAACTTATTGAGAGTCTTAATCTGCTTGCAAAGGAAAAAGGCATAGACAGAGAAGCAATCTTCGAAGCTATCGAGAATGCTCTTGTTGCAGGTTGCCGCAATCTGTATGGCAGAAATGAGAACATCAAGAACATACGTGCAGAGGTCAACCGTGACACCGGCGATCACCGTATCTATGCGGAGAAGACCGTTGTTGAGACCGCTGATGATGTTATGGACCCTCTTGAGGATATCTCTCTCGAAGATGCTCAGGCAATTGCGCCCGAAGCACAGATCGGAGACGTTGTACAGGTTGATATAAAGTCTGAGGAGCTTACCCGTATCGCAGCAATGAGTGCGAAGAACGTAATTCTCCAGAAGATTCGTGAAGAGGAGAGACATGCGGTATTTGATCAGTTCTCCGGCAGAAGAAAGAATGTTGTTACCGGTACCGTTAATCATTATGTAGGAGGCAACGTAAGCCTCAATCTCGGCAAGGCAGACGGAATCCTTGCAGAGTCAGAGATGATCCCCGGTGAGAAGTATCAGAACGGAGACAGACTTAAAGTTTACGTTCTCGATGTTAAGTCAACTCCCAAGGGACCCCGTATCAGCGTAAGCCGTACTCATCCCGAGCTTGTAAGATGTCTTTTTGAGAACGAAGTTACCGAGATTTCCGACGGTATCGTAGAGATCAGAAGCATTGCCCGTGAGCCCGGCAGCCGTTCCAAGATTGCCGTATGGAGCAACAATCCCGACGTCGATCCCGTAGGTGCATGCGTTGGTATGAACGGAGACAGAGTAGGTGCTGTCGTAAGCGAACTTAATGATGAGAAGATCGACATCGTTTGCTGGGATGACAACCCCGGAAACCTTGTTCAGAATGCTCTTTCTCCCGCTTCCGTAAATGCGGTATTTGCAGATCCTTATGAGAAGACTGCCAAGGTTGTAGTTCCCGATGATCAGCTTTCACTTGCTATCGGTAAAGAGGGACAGAATGCCCGCCTTGCAGCACGTCTTACCGGATATAAGATTGACATCAAGTCAGAGTCACAGGCTAAGGATGCACCCGGATTCCGTTATGAGGATTACGAGTATTCCGATGATGAGGATGAAGCATTCGACGAGAGCTTTGAGGCATCTGAAGAAAATGCTGAAGAGGCAACAGAGAAATAATGGCATCAGAAGTATCAAGAACGTGCATCGGCTGCGGAGAAGTTCATGACAAGAAAACCATGATTAGGATTGTCAGAGATCCGCAGGGAATTATCAGGGCAGATGAGAGCGGACGTGCAAACGGACGCGGAGCATACATATGCTTAAATGAAGAATGCCTTGATAAAGCTGTCAAAAAGCAGGGGCTTAACAGGGCTTTCAAGATGCAGGTTTCCAAGGATACCGTTTCGGAGGTATCCGAATATATCAGAAAAAGACTGGCGGAAAGCTGACCGCCGAAGGAGTTATTACGCAGGACAAAGTTTTATCCCTTCTGGGAATCGCACAAAAGAGCGGAAACATTGCAGGCGGTGAAACGCAGGTTCTCGAAAGTATTCGGGACGGAACGGCAATGTGTGTTGTGATAGCAGGTGATGCATCCGACGGTTCTAAGAAAACGTATACGGATAAGTGTAAATACTACGAGGTTCCGTATGCTTACTATTCCGACAGGGAACATTTAGGAAAAGCCGTGGGAAAAGACCTGCGAAGTGCGCTTGCGGTAAAAGATGAAGGATTGTGTCGTGCGATAATGAAGGCGGCACCTGAGCTTTTTGAGGAGGAATGTTAATTAATGGCAAAACCCAGATTACATGAAATTGCAAAAGAATTAGGCGTAAAGAGCAGCGATGTGGTTGCTGCCGCTATTGAGATGGGAATGGAAGTAAAATCCCATCAGAGTTCGGTTTCCGATGAAGAGGCCGATAAGCTCAGAGCCAGATTCGGAGCAAAAAATACAGCAAAGGCTGAAACAGAACCTAAGCCGGCTCCTGCAGAGAGCAAGGAAGAGAAAAAGCCCGCCGAGGTAAATAATACTCCTTCCGAGAAGAAGTCCGAGAATAAGCCCGCACAGGGTTCAAGTGATTCTTCACAGCCCAGGAAGAAGATCATAATCGTTAACAATAAGAACGGAAAGCCTCAGGCACAGAACACACAGAGTCAGCCTGCAAAGGCTTATACCGGACAGCCTGCAAGACCCCAGCAGGGAGCAGGCGGATACAACCAGTCCAGACCCGGACAGGTTAATAATCGTCCCGGCGTTCAGTCAGGAAGACCCGAAGTCAGAAGGATCATCAAGCCTCTGACTGCTCCTTCGGATACTCCTTCGGTAAATATGGTTCAGGATCCCAGAACTATCCAGAATCCCAGAAAGCCTAAGCCCGAAGTTAACGAACAGCCTAAGGATAAGGTACAGGAGCAGAATGCATCTGCAGCTCCTGCAAATACCGAAGCAAAAGAAGTTAAGGCAGAAAACGTAAGACCTGCTCAGGAGAACAACCGTCCCGCAGGTAACGATCACAAGCAGAATCAGAATCAGAACCAGAATCAGGGCGGAAGAGATAATCGTTCGATCTCTATGAACGACAGACCCGGACAGCGTTCCAAAGGCGGATATCGCGGAGGAAACGGATATGGCGCGAACACTTCGGAAAAAGGCCAGAACACAGGGAATTTCAGGCAGAATCAGGCAGGGCGCACGAACTCTTTCCAGGGGGCGCAGAATCCTCAGAAGGGTGGTTTTAACGCTGGAGCTCCTGGCAGGGGCTTTGCTGGTGGCGCTGGAAATCAAAGACCAAATGGCAGACCGGGTGCCGGATTCGGAAACGGCAAAGGTGCTGGCGGAGGTAAGATCTTTACCTCAGACGGTCCTACATCGAACAAGGGCGGCCGCGACCAGAGACGCAGAAACGAAGAAAGAAACAGCAAGCACAAGGATATAAATTATAACGAGGAAGAACTGTCACGCAGCAAGAAGGCAGGACGCTTCATCAAGCCCGAGAAGAAGGTAGAAGAGGTAGTAGAGGAGCAGATCAAGGTTATCACTCTTCCCGATACCATCACCATCGGAGATCTCGCAGCCAAGATGAAGATGAAGGCTTCCGATATCATCAAGAAGCTTTTCCTCACCGGTAAGATCGTTACCGTTAACCAGGAGATCTCCTACGAAGATGCTGAGAACATCGCAATGGAGTATGAGATTCTCTGCGAGCACGAAGTTAAGATCAATGTCATCGAAGAGCTCCTTAAAGAGGACGAGGAAGATACCAGCAAGATGAAGGAGAGACCTCCCGTTGTCTGTGTAATGGGTCACGTTGACCATGGTAAGACTTCACTCCTCGATGCTATCAGAAAGACACATGTAACAGCACGTGAGGCCGGCGGTATCACCCAGGCCATCGGTGCGTATACCGTAGATGTTAAGGGCAAGTCCATTACTTTCCTTGACACTCCCGGACACGAAGCATTCACCGCAATGCGTATGCGTGGTGCAAATTCAACGGATATTGCGATCCTTGTTGTCGCAGCAGATGACGGCGTAATGCCCCAGACCGTTGAGGCTATTAACCATGCAAAGGCAGCAGGCGTAGAAATCATTGTAGCCGTTAACAAGATTGATAAGCCTTCAGCCAATATCGACAGAGTTAAGCAGGAACTTTCCGAGTACGAACTCATCTCCGAGGATTGGGGAGGATCAACCGTATTTGCTCCCGTATCCGCTAAGACCGGTGAGGGACTCGACAATCTGCTTGATATGATCCTTCTTACCGCAGATGTACTCGAGCTCAAGGCCGATCCCGACAGAAAAGCAAGAGGTGTCGTTATCGAGGCACAGCTTGATAAGGGAAGAGGTCCCGTTGCTACCGTTCTTGTACAGAAGGGTACTCTTCACATCGGAGATTTCGTATCTGCCGGTGCTGCACACGGTAAGGTTCGTGCAATGAGAGGCGATAAGGGTGAGAATCTTAAGACCGCAGGTCCTTCAACTCCCGTTGAGATCCTCGGACTCAGTTCAGTACCCGAAGCAGGTGAGGTATTCCTTGCACACGCATCCGATAAGGAGGCTAAGTCCTATGCAGATACCTATACTGCAGAGAACAAGAAACAGAAGCTTGCAGAAACTCAGGGACGTATGAGCCTTGAAGATCTCTTCTCCAAGATCAAGGAAGAGAATCTCAAGGAACTTGATATCATCATCAAGGCAGACGTACAGGGTTCTGTTGAGGCTCTTAAGGAATCACTCCTCAAGCTTTCCAATGAAGAAGTTGTTGTTAAGGTTATTCACAGCGGCGTTGGTGCTATCAACGAGTCCGATGTAAGCCTTGCGGGAGCATCAAATGCGATCATCATCGGATTCAACGTCAAACCCGACAGCGCAGCCGGAGATAAGGCTGAGCAGGAGAACGTCGATGTAAGATGCTACGATGTCATTTATAAGGCTATCGAAGATGTTGAGCGTGCGATGAAGGGAATGCTTGATCCCGTATTCGAAGAGAAGATTCTCGGACATGCGGAGATCAGACAGATCTTCAAAGCATCTGCCATCGGAAATATCGCAGGTTCTTATGTGCTCGACGGTATCATGCAGAGAGGTGCCAAGGTACGTATTACCAGAGGAGAGGACACCGTATACGAAGGAGTTCTTTCATCACTCAAGAGATTCAAGGATGACGTCAAGGAAGTTAAAGAAGGTTTCGAATGCGGACTTGTATTTGACGGTTTCGATGCCATCAAGGAAGAGGATCGCGTAGAGGCCTACATAATGGTTGAGGTTCCCAGAACGTGAGAAAAAACAGTATAAAAAATATAAGACTTAATTCCGAGGTTCAGAAGGAGCTCGCATCCATCATTCGTGATGTTAAGGATCCCAGGGTCAGTCCCTGGACCAGCATCATCGATGTATACGTAGCTCCCGACCTTAAGACCTGCAAAGTATGGATATCCGTTCTCGGTTCCGAAGAGGACAGAGATCAGACCATCAAGGGTCTTGAGTCGGCTTCGGGTTATATCAGACATGAACTTGCAATGCGTATGAACATGAGAAACACTCCGCTTCTTACATTCATATCCGATTCAACCGTCGAATACGGTGTCGATATGATCCACAAGATCGATGAGATCGTTGCGGATGACGAAGCAAGACATGTAGATGATGGCGAAGAAGAGCAGTAAGCCTTCGCCGGTTTAGAGGTTATTTAATGCTAGATATTTTAAAAGAATGTGAAGGCGCAAAGAGAATAGGCATCAGCGGTCATTTAAGACCTGACGGCGATGCCATTTCTTCATGCCTTGCTCTCAGACAGTATCTGCTGAATGCAATGCCTTCAGCGGAAGTTGATGTATATCTGGAAAATCCCATTCCCACCATCTTTGACGGTGAGATCGGATATTCGGAGATCAAGAGAGAATTTCCCGATGCGGATCCTTACGATGTATATTTCGTTCTGGACTGCAACAGAGAAAGACTCGGAGGGCCCGGTAAGTATTTTGATGCTGCGGCCAAGAAGATCAACATCGATCATCACGAGAGCAATAAGACGGGAGTAGGAGATCTCAACGAGATCGATCCCGATATAAGTTCCACCTGCGAACTTCTCTATACTCTTTTTGACAAAAAGTTCGTAGATGTGGAAGTGGCAAAATGTATTTATACCGGTATGGTTACTGATACCGGAGTATTCCAGTACTCATGCACCTCTCCCGATACCATGAGAAGAGCTGCGGAGCTTATGGAATACGGATTTAATTTCCCCGCACTTATCCAGAGATGCTTCTATGAGAAGACTTATCTCCAGTCACAGATACTTGGAAGATGTCTCATGGAAAGCGTCAGATTCATGGACGACAGATGTGTGGTAAGCTGGCTCGATAAGAGAACACAGGATTTTTACGGTGTTGTCAGCAAGGATTTTGAAGGAATCGTTTCCCAGCTCAGAAATATCAGAGGAGCAGAGGTTTCCATCTTCATGTATGAAGTTGCCAATCAGGAATACAAAGTCTCTCTGAGATCTTCCGAGAAAGTAAATGTTGCAAAGATCGCCGAGAAGTTTGGCGGCGGCGGACATGCGAGAGCAGCCGGATGCAATATGAGCGGTAACGTATATGATTGTGTAAACAATCTTTCCAAGTATATCGAAAAGCAGCTTGATGCTTCCCCTGAAGGAGAAGAGCAGGATGCCTGATTCCGGAATTAATGGAATACTTAACATTTCAAAGGAGGCGGGATACACCTCCTTTGATGTTGTAGCGGTTGTTCGCGGCGTTTATCGCCAGAGAAAAAGCGGACACACCGGCACTCTTGATCCTATGGCAACGGGAGTTCTTCCCGTGGCACTTGGTAAAGCCACCAAAGTATGTGGGATGATAACCGATTGGGATAAGGAGTACATTGCCGAGCTTCTTCTCGGTAAGACTACCGACACTTTGGATATCACCGGTGAAGTTACCGGCGGAGATCCGGATGTGGTAAGCAGTCTCTCCGAAGCTCAGATCCGTGATGCGGTAAACGCATATCTCGGTGAGATCGACCAGATACCTCCCATGTATTCCGCACTTAAAAAAGACGGAAGAAGACTTTACGACATCGCACGCAGCGGACAGGTTGTGGAGAGAGAATCCCGTAAAGTTACAATCCACAGGATTGAGGTTTTGGATATCTCACTTCCTGTTGTGAAGATCAAGGTTCTCTGCTCCAAGGGAACTTATATCAGAACTTTATGTGATGATATCGGAAGAGATTTAGGATGCGGCGGATGCATGCAGTCACTTGTAAGAAGCAAGGTCGGTCCCTTTACTCTTGATAATGCGGTCAGTCTTGATGATATAAGAAACCTGAGAGATGAAGGTCGTGAAGATGAACTTATGGGATATCTCATGAGCATCGATACCGTGTTTGAAGATATTCCTTCACTCACCGTAAGTGATGAAGCCGAGAAGAAACTTAGGAACGGAAATAAGCTCCTGCCCGAAGACTTTACTCAGGCACCGTCCGATATAAGCTCATCATCCGATAAAAAAGAATTCAGGATCTATCACTGCGACGGAAGCTTTGCTGCAGTTTACGAATTTGATTTTGCACAGGTTTTATTTTCACCGGTTAAGATGTTCTGAATATGGAAATAATCTCGGGAACAAAAGATATATATATAAACGGACCTTCATGTGTGGCAATCGGAAAATTCGATGGCGTTCATATCGGTCATCAAAGTCTTTTGATGGAGATAACCGGGTTTGCGAAAAGTCATGCGGATGAAGATTTTAAGTCGTGCGTTTTTACCTTCGATCCCGCACCCGAAGTTTTTTTCGGTGGAGACAGTGCAGTGCTTACAACTCCGTCCGAAAAAAGAATTCTTTTTGAGAGAAAAGGCATCGATATCCTGATCGAATATCCTTTTGACAAAGAGACAGCGGATACGGAGCCTTTGGATTTCCTGAGCGACCTGATAGTCGGAAGGATTGGCGCGGTAATGATGGCTGCAGGTTCGGATCTGTCCTTCGGAAAAAAAGGACTGGGCAATGCGGAGCTTCTGACAAAGTACGGAAGAGAAAACGGCATAGATGTCAGCATAATAGATAAGCTCACCGTCAGCCTCGATAAGGAATATGAAGTAAGCTCTACACTCATAAGGCAGATGGTTACGGAAGCCAAGATGGAAGAGGCGGAAAAGCTTCTTGGAATTCCCTATTTTATCTGCGGAAAAATAGTTCACGGAAATCATATGGGAAGAGAACTCGGTTTTCCTACCATAAATGTGATTCCCGAAGAGAATAAGCTTTTACCTCCGAACGGTGTTTATACTTCGGATGTGATAATAGACGGTAAGAAATACTTTGGTCTTACCAACATTGGTAAGAAACCCACGATTTCGGATCATGAGGTCAGGGGCGTCGAGACATTTATCTACGATTTTGACGGTGATGTATACGGAAGAGATGCCGAGATTTATTTGAAGCACTTTTGCAGACCGGAGACCAGATTCGAGTCCCTGGATGCTCTTAAGGATAAACTAGCTTCGGATATTGAGAAATATCGTCCGTAAAAATCTGATTATTGATATTAACCTCCCATGCCTTGCGACTTAAGCGGCATTCGATTATAATCGTAAGCGTTCGAAGAGGGAATGAATTAAGAATTTTTGTTTTTAGGAAACGAGAAGAGGAAGTAATGAGTGTATCGGTAATTGTTGCACTGTGCGGGGGACTCGGTCTTTTCCTGTACGGCATGAAGATAATGAGTAAGGCAATCGAGACAGTTGCGGGCGCCAAGCTCAGACATATTTTGGAAATATTCACGACCAATCGTTTTACGGGTATGATAGTGGGACTGATCTTCACTGCAGTGATCCAGTCCTCGTCCGCTTGTACCGCGATGGTCGTTTCCTTTGTTAACGCAGGTCTTATGAATCTGTATCAGGCAGCAGGAGTTATATTGGGTGCCAATATCGGTACCACCGTTACCTCGCAGCTCGTTTCATTCAACATAAGCAAATATGCTCCCGTGATCCTGCTTGTGGGTGTTGTCAGCCTTATGTTTTCCAAAAAAGAAAAAACCAAGGATATCGCCGAGATAATCGTTGGTTTCGGTATCCTCTTCATGGGACTTCAGACCATGAGCTCTTCCATGAGCTTTCTTAAAGAGGATGCGAGAGTAGCTTCACTTCTCCTTTCACTTGATAATCCCTTACTTGCAACTATTGTGGGATTTGCCATAACTTCCATAGTCCAGAGTTCTTCCGTTACGGTATCCATTGTCCTCTTGATGGCTAAGCAGGATCTCCTCGGACTTCCCATGTGTATGTACATCATCATGGGCTGTAACATCGGTGCATGTTCTACCGCGGTTCTAGCTTCCCTTTCCGGTAAGAAAGACGCAAAGCGTGCCGCTATGATTCATCTTTGGTTCAACGTTATCGGTACTGCCATCATGTATGTCATCATGGCTGTGGGACAGGATCAGGTTATTTCATTTATCAAGATGTTCTCCGCAGACAACGGAAGATTCGTGGCAAATGCTCATACCCTTATGAAGATTGCCCAGGTTATTCTGGTTCTTCCTTTTGTAAAGCCTCTTGTTAAACTCGCTTCCGCTACCGTAAGAGGAGAGGATGAGAAGGTTGGATACCGCGAGAACTTCCAGCTTAAATACATCGGTTCCAAGGTTATCTTTAACCCCGCGACCGCTATGATAGAAGTTGTTAAAGAGCTGGACAGAATGGCCTCTCTTGCGAGTGAGAATCTTAATCGTGCTATGAATGCTCTGGTAACACTCGATGAGGACGATATTAATGAGGTATACAAGGTTGAGGAAAATATCAATTTCCTGAACCATGCCATAACCGGATATCTGGTTCAGATCAACCAGATGCCTCTTCCCATAGAAGACTTGAAATCCATCGGCGCCATGTTCCATGTCGTTAATGACATTGAGCGAATAGGTGATCATGCGGAGAATGCGGCAGATGCCGCAAGGCAGCGTAAAGAAAACGGAGCGGTATTGTCCCATGATGCCATGAGAGAGCTTGGGGAAATGCTGGATATGGTAAATACCATAATCAGATATTCCATGGAGATCTTTGCAAAGAGCGATGAGACTCATTTCCAGGATGTCATTGATCTTGAGGATAGGATAGATCAGGAAGAAAGAAAACTTCAGGAAAATCATATCAACCGTCTTACCAGGGGAGAATGCACACCCGAAGCAGGAATGATCTTCTCCGATATTGTATCCGGACTTGAGAGAGTTGCGGATCATGCAACCAATATTGCGTTTGCCATCAAAGAAGAAGAGGACAATCTTAACGCAGCGAAACAGGGAGCTATTCCCATTTCAAAACAGTAACACGCGGAGCAGTGGCTCCGGTTTATATGCCCCTTGGGGCAGGGAGGATATTATGAAGAAATTTTTAGGATTAGTTATGTGTGCAGTAATGGTCATGAGCCTTGCAGGATGCGGTAAGACTGCAAGCGGAACCGCACAGGCAGGCGTTCTTGTAATGGCTACCAACGCTGAGTTCCCTCCTTACGAGTATCATGAGGGAAGCCAGATCGTAGGCATCGATGCTGAGATTGCGGCAGCCATCGCAGAGAAGATGGGATGTGAACTTAAGATCGAAGATATCGCTTTTGATTCCATCATCCCCGAAGTCAGTTCAGGTAAGGCTGATATGGGTATGGCCGGAATGACCGTTACCGAAGACAGAAAGCAGAACGTTGATTTCTCCGACACTTATGCAATTGCACGTCAGGTTGTTATCGTAAGGGCTGACAGCGGAATCGAATCTCTCGATGATCTTGAGGGACTTACCATCGGTGTTCAGCAGGGAACCACCGGAGACATCTATGCTTCCGAGGATTACGGCGATGATCACATCGAGCGTTATGCGAAGGGAATGGAAGCTGTTCAGGCACTTACTCAGGGTAAGGTTGATGCGGTTATCATCGACAATGAGCCTGCAAGAGTATTCGTAGCAGAGAATGAAGGTCTTGTTATTCTTGAGGAGGCGTATGCCGACGAAGAGTATGCGATTGCGGTAAAGAAGGGCAACACCGAGCTTCTTAACCAGATCAATGCAGCACTTGCAGAACTTAAGGCTGACGGAACACTGGATGCCATCGTAGCTAAATACATTTCGGCTGATTAAAAATGTTCGAACAATATATAAGTATTTTTCAACAGGAATTTATAAATAACTTTATCAAGGAGGACCGTTGGCGTTATCTTACTAACGGTCTTCTTGTGACTTTAAAGTTGACTTTTTTTGCGGTACTTCTCGGACTTGTGATAGGCTTTACCATCGCCATCATAAGAAATGTCCATGATAATACCGGCAAACTGGGTTTTCTGAATTTTCTCTGCAATCTTTATCTCACGGTTATCCGCGGAACTCCCGTGGTTGTTCAGCTGATGATAATCTATTTTGTCATCTTCGGAAGTGTGAGAATAGATAAAGCGCTTACCGCAATCCTTGCCTTCGGAATCAACTCCGGTGCGTATCAGGCGGAGATTTTCAGAGCCGGTATCCAGTCCATACCCAGAGGACAGATGGAAGCGGGAAGATCACTCGGTTTTTCCTATTTTCAGACTATGACCAAGATCATCATGCCTCAGGCACTGAAGAATGTTATCCCTACACTTCTCAATGAGGTGATCACTCTTTTGAAGGAGACATCCGTTGCGGGTTACATTGCGCTTGAAGATCTGACCAAGGGCGGAGACATCATAAGGAGCCGTACCTATTCGGCTTTTATGCCTCTCATCGCCGTTGCTCTTATCTATCTTATAATGGTTCTCATTCTCGAAAGAATAGTCAAACTGATCGAAAGGAGGCTCAGCAAGAATGACAAACGCTAACGAAAGCCCCCTTATAAGTGTCAGAAATCTTGAGAAGCATTTCGGTGACATGAAGGTCCTTAAAGGTATCACCGTTGATATCAATAAGGGTGATGTGGTTTGCGTCATCGGTCCATCCGGAAGCGGTAAATCAACTTTCTTAAGATGTCTCAACAGACTTGATGAACCCACCGGCGGAGAGATTATTTTCGATGGAGTAAACATCCTTGATCCCGCCACGGATATCGATCTTCACAGACAGAAGATGGGAATGGTATTCCAGCAGTTTAATCTTTTCCCTCATATGTCCATCATGAAGAATCTGACCATAGCGCCCATGACCCTTCAGAAGAAGTCCAAGGAAGAAGCCGAAGGCTATGCGTACGAGCTTCTGGAAAGGGTAGGACTTAAAAACAGGGCACTGGATTATCCTCTTCAGTTATCGGGTGGCCAGCAGCAGAGAATAGCCATAGTAAGGGCTCTTTGCATGAAGCCCGAAGTTATGCTCTTTGATGAGCCTACATCCGCTCTTGACCCCGAGATGGTAGGAGAGGTTCTGGAAGTTATGAAAGAGCTTGCCGATGAGCATATGACCATGGTGGTTGTAACCCACGAGATGGGATTTGCCAGGGAGGTGGCAAGCAGGGTAATGTTCCTTGACGGAGGCGATTTCCTGGAAGAGAACGAACCTAAGGAGTTCTTTGCCAATCCTCAAAATGACAGACTTAAGGAATTTTTGGGAAAAGTACTGTAAAAACGCGATTTTTTGCCAAATAATCCTTGTTTTTTGCGGGATTTGGTGATATATTATCTAGGCATGCGGTCTTACCAAGGCACAGTCCAGAGGAAAACTCCACCCGGACTTTGTTTCAGGCGAAGCGCAGGCGGGATGCTCATAAGAGCATCTCAAATAATCAAACGGAGGTTTTAGAAATGATCAGTAAGGAAAAGAAAACAGCAATCATGAACGAGTATGCCCGCACACCCGGGGATACCGGTTCACCCGAGGTTCAGGTAGCGGTTCTCACCGCTCGTATCGCAGAGCTCACCGAGCACCTTAAGGCTAATCCCAAGGACAACCACTCACGTCGCGGAATGCTTAAGATGATCGGACAGAGACGTGGACTTCTCGATTATCTTGCAGCTAAGGACATCGAGAGATATCGTTCCCTTATCGAGAGACTCGGACTTCGTAAATAATACAAAAAACGAGAGGCCGTGCGATTTTGCACGCCTCTCGAGTTGTATTTAAACCTAGTTTTTAGGGAACAGACGGTAATTCCGAGATTGCTGAAAAGCAAGTGAATATCGATTCGCCGGTTTTTCAGTAGTTTCGGTACCCTCTGTTCCATAAAATATTTCAAATATTTTAAGGAGGCATTATGTACAAGAAGTATGAATTGGACCTTGCCGGTAAGAAGCTTGTCGTAGATATCGACAGAGTCGGCAAACAGGCTAACGGTTGTGCTCTTATGCACTACGGTGATACCACCGTTCTTGCTACCGCAACCGCATCAAGTGCTCCCAGAGACGGAATCGATTTCTTCCCTCTTTCTGTTGAGTACGAAGAGAAGTTCTACGCAGTAGGAAAACTTCCCGGAGGATTTAATAAGCGTGAAGGTAAGGCAAGCGAGAATGCTATTCTCACCAGCCGTGTTATCGACCGCCCCATGAGACCTCTTTTCCCCAAGGATTACAGAAACGACGTTACTCTTGACTGCATGGTCATGAGCGTTGATCCCGAGTGCAGACCTGAGCTTGTTGCTATGCTCGGCGCATCAATCGCAACCTGCATCTCCGATATTCCTTTCGACGGCCCCTGCTCAATGACTCAGGTCGGAATGAAGGACGGAGAGTTCGTAATCAACCCTTCTCAGGAGATCTGGGACAAGGGTGACCTTAAGCTTACCGTTGCATCAACCAAGCAGAAGGTTATCATGATCGAGGCAGGCGCTAATGAGATTCCCGAGGAGAAGATGCTCCAGGCTATCTACATGGCACACGATGTAAACCAGACTGTTATCGCATTCATCGACAAGATCGTAGCTGAGTGCGGAAAGGCTAAGCACGAGTATACCTCATGTGCTATTCCTGCAGAGATGTTCGAGAAGATGAAGGAGATCGTTCCTCCCGCTGAGATGGAGACCGCTGTCTTCACCGATGACAAGCAGACCAGAGAGGGCAACATCGCTGAGATCACCGAGCGTCTTAAGGAAGCATTCGCAGAGAACGAAGAGTATCTTGCAGTTCTCGGTGAGGCAGTATATCAGTACGAGAAGAAGACCGTAAGAAAGATGATCCTCAAGGATCACAAGAGACCCGACGGACGTGAGATCACTCAGATCAGACCTCTTGCAGCTGAAGTTGATATCATTCCCAGAGTTCATGGTTCAGCTATGTTCACCAGAGGACAGACTCAGATCTGTGACGTATGTACCCTTGCTCCTCTTTCAGAGGCACAGCGCATAGAAGGACTTGATCCTTACGTTACCGAGAAGAGATACATCCATCAGTATAATTTCCCCTCATATTCGGTTGGTGAGACCAAGGTAAGCCGCGGTCCCGGACGTCGTGAGATCGGACACGGAGCTCTTGCAGAGCGTGCCCTTCTTCCCGTTCTTCCCAGCCCTGAGGAGTTCCCTTATGCCATCAGATGCGTATCCGAGACCTTCGAGTCCAACGGATCCACTTCAATGGCTTCTACCTGCGCATCCTGCATGTCCCTCATGGCAGCAGGTGTACCCATCAAGAAGATGGTAGCAGGAATCTCTTGCGGACTTGTAACCGGTGAGACCGATGACGATTTCGTTCTCCTCACCGATATCCAGGGTCTCGAGGACTTCTTCGGAGACATGGACTTCAAGGTTACCGGTACTACAGAGGGTATCACCGCAATCCAGATGGACATTAAGATCCACGGTCTTACCAGACCTATCGTTGAAGGCGCTATCGCAAGATGCCGTGAAGCAAGACTCTTCATCATGGATACCTGCATGAAGCCCGCTATCGCAGCTCCCAGAGCTGAAGTCGGACAGTATGCTCCTAAGATCGTATCCATCAACATCGATCCCGAGAAGATCGGTGATGTTGTCGGACAGCGCGGCAAGACCATCAACGAGATCATCGCACGCACCGGCGTTAAGATTGACATCGATGAGAGCGGAAGAGTTGATATCTGCGGAACCGACAAAGAGGGTATGGACAAGGCCATCGAGATGGTTCAGATCATTACCACCGAGTTCGCAGAGGGACAGGTTCTTAAGGGAAAGGTTGTCTCCATCAAAGAGTTCGGAGCATTCGTTGAGTTTGCACCCGGCAAGGAAGGCATGGTTCACATCTCCAAAATCGCTAAGGAGAGAGTTGAGCATGTTGAAGATTACCTGACACTCGGTGATGTTGTTACCGTTAAGTGCCTTGGTAAGGACAAGATGGGACGTATCAGCTTCTCCATGAAGGATGTTGCCCAGAACTAATCAATAGGCGCATGGAAGGGTCCTGTATCTATCAGGGCCCTTTTTCTTTAATCAGAAGTTCCACTTGGTCTTGCCGGCGCGAAAACCACCACTCATTAGCAGTCGGGCTATAAAAGTGTCCCAAAAGCCGTGGATTATTGCCCCGTCAGCTGAGAAGATGCAAGTAAAAGCCCCAAAGGGCTATAATATTGCAGAAAGTGGCGGAGATTATAGCCCCGTTAGCTGAGAAGATGCAAGTAAAAGCCCCAAAGGGCTATAATATTGCAGAAAGCGGCGGAGATTATTGCCCCGGAAACTGAGCAGAAGCAAGGAAATATCCCAAAGGGCTATAATATTGCAGAAAGTGGCGGAGATTATAGCCCCGTTAGCTGAGAAGATGCAAGTAAAAGCCCCAAAGGGCTATAATATTGCAGAAAGTGCCGTGGATTATTGCCCCGTCAGCTGAGAAGATGCAAGAAAATATCCCAAAGGGCTATAATATAGCAAAAAAAGGCCTGGAATTATAGCTCCCGGCATCTCGGAAGACACATAGAAATGTCTAAAAAGGCTATGCCATATAGAATCTGATTTGTACATGGAAGGTACAAGAATATGTTTGGTTATACTACCGTTAATAAACCAGAGATGAAGTTTAAGGAGTACGATCTTTATCATTCGTACTACTGTGGACTGTGTACCGTGCTTAAGAAGAAGTTCGGCCTTACGGGCGAATTTACTCTTTCTTACGACGGTGCATTTTTATGCAGTCTTCTCTGTGATCTTTATGATGCACAGGATGAGATATCTTCGAGAAGATGTGCTGTTCATCCCGGAGTTAAGCATGTCATCAGAACTAATGTGGTTACCGACTATGCCGCAGACATGAATGCACTTATGGCAATGTTTAAATGTCAGGATGACTGGCACGACGATAAGAAACTTTCGGGTAAGATCATATCGGGCCTTTTGAACAGCAAAACCAAATCACTTCATGACAAGTATGCGGATAAGATTGCTGTCATCTCCAAAGCCATCGCGGATATGGATGAGATTGAAGCGACCGGAAGACCCGATCCCGATGGAATGGCATTTCTTTTCGGAAAATGTATGAGCGAGGTCTATGCATACAAAAAGGACGAGTGGGAAAAATACTTAAGAGTATTCGGAGACAGGCTCGGAAGAGTCATATATCTGATGGATGCTTATGAGGATGTGGATTCCGATATGAAGAGAGGAAGATATAATCCTTTTTCCGATGTCTATAAAAGAGCTGATTTTGAGGGACTCGCACGCGATATGATAACCGTGCATCTTGAGGAAGCATGCATTGCTTTCGAGAAACTTCCTCTTATCGAAAATGTTGATTTCCTGAGAAATATTCTTTACTCCGGAATATGGATCAGATTTAATATTGCTGCGAGCAAAAGATCAGGTGTAGCATCCGGAGAAGGAGGACAGTCATGATGGATCCCTACAGGGTTCTCGGTGTTGCTCCTACCGCTTCCGAGGATGAGATAAAAAAAGCATACAGAAAACTCAGCCGCATGTATCACCCCGATTCCAACATGAACAAATCGGAATCCGAGAAAAAAGCAGCTGAGGAAAAGTTTAAAGAAGTCCAGCAGGCATATGAGGATATCATAGACGGTAAGGTTGATCCCGGAAGTTACAGACGTGGTCCCTCATACCATAGCAGCTCAGGTTCGGCGGGAAGCTATAATTCCAATACATACCGCAGACAATACAGTACCGGTGAAAGCGGATCTGCGAGAGGCGGTTACAATAGTGATAATCTTGATTCTGTCGCTGAAAACATTGCAAAAGGTAACTTAAGAGAAGCAAGAATTATACTGGATAATCTGGATCCTTCGACAAGAAATGCAAGATGGTATTATTTAAGTGCACTTGTTTATTCAAGAATCGGTAACAGAACTCAGGCACTGTATCATGCAAGAGCTGCTGCTTCCATGGAGCCTTCCAATTCCACATATTCGAATTTTTATGATTATCTGACGGAAGGGCCTTTTACCAGAAGTACACGTGAGGGTGCAGCTTCGTACACAGGATGGTATGATGACAGAAGAAACACATACGGATACGGTGCATCTGATGTATCGGGATGCTGCAATACCTGTTTGAATATTGCGATGTGCATGACCTGCTTAGGCTGTTGATCACTATTCGAAAGGAGAACGATCATGGAAAACGAGATCAAAAAACTCAGAAAACAAGTCATAGCGACACAGACCATATGTATACTTATGCTGGTTGTCCTGCTTGGAATGATGGTCGGTATCCTTCAGATTGTCAGAGTGTTCGGAGAATATAAGGAAGATCTTAACAGAGCCGCAGCTCTTGTGAAAGAACTGAAAAAGGCGGATATTCCTCAGCTCGCTGAAGATATTCATACCACATCCGAAGCAATCAATGCCGTAGACTGGGCAGATCTTTCAGAGAGACTTAATGAAATGGATCTTCAGGGAATAAAGGAGACCATCGATTCGCTTGATCTCGAACAGATCAATGAAACTCTCGGTCAGCTTGACTTGGAAGAGATAGCCCAGACACTCAATGAACTTGATATAGAGAAAATAAACCAGACCATGGACGATATTCAGGCAGCACTTGATAAACTGGATAAATTCGGATTCTTCTGAATCACTACATCAGAGGACACTTTTTTAAACATATAAGGCACTTTTTAGTACGCCTCCGTACATCATATCATCAGGTAAAACCGATGAAGATGATACGGAGGTGTATTTTTTTGCCTGAAAAAATAAAAGGAAAATATTATCTTGCGATAGATATAGGTGCATCGAGCGGAAGACATATTCTCGGACATCTTGAAAACGGAAAGCTTTGCACTGAAGAGATATACAGATTTCAAAACGGTGCGATAAATAAAGACGGTCAACTGGTATGGGACATAGACAGGATTTTCGAACATGTTTTGACCGGTATGGAAAAATGCAAAGAAGCAGGTTTGATACCGTTTGCGATAAGTATCGATACATGGGGAGTGGATTATGTACTTCTTGATAATGACGGAAACAGACTGTGCGACGCAGTATCCTACAGAGATCACCGAAATGATCATGCGGATAAAACCGTAGAAAAAATGATACCCATGAAGGAACTGTATCTGAGGACCGGAATACAAAAACAGCAGTTTAATACTATATGTCAACTGGTTGCGTTTCAGAATGCAGAACCGGAAATATTAAGAAAGAGCAATAAACTTCTGCTGATCCCGGATTATCTGAATTATCTTCTCACGGGAGTTATGAGAACCGAATATACCAACGCAAGTACCACAGGACTGTTAGATGCCATCTCCGGAACCTGGGATATGGATCTTATAAAAAAACTGAATTTACCTACACATATTTTTACACCGGTATTCGAACCGGGAACACCTATAGGAAGTGTAAAAGAAAACATAGCAAAACGAATAGGTTATTCTCCCTCGGTGTATATGACAACCTCCCATGACACCGCATCAGCCATACTGGCGATCCCCGCTGAAAACGAAACCGATTATGCATATATAAGCTCCGGAACGTGGTCACTTATGGGGACCGAACTGACAAGACCGAATCTGTCATATATAAGCCTTAAATATAATTTTACGAATGAAGGTGGTTATAAAAGAAGGTACAGATATCTGAAAAACATAATGGGCTTATGGATAGTTCAGAGATTAAAAGCGGAACAGGCACCGGATATTTCTTATGAGGAATTTTCAAAACGAGCTTCCGAAAAAGAAACCGATGGAAGGATTGACGTTAATGATAACAGATTCCTGTCTCCTGAAAATATGCTGCAGGAGATAAATACATATCTGTATGAGAGCGGACAGAATACGACCGAAGATGTGTATGAAGCGGCGTCAGTAGTTTACAGATCATTGGCGGAATGTTATGCGAGGGCAATTTCGGAAATGGAAGATCTTCTTGAAAAAAAATTCGATGTGATAAATATCGTGGGCGGAGGATCCAATTCCGATTTTCTGAATGCACTTACCGCAAAGTGTACAGGGAAAAAAGTACTTGCAGGCCCTTCGGAGTGTACGGCCATAGGTAACATGCTTACCGTAATGATCACATCGGGTGAGATAAAAGATCTGTGGGAAGCCAGAAAAACCGTGAGAAGATCTTTTGATATAAAGGAGTATGTATGAATAAGAATAAGCAACTGTACGAATATGCAAGAGAACAATATGCGAGATTGGGAATAGATACGGATAAAGTGATGGATACACTTGCAAAGGTTCCGGTATCGCTTCATTGCTGGCAGGGTGATGATGTTAAAGGGTTTGATTCCGATTCACCTTTAAGCGGCGGAATACAGACCACCGGTAATTATCCGGGTGCCGCACGTTCACCCGAAGAGCTTTTTGATGATCTGCGTAAAGTTATTGAGATCACTCCCGGCAAAAAGAAGATTAATGTTCATGCAAGCTATGCTGTTTTTAAAGACGGAGAATTCAGAAACAGAAACGAACTGATCCCCGAAGATTTTAAAGCCTGGGTGGACTTTGCCAAAGAATATAATGTGGGACTTGATTTTAATCCTACCTTCTTCGGACACAGTATGGTAAAGGACGGTCTGACTCTTACAAGTCCCGATGAATCCGTAAGAGAATTCTGGATCGAACACGGAAAAGCGTGTGTAAGAATAGCGAATTATTTTGCTAAGGAGCTGGGTGAACCTTGTGTTTTGAATTTCTGGATCGGAGACGGTTTTAAAGATATTCCTGCGGACAGATTGACACCCAGATTAAGATATAAGGACTCCCTTGATAAGATACTCAGTGAAAAATATGATCCCCGCATGGTAAAACCCTGCGTAGAATCCAAGGTATTCGGTATCGGCGTTGAATCATATACAGCTGGATCTTCTGAATTTACTCTTAATTATGCCGCTTCGCATAAAGGGGTTCTTCCTCTTATGGACAACGGACATTACCACCCTACAGAGGTTGTATCCGATAAGATCCCAGCTTTACTTGCATATTTCGATGAGATAGCACTTCACATCACCAGACCTGTCAGATGGGATTCCGATCATGTGGTTCTGTTTGATGATGAGACAAGAGAGATGGCCAAAGAAATAGTCAGAAACGATGCACTCGGAAGAGTGTATATGGCACTGGATTTCTTTGATGCATCCATTAACAGAATAGGAGCATGGTCAGTTGGATTCAGAAGCTGGCAGAAGGCTTTGCTTAATGCAATGCTCACACCAAATGAGAGATTTAAAGAACTTCAGGAAAACGGAGAATTCGGAAAACTGATGGCTTATCAGGAAGAGATTAAGACCTATCCTTTCGGAGCGATATGGGATGAATACTGTGACAGATGCCTTGTCAGATCCGATTTCGGTTGGTATGACGAAGTGCTTGGCTATGAAAAAGAAGTATTGTCCAAAAGGGGAGGAATGAGATGATGAAAGTTACCGATGCCGGATTTGTAAAAGATTTTATCAGAATGTGTGACGACGGAAATGCTCTCGGATGGCATGAAAGAAACGGCGGAAATCTGAGTTATCGTATTAAGAGCAGTGAGATTTCTGCGGTTAGTGATCTTTTTTCTTACGGAGAATGGAAGGACATTACCGTGTCCGTACCAGGTCTTGCGAATGAGTATTTTCTGGTAACCGGAAGCGGAAGATATTTCAAGAATGTGAGTCTTCGTCCGGAAGAATCCATAGGAATAATTCAACTGGATGATAAAGGTGAAAAATACAGGATAGTGTGGGGACTTGAAAATTCGAAGCCCACATCGGAACTCCCGACTCATCTGATGAATCATGAGACTAAAAAAATTCTTACTAACGGAGAACACAGAGTTATCTATCATGCACATACAACCAATGTGATCGCACTTACATTTGTTCTTCCTTTGAAGGATGAAGTTTTTACTCACAGACTTTGGGAGATGGCAACGGAGTGCCCCGTTGTATTCCCGGATGGAATCGGAGTGGTTGAGTGGATGGTTCCGGGAGGCAGAGATATAGCGCTGGCTACCAGAGAGAAGATGAAGGAATATGATCTTGTGGTTTGGGCGCATCACGGAATGTTTGCTTCCGGAACGGATTTTGATTCCACTTTCGGGCTGATGCACACAGCTGAAAAATCAGCAGAGATACTTGTGAAGGTCCTCTCTATGAAAACCGAAATGCTTCAGACTATAACGGATGACAATTTCCGAGATCTTGCTAAGGAATTTAACGTAACGCTTAAAGAGAAGTTTATCGGCTGATACGGTATTGTCTAGGTGACATACCGTAGCGCTTTGTAAAGATGCGGTGGAAGTAACTTATGTTTTCGTATCCGACTTTCATTGATATATCAATGATCTTCATGCGTGTGTTTCTAAGAAGAAAACAGGCCCGGTCAAGCCTTTTGGACATCACAAGTTCCGAGTAAGTATGAGTGCTTATACGCTTGATCTCTTTGGATAACCAGAATGTATCGTAGTGTAGAAGTGATGCAAGATCTTTAAGTTCTCCGTTTGCATAGTTATCCTCGATATATCCGAGTACCGACATCATAAGCTTATGATCTTTATCCATGTTCTGAAAAGCAACTCTTTCGGTGTTGTTTAAAAGCTGCAGGAACAGAACACCCATGGTGATTCGATTGATGTTTCTCATATTCGGTTCTTTTTTTTCAAGAGACCAGATGAGATTTTCAATCAGATTCTGAATGGGCAGAATATCTGATACTTTGAAATGAAGATAAGAAGGACCTTCACCTGCACCTACCAGTGAATCGATAACGAAATCGTGAAGTGGAGACGGATCGTTTCCCAGCATTTTAATTGATTCGGAGAAAAACTCCGGAAGGATGATGAAATTAACGGCGATGTCATTTTCTCCGGCGGGATATATTTCCTGCTTAGCATTTTTGCTCAGGAATAAAAGTTCACCTTCGGACAGATATATATCGGTTCCGTCGATGATATGGTGAGTTTTTCCGGAACACATATAGACCACTTCGATGTAATTATGACTGTGCTCGGGAAAATGAACAAATCTGGTATGAGGACGAAAGGTTATGAGTTTTCCTTCCTCAAGAAGTTTACCGGAATCGATTATCCCATCGGTATCCGACATATATATTGTTTTGTCTATTCCGCTTTTTTCCTTGAGGATGATTTTTTCCTCATCAGTGATCTCAGACAGCCTGGAAAACAGTTCTTTGTCCATTTATTTCACCTCGGTTTCACCTATGATCAACTCTCCGTGCACATTGTTATCTTTCATGATAACGCGGAAATTTCTGGGTGAGGTTCCGAATGCATTTTTGAAGCAGTCCTTGAAATAGTTGCTGCTGTTGAAGCCGCAGTCTGTTGCAATCTTTGTTATGGAATCATCGGTTGTAAGAAGCATTCGCTGTGCCTGACGGATTCTTATGTAATTGATGTATTCGGTAAAGGATTTGCCGGTTACCTTCTTAAATTTTTTCGACAGATATGTGGGACTGAGTCCGATTTTATCCGCAGTATCCTCAAGTGTGATCATATTTTGATAGTTCATCGCGATATAGTGGATAGTTTTTTCGATGTCCTCGGGAATGCCGGTATCAAGCTGCACGGATTCATAGACAAATATGCCGTTTCGGATAAATGTGAGAAGCAGAAGAACAGCCTGATAAGTCAGCATCTCGGAAGAAAAATCATCAGGCAGATCATTTTCGGTGAGCATAAGATCGATATATTTTTCTATCTTGTTCCTTCCGTCCTTACTGAGAACGATCTTTCCGCTTTTTTTCAGGATGTCGTTAATGCCGGGATGTTCTTTTCTGAATGCATCGGGAATGAGTTCGGACTTGATGCAAATGATGATTCTTTCGCATCTTACTTTGCCTTCGTATCCGGTGCAATGTCTCATGCCGGGAGGGACGATGAACACTTCTCCCGATGAGAGATGATACTTTCTGTCTTCAACCGTGTAATTACACTGTCCGGTTTTGAGATAGAAGATTTCTATATAGTCATGGGTGTGCTCATAGGTCATGACAAAGTCCGGTTTTCGTACCTGCTTTTCGACAAATATTCCCATGTTTTCATTTTCGGTATACATATACTATCGTCCTCTTTATAAAAAAAAGATTGCATAGTTTTAATGTAAATGCTTACATGGATTGTAAGAAATAAAAGTAAAAATGACAAGTGAAATTTGAATACATATAAATTCATTCAGTATCAGTTATATATCAGGAGGTTGTTGATATGGATCTTTTAAACGGAAACAAGATTAAAAGTGTAAACAGACCGGTAAAGGTAGTTCAGTTCGGCGAGGGTAATTTCCTGAGAGCTTTTGTCGATTATATGATCGACATTGCCAATGAATACGGATCCTTTGACGGAAATATCGTACTGGTAAAACCTATTCCATTCGGATCTTTGGATATGTTTCACAAGCAGGATTGCCGTTATACCGTATCGCTCAGAGGCAATGTAAACGGAGAAGCATTCAAACAAAACAGGATTGTAACTTCTGTAGAGGATGCTGTGGATTCCGTTAATGAGTATGACAAATATATTAAACTGGCGGAGACAGATACTCTAAGGTTTATTGTATCCAACACCACGGAAGCGGGTATTGTCTATGATGAAGGTGACCGTTTTGATATGAAGCCTCCCAAGAGTTTTCCAGGAAAACTCACACAGTTTTTATATCACAGATTTGAGACATTTAACGGAGATCCTAATAAGGGACTTGTAATGCTTCCCGTTGAATTGATAGATGATAACGGAATGCATCTTAAGGAGTGTGTCCTTAAGCAGATTGATAACTGGGGATTATCTGATTCTTTTAAAAAATGGGTATGTGAAAACTGTATCTTTACCCAGACACTTGTTGACAGGATAGTTACCGGATATCCCAAAGCAGATGCCCCGAAAGAATGGGAGGAGATGGGATACGAGGATAATCTGCTTGTTACGGCTGAGCCCTTCGGTTTGTGGGTTATTGAATCCGATACCGATATAAGCAAAGAATTTGATCTGCCATCTGCCGGACTTCCCGTTGTCTTTACAAATGATCATCATCCTTATAAACAGAGAAAGGTAAGGATATTAAACGGAGCACATACCTCATTTGTTCCCATGGCATTCAGAATGGGAGAGGATATCGTTCGTGACTGCATGAACGATGATGATATCAGAAACTTCATGCTTAAGACCATATACGATGAAGTGATACCGACTCTTTCTCTTCCGGAAGATGATCTGAAGAAATTTGCTGCCGAAGTGGTAAACAGGTTCAACAATCCTTATGTGGATCATGCACTTCTTGCGATCTCCCTGAATTCTGTTTCGAAGTGGAGAGCACGCTGCCTGCCTACTCTTCTTGATTATGTGAAGAAATTCGGAAAGCTTCCGGTTCATCTGACTTTTTCAATCGCGGCTCTTCTGGATTTTTACAACGGTAAAGAACTTGAAGATGGAGTATTAAAAGGCCATCGCGGAGAAAACACATATGATATCAAGGACGATGAAGCCGTTCTTAGATTCTTCGCAGACAGATATTCCAAAAATACTGCGGAACTTGTAAAGGAATATCTCGGGAGAGAAGATTTCCACGGTATGGATCTTAATACCGTTCCCGGACTTACCGAAGCAGTTACAAAGTACCTGACCGATATACGCGAAAACGGTATGAGACAGGCTATGAAGAGGATAGGATGATGCAGGATTATCTGAGGATCAATGATAACGATAATGTGGCAGTTGCTCTAAAAACACTTCCGCTCGGATATAACGTAACAGGAGACGGCGGAGCGCTTTCCGTTCGTACTCTTGATATCATACCTGCCGGACATAAGGTAGCACTTACGGATATCGCAAAGGGAGATAAAGTTATTAAGTATGGTCATTCCATCGGATATGCCATTTGCGATATCAAGGCAGGCTCCCATGTTCATATTCATAATCTGAAAACAGGACTGGGAGATAATCTTGATTACGTATATGAACCTTCTGAGGTGGATTTACCGTCCGAAAAAACCGAAACCTTTAAAGGCTTTGTCAGAAATGACGGAAGTGTCGGAATTAGGAATGATATCTGGATCATACCCACAGTAGGATGCGTAGGAAGTGTAGCATGCGCTATAGCAAATATGTCACGTAAGTATGTAAAAGGAAGCGTGGAAGATGTTATTGCTTTCAATCACCCTTACGGATGTTCTCAGATGGGCGAGGATCAGGAAAACACAAGGCGCATATTATGTGACCTGATAACACATCCGAATGCGGGTGGAGTACTCGTTCTCAGTCTCGGCTGTGAGAACAGTAATCTGAACTTTATCCGTCCCATGCTTGAAGGCTCGGATCTGTCCAGAGTTCGATTCCTCGTTTGCCAGGAATCGGAGGATGAGATAGAAGACGGATGCAATATCGTAAGAGAGCTTATAGATATGGCGAGCTCTGATGAAAGAGAGGATGTTCCTGTTTCAAAACTTGTTGTCGGTCTTAAATGCGGAGGCTCGGACGGCCTCTCCGGTATTACAGCAAATCCTCTTGTGGGAAGTTTTTCCGATGAACTGATTTCACGTGGAGGGACTACCATACTGACGGAAGTTCCCGAGATGTTCGGAGCTGAAACCGTTCTGATGAACAGGTGCGCGAACAGAGAACTCTTTGATAAAACAGTATGCCTTATCAATGATTTCAAAGATTATTTCAGATCAAACGGTCAGACCATATATGAGAATCCTTCGCCCGGCAACAAAGAGGGCGGTATATCTACACTTGAAGACAAGTCTCTCGGTTGTACGCAAAAGTCCGGAACAGCACCCGTAACAGGAGTGCTGGGATATGGAGAGAAAGTAAAAAACACGGGACTAAATCTTTTGTCATCGCCGGGTAACGATCTTGTTGCGGCCACGGCTCTCGCTGCATCCGGTGCTCAGGTGATACTTTTTACCACAGGCAGAGGAACTCCCTTTGCATCACCTGTTCCTACGATCAAGATCTCAAGTAATTCCGCACTTGCCGCACATAAAAAGACATGGATAGATTTTAACGCGGGAGTGCTTACTGAAAAAGGACATAACATTTCTGGAGAGACTGATCTTCTCTATGATCTCGTCATAGCCGTTGCGGAAGGAAAAAAGGTCAGATCCGAGGAAGCCGGATTCCATGATATGGCGATATTTAAACAGGGTGTCACCTTGTAGGACAAAATATCTGTAGTTTTTTCGAAAAACATATAAATTTTTGGTATTTTAGGTGGTTTTCTTTTCATAGAATCTTCTCATAGCAATTGCGAGTAACATCGAAATTGTTTTTCCCCAAAGGGGGTACGAAAGGAGATTCTATGATAAAAAAACTACTTGCAACATTCTTAACTGCGTCGCTGATCTTAGGGGTATGCGGCTGCGCAAATTCTTCCGGACAGGAACAGAGCGGTGGTAACACCTCATCCACCGATACGGTTACCGAAGTCGATCCTTCCGAACCTGTTACTCTCAGAATGGCATGGTGGGGATCACAGACCAGACATGACATCACTGTCGCTGCGATCGAGCTCTACGAGGAGCAGAATCCCAACGTAACCATCGAATATGAATTCTACGATTTCGACAGCTATTTCACCAAACTTAAAACTCTTGTAGCTTCCGATCAGGTATGGGATATCTTCCAGCTTGGTGGAAACTTCCCCGAGTATATCGACAAGATCTATTACATGAATGAGTTCATTGATAACGGAACCATTGATGTATCCGATATCCCTGAGTCATATCTCAAGATCACTCAGGATACATCCGGAAATCAGATAGGTCTTTCAAACGGCCTCAATACCTACGGCATTGCATATGATGTTGATATGTTCAACGAGGCAGGGGTTCCCCTTCCCACCGATAACTGGACCTGGGATGATTACAAAAATGCAGCGCTTAAGATAAGCGAAGCAACAGGTCATTACGGATGTTCAGGCCTTGCAAGCTCAGAGTTCATTGCAGGCTGCTCAACCTATATCGGACAGCAGGGCAAAGTCGGTGAGTACAGCTTCTTTAACCTTGACCTTACCGGAATGGGATTTGATGATGCTCAGATGCTCACTCCTTACATCCAGATGAGAGCAGATCTTATCAATGCAGGTGCTTCACCCGATGCAGGTGCAGAGATGGAGATCACCAATATCGAGAACGACTTCCTTGTTACCGGCGAAGCTGCTATGACATGGGTTGCAGTCAACCAGTTCCCTACCATCTATGACATTTGCAAGGAAGAGGGAAGAAATCTTGCCCTTGCAACCATTCCCAGAGTAAGTGCCAACGGACCCGCAGGTTCAGTTATCCAGTCCTCTCAGATGCTCTGCGTATCTCAGGACAGTGCATATAAGGCAGAAGCGGCTAAGTTCATCGCATGGTTCCAGACCAGCGTAGAGTGCAATCAGATCCTTAACGGTGAAAGAGGAATTCCCGTAGCTGATTCCGTAAGAGCAGCGCTTGAGAAGAACCTCACCGAAGGACAGCAGATCATGTACGATTACGTTACTCTTGTGGGAACATTTGAAACTCCCGAGAAGGTTAACGTTCTCAGCCCTGACGGACAGGATGAGGTAGTTGATAACTACAGGAACTATATACAACAGGTTGTTTCCGGAGAAATCACGGCGGCAGAAGCGGCAGATAAGACTTATGCGGACGCCGAGAATTTATTCAAATAACTTTCATTAAGATCGGGCACACTCTCGTCCGAGGGTGTGCCCGTTCTATACCCTGAACAACTATTTTTTATTGAAACGGAGAGTTGTTTTGAAAACTGAAGTCATAAAAGCCAAAGCCAGAAAAATATTTTACAGTAATGAAATGGTCGGATATGTTTTCGCCTTTCCGTTCATATTCGGTTTTATCTGCTTTTCGCTTATTCCCATCATCACTTCCCTGCGTTATGCGTTTACGGATTTTTCCATGGGTAATAAGACAATCGAATTGGTCGGATTCGCAAATTTCAAACAGCTTCTTGGTGACGAGATTTTCTTAAAGTCCCTTGGAATAACCTTGAAGTATGTATTTATATCCGTTCCTTTGAAGCTTATATTTGCTTTGCTTGTTGCGTTTGTTTTGACCAGGAAGACAAAGATGCAGGTTTTGTACAGATCACTGTACTATGTACCTTCACTTGTCGGAGGAAGTATAGCTGTCGCACTGGTATGGAAACAGCTTTTTGCCAGAAAGGGATTGTTTAATTCCGTTTTGGCCGATATGGGACTGGGAACCATAAACTGGTTCGGAGATCAAAAGCTGGCTCTTTATCCGCTTATTCTAATGAGTGTGTGGCAGTTCGGATCTTCAATGATCATCTTTGCCGCAGGCTTAAAAGAGATTTCTCCGACCTACTATGAAGCTGCCAGGATTGATGGTGCAAATACTTTTCAGTCTTTTGTAAACATCACATTACCCTGTCTGTCTCCCATAATCCTGTATAATCTGGTAATGCAGACCATTCAGGCATTCATGTCATTCACTCAGGCATTTGTCATTACGGCAGGTGGTCCTGATAACGGAACGATGATGTATGCATTGTATGTATATAACCAGGCGTTCAAATATAACCATATGGGTTATGCATGTGCGATGAGCTGGTTCATGCTGATAGTAATGTGCATCATCACTCTGGTTATCTTCAAGACATCCAAGAGCTGGGTCTTCACGGAATCCGGAGATTGAGAGGTGCATTGATATGAAAACAAAAAAAATAGCATTAAAAACCATATATCATATTCTTGTCATCACCTTCGGATTTGTAATGATATATCCGGTATTGTGGATGATAAGCGGATCTTTTAAGGATAACAGCGAGATCCTGAGAGGTTCACTTTCACTTATTCCATCTGAGTGGAAATTCAGCAACTACCCTACAGGATGGAAGGGATTTTCCAAGATAAGCTTTGCAAGATTTTTCTTCAATTCATTTTTTATAACAGCACTTTCTACATTCGGAACCGTCATAAGCTCATCACTGGTAGCTTATTCTCTTTCGAGGATCAAGTACCGCGGCCGTCGTTTATGGTTTACATGTATGCTTGCGACCATGATGCTGCCGGGACAGGTTATTATGATACCGTCATTCCTTATATGGTATCGCCTCGGACTTGCAAACAGTTATGTGCCTCTTATTTTCCCCTACTTCTGCGGTCAGGCATTTTTCATCTACCAGATGATGCAGTTTATGTCGGGTA
Organism: Lachnospiraceae bacterium; assembly: GCA_017940415.1. Lineage (GTDB taxonomy): Bacteria > Bacillota > Clostridia > Lachnospirales > Lachnospiraceae > AC2028. The sequence continues at coordinate 211,782 of JAGAYR010000009.1, forward strand.
TTCCAAAAGAACTGGATGAGGCGGCAACAATTGACGGTTGCAGTAAATATACGATCTATTCGCATATCATTCTTCCGCTTTTAAAGCCTGCGATCGTCACTACCGTAATAATCCAGTTCTATTGGAAATGGGATGACTATATGGGACCGCTCCTTTATCTGAGTAAGCCCAGTTCTTATACTGTATCTTTGGCTATCAAGATGTTTGCCGATGCGGCATCCACAACGGATTACGGTGCAATGTTTGCTATGTCCACTTTATCGCTTTTACCTGTATTTTTGATCTTCCTTTTCTTCAACAAGTATCTGGTTGAAGGTATAGGAACAAGCGGACTGAAAGGATAAACATGATAAGTAATCCAATCATAAGAGGTTTTAATCCCGATCCTTCCATAACATGCGCGGGAGATAAATTTTATATCGTTAACTCCACCTTTGAATGGTGGCCCGGAGCACGACTTTATGTTTCGGAGGATCTCGCAAATTGGGAGGATCTGGGTGGAATCCTTACAAGTCCTGCACAGATCGATCTTACCGGTTGCCATCCCTCATGCGGAGTTTGGGCCTGCGACCTCAGCTTCGATGGCAGAAGATTTTATCTTACATATACCGATGTTAAGACCAAGAAATACTTTTATAACACACATAATTACCTGATCTATTCGGAAAGTATCAATGGACCGTGGTCAAAACCTGTATATTTAAACAGCGCTGGATTCGATCCTTCTGTATTTCATGATACCGATGGACGCAAATATCTGGTTGGTATGTTAAACGGTTTTAAAGGCATAACTGTTCAGAGTCTTGATCCCGTGACTTTGGTGCCTGTGGGAGATCCGGTAAAGATATTCGAAGGCTCCGGAATAGGTTGCACCGAAGGACCTCATTTATACAAAGTGGGAGAGTATTATTACCTGATCACTGCGGAAGGAGGTACAGGATATGATCATTGCGTCAGCGTAGCAAGATCAAGAGATCTGTACGGTCCATATAAGGTTCATCCCGATAATCCGATACTCACTTCTAACAGTGACAGCCCTCTTCAAAAATGCGGTCACGGAGATATTGTTTTTGACAAGGACGGTAGATCATATATAGTTTTCCTTTGCTCAAGACCGGTGGACGGCAATATATCGATACTCGGACGAGAGACTGCGATCGAAGAACTTGTGTGGGAAGACGGATGGCCGAGACTGAAAAACGGTACGAAATGTGCCGGGACTTTGACCGGGATCGATGGCATTCAGGAAGAGTCCGATGTTTTTTACGATGATTTTTCGGAAGAAGATATCAAAACGGTTTATTCATCTCCCAGGAGAAATTATCATGAATTTACGGAAGTCTGTACAGGCCAGTGCGGTAAGAGGGTGCTAAGGCTGACCGGCAGAGAATCCATCAATTCATTTTTCAAGGTTTCACTTTTATCCTACAGGATCCGTGAGGTGAATGTCAGAGCGATAACACGAATGCATTTTTCTTCTTTCTCTTCAGAGCAGATGGCAGGACTATGTATCGTATACGATGCGCTGAACAACTATATGTTTGTTCAGACATCCGTAGAAGGCAGGACCTGCCTGAAGCTCATAAGGAGTGACAAGGGAGTCGTTGAAGAACTTGAAACGATCACACTTGAAGATGCGGACGACGGAGTGGATCTATCCATAGAAATGCGTGAAGGTAAGAAGATACTTTTCGGATACCGTACGCAGGAAGAATGGGTTATGATGGATAGTGTGGCAGACGCATGTATTTTATCGGATGAGTATTGCCGCGGATTTACCGGAACCCAGATCGGCATGTACGTACATGACCTTACGGGCAGCGGCGCATACGCCGAATTTGAATATTTTAAAGTAGAGGAAAAAACGTGACCTTATTTTCGGATGTGAAATTTAAATCTGAAGATGAACTGCTTGATAAGCTGTTTAATACAGCACTTAAAAAGTGTGAGGATAATATTGTCTCATTCGGAGGCCGTGATGTTCTTGTCGAGGGCGGAGGATATGAGAAGATATGGCTTGAAACCCAGCCTATGGGCGGGCGAATGTATGCCAAGAAAAATATTACGGTTGCACTGAATAATCAGCTCATGTTCATGGAACACCGGAGAAAAGACGGAAGAATCCCCGGAAGTATTGCACTTGAAGCAGGTAAGGTCATACCTCAGTTTAACAAATTCCAAGGCTTTTGCTTTCCGGAGCCTGCCCTTGATATGTATTTCATAGCGAATGCAGGAAAGGATTATCTGGATGAACTTTACGAATGCCTGGAAGGGTTTGATAAATACCTTTGGGAAAACAGAGATTCCGACGGAGACGGCTGCCTTGAATCATGGTGCAAATATGATACGGGTGAAGACAATGCGGTCAGGTATAAAAATGCACCCGATGCATGGTCTGCGGAGTATCCCCCGGAAGGATTCGGTATAGTGCCCATGGCGTCATTGGATGTAATGAGCTATTCCTATTCTTCCAGATATACTTTGTCCAGAATTGCATACCTGAAAGGAAAAGAAAAACTTGGTGATGAATGGGCCAGACTGGCCGGTGGTGTGAGAGCCAGGATACGTGAATATCTATGGGATGCGGAAGCGCATATATGTTTTGACAGAGACAAGCATCACAGAAAACAAAAGATCATAACCCACAACACTTTAAGGGCAATGTATTGGGGAAGCATAGATAAAGATATGGCTTCCAAATTTGTAAACGATCATTTATTGAACGAAAAAGAGTTTTGGACTTACATGCCTCTTCCTTCCGTTTCCGTAAGCGATCCTAATTTTGTGAATGAACCGACCAATAATTGGAGCGGACAATGTGAGGCACTTACATATCAGAGAGCGATAAATGCTTTGGAAAAATACGGATATGATCATTTGATCCCGTATCTGGGAAGAAAGCTTTTTGATGCGATAGGTAAGGATCTTTTATTTGTACAGCAGTATGATCCCTTCACCGGTAAACCTTCCGTAAATGAGGACACCGGCGGCAGGAACGGATACGGTCCCGCACTTTTATCCGTGATCGAATACATGGCTGCAATGTACGGAGTACGCAGAAAAGAGAACAATCTGATATGGGGATGTATGCAGGGGACTTCCTATGAATACGAACAGATTTTGGGAGATGATACTTATCTGATCCGTAATAGGGATGATGAAACAACTGCATTCATTAACGGGAACAAAATATTCGGTACCAAAAAGAATGTTAAGATCATAACTGATTTGAGAGGAAATGTGGTTAAAGCCACAGATATATAAAGATACGAGGATAGAAAATGAAATATACTGATAATTTTGTTGAGGATGTAACCATTGCTTATATCGGAGGAGGTTCAAGAGGCTGGGCCTGGACGTTTATGACTGATCTTGCGCTTGAAAAACAGCTTTCCGGAACCATCAGGCTTTATGATATAGACAAAGATGCGGCTAAAGCAAATGAGATCATCGGTAATTCCATCAAAGGCAGAAAAGAAGCAGTGGGCAAATGGGATTATGTTGTATCGAATACCGTTGAGGAAGCACTTACCGGAGCGGACTTTGTAGTGATCTCGATACTTCCCAAGACTTTTGATGAAATGGAAGTTGATGTTCATATGCCGGAGCGTTTGGGCATTTATCAGTCGGTCGGTGATACTGCAGGCCCCGGTGGAATGATCAGGGCACTCAGAACACTTCCCATTTTCTATGAATATGCTAAAGAAATCGAAAGGTATTGTCCCGATGCCTGGGTCATCAATTATACAAACCCCATGTCTCTTTGCGTCAAAGCTATGTACGATGCTTTCCCCGGTATCAAAGCATTCGGATGCTGCCACGAGGTATTCGGAACCGAGAAGATTCTTGCTCAGATAGTGGCTGAAAAACTCGGATTGGAGAAGATCGACAGACATGAGATCGAAGTAAATGTAATGGGAATCAACCATTTCACATGGTTTGATTATGCTTCATATAAGGGAATAGATCTTTTCCCCATATACAGAGAATTCATAAAAGATCATTTCGAAGAGGGACTTGATGAAAGGGATGCTAACTGGGCTAATTCATGCTTTGCATGTAAGCACAGAGTAAAGATGGATCTGTTTAATAAATACGGACTCATAGCTGCTGCAGGCGACAGACATCTTGCAGAGTTCATGCCCGGTGATATGTATCTGAAAGATCCCGAGACTGTAAGAAGCTGGGGATTTGATCTTACAAGTGTCAAGTGGAGAAAAGAAGATCTCCAAAACAGGTTGGCTAAATCGGGAAGATTGGTGAGAGGTGAAGAGCAGATAAATCTCCTTCCGACCGGTGAGGAAGGAATACTCCTCATTAAAGCTCTTTGCGGACTGACGAGAATCGTAAGTAATGTTAATATCCCCAACACAAGTCGTCAGATTCCCAATCTTCCCGAAGAAGCAGTTGTTGAAACCAATGCACTTTTCGGAAGAGATTCGATCCGCCCGATCTATGCGGGAGAGATGCCTGAGAACATCAGAGAGCTTGTTATGCCACATATTGAGAATCATGAGCGCATACTCGAGGCTTCCAGGACAAGGGATGTTAATCTTGTTGTCGAAAGCTTTATGAACGATCCCGTTACAAAGGGCGCTCATGCATCCGAAGAGGATATCAGAAAACTGGTTAAGGATATGATGAACGCTACTCTTTGACGATATCTCATATGGAAAAACCGGCTTGCCGTTATGGTAAGCCGGTTTTTCTATGTGAACTTTGATGTTTGAAGTCTGTTGCGATCACCTCAGGTTGTTTTCGTCACACAGGATTGTCTTTGCCTCTGCAAGTGATCTTTGCACATCTATGAGTCTCTGGTTTTCACTTCCGCGGAATTTAAGTCCGAGATTTTTTTCCCTGATATGGAATTCTCCGTCCACTATAACATCCAGAAGTGGAAGGAGACTCTTTACTATTTCATCTGTCTTTGCCCATTCGAGAATATCAGTCTCGTAGGTATATCCGCTGTAGAGCCATATGGTTTTCTCCGGATATTTCTCACGGAGTTTTTTGGCAAGAGAGAAGACGAAGGGCCTGTTTTCCGGCTCCATGGGTTCTCCTCCCAGGAAGGTGAATCCGGAGATGTACGGTGGCTCCACTGCTTTGATGAGCTCTTCTTCAATCTCTGCGGTATAGACTTCTCCATATTTGAAATCTCTTGTCTCTGCGTTAAAGCAGCCTTCGCATCTGTGACGACATCCGCTTACGAAAAGAGAAACTCTTACTCCGGGACCGTCTGCTACATCAGATTTTTTGATCATTCCGTAATACATAAGATTGGCCTCACATATAGGATATCAATACATAATTTATAAGTAATACTACTATATGAAATCCGAATATTTTTTTCAAGATTTGCGGATAAGCCATTTGACAAAATCTTCCTGTTAATCCAAAGAATTTACGATTTAATACTAAAAATTCCCCTTTTATAATTTTTCTTGTAAAACCCGAAATCAATTGGGGTATGCCGCAAGGCAATAAAATGTATGAGGTGAGTTTTATGAAAAAGAAATTATTAGCATTATTCCTAACATCGTCAGTGTTACTTTCTCTCGTCGGATGCGCTTCCTCCTCCGGTTCCGCGAATAATTCCGGATCCGGAGCAGCATCCGCCTCCACCACCGCTTCTGCAGATGCGGGACAGACGGGCGAAAGTAATTCAACTCCTGCTTCAACCACCGGTGAACCTCTTGTACTTACTTATGCAGAGGTTAACCCCGAAGATACCATCGTCGGACAGGTTGCAGCGGATTTCAAGACCAAAGTAGAAGAGCTTTCCGGAGGATCCATCATTATCGACGTCCAGTACAGCGGCGTTCTCGGCAGTGAGGCAGACGTTCTTGACGGAATGCTCGCAAACTCAGGCGCTGCGGATATTTCAAGAATTTCCGCATTTTCACTTAACTCCTACGGTTCCGAGAAGTCTGTTCTCCTTTCTCTTCCTTACACTTTTGAGAGCAGAGATCATTTCTGGAATTTCGCAATGAGCGATCTTGCAGATGAGTTCCTTGATGAGCCATATGAAAAGGGAATCGGCGTTAAAGGTCTTTTCTACGGTGAAGAAGGATTCAGACATTTCTTCACCAGAACTCCCGTAAATACAATTTCCGATTTCGCCGGAATGAAGATCCGTGTTTCAACCGACCCTGTCATGACCGGTCTTGTAGAAGGCCTCGGCGCATACTCAACCGTTGTTGCATTCGGTGAGCTTTATTCCGCTCTTCAGTCCGGACTTGTAGACGGAGCTGAGCAGCCTATCGCAAACTATAAGTCAAACTCCTTCCCTGAAGTTGCAAACAACCTTATCCTTGACGGACATACTCTCGGTGCCATCGAGATCGTTGTAGCTTCAGATGTTTGGGATTCACTTACCGAAGAGCAGCAGAACATTCTCCTCGAGGCAGGCAGATATGCTCAGGAGAAGAACAGAGAGAATTCTCAGGCTAAGGAAGACGAAGTTCTTGCACAGCTCAAAGAAGAGGGATGCAACGTAGTAGAAGTAACCGATCTTGAGCCTTGGAAAGAAGCTGTTACCGATATCGTTGCTCAGAATATCGTTGGTCAGGAAGATCTTTATGATCAGATTCTTGCCATGAAATAAATCTTTAGGAGTTTCATATGCCTGCTATTTTTACCAAACTTGATAAGATCAAGCCAATCTATGATCTGACTTATAAGGCACTTATGATTCTCTGCAAATTGCTCCTTATCGGAGACATTCTCATAACGTCCATGGCGGTTACGGGACGATACGTCCCCTTTGTCCCCGATCCGTCCTGGACAGAAGAGATTGTCCTTACACTTATGGCTTACATGGCGGTCATTTCGGCCGCCTTAGCCATCAGAAAAGGAGCACATATCAGAATGACCGCATTCGACAGATATCTTCCCAAAACACTTATAAAGGTGCTGGATGTTATCGCAGATCTCTTCGTTATGGCATTCGGATTCGTAATGCTCGTGGTCGGTTTTAAGTATGCGTCTTCTATCGGAGCAAAAGGCTTCTATATAAGCCTTCCGAAGTTATCTAAATTCTGGATGTATTTTCCTATTCCGGTAGCCGGATTTGCCATGATCGTTTTTGAGCTTGAATCAATCTACAATCATATAAAATCATTTTTTGTTACAGATAAGGAGGAGGCAAAATGACAACACAGAGTCTTGCCATTCTTGTTCTTCTCGGAACATTTATTTTGCTGATACTTCTCCGTTTTCCCATAGCATATGCGGTTGGAATCTCATCGGTTCTATGCCTCCTTGTTCAAGGTGTCCCGGTATCAACCGTATGTCAGCAGATGGTCAAAGGAATCAATTCCTTTTCTCTCATGGCAGTTCCGTTTTTCATAACCATGGGCGTACTGATGGGAAGCGGAGGAATATCAAAGAAGCTGATAGCATTGGCTGACGCCTGTGTCGGATGGATGACCGGCGGAATGTCTATGGTTAATATTGTAGCTTCTTATTTCTTCGGAGGAATATCCGGATCCGCAGCTGCGGATACCGCATCACTGGGTTCAATCCTTATTCCCATGATGAAAGAGCAGGGATATGACGAGGATTTTTCCACGGCCGTAACCATTACTTCATCATGTGAAGGTCTTCTTGTTCCTCCCAGTCATAATATGGTCATCTTTGCAATGGCCGCAGGCGGTGTATCTGTTGGAAGTCTTTTCCTTGCAGGATATATTCCCGGTGCGATGCTTGCCCTTTCACTTATGATCGGGTCATACATAATCTCCAAAAAGAGACATTATCCGAAAGGTGAGAAGTTCTCAGTTAAGAGATTGATCAAGCAGCTGGGCACATCATTTTGGGCACTTGCCGCTGTGCTTATCGTTGTATTCGGTGTTGTAGGCGGATTGTTCACCGCAACCGAATCTGCAGCAGTCGCAGTTATCTATTCACTTCTGGTAAGCGTGTTCATATACAAAGGACTTACTTGGAAAGGTGTTTGGAAGATACTTGAGCAGTGTATCGACACCCTTGCGATCGTACTGATCCTGATTGCTACATCCAATGCTTTCGGTTACTGTCTTACCACATTGCATGTTCCCGATCTTGCTTCCAAAGCGATCATCGGTCTTACAAGCAATAAGATAGTCATCGCGCTGCTTATCGATCTGATCATTCTGGTACTCGGTTGTATCATGGATATGGCCCCCATAATTCTGATCGCGACCCCGATCTTACTCCCAATAGCCGTATCTATCGGAATCAATCCCATACAGTTCGGTATCATGATGGTCCTTAACTGCGGAATCGGTCTTCTGACGCCTCCCGTAGGTGCAGTTCTCTTCATCGGTTCCGCGGTGGGGAAATTACCCATGGAAAAGGTTGTCAGGGCGACGGTACCGTTTTATATATGCATGATCATTGTTCTTATAATGATCACGTTTATACCTCAGATAAGCTTATTCCTGCCGAGCCTGTTTATGTGATGAGTCAGAGCAAACTTTTCTTTGAAAGGTTTGCTCTGTTTGTATAAAGGGTGATATATTTTTCTTATGAGTAATGAGTCAGCGGTGGCTAAAACCGATCCAATAAACAGAATATATCGCCGGTGGCTGAAACTTACACTTAGGAATAAGTTAAACCTGGTATCTATGTTGGGGTTGTTGATAATCCTTACTTCTGTTTGTCTTGATGTCTGGACTGTAAAGTTCTCAATCTTTGATTTTAATAAATCATTCCTCAGCAGTGAAAAGATCGTTAATCTGATTCAGGCTTTGGATTCTGAATATACCGCGCTTAAGGATTATACGAGAGACGATCTTTCAATGGAAAACTATGTGCAGGTCGCAGAGCAGACCGATGCTGCGGTTTCCGATATGGTCTATGATTACGAGATCATCGGTGAGGAAAGATATGCATGGACCGGAAGTATTATCAATTCATATTCCGTATACAGAAAAAACTGTAATGAGTTTTTGGATATATCCGAAGACGATCCGGCATATCTTGAAAAAGAATACGAGCTCTACGAGATGCTGGATTATCTTAAGAGCTATTCAAGCAAACTTCTGAGTCTTACCACTATCGCAACCAGTGATTTCTACAGAGAAAGATATGCACACCTTGTCCTTTTCCCTGTGATCATTATTCTGCTGGCGATAGTTTTTATATTGATAATCGTTGTTCTTTCCAAAGCGGTCTTTAAGAGTCTTATCGATCCGCTTATCAAGCTTTCCGTCGCTTCCGGAAAGATCGCGAACAATGAATTTAATATAGAAGATGTTGAAGTGGATTCCGAGGATGAGATCGGAGAACTGGTTCATGCATTCAACAAAATGAAATTCGCCACCGGAAGATACATTTCAACCATGGAGGATAACAGGGTAGCACTTGATAAACTTCATGCGGAGGAGATTCAGAAAAAAGAAATCGAAAACCGTCTGGAGCGAATGAAATTTGAAGCCTTAAGACATCAGATCAATCCTCACTTTCTGTTCAATACCTTAAATGTCATATGCGGAATGGCAAGACTTGAAAATGCCGAGACCAGTGAGAAGATGATAAAGTCTCTCAGTTCTCTTTTCAGATATACTCTTCACACTGATGAAAAAGAAAGCAATGTGGCTCAGGAAATTGCTGTAATAAATGATTACATATATCTGCAGAAAATGAGATTCGGAGACCGCATCAAGTATGAGATTGAATGTGATCCCGAAACAGAAAACGCAAGCTTACCTTCATTTACAATCCAGCCGCTGGTGGAGAATTGCATAGTTCACGGACTTTCATCCATCGAAACGGGAGGGACCATCCGGATCGTCACACGTAAAACGGCCGGTGATGATCCCAGACTTCAGGTGATTATATCGGATACCGGAGTTGGTATAAGCCCTGAGAAGCTTGCAGAGATAAACGGAAAACTTACAAGCGATGATAATTCCGATCATAAAGGAATCGGTATCGGAAACATCAGCAGAAGACTTTCTCTTATGTATCCGGATTCAGTTTTTAAGATCGACAGTTCGGAAAATGAGGGTACCGTATTTACAATAGATATTCCTTACATCGGAGGATAACCTGATATTTATGCACAAGATACTTGTTGCTGACGATGAGCCAATCGAGCTTACCGTCGTTGAAAAGATCATAAAAGAAAACCTCTCAGGCAAGGCCGAGATAATTCTTGCAAGTAACGGACGCGAAGCGGTTGACCTGTATGAAAAAGAAAACTGTGACATAGCGCTTCTTGATATCGCAATGCCCGGATTGAACGGACTCGAAGCCGCAGAGGTTATAAGAGTAAAGCATCCGGGGCATGTGATAATATTCCTTACCGCATTCGATGAATTCGATTATGCCAAGAAAGCGATATCGGTAAAGGCTCTTGATTATCTGCTGAAACCTGTTGATGAAAAAGAACTTATCCTGGCGTTGGAAGAGGCGTTAAGACAGGTTGAAAATGAGTCCAAAGAAACTGGTTCCGAAAATAAAACTTTTGATAATACCGAGTTTTCGGAGATGAAAATGTCCGCTATCAGAACGAAGATTTCGGAATATCTGGAAAGCAGATATATGGATGATATTTCACTCAGCGACATTGCGGGTGAACTTAAGTATTCGGATGCGTATTTTTCCAAGGTTTTCAAGAAGTGTTTTAACAAAGGCTTTATCGTATATCTGACGGAACTTCGTATCGAAAAGTCCAAAATACTTCTGGAAGATATTTTTGTAAATATCAAAGACATCAGTGCCAAAGTCGGATTCAGGGATTCCAATTACTATACGAAAGTATTTAAAAGAATGGAAGGACTGACCCCGTCGGAATACCGGATCATGAAAGGAATTCATGCAAATAACGATTAAGAAAATCTTCATAGCGATAATTTCGGTTCTTGTGGTAGGTATTTGCGCAGGACTTATTTACAGGCATGTGACCAAAGAAGCCGTGCCGGAACATGTCTTCACCTATGCGGAGAATCAGTCGGACAGCTTTCCCACATCACTTGGTGCGTATTATTTTGCGGACCTGGTAAATGAACGTACGGACGGCAGGATAAAGATCCTGGTTTACACCAATGGCGAGCTTGGAAGAGAAGCGGATATCATCAGACAGATGAAATACGGCGGAGTGGATTTTGCGAGACTTTCACTTTCACAGGTTGCGGAAGTTTATCCCGATCTCAATATTTTGCAGATGCCGTATCTGTACAATGATGCGAATCATATGTGGAGGGTTTTGGACGGACGTATCGGGCAAATGTTTCTTGAGCGGATGGAAGAACTCGATATGGTGGGACTGTCATGGTACGATGCGGGTGCAAGAAGCTTTTATGTATCGGGAACCGGTGTGAGTTCTCCGGAAGATCTGCAGGGACTCAGGATAAGAGTACAGCAGTCCGAACTTATGGAGGACATGATCGAATGCCTGGGAGCGGAACCTGTTCCCATCAGCTACGAGGAGGTTTACTCCGCACTTGAACTGGGTACCATAGACGGTGCCGAAAATAACTGGCCTTCCTACGAGGATGCCGGCCATTACAAGGTTGCCGGTACTTACATCGTTGATGAACATACCAGAGTTCCCGAAATGCAGCTTTGCTCCGAGAACACCTGGAACATGCTCTCCGAAGAAGACAGAGAGATAATCAGGAGGTGTGCTGCAGAGTCTGCCATATATGAACGTGTGCTTTGGCAGGAGAGGGAGGAAAGCTCCAGGGAAAGATGCGTAAACGCAGGCGTGACCATTGTGGAGATAAGCGCCGAGGAAAAGAATGCATTCAGGGAAGCCATGGCTCCCGTCTACGACAAATACTGCAAGGACAATAAAGATCTCCTGGAAGAGATCATAAACATGGGATGACAGTTGGGGACGCAAAAGCGTCCCCGTTGTCATCTAAATTATGGTATAATGACGTAGTTTGCGAAGGAGATAGTTATGACTAACAATGAACATTACGAAGCATTATGCCCTGAAATGGCAAAACATTCCGAGGAAGTAGTCAGAAAGATGGGCAGGAACGATCCCTGCTGGTGCGGAAGCGGCAAGAAGTACAAGGCCTGTCACGCCGCATTTGACGATAAGCTCAAAAAGTATGCTCTGATGGGTAAGATAGTACCCGATCACAGCATTATCAAAACCCCCGAACAGATTGAGAAGATCAAGGAATCCTGTGTTATCAACGTGGCGATTCTTGACCGTATCGAAAAAGAGATTCACGAGGGAATGCCCACATCCGAGATCGACAAGATCGTCTACGATATGAGCATTGAGGCAGGAGCAATTCCCGCACCTTTAAACTACGAGGGATATCCCTATTCCGTATGCACTTCTGTTAACGAGCAGGTATGCCACGGATTCCCCTCGGACAAAGTTATCTTAAAGAGCGGTGATATCGTAAATGTAGACTGCTCTACGATTCTGAACGGTTTCTTTTCCGATTCATCGAGAATGTTCTGCATAGGCGAAGTATCCGAGGAGAAGAAACGCCTTGTGCAGATCACCAAAGAAGCCTGCTACGAAGGCCTTAAATATGCCAAGCCCTGGGGACACCTGGGCGATGTAGGTCAGGCGGTTCACGATTACTGTTACGATAACGGTTACACCATCGTAAGAGAGATCGGCGGACACGGCGTAGGCCTTGAGTTCCACGAAGATCCCTGGGTAGGATATCACTCTAAGAAGGGCACTGATATGCTCCTTGTTCCCGGAATGATCTTTACCATTGAGCCCATGGTAAACATGGGAAAAGAAGACATCGTAACCGACAAATCAAACGGTTGGGAAGTTTCAACCAAGGACGGCAAGCCCTCTGCTCAGTGGGAGCTGATGGTTCTTATAACCGAAGACGGCAACGAGGTTCTCAGCTGGTAAAGAGATGAAAAAATCATGTATCATCCATATCTGCTTCGTCCTGGCGATAGTTGCCATAGTTGCACTTGTGATAGTCAGGATAAAGGGCTGGATCAGGATAGTCGATCCGGGGGATATCTCATCATCCGACGATTCTGTTGCGGAGTTCGAGTGCCACGACAGCATCATGCCGCTGACGGACGAAGAATACAATCTGATACGTCAGAACGAAGAAGTTATACTGGTCTTCGGAAACGACCCTTTCTCGGATAACTGCGGTGAAAACGGCAGTTTATCTGCGATGGTTGAGGAAGCTTCCGGAGCCAAAGTGATCAACTGTGCAATAACCGGTTCCTGTATTGGTATGCGGGAGCCGGCTTTTGATATATCCAAAAGTCCCATGAACCTCTTCAGTCCCTATTATCTGGCCTGCATTGCCTGCTCGGATATGGGGTATTCCGCGGAACTGTCTCAGGCCAAGGAGGCGCTTGGCGATATGTTCCCCGAAAACGGAGAACTTGTGCTGAAGATGCTGAGCGACCTGGATATATCCGATGTGGATGTAATCGTATTTTTCTATGACGGATCCGATTATCTGAACAATATCCCCACAGGTCTTGATGAAAAAGAGTACGACGATCCTTTCTGTTCTTTCCTTGGTTCATTTTCGGCGACTGTAGAGCTGTTTAAGAAAGCGGCTCCCGGGGCCAGAATCATAGTTTTATCATCCCCATATATGTTTTATGTTACCGAAGGCGGAGAGTGGGAGCCCTGCGAGGACCATCCGAACCGCTACGGAGTCGATCTTTCGGATTATGTCCTGGGCCAGTATAAGATATGTGTCGAAACATATGATATCAGCTTCGTGGACAATTATTATGCGAGCATAAATCTTGAAAACGGCCGTACATATCTTACGGACGGCCGCTCTCTTAACGAGGAGGGCAATCGCATCATCTGCGACAGACTCATGTACGCAATGACCTATTACGATAAATGACAGCGGGAAACGTTTTCTTTGGGCAAAAGATGACAAAAAAGAAGCGTCCCCGCTGTCATTTTTCTTCAAATATATGGTTTAAAAACTCGCTTTAGTGTAGTAAAATATGTATTTGCAGTTACTTTGTGCCCGAAGGGGTACGGACGCTTTTAAACTGATGTGAGAACGGTCCTTTTTGAGGAGATTTCATGACATCGGAAGTCAAGCTGACTGATTACATTGACAAGGACATACTGCAGAAGATCCAGGACTCCTTTTCTGATATGACGGGACTTGCGGCACTTACCACAAATGCCGACGGTACCGCTGTTACGGAAGGGTCAAATTTCTGCCGTTTTTGCACAGAATTAAACAGAAAATGCCCTTTGGGCAATCAGCTGTGCGAATACTCCGATAAGACCGGCGCCATGATGACCCACTCCATGGGCAGACCTACTTTTTATACCTGCCATGCCGGACTCGTGGATTTCTCGGCTCCCATCATCATTAACGGTGAGATCATCGGCTGCTTTGTAGGCGGCCAGGCCCTTACATCGGAACCTGACGAAACCAAGTGCAAGGCCCATGCCATTCAGCTTGGCATTGATCCCGATGAATACTGGAAAGCACTCAAGGAAGTAAATGTGGTGTCCGAGGATAAGGTCAGCAAGGCCATGGATTTCCTTTACACCATATCCGGAGTTTTGTCGGATATCGCCTACGGAAAATACACTTCCGACAGGGCAAAGGTTGAGATGGAACATGCCGTCAAAATGAAGTCCGACTTTCTGGCCAATATGAGCCACGAGATCAGGACTCCCATGAACGCCGTTATCGGAATGGCGGAGATGGCCTTGAGGGAAGACATTCCCGATAATGCAAGAAGCTATATCAATCAGATTAAATCATCCGGACGGGCGCTTCTTACCATCATCAACGACATACTTGATTTTTCGAAGATCGAATCGGGCAAGATGGATATAAGCCCGGTGGAATATGAGCCCATGAGCCTGTTCAACGATGTGGCAAACATCATTATGACCAGACTGATGGACAAAGAGATAGAACTGATCCTCAACATGAACGTGGATATGCCCCACCTGATCTACGGAGACAATGTAAGGATCCGCCAGATACTCATCAATCTGGCAAACAATGCGGTTAAATTCACTCGTTCGGGACAGGTGCGTTTCGTAGTTGATTTCACCTGGATCGACAGTGACAATATAATGCTCAGCGTAGCGGTAGAAGATACCGGAATAGGAATCAAACCCGAGAATGTAGGCAAGATATTTGAATCTTTCCAGCAGCTTGATTCCAAGAGAAACAGAGATGTAGAAGGTTCGGGACTCGGACTTGCGATTTCCAAGAATCTCTTAAGCCTCATGAACGGAACGATCCATGTGGAATCGGAGTACGGAAGGGGCTCGGTGTTTTCTTTTAAACTGCCTCAGAAGGTTGTTGATAAGACTCCCAGCATGAGCGTTAAAGATCCTTCGGGAGTTCTTGCCATTGGATTGTTTGAAAACATATATCTCTCGGACGGTTTTACATGGGATGCCGCAAAGCTCGGCGTATCGGTAATGAACCTTGCGCTTGATGCGGATCTTCCCGTTGCCTGTGATACCTTCCGTAAGAGAAATCCCGACAGAAAACTCTTTGTTTTCATCGAACAGGAACTTCTTACCGAGGAAAAGAAAACATACTTCCGGAATAATCCCGACATATGCGCGGTAGTTGTAGCCGGATTTTTCGATAAAGTCGAATCGGATCTGTCCAATCTGCTCGTCGTAAAGAAACCTCTCTCTGCGATGAACATGGCCATGATCCTGAACCATGAAAAGGTTCATTACACAGTGACCGAAGAACATGCGGATGAGGTTAACTTTACCGCTCCGGATGCGAAGGTTCTGATAGTTGACGACAACTCGGTCAACCTGACGGTTTCCGAAGGCCTTCTTGAGCCGCTTAAGATGAAGACAGCTACGGCCATCAGCGGCAAGGAAGCAATACGCAAGATAGAAGAGACACATTTCGACCTGATACTGATGGACCATATGATGCCCGAGATGGACGGCGTCGAGACCACCAGAATAATCAGAAGAATGTATCCGGATTACGATAATGTTCCCATTATTGCCCTTACCGCAAATGCGGTTAACGGAGTCAGGGAGATGTTCCTCTCCGAAGGCATGAATGATTTCGTGGCAAAGCCTATCGAACTCAGGGTCCTGGTCAGCAAGATCAGACAGTGGCTCCCGAAGGAACTTATCAAGAAGAACGGTTCCTCGAAAAAAGAAGACGATGAAGAAGATAAGCTTTCAGAAGAGGAATCTTCATCCGAGCAGGGCGGACTTGCGGATCTTGATATCGATGAAGCCATGAGACTTCTCGGGACCGAGAAACTTTTCCTGGCGGTTATGGCGGAATATACGCGCACCATACCGGAGAAAGTAGCAAGGATAGAAAAGCTCTACCGCACGAGAAAATGGGGTGATTACACCATTGAAGTGCACGGACTGAAAAACGCTTCCAGACAGATCGGAGCCATGGAACTTTCATCCGTTTGTGCGGAGCTTGAAAAAGCAGCCAGATCCGGTAACGAGGAGATGATCATGCAGATACACGACGGCATGATCGAAAGGTACAGGGCTTATGAGCCCATCCTTAAAGGTTACCTTGCGGAAAAAGGTATCACAAAGCTGTGATTAAAATTTTTCGTTTTTCTAAAACGTGAAATACAACGAATCAATTTATTTTTTTCAGGAGGTTTTTAAATGTATTCGCTTGATGAAGTAAAGAACGTAGATCCCGAGATCGCGCAGGCCATCGTGGACGAGCAGAACAGACAGAATTCTCATCTGGAACTGATCGCTTCCGAGAACTGGGTAAGCAAGGCTGTTATGGCAGCTATGGGAAGCCCCCTCACTAACAAATACGCTGAAGGATATCCCGGAAAGCGCTACTACGGCGGATGCGAGTGCGTTGACGTAGTTGAAGAGCTCGCAAGAAACCGCGCTATGGAACTCTACGGATGCACATATGCAAATGTTCAGCCTCACTCAGGAGCACAGGCAAACCTTGCGGTTCAGTTTGCACTCCTTCAGCCCGGTGACACCATTATGGGCATGAACCTCGATCACGGCGGACATCTTACTCACGGATCACCTGTAAATATTTCCGGAACCTATTTCAATGTTGTCCCTTACGGTGTTAATGACGAGGGCTTCATCGATTATGACAAGCTTGAGGAGATTGCAAAAGAGTGCAAGCCCAAGATGATCATTGCAGGTGCTTCCGCATATGCACGTACCATCGACTTCAAGCGTTTCAGAGAGATCGCTGATGAGGTTGGCGCATATCTCATGGTAGATATGGCTCACATCGCAGGTCTTGTTGCTGCAGGAATTCATCCCAGCCCCATCCCTTATGCTCATGTAGTAACCACCACCACTCACAAGACTCTTCGCGGGCCCAGAGGAGGAATGATCCTTTCAAGCGCAGAGTTTGCTAAAGAGCACAAGCTTAACAAAGCAGTATTCCCCGGAATCCAGGGCGGACCTCTTATGCACGTTATCGCTGCAAAGGCAGTTTGCTTCAAAGAGGCTCTCGATCCTTCATTCAAGGTTTATCAGCAGAATATCTATGATAATGCACAGGCTCTTGCAAAGGGACTTATCTCAAGAGGACTTAAGATCGTTTCAGGCGGAACAGACAACCACCTGATGCTTCTTGATCTCACTCCTTTCAACGAGACCGGCAAGGAGATCGAAGCTCTGCTTGATGAGGCACATATCACTGCCAACAAGAACACCATTCCCAACGATCCTCAGAAGGCTAATGTTACAAGCGGTATCAGACTCGGTACTCCCGCTGTTACCTCAAGAGGCCTTAACACCGATGATATGGATCAGCTTGCTGAAGCTATCAGCATCATCGTCAAGGAGAAGGAAGCAGGCGTTGAGAAGGCTAAGGCTATCGTAATGGCCCTTACAGAGAAGTATCCTCTGAATAAATAAGTAATGGACTGGAGATAGAAATGATTCAAGTTGCTGTATTCGGATACGGAACCGTAGGAAGCGGAGTTGTGGAAGTTATCGACCGCAACAATTCCATCGTTTCCGATAATTCGGGAGATAAGGTTAACGTTAAATACATACTCGATCTTCGCGATTTCCCCGGAGATCCCAATGAGTCAAAGATCGTACATGACGTTGATGTCATTTTAAATGATGACGAAGTATCAATCATTTGCGAAACCATGGGAGGAGTTGGGGCTGCCTATAAATTTACCAAGGCTGCACTCGAGAAGGGAAAGAGCGTATGCTCATCCAATAAAGAGCTTGTTGCAAAACACGGCGCCGAGCTTATTCAGGTTGCCAAGGCTCACGGATGTGCGTATCTGTTCGAAGCAAGTGTAGGCGGAGGTATTCCCGTTCTCAGAACTATCACCACCGCGCTCACTGCCGAGAGAATTACCAGGATCGCAGGTATCCTTAACGGAACCACCAATTTCATTCTGACCAAAATGGAGCAGGACGGAGCGGATTTTGCAGATACACTTAAGATTGCTCAGGATCTCGGATATGCCGAGAAGGATCCTACCGCAGATATCGAAGGACATGACACCGCAAGAAAAATCTCAATCCTGTCCGACATTATGTCCGGACATTTCATTGATTCCGATGCGGTACAGACCGAAGGTATCACCAAGATTACAAGCTCCGACATCACTCTTGCAGCTAAGGCCGGATACAGCATTAAACTCCTCGGACTTGCATCCAGATATGAGGATGACAGCGTAAGCACCATGGTAGCACCTTTCCTGGTTGCCAAGTCTCATCCCATCGCAGGTGTAAATGATGTATTCAATGCGGTATTCGTAACCGGCAATATGCTCGGCGAGACCATGTATTACGGAAAAGGAGCAGGAAAGCTTGCAACCGCAAGCGCTGTTGTTGCGGATGTTATCGATGCCGCAAGAAAAGGTTCTTCCTGCATGTATAAGGGATGGGATGAAACTCTCGCCCCCGCAGCATCACTTGCAGATGCAGAGTACAGATTTTTCGTAAGATGCGCATCAGATGATGCGGATGCGGTCAAGGCACTCTTTGCAGGCGTTCAGGAGTCTGTAACTGAAGGCTCAGAGACCGGATTTATCACGTCTAAGATGACTCAGTCGGGATTCGATGCTTCTGCTGCTAAGGCAGCTGCTATGATACTCGGCAGTGTCAGAGTATATGAATAATTTTTGAAAGAGGATTATGAAGAAATGGCAAAGGTAGTAAAATTCGGCGGTAGTTCACTTGCTTCAGCCGAGCAGTTCAAGAAGGTCGGCGATATCATCAGAGCAGACGAGGAGAGAAGATATGTTGTTCCTTCAGCTCCCGGTAAAAGATCTCCCAGAGATACCAAAGTCACCGACATGCTCTACAATCTCTATGAAAGTGTTTCAGATGAGAGAAGTTTTGCGGAGTGCCTTAAGAACATCCGCGCAAGATATGATGAGATCATAAAAGGACTCGGACTTAAGCTCGATCTTACCGATGAGTTCGATCTTATCGCCAAGAACCTTAAAGCAGGAGCAGACAAGGATTATGCAGCTTCCAGAGGAGAATATCTCAACGGACGCATCATGGCAGCATATCTCGGATATGAATTCCTTGATCCCGCAGACTATATTATCTTTGACAAGAAAACAGAGAATTACGATCCCGAGAAGACTTACAAGAATCTCGGAAAGAAACTTGAAAAGGTAGAAAGAGCCGTTATCCCCGGATTCTACGGAGCATATTCCGACGGCACCGTTAAGACCTTCTCAAGAGGCGGATCCGATATCACCGGTTCCATCGTTGCACGTGCCATCCACGCTGACGTATATGAGAACTGGACCGACGTATCCGGATTTATGGTCACCGATCCCAGGATCATCCAGAATCCTGCCAAGATCGAGACCATTACCTACAGAGAGCTCAGAGAGCTCGCATACATGGGCGCCGGAGTTCTTCATGAGGACGCAATTTTCCCCGTAAGACAGGAAGGCATCCCCATCAATATCAGAAATACCAATGACCCCAAGGACGAAGGAACCTGGATCGTAGAGACCACTTCCAAGAAGTCCAAGTATGTCATTACCGGTATTGCAGGCAAGAAGGGATTCTGCGCCGTTAACGTTGATAAGGATATGATGAACTCCGAGATCGGATTTGGGAGAAGAGTTCTCCAGGCATTTGAGGAGAACAATATTTCATTCGAGCATCTTCCTTCCGGCATCGATACCATGACCGTATTCGTACACCAGGATGAGTTCAGGGATAAGGAGCAGAGTGTTGTTTCCGCTATCCGCAGAATGACAGATCCCGATACCATCGATATCGAGTCCGATCTTGCTCTTATCGCTGTTGTAGGACGTGGTATGAAGTCCACCAGAGGAACTGCGGGAAGAATCTTCTCCGCACTTGCTCACGCACATGTCAACGTTAAGATGATCGATCAGGGTTCATCCGAGATGAATATCATCATCGGTGTTGCAAATTCCGATTTCGAGACAGCTATCAAGGCTATCTACGATATTTTTGTCGAGACAAAAATGTAAAGTTTTCAATTTTCCGAGGGTATCCCCCGGATTAAAGGAGCTGAGATTTTGAGCAGACATAAGAAGAAAAATAAGAAGAACAACTCTTCACAGGTAAATGAAGAGATCATGGCGAAGGCAGCGGATGAAATGACCGAAGAGGAAAACTCATCCGAAGCCGAAACCGAAAATACCGAACCGGAAGCTGAAGAATCTTCAGAAGCAGAAGTAGCTTCAGAGGAAGCATCAGAAGAGGAAGCATCCGCAGAATCCGTCGCAGAAGAATCTACTGCAGAAACATCTGCAGATGAAACTGCAGAAGAGAAGTCTGAAGAAGCTGTTTCGGAAGAAACGGCAGAGGAAAAAACTGAGGAATCTGCAGAAGAAGCGGCATCTGAAGAAGCTGAGTCGGATGAATCGGCTGAGGAAAAATCTGAAGCTGAGGAATCCAAAGAATCCAAGCAGGAGAAATCTCCCGAAAAGGAAAAGAAAGAGAAGAAAGTAAGCCGTGATGCTCTCAGAGAACAGACAGAAAATGAGAGGATCAGGCGTGAAGCCAGACACAGAAAACGTATCCGTCAGCAGGTTACCGCATATGTGATTCTGTTTTTTATTCTTGCACTTATAGGAACCGGACTCTATTTCGGAATCAGATTTTTCGTTGATGCAGCCAGAACTCACCGCGCAGAGCAGGAAGCTGCGGAACTTGCGGCTCAGCAGGAACAGGAAGCTCAGGAGCAGGCTCAGACCGAACCTGTAGTAGAAGAGACTCCCGCACCCACTGTGGAAGATCTCGGTCCCACACCGCAGGAACAGCTTGATGCGCTCATAGCATCCGATATTGCTGCCATGACTCTTGAAGAGAAGGTTCAGGGACTTATGTTCATTACCCCCGAATCCATCACAGGCGTTGACCGTGTAATGATAGCAGGTGAAGGAACCGCAGCGGCGCTTTCCGATTTTTGTCCCGGCGGTATCATATATTCCGCAAAGAATGTAACCAATGCCAACCAGTTCTCTGAAATGATGGCTACAACTTCAACGCTTGTAAGCCGTCCCGTATTCCTGGCAACTTCAGAGACCGGACTTAATGAATCCGGACTTGTAGGTGCAGGAGTTGTCACTTCATCCATGACACCTTCGGATGCGGCCGCAACGGGTGATGTAGAGCAGGTTGTTAATGTAGGTATAAATGTCGGCGTTGGACTTCACAGCGTGGGAATTACTGTTGATTTTGCCCCTGTAGCGGACCTTTCCGTTACCGCAGGCGGAATCGGAGCAAATGCTTCTTACGGAAACGATGCTGCGGCAATTACGCCCTATGTAACGGCTATGGCAGACGGACTTCTTCAGTCCGGTGTAACACCCGTTTACAAGTATTTCCCCAGCCTTGCCGCATGTGCCCAGAATCCTCTCTGGGGAAGAGCAGTGTGCGACAGAAGCATTGAAGACTTCAGAAGCAATGAGTTCCAGGTATGGCTTTCCGCGATAAATGCAGGAGCTTCAATGATCCAGATGAGTAATGTCATCTATCCTTCCATCGACAGTGATTCACTTCCTTCATCACTTTCGGACAAGACCGTAACAGGAGTCCTTCGTGATGAGCTTAAATACGACGGAGTCATCATCAGCGGACCTTTAAGCGATGCTGCGATCACTTCGTACTATACGGCCTCTGATGCGGCTGTAATGGCCCTTAAAGCGGGTTGTGACATGATTTATTCATCTCCCGATCCCAGAGCCGCCGTACAGGGCATTTTAGACGCTGTAGCGGAAGGCGTTATCTCAGAGCAGAGAATTGATGATGCTCTGACAAGAATCTACAGAGTAAGATATGCCGATGAGCTCGAAAGACTCAGAGGAGAGTATGAACAGGCTGCTGCTTCCATGGGAGTCGATCTCACCGGAGTTCAGTATTGATCTAATAATTATGATTAGATTTATCCTCACCACAACAGATACAGTCACTACCACATCCGTGAACACTACTCAGGGATCTGTTTCTGCTACGCATGATGAGGAAGAAGTTTTGTATAGAACGTAATCTCAGCTATACAGCTTATATGTATCCAAAGCCTCATCAAGCGCAAGTTTGATGAGGCTGTTTTTGTTTACGCGCCATGGGCGCGCTCTAACGGGTGTAAGTCCCGAACACGCCTAGGCAACGAGGAAGTGTATAGCTGAACA
>JAGAYR010000010.1 GCA_017940415.1 Lachnospiraceae bacterium
CATTATCATGTACTGTTCTGCATCTACAATTGGAACTATTGTGGCACTTTTGTGGTACCTAAGTTCCTTTTACCACTTGAAACCCTTGATTTTACTGGGGTTTACTTGCTTGTTGACTTCAAGGTCGGGAAGAGCAACACGTCTCTTATGGCAGGTGAATCGGTGAGAAGCATTACGAGTCTGTCGATTCCGTATCCGATTCCGCCCGTAGGAGGCATACCGATTTCAAGTGCATTGAGGAAATCCTCATCGGTGTGCTGAGCTTCGTCATCACCTGCTTCTGCAAGTGCATCCTGAGCAGCGAATCTTTCTCTCTGATCGATGGGATCGTTGAGCTCTGAGTATGCGTTGCACATTTCCCAGGTATTGATGAAGAGCTCGAAACGCTCTACCTTGGTAGGATCTGAAGGCTTCTTCTTGGTAAGAGGTGAGATCTCGATGGGATGATCCATGATGAATGTAGGCTGGATCAGTTCTTTCTCACAATACTCTTCGAAGAAGAGATTGATGATGTCGCCCTTCTTGTGACGATCTTCAAATTCGATGTGATGTTCCTTGGCAAGAGCCTTGGCTGCATCATCATCCGCAACGGTATCAAAATCGATTCCCGCATATTTCTTGATAGCCTCGTTCATGGTAAGACGAGCGAAAGGCTGTCCGAGGTCGATCTCTGTACCCTGATAATTGATCTTGGTGGTTCCGAGAACTTTCTCTGCTACATACTTGAACATGGACTCGGTGAGTTCCATCATTCCGTAGTAATCGGTGTATGCCTGATAGAGCTCCATGAGTGTGAACTCAGGATTGTGTCTGGTATCGACACCTTCGTTTCTGTAAACACGTCCGATCTCGTAAACTCTCTCAAGTCCGCCGACGATAAGTCTCTTCAGATAAAGCTCGAGAGATATTCTGAGCTTAACATCCTCATCGAGAGCATTGTAATGAGTTTCGAAAGGTCTTGCCGCAGCACCGCCCGCATTTGATACGAGAGTGGGAGTCTCAACTTCCATGAAGTTTCTGGTATCGAGGAAGTTTCTGATCTCCTTGAGGATAGCGGATCTCTTTACGAAAGTATCCTTAACCTCGGGATTCATGATGAGGTCTACGTATCTCTGTCTGTATCTGGTATCTGTATCGGTAAGTCCGTGGAATTTCTCGGGAAGAATCTGAAGGCTCTTTGACAGAAGAACCATCTTGGTAGCATGAACGGAGATTTCTCCGGTCATGGTTCTGAATACATATCCCTCAACTCCGAAGATGTCGCCGATGTCGGCTTTCTTGAAATCCGCATAGGATTCTTCTCCCAGAGCATCCTGAGATGCATATACCTGAACTCTTCCTTTAAGATCCTGGATATTTGCAAAAGAAGCCTTGCCCATTACTCTCTTGAAAAGCATTCTTCCGGCAATGGATACATTGATGGGAGATGCATCGAGAAGTTCACGGCGCTTATTGTAAGCTTCCTTCTTAGCCTGTCGATATGCAGAGATTGTCTCGTTATCAGCGCCCTCTGCAGGCTCTACAAGCTCAGGCTCCACGTAGTCTTTAAGGATCTCTTTTTCATGTGCCTCGTAAAGGGCGATGACTTCATCGGTGTGATGAGTCTGCTCATACTTAGTGATGACAAAGGGATCTCTGCCTGCTGCCTGAAGATCGGAAAGCTTCTGTCTTCTGACCTTGAGGAGCTGACCTACGTCCTCCTGAGGAGCATTCTTTTGATTCTGCTGATTTACGTCTGCCAATGTTTTTACCTTAATCCTTCCAGATATCAATGATCTTGAACTTCAAAACACCTGCGGGAGTATCAACCTTAACGGTCTCTCCCTTTTTGCTCTCTTTAAGAGCGCGTCCTACAGGGCTCTCATCTGAAATCATGAAGTTGAGAGAATCTGCCTGTGAGGAACCAACTACCTTATATTCAACGGTCTCGCCGGTCTCAAGATCCTTAGCCTTTACGAAGGTTCCGGAAATGATCTCTGCGTTCTTGAGAAGCTCTTCGAGCTCAGCGATACGGTCTTCGATCTTACCCTGCTCATCCTTAGCTGCATCGTACTCAGCATTCTCGGAAAGGTCGCCCTGTTCACGTGCTTCCTTGATCTTCTGAGCGATTTCCTGACGACGGTTTACTTTCAGATCGTGAAGCTCGTCCTCATACTGTCTGAGACCTTCTTTTGTAAGCTTATTTGTATCTTCCATGTCTAGGTACTCCCCTTTCTATGACGTACGTTAATGCACTTTGTTCCTATAAAGCACTACGTGCAAGTTCTCATTTTATCGGGAAAACCCCGAAATGTCAAGAAAACAGGGCGGTCTGTGGCCGCCCTGTCGGTTTTATATCATTGTGAAAAAGAAAACCTCATCCGAGGAGATCCTTGAGAGCCTGCATGCCGGAAACGTCGGTAGCAGCCTTGTTGGAATCCTGGATCTGGAGATAGATCTCTTTTCTGTATACGGGAACCTCTCTGGGAGCGGTGATTCCCACTTTAACCTGATCACCCTTGATCTCAAGGATGGTCACCTCGATATTGTTGGCAATGACGAGAGCCTCGCCTTTTTTACGGGAAAGTGCAAGCATTCTTATTCGCCCTCCTTTCTCGACTTGAGGATCTCATAGATAGGGAACTTAACGGGATAGTCGTTTCCTTCTACGATGATCTGGGCGCCCTTCTTCTCATCGGAGTTAATGATGATGGGTCCCTGAAGGTTTACGGTCATCTTGGTCAGATCGGTGGGAACGGTTACGGTAACGAGTACCACGATGTTCTCATCGCTGATATTTCCGAGGGATGAAAGGAATTCCTCGCTGACCTGGGGATTGTAATCTTCGCAAACCATAAGAGGGTTCATAACGGGCATTGCGAAAGCGGGTTCTTCTATGGACTGAAAATATCTGATTCCTGCATCCTTGCCCTTCTCTTCGTCATGAATAAGGGTAAAGTGCTTGAGATCCGGAAAACCTATGATTCCGTCCTCAAAGGTAAGGATTTTGTCGTCGCTGATCTCTACATCTCCGAATATCTTGGTTTTGATAAACATTATGGTCTCCTTTCCTTACAGATAATTAAGCAGTGTGTTCTGCATTATCTTGCTTGTTGCCATAAGTGCTGCTTCGTAGGTAACGCTTGCGCTCTCTAAGCTGATGGCTACCTCTGTGATGTCGATATCCTCGTTCTGGCTCTGCAGGGTCTCGAATGTGGTCTTCTGATTCTGAAGTCTGGATTCGATGAGTGCGAGCTTTGAGGATCTGGTACCGTTATTGGTGATTGCAAGGCTGGTATCATTGAGATATCCCTGCATTGCGGTTATTCCCTGCTCGAAACGCTTCTGAGCGATGTCCTTCTGATAGGTGAATGCCTTGTTTGCGGCATCCAGCTGATTCTGAAGAGTAGTAAGATCTGCGGCATTCGTGGTGGTGGAGATCTTCTTCTCGATATCGGAAATGGTAGTCTCCAAATCTACAACTGCCTGCATAGCATTTACCAGGTCGTCTATCTCTCTTCCGATTCCGAGTTTGAAGCACTCATCTGCGGTGGAGTTGACTCTGATGGTGGTATTGAATCCTACATCGTACTCAATAGACTGTCTTTCGAGAGTAGTATCAAGGTAACTTTCATTATACCTTATTAATGAGTCTGCATCTACATTAAATACTCCGGCGTTCATCTCGCCTTCCATTGATGCACTTCTGAAGAAATGCTGAGGGCGAAGGTCTTCTGCCTTGAACTCGGTCTTCTGATATGTGATGAGAATCTGGGATTCGTCTTTATCTCCGGTGGTCGCATCGTCCTTGGTGGCCATAAGTTTCTCGTAAACGTTCTTTCCGAGAAGCATTTCTCCGGTATCAGCGACATAAACAATATCATCATCACCGACCCTGGAATAAGGATCTGCGGTTGAATTTATCTGCTGGGTGCTGGTAAGGGTCGTAAGAGTTCCGGTCGTGTCATAGTACTGGATGACGGGCTCGCTTTCCAGCATATCGGTTCTGTAGTCTCCGAACTCATCAAGATCATCATAGGAAAGTCTGAATCTGTAGCAGGTAGATTCTTTGACATTCTGCTCGGTAATGACTGAGTGAGTACCATCATTGAAATTTGCAGCCGTCCAGCTTGAAATCGCGCCCTGGTTTACATGGGTTACCGTATCGATAGCCGTACGGTCTACCTGCTCGGTGAGCTGATATCTCATATAGGTCTGCTTCTGAAAAGAAAGAGAGGTATCGGTTCTGTATCCGGTGAAAACATATCTTCCGGCATAGTCCGCATCACCGGTCTTGTAGATCTCGCTTGAAAATGCCTTGAGCTCTTCAAGGATGGTGTTTCTGTCGGAGCTGGTGAGGTCGCCGTTAGCGCCCTTTGTGCAGTCGTTCTGGCAGGATGTGATTATTGAAGAAAGCGAAGAAAGAGCATCCTCGGTTACTTTCAGCCAGCTGGTGGCATCGGGGATGTTCTTGGAATAATACTGTGTTACTTCTGTTACGTTTGAACGCAGGCGAAGAGCCCTGATAGCGATAACAGGGTCGTCGGAAGGACGTATGATCTTCTTTTCGGAAGAAAGCTGACTGGTGAGTTTGTCTTCAAGAACCTTATTGGTATTGATATTTGAGAGGTTGTTCCTCTGCATTATCTTATTGGTAATACGCATATCTGCCTCCTGCGGATCCTCCGCTTTTGGTCAGACATCCATGTCGGCCTAATATCGGGTTCCTTCCCGATATTCACTACTATTATACTCCTGTCTCAAGGATCAGTCTTCTGTATATCTCCTGGAAGACGGATATCATTTTGGATGAAAGGTTGTAAGCATTCTGGAACTTGACCAGATTTACCGCTTCTTCATCTTCATCAACGCCGGATACGGTAAGGCGGGTATTTCCTATAGCCTGCTGTACCGCTTCATAGCTCTTTACTCCGGTATTTGCTGCCGATGCATTGAGTGCTACATCGGAGAGAACTCCTTCAAGGTATCCCGATGCGGTGCCGCCTCTGAATGAGAGAACGTCCTTGGAGTTGGTCATATCCTGAAGTTCTTCGAGAAGGTCATTCTGCTCGACTCCGTCTCCGGACTTAAACTTATTGGTCAGAAGAGTCGGATCGTTGACCATTGCGGTCAGGATGTTGAAGTTCTCTGCGGTGAGCTTGTAATAAGAATCTTCGGTAACGTCTACGGTTATGGATTGTCCGTAGGTTGTTGCTTTAACTGCATCTTCCCTTGAATTGTATGCTCTGAGGAGGGTATCTGCTCTCCAGCCGGCAGCATTCTGATCGGGGAAGAAGTACTGCTCGTCATCCGTGGGCTTATCTCCGGTAAACATTATGGTACCGGTATTATCATTACCCTGTTTAAGGATATCATTAAACTTCTGTGCGAAGGTTCTTACCCACTCATTGAGCTGAGCCATGTAATAGGGGATTCCTTCGTATCCGATATCCTCACCTATCTTGGCGGGCTTGCCCACACGGTCGTTGGTTACGTGTCTGGGGTTAAGCTCCTGTTCGTTGCTGAGAACGAAGGTATATGTATATTTAGCCTTTCCTGTTCCATCTATATCTACGTTATATGACCAGGAATCGTAGTAGAATTCGGTATTTCCCAGGTTGATGATTCCGCCCTGGTCGGAAAGATTGCTCTTATTGAGGTCCTTGAGGAAATCTGCGGTGACTTCTACGGTTACGGTATCGTGCTTTCCGCCGTCCGCATCGGTATATCCGTTAACGACGGTATCGGTTACGGTTCCGTTAAAGTATTCGCTGTTATTTCCGTCTCTCATCTCGACGAGACCTCTTAATTCTCCGCCGAGCCTTGCGTTGGAGAGTTTGAACTTCTCGCCGTTTTCCCAATACACATCGTAAAGACCGTTGATATCGGTCATATTTACTTTCTCATAATCCGTACGAGCCACACAGGTGAGTTCATTATGCTCGTTGGCATCTACAAGGGACTGGCCGCCTGCGATCCTTACTATGTATCTGTAAGCTCCGGTCTCTCTGGTGGGATCGTTCTTGTCATATACAGGGAGCTCTTCCGTCTCAACATCGACTATCTCGGATAATCTGTCGATAAGGAGGTCTCTTCTGTCTCTGAGCTCGTTTGCTTTCTGACCGCCCATCTCTATGGTGGTGATCTGCTCATTAAGTGTAGCGATCTCGGATGAGATGGAGTTGATGTCGTCTATCTTGATCTTGATCTCGGAATTTACGTCCTTCTGAACATTCTGGAGGTTTCCGACGATCTGGTTGAAGTAATCGGTAAGCTGTCCGGCATATCCTACGAACTGGCTCTTGGCACTTGAGGAACCGGGATCTTTCATCATCTCCTCAAGAGCGGTGATCATGAGCTTATCGTAGATGGATGAGAATCCTCCGTTGGTTCCGCTGTCGTAGAAGTAGTCCTCCATTTCTCTCATGTAGTAACTCTTCATGTTGTACTCGCCGAGCTTGGAATTGTTATTCCAGTATTTCTGATCGTAGAAACCGTCTCTGATACGCTCGACGGACAAAGTATCAACGCCCGCACCGGCACAGCCGTATCTCTGGAAGGTACGGATGGGATATGCAGCCTGGGTATCTACCTGCTGCCTTGAATATCCTTCGGTCTGGACGTTGGAAATGTTATTTGCGGTTGTATTAAGGTTGGCGTTTGCTGCCAAAAGACCTGAATATGCGATATTTAATCCGAAAAATTGTGAACTCATGTGAAAGTCCTCTTTATTCAGTCTGAAAAGACAAATTTAGATACCGTCTCCGTTTATTATATCGGTAAATTTAGGGGGAGACTTAAGCCTCCCCCTTCAAAATCACCATATATTTCACCGTTTTCAGAACAAACTGGTTATCAGATGCTCCATCATCTCATCAACAACGTTGATGAATCTGGATGATGCATTGTAAGCACTCTGGAATTTAATCATATTGCTGAGCTCTTCGTCGGAAGAAACCGCCTCAACCTGATCCTTGGCACTCTCGGCTGCTGCCACTGTCTTGGCCTGGTTCTCATAAATGCTGGAGTACATATATCCGGAATTGGAAACCTGGGATACAAGATCGCTGTAGTACTCGTTAAGGCTTACTTTCTTGATGACCGTAGGATTCAGGGTATAGATCTCATCCGTAAATACCCTCTTCAAAGCCTCCATGGTCTTAATATCCTCGGAACCGTCCTCAAGTCTGAATCCCATGAGAGAGGGAGTCTGGAGAAGATCCTGGTTTACACGGGTATTTGCCACGGAATAAAGGCTGTATTTAAGGTCCGCAAGCTTATTCTGGTCTATAACATTGCCGTTGTTGTCGACAACCTGGCCTCTTGAGTTGAATTTGGGAAGTTCCTCTTCGTTAAATACCCAGTAGGAACCAAGTCCCGATGCAGAAAGATCATACTTTGCATAGCCGTCGGTAGTGGACTTCTGGAAGAGCTGGAGGGGTGCTCCGTTTGCATCTTCCATGTAGTTATATCCGTCATCCTCGTCCTTGTAGATCTTGTATTCTTTTCCGTCATAGGCCTTGGGATCGGCAGCTTTGATGGCATTGTAGAGGGCAAGATCCGCAGGATCGTAATAATCAGGAAGTGTAGGATCCGTGGTCTGGGTTGAAGCAGTAGGTGCGGTAAGTGTTCTTACGCCTGCTGCATTCTCCAAAACCTCGTTGACCGCGGTGACTACATTATGGATGAGCTGGTCGAATTCAGCCTCGATGTTCATAAGGACGGAATCCTTAACATCATCATAGAATCTGATGTCGGTATAATCCGCTCTTCTGTCTCCTCTTGCGTAAAGAAGGCTTCTGAGCTTACCTACATCGGTATTTGCCTCCGAAGAGATGGGTCTGTCGGTATCAAAAACATGAGCGGCTTCGATATTATAGATGCGGTCGCCCTTCTTACCGTCTGTGGTAAAAATGGTATCGTCGGTTTTCTGAGGATCACCGCCGGGTACTACCGTATAGTTGGAATTCTGAGGCCAGTAAGGGGTATAAAATCCGGTCTGGGAATCGATGTCAATCCAGATCTCATAGCAAAGGGAGCCTTTTACGAAGTCCTCGCCTTCGATCTGAACGGATACGGAACCGTACTGGTCTTCGGTATAAGAAATATTACAAAGAGCAGAAAGCTTATCGAGGATCAGATTTCTCTGGTCGCGGAAGTCGTTAGCTTTCTCCTCGCCGAGTTCTATTTTCTGAATGGTCGAGTTAAGCTCCAGGATCTTCTTACCATACTCGTTGATGGTCTTAACATCCTGAAGTACCTGAAAGTTTATGTTGTCCTGGTATCCCGCAAGATCACTGTATACGGAGTTTGCTCTCTCAAGAAACTCAGCGGCTTCGCTTACAAGCGCGCCCTGAGTAACGGAATTGCAGGGATCCTTGGTAAGCTCCTGAACCGCGGTCCAGAGGTCGGATAAGGATTCCTGAAAAGAAGCACCGTTAAGCTCACCGAGAAGATCTTCGACTTCGTTTAAGGTATTCTTGGAAACCTCATAGAAATCCTGTCTTCCGAGCTCGGTGCGGTATGTTTTGTCAAGGAAGTAATCCCTGACCTGTTTTGCATTAGAATAATAAACTCCAAGTCCGGCCTGCTGATAAGAAATCGCACTGCCTGTCTTGGAGATTGTTATATATCTTCTGTCGTCTAATTCAACCTGCTGTCTGGTATATCCTTCAGTATCAGCGTTGGTGATGTTGTGCGCAACGGTATTGAGCGCATTGGTGCTGGCCTGAAGTCCCGTGACACCCAGGGAAAGGTCACTCCAAAGGGACATAACTTATCTCCTATTGTTTAGCGTCAAAGGTACCTCTGGTTACTCCCAAAGTTCCTCCGGTGTAATTTGCTCTCGAATAATTTGCCGTTTCAGGAGCGGCTTTAAGTGAATTAAGAAGATTAAGTTCAAAATCCACCATTTCAAGTGAGCTCTTAAGGAGTTCGCTGTTCTGATCGTTTACCCTGGCAAGTTCGTGCACCACCGTGGTAAGCCTATCGTAAACTTCAGCAAGCTTTTTCTGTTCCGCGGGAGATTTATCGAGTAATCCGATAAGCGTCCGCAATTTCAGTTCGTTAACGTCCCTGTTAATTACATTCGCTATGTCGGCAGTAACCTTGGACCTCGAGGAGTCGAGGTTCTGCAGCCTGTCGGCATGCGACTGTTCGTCTTCCGTGATCTTGCCCAATGCATCGAGGTCTCCGGCCACAATGACCGGGGTTTTTGAGCGTGCCAGTCCAAGAACGATCTCATATTCATCGCATTCTTCCGAAAGTATGGTAATAAGATTTTCTACAAGACTAGCCACGCTTTACCCCAATTCCTGGAATTTCTGAAGAAGTTTGTCAGCAAAGCTTTCTGCGCTGACGTTGTATGTACCTGACGCAAGTTTGGTCTTCATTGAATCTACAACTTCAGGTCTTACGTCGGGAGCTGCTGCAAGAGCATCCTTTGCAGTCTTCATGTCTTTTCCTATACTGCTGATGGATACCTTGTCGGTAGTAGCGGCTGTGCCCTTAACCTTCTGTGTATTCGAGACCCTCTGTGTCTGATACAGGCTCTGGATCTGAGAATAACTCTCTATACGCATTCGGTTTTTGCCTCCTTTTAAACGTATTGTAAAGCACATTCCATGCCTTACATCTACTTTATCGGAGTGTAGTGTTTAAAACTTTACACATTTTTGGAAAAAAAGCCCATTTTTGAGGGAAAATCTCAAAAATGGGCTATAACGTTCATTATAATTCGCAGGTTCCGACGGTTCTGGGGAAGGGAAGAACGTCACGGATATTACCCATTCCGGTAAGGTACATAACGCATCTTTCGAATCCGAGTCCGAATCCTGAGTGGCGGGCTGAGCCGTATCTGCGGAGGTCAAGGTAGAATTCGTAGTCTTCCTTGTTAAGTCCAAGCTCCTCCATACGCTGCTCAAGCTTTCCGAGGTCTGCTTCTCTCTCACTTCCGCCGATGATCTCGCCGATTCCGGGAACGAGGCAGTCCATAGCCGCTACAGTCTTTCCGTCGGGATTCTGCTTCATATAGAAAGCTTTGATCTCCTTGGGATAGTCGGTTACGAATACGGGGCGCTTGAAGATCTCCTCGGTGAGGTATCTCTCATGCTCGGTCTGAAGGTCGCAACCCCAGCTTACCTTGTAATCGAACTTGTCATTATGCTCTTCAAGGAACTTGATAGCCTCGGTGTAGGTTACTCTTCCGAATTCGGAATTAGCTACGTGCTCGAGTCTCTCAAGAAGTCCCTTGTCAATGAACTGGTTGAAGAATGCCATCTCTTCGGGAGCGTGCTCGAGGGTGTATCTGATAACGTACTTGAGCATGTCCTCCGCGATCTCCATGTTATCGGAAAGCTCGGCAAATGCGATCTCGGGCTCGATCATCCAGAACTCCGCAGCATGGCGGGTGGTGTTGGAATTCTCGGCACGGAAGGTAGGTCCGAAGGTGTAAACCTTCTTGAATGCGAATGCATAAGTCTCTACATCGAGCTGTCCGGAAACGGTGAGGTTGGTCTGTTTTCCGAAGAAATCCTTGGAATAATCAACGGTTCCGTCCTCTTTTTTAGGAAGATTGTTAAGGTCTAAAGTGGTAACCTGGAACATCTCGCCGGCGCCTTCACAGTCACTGCCGGTGATGATGGGGCTGTGTACGTATACGAAGCCTCTCTCCTGGAAGAAGCTGTGGATTGCAAATGCGATGACGCTTCTTACTCTGAATACAGCCTGGAAAGTATTGGTACGCGCTCTTAAGTGAGTCATGGTACGAAGATACTCGAGGGTATGGCGCTTAGGCTGGAGGGGATAATCGGAAGGTGATGATCCTTCGAGGATAACCTCTGTTGCCTGCATCTCGAAAGGCTGCTTTGCATCGGGGGTCGCTACGATCTCACCCTTTGCGATGACAGCGGTTCCTACTCCGAAATGTGCTACCTCTTCGAAATTGGAGATCTTATCTCCGTAAACTACCTGGAGTGTTCTGAAGTCGGTTCCGTCACTGAGAACGATGAAGCCGAAGGTCTTGGAATCTCTGTTTGTTCGGATCCAGCCGCCTACGGTAACTTCTTTACCGACATAATCCTCTGTTTTGCTGAATAGATCTCTGATCTCTGTAAGTTCCATATTCGTTACCTCTTTTTTGAAACTGTAAGCCGTTCCCTTAGGGGAGAGTCAATTATTTAGCCATTATCTGATCAACAACGTAATCGGCGATCTGCTCTTCGAAATAATAAACCTTATATTCATTATAGGAAGCATCTGCGAAGAATTCTTCATCGCTTACGCCTGATGCAGCCTTGATGCCGTCAAGCCACTCATTAAATGCTTCATCGGTTGGCATTACATTGTTTTCCTGAGCGATGAGGAAAAGAGCTACATCATAGTAAAGCTGGTTCTGTGCGTAATCGGTAACAAACGCGTCGAGAGGCTGGTTGAAATATCCGGCATAGGTCTCTGCATCAATACCATAGCTGCTTGCAAGGGTATTAACCGCATTCATGATCTGGGTGTTGTAAGAATCAAGAAGTTCCTGAGGGAAATCCTGTGTAACGGTTACAACGGTGGGAAGCTTGTCATAAAGAGCATTCTTGATGTTTCCTTTGTTGTAATCTTCGACCTGACCCTGGAGTTCTTCGTAATAGTAAGCCTTAAATGCATCGATATCGGCGAATGCTTCCTGGCCTTCTTCAAGGTGGTTATTAGCCTCGGTAAGGATGTCTTCGACAGATACGATGTACTGAACGGTGCAGGTAAATACTACTTCCTGTCCCGCAAGATCCGCATTGTGGTACTCTTCGGGGAAAGAAATGGAAAGATCCTGCTCTTCGCCGGGCATCCATCCGATGAGGCCGTCTTCAAATCCGGGGATAAAGGTGTTGGAGCCGATTCCGAGGATATATCCGGTACCGGTGCCGCCTTCGAAAGGTACTCCGTCCTGTTTTCCGCAATAATCAAGGCATACAACATCACCGAACTCAACTGCTCTGTCGGTGATTCCTGCGGGCTCCTCGATCTGGGTAGCAAACTCTGCAAGGAATCCTACGTACTCTGAGGTCTTCTCCTCTTCGGAAAGCTCAACCATCTCATATCCGAGATCCATATTCAGGTAATCTCCGACTGTTGCATACTGGGAGATGTCATAATCCAGAATGGTGGGAAGGTTTCCGGTTGCTGCGGGATCGGTAGCTCCTGCTGAAGGATTTGACTGTCCGTTCAATGTTTCGGGATCGGTAAAAACGTTCTCGTCGCCTGCACATCCGCCAAGTGCGATCACTGTGGAAACAGCAAGTGCAAGCATGCTAAGTGTATTCTTTTTCATAATATTTCTCTTTCTAAATTAATGTCATTAAAAGCATATCACACGAAATTGTACCACTTAGTGTGTCTATGCACAAACAAAATTATTGATAATAGTGCCTCCATTTGCTACAATGGGCATTTGAAAGAGGTGTTTTATGGGCAAAGGTGCAATAATAGCAATTATAGTTTTAGTAGTATTTATCGCGCTTCTCGTCATTCTTTACTTCGTCGGTAAGAAGATGCAGAAGAGACAGGATGAGAATAATGCAATGTTACAGGCTAACAAGCAGTATGTAACAATGCTGATCATCGATAAGAAGAGAATGAAGCTGAAGGATGCGGGACTTCCCCAGATGGTCATCGATCAGACGCCGAAGGCGCTGAGAGGCTCCAAGATGCCGATAATCAAGGCTAAAATAGGACCTCAGATAATGTCCCTGATCTGCGAAGATAAGATCTTCGACGACGTTCCCGTCAAGAAAGAAGTCAAAGCTGCAGTAAGCGGTATCTACGTACTTGAGGTAAAAGGCCTTCACGGAACCAACAAAACAGCGGAAGCTGCTCCCAAGAAGGGCTTCAAAGCCTGGGTCGACAAGCTTCAGGAGAAGGCAGGAGCAAAACCTATCAAATAATAAAAAACCGGTGAGGAAACCCTCACCGGTTTTTTTTGATGACAGATGGGGACGCTACGGTCATCTATCTGATAGTACGTTTCCCGTACAACGCGTTTATGGTCTCTTCTTCGCGCTCGAGTCTTATCTGTCTCATTATGGACCTGCGCTGGTTGTCGATATGTTCACCCGCCTCCGAAGCTGCGGCCTCGGGGTTTCTTTTTTCTATGGCATTTACGATCTTTCTGTGTTCCTTCACCAGATTGTCGTGACCCGACGAATCCTTGATGTACTCGTATCTGTATCTGTACATTGGAAGTGAAAGGGAATCTTCAAGGCTTATGAGTCTGTCATTGCCGGTAGCCCTGATGATCACATTGTGGAACTCCACGTCTGCCTGTGCGATCCTGCGGCTGTCATTGGTGGCAACGGCTCTTTCGAAATTGTCTCTTGCCCTCCTGAGCTCCGCCATACCGTCTGAGGTGATCCTCTCACAGGCAAGCTGTACGCAGAGGATATCCAGTGCACGTCTTACTTCCAGTACATCGGACATGTTCTTCTCTGTAATCTGGGATACCATGGCTCCTTTTCTGGGAATCATGGTAACAAGTCCTTCCAGTTCCAGCATTCTGATGGCTTCTCTGATGGGAGTGCGGCTTACACCCAGCTTATCCCCCAGGTGAACCTCCATGAGTCTCTCTCCGGGAGGATATTCCCCGGTAAGGATGGCCTGTCTGAGCTTATTATATACTGAATCTCTTAAGGGTAGGAAATCTTCTTCCTTGGCCTTTGGCATATTGTTCTCCTATAACTTTGTATACATAAACGAACGGATTGTACTGATTTTAGTACAATCCGCTTAATGGTGTCAACGTATTAAGGTTTTTTCGGAGATGTTAAGGTTGTTACAAAGAGTTCCTCTTCCCTGCACAGCCCGGATTCCCTGACCTTTTCTATGGCCTCCTGTGCCTTCTCCTTGTCTTCAAAGAAAGCAAATACCGTCGGGCCGCTGCCGGACATAAGTGTCCCCCCGGTGCCTGACCCCATAAAAATTTTCTTAATTTTGTCTACCTCGGGGCATAAGGGAACGGTAACGTATTCCAGCACATTTCCCAGATACTTCGTAAAAGAAAGATCCTTGGAAGTTTTAAACTCATTCAGCATTGCATCCACATCGGGATGGGCTACGGTATCAAAAATCTCGTCCAGGGATTTATATATATTTCCGGTGGATACTCCACGCTTCGGTTTTGCTACTGCAAGGACATGTTCGGGAAGAGGTGACAGAAATGTCAGTTTCTCGCCGATCCCTTCCGCCAATACCGTACCGCCTTCTACACAATAAGGAACATCGGCGCCGATCTTAACTCCCATTTCCCTTAATTCATCATTTGAAAGGCCGCATTCAAAGAGTCTGTTCACACCTCTTAAAGCCGCCGCGGCATCGGAACTTCCGCCCGCCATTCCGGCTGCTATGGGGATATGCTTATCGAGGGATATGCTGACTCCGCAGTTCAAACCGCACCTGTCCATGACGGCTTTTGCCGCTTTGTAGATCAGGTTGTCTCCATCTGCAGGAAGGGGACTTCTTCCCACGTCTATGGTGATACCGGCCTCCGCCTTTTCAAAGGTCAGAGTGTCATATATATCCACGGTCTGCATCACCATACGTACTTCGTGATATCCGTCGGGCCGCTTTCCGGTCACATCAAGGCTTAAATTTATCTTGGCATATGCTCTTTCCGTTATCATATCCGGTCTCCCTAAGAATTATTCTCATTGGATTTTATCATATCCGAATGCATATAAAAACGCCCTCCCTTTGCTAAGGGAGGGCAGCTTTGTCATCATGGATGATTTAATTGTTTAAATAGGTTGCAGGATCTGTTTCGCCGCTCTTTATTTTCTCGAATTTGTCCAAAACGGCGTCATAGGTCTTCTGAGAAATCTCGGGAAGCTTGCCGCCCCAGGTCTCTTCAGCCTGAGCGTAGCCCTTCTTGAATGCGTCGATCATACTGTCTACTTTGTCGGGATCGCCGCCTGTGAGAGCCATGGCAAACTGTACAATACGGTCACTGGTCTTTTCTACTCCCCAATATCCGTCTTCAGCGATATCAGCCTGAGCCTGTGCCTTGGTCTCGGGATCAACCTCATAATCGCCACTCTTTAAGAATGACCATATGTCGGTTGCCTCACCGTACTTGGTGGCCTGCTGGCCCATGAGCTTCTCGACTAACGATCTGAGGCTCTCGGTTTTGGCATCAACCTCTGCCTTAAGCTTATCGATCATAGCGGTATTGGATTTGTAAACCTTATCTGTCTCGGCAGTCTTGCCCGAAGGTTCGTATACTGCCGCAGCCTCTTCTTTAACACCAGTGGTAGTTGCGGCTTCTTTTGCCTTTGTCTGGGAAGTATAAGCCGAATACGCACTTGCTGCCTGAGAGGATGTAACTCCGTTTACATTCATAAATCTCTCCTTTCGCCTGTGGCATAACATGTTTTTGCGCGGTCACATTATGCATAATCATCCGTGATTACACTAACTATATCGGAATGAATTTTCCGATTGTTTAGTGCCTTAAGGAAATCTTATCATCCGCAGATTTTAAAAACAATTATTGTTATTTTTTAGACACAGCCTATGATCTCGCTAATATCCTCTATTTTGTGGTTGTCCATGTATCTCTCGATTCCCTCGATACATTCTGTTGTGGCATAAGGATTTACGAAATTCATCATACCAACCGCAACGGCGGTAGCTCCGGCCATCATAAACTCGATGGCATCTTCTCCCGTTGCAACGCCGCCCATTCCGATAACGGGGATCTTAACCGCATGGGACGCCTGATAAACCATTCTTACGGCAATGGGCTTAATGGCAGGGCCGCTCATTCCGCCGGTCTTGTTGGCAAGAGCAAAGCGTCTTCTTTCGATATCTATCTTCATACCGGTTATGGTGTTGATGAGAGACAGTGCATCCGCACCTGCGCTCTCCGCAACACGCGCCATCTCCGCAATATCGGTAACGTTGGGAGTCAGCTTCATGATCACGGGCTTTTTGGTGTGGGCCTTGATCTCTTTGGTGATATTCTCAAGAGCTCCCTTATCGGTTCCGAAAGCGATGGCGCCTTCTTTTACATTAGGGCAGGATACGTTGATCTCAAGCATATCCACTCTCTTTTCATCGGAGAGTCTCTCGACTACTTCAACGTAATCGGATACGGATTTACCGCAGACGTTAACTATGACTTTCGTGTCATATTTTTCCAGGAAGGGAAGATCTCTTTCGCAGAAAACTTCGATTCCGGGATTCTGAAGACCAATGGCATTGAGCATGCCGCCGTATACTTCACACACTCTGGGTGTGGGATTTCCGGGCCAGGGCACATTGGCAACGCCTTTTGTTACTACGGCTCCGAGTCTGTTCAGATCCACAAACTCCGAATACTCCATACCGGATCCGAAGGTTCCGGATCCTTCCATGATAGGGTTCTTAAAGGTTACACCGGCAATGGTGACTTCTGTTTTTCTCATATCTCCACCTCCGAAGCAGCAAAAACGGGTCCGTCGGTGCAGATCCTTGCATTGTTTACGTGTGAGTGATGGTCGACTTCCTTAGTCTTGACTATGCAGCCGAGGCATGCGCCCACGCCGCAGGCCATTCTTTCCTCAAGGGAGATAAATGCTGGCTTTTCTCCCACAAATTCTTTGATGGCACGGAGCATGGGAAGAGGTCCGCATGAACATATCGCATCAAATTCGATTCCGTTTTCTCTGACTGCATCAAGGACATTTCCCTTGGTACCGACGCTTCCGTCTTCGGAAGCGACATATGTGTCGGAATATTCTTTGAACTCATCAAGCAGGAAAGTTTTATCGTCACGGTATCCCATTACGGATATAACCTTTACGCCTGCTGCCTTAAGTTCTTTTGCAAGCTCCAGCACGGGGGGAACGCCTATTCCGCCTCCGAGAAGGAGTACGCCTTTTCCGCCGGCTTCCGCAGTCTTCCTAAGCTCTTCGATGTCGTATCCGTTTCCGAGAACACCAAGAAGTTCTACATCGTCGCCTGCCTTAAATCCGGAAAACTCTCCGGTTCCTTTTCCCGCAACTCTGTATACGAGTCTCAGACTCTTTTTATCGTCAGATACTCCGCAGATACTGATGGGTCTGGGAAGGAGCGCTGATGCATCCTTCGTATATACGCCCACAAACTGACCGGCCTTAGCATCTTTTGCAATCTCTGTTTCTATTAACAGATCGTATATCCCGGGAGCAAGGCTCTTCTGGGATATGACTTTTCCTATACTCTTTCTTTTCATACTAACCCCTGTACACGATTTTTCCCGATGCGATAGTCATAACCGCACGGCCTTTTAATTTCCATCCGATGAAAGGTGTGTTATGCGCCTTAGATGCAAAATCATCCTCCACCGTCCACTCCTTA
The DNA here is from genome assembly GCA_017940415.1 of Lachnospiraceae bacterium. GTDB lineage: Bacteria > Bacillota > Clostridia > Lachnospirales > Lachnospiraceae > AC2028. The sequence continues at coordinate 17,335 of JAGAYR010000010.1, forward strand.
TCCGGATCTATGAGCACTATGTCCGCAGGGCCGCCCTCGGCTATATAACCCGCATCCAGATTATAAACCTCGGAAGGACCGATGGTCATGAGCTTGAGCAGTTCCATCATGGTCAGATGACCCTTGTTGACCAGCTCTGTGATACCCAGAGCCAAAGCAGTCTCGAGACCGATTATACCGCTGGGAGCTTTGGTTATGGGAAGTGCTTTTTCTTCATTGGTATGAGGTGCATGATCTGTAGCAATCATATCGATGGTGCCGTCTTTCAGACCCTCTATGATTGCCAGTCTGTCCTTCTCCGTTCTGAGGGGAGGATTCATCTTGGCAAGTGTTCCGTGGGTGATGACAGCTTCATCCGTCAGGGTAAAGTGATGGGGTGTAGCCTCCGCATGGACATTTACGCCCTTTGCCTTGGCCTGTCTTACCGCATCAACTCCCTCCGCAGTGGAGATGTGCTGGATATCAACGCTTACCCCTGTGCCGGAAGCAATCTCAAGGTCGCGTCTGATAAGAGAATATTCGGCTTCGGAGGGGGATCCGCCTATTTCGAAATAGTCGGATGCCTTTCCTCTGTTTACGCCGTTATTTGTGATAAGTGAAGGATCTTCCTCGTGAAGACTTACGGGAATGCCCAGTGATGCCGCTTTGAGGAATACCTGTGTAAGAACTCCGTGATCCATAATGGGCAGGCCGTCATCGGTGATGCCCACCGCACCCGCTTTATGAAGATTTTCAAGGTCTGCTATTTCCGTGCCCTTCATTCCGACGGTTGCATTACAGGTCACATATATATGCAGGGGCATTTTGGCTGCTTTATCCTGCATGTATTTAAGTGTTTCGACATTGTCGCATCTGGGATCGGTGTTTCCCATCATAACCACCGATGTATATCCGCCCCTTACTGCAGATGCGGAACCTGTCTCAATGTCTTCTTTGGCGGTGAAGCCGGGATCTCTGAAGTGCACATGGACATCCACAAGTCCGGGAGCGACTATAAGTCCCTCCGCATCCACGACCTCATCTCCATCAAGGGGAGTGATCCCGCCTTCCGACTTAAGTACTATTTTCTCAACTTTTCCGTCACTGATCCTCAGATCCGCCTTCGACTGCAGGCTGCTCTTCGGGTCTGTCAGTGTCCCGTTCAGTATTACGATTTTGCTCAAGCTCTTTCTCCTTAAGATACTCCGCAGCATCATCCGGAATATCATCAAGACTCTCGGATCCGGTATCGACGTTTACGGGCTTTTTCTTAAATAAGATATCATAAATCACGGGAACTATAAACAACGTCATAAGGGTCGCATAAGCAAGACCGCCTATGATTACTATTCCCATGCCTTTACCGAGCTGGGATGAAAGCGAGTCGCCTATGCAGAGCGAGCTTTCAGCAAGGATCGTAGTAAGTGCAGTCATCAGAATGGGACGCATTCTTGTTTTGCCGGCAGCGATAAGAGCATCGTGTCTGGAAAGACCGCCTATTCTGAGCTGGTTTGTGTAATCTACGTATACGATACCGTTGTTAACGACGGTACCCATAAGTACCAGGAATCCCATGAGAGCCATCATTGATATAGGTTCACCCATGAACTTCAGTCCGAGGAAACCTCCGGTGAAAGCAAGAGGTACGGTGAAAAGAATGATGAAAGGGCTCAGCAGGCTCTGGAACTGTGCAACCATTATCAGATATACGAGTACGAGACCCAGGGCAAGGACAAGTGCCATCTGCCGGATCATCTGATTGGTGGTCTCGGATTCTCCGCCAAGATCCATTGTGTATCCGCTGGGAAGTTCATAGCTTTCCAGAAGGGGAGTCAGCTGTCTGGTAAGGAGTGCGTTATTGTATCCTTCATCGACGCCGGCGGTTACGGTTATGTAGTAACTGCTGTTGAGACGGTTGATCTCTTTTTGACCGTCTTCGGTCACGATGGTTGCATACTCGCTGAGAGGTTCATCTCTCGTAATGGCATTGCCGTCCTCATCCTCGTCATCGATGGTGAAGGTATAATCGAGAATGTTGTCGGCATCGATGGGATCAAGATCGGTTATGATCTCAACATCGACTGTCTCGCCTGCAAGGGTAATGCTTGTTGCAACCGAGGAGTTGTTTACCTTGCCGTATATTGCCTGATAGATCTGAGCTACGGTAAGTCCGTCGTTAATGGCAGCATCTCTGTCTATGTACATATGGAGGATCTGCTTTGCATTCTCATTACCGTTGGATATGTCAATATATCCGGGGATGGTGGCAATGATGTCCATGATGTCGTTACTGATCCTGTTAAGTTCGGCAACGTCTTCACCGAATATGGATATGGACAGTCCGCTTCCAAGCATCTGATCCATTGCATCCATTCCGGAGGTTACGCTTAACTCTCCTCCGAATCCTTCTGCCGCGGCATACATTGCTTCGGTTATCTTGGCAACCTCCTCAGCTCCGGCATCATCATTTTCGCAAAGAACCATGATGGAGAATGAATCATAGGAATTATCCGACATACCGACCATAAGTGTGGTATCGGAAGATCCGCTCATTACGCTGACAGAATCGATTCCCTCGATTTTGTCCATCTTCTCTATGATGGCCATCATGCGTTCATAGCTCTCTTCTCTGGTAAGACCTTCCTCCATGGTGTATGTTCCCTGAATCTGGCTGGATGCCGCATTGGGGATCATAACGATTCCGGATCTGAGCGCAATGAGTACGCTGAATACGAGAAGTACCACGGCAAGGGCAAGAGGTACTATTCTCACCCTGAGGCAGAACGATAATAGCTTTCCGTATACATCCAATATCCTGTCAAACAGTTTATGCTCCTTGGGCTTGGTTTTCCTGAGGAAAGTAGAACATGCCGCAGGAACAACTGTCATGGAGATGAGCAGTGATGACAAAAGCGTATAAATAATGGTCAGCGCAAGGGGCATCATCAGCTCTCTGATAAGTCCCTCCGTATAAACCATAGGGAAGAATACACAGATGGTGGTAAGGGTTGATGCGGTTACCGCACCGAATACCTGTCTTGCACCCTGTACCGAGGCTCGCGGCGCTTCTATACCTCGCCCTCTCAGTCTGTATATGTTCTCCATTACTACTATGGAGTTATCAACCAGCATACCGATACCGAGGCTCATTCCGAAGAGGCTCATCATATTGATGGATACGCCGCTGAAGTACATGGCGATGAGCGCGGTAAGTACGCTAAGAGGAATACTGATGGCAACTACAAGGGTAGGAAGCACATCCTTCAGGAATATGGCAAGGATGAGTATCGCAAGGCCTGCGCCTATCAGCATGTTCTGGACTACTACCGAGATGATCATCTCGATGTAGGCACCCTGGTCCATAATTACGGTAATATCAAGTCCGGGGTACTTCTCCTCGAGTCTGTGTATCTCGTCGATACATACATTTGCTACATCGTTGGCGCCGGCTTCACTGCTCTTAAATACGCTTAAGATAACGCCGTCGTTTAATCCGAGTTTAGTGAATGTAACATCCGAGTTATCTACGAGAGTTACATTTGCAACATCACCCAGCAGTACCGGGCCTACTCCGTCGATTACTACAAGGGGAGTTTTACTGATCTCTTCGATACTGTCGAATTCATTTCCCAGCTTAAGTAGCCATGAATTATCGTCACGATCATCTATATATCCCACAGGCATATCGAAATTCTGGGCATAGATCAGCTGTGACAATGTAGCAAGTGAGATCAGTTCATTGGAGTTAGCCTTCTTAAGTGTTTCCTGTCTCTGGACTTCAAACTGGGCAAGTCCGTCATTGAACTGTTCAACCGCATCATAGTATGACTGCCATCCGTCGTCGATCTGCTGCTGGCCCTCATTTATCTGTTCCTGTCCATCGGCAATCTGTTCATATCCGTCCATGATCTGATCGTATGCATCATTGATCTGATCCTGTCCGTTTTCCGCCTGGTCTCTTGCGGATTCAAGCTGTGACTGGGCGATGGAGATCTGAGCGGATGCGGAACCGAATTGGGCTGCCGCCTCCATCTTGGCTCTCTCAAGGTCTGCCCATGAATGAATACCGCCCTGAGCAAGTCCTGAATCAATTGCACTGATTCCCGCCTGAAGCTGAGCGATTCCGGCTTCTGCGGTTGCAATCTGTGATGCCACATAATCATATCCGGGATCACCGGGGCTCATTGCTTCAAGAGAAGCCTGAAGAGCGGCAAGTCCGGTCTGCGCGGTCTGAAGCTGTGAATTCAGTTCGTCACGCTTCTTGAGTGCGTCTTCTGCCTGGGCAAGTCCGTTATATACATCATTCTTGGTCTTCTCCAGATCTGCTTTTTTCTCATCCAGTTCTCTTCTGGCATCATCTATCTCTTCGATTGAATCAACCAGATCATACTGAGACTGGATCAGATCCGCATATGCATCGGTAAGCTCCTGAAGACTCTCATTAAGATCCAGCTGAGACTGATTCAGATCATTTTGTGAATCCACAAGCTGCTGCCTTGCATCATCGAGATCATCCTGGTTTTCCATGATCTCGTCATATGCATCGTCAAGCTCACCCTCCGCATATTCGTAGATCTTCTCATTAAGGATATCTACCTTATCCTGATCAAGCTCGATCTGTACCGTTTTCTCGATAAGTCCGCTTGGAGTTACGCTGGCTACACCTTCCTGTCTTTCGAAGGCGGGAACGATAACATCCTCGGTGAACTTGGACAATTCATTAATGTCCATACCCTCATATGAAACGGCCAGATACTGGTTTGCGATCATATCGGTGGAAAGCTCCATGATCTGGGGAATTCCAACCTCATCAGGCCATCCGGCTCTTACCGAATCGATCTGGGTATAGACCTTTACCATTACGGAATCAAGATCGGTGCCCGAAGCAAATTCGAGCTCCATAATTCCGTAATTTTCATAGCTGAATGAATATATATTCTTTACACCGGAAATTGTTCCGAGTGACTGCTCCAGAGGTTTGGATATTACATCCTCCACCGTTTCGGGAGACTCACCGGGATATGTGGTGATGACAAGAATATAGTTCAAGGAGATGTGAGGAAGCAGATCCATTTGCATCCTCAGGATACTTACAACGCCGAGCACGATCATTACAATGACCATGACCAGCACCGTAAACGGCTTTTTAACACTTATTTTCGACATTTTTTCACCCTCAGCGCCTTGCACATTGTCTGTGCCGCATTTTTAAACTGTTCTTCGTTTACGTAGCCGAAATTAACAACATATCTGTTATCGGAATAATCAGATGAACCGTAATAGTACTCTTTCAGCGGATTGATCAATACTCCGTGTCTCGCAAGTACTTCCTGGTACTTATCATCCGTATCCGTATTACATTTAAGAATAAATGTCATGCCGCTTCCGTCGCCTTCGATATCAAAGAATTCGGCGATATCTTTATCTGTGGCCGTGTCGAATATGGCCTTTTTGCGTTTTTTGTAATAATTCCTGACTCTGTTTAAATGTCTTTCGTAATATCCTGCGGATATAAATGACGCAAGTGTCAGCTGCTCCAAAGTAGAAACGCTTCCGGAATGATACATGAACTTTTCCATGAACACTTCGTACAGCTCCGACGGCAGAACCATGTATGCAATCCTGATGGAAGGGGACAGGGTTCTGGAAAAAGTATTCATATATATGACTCTTTCCTGTTCATAGGCTACGACGGGAGGAACGGGTCTTCCCTCGAATCTGAACTCGGAATCGTAATCATCTTCTATTATCCATGCGGATTCTTCTTCGGCCCAGGATACCAGTGAAGCTCTTCTGGGAGCGCTCATTACACATCCGAGGGGAAAGTGGTGTGAAGGAGATACATGTAAAAGCTTTATTCCTTTTCCCTTAAGTTCGGATGTTATCAGTCCGTTTTCATCCACGGAAAGGTGATAGCATTTATGTCCGCTTCCCTCAAACAGTCTTCCTATATTTCTGTATCCGGGATCTTCAAGTGCGACCGCCGCATCCTTATCGAGCAGACTCAGCAGTACATTACACAAATACTCGGTTCCGGGGCCCACTATGATATGTTCGGGGTCCGGTGCAAATCCTCTGGATCTTTCCAGATATCCCGCAATGGATTCCCTGAGCTTCTGAAGTCCTCTTACCTCGGGAGCCTTGATGCACTCTGCTCTGTCTTCGGTAAGGCTCTTTCTTGCCAGTTTCGACCAGGTATCAAAAGGAAATGTTTCCTCGGGGAGTCCGCTGTTTGACAGGTTTATGATCTTGTTGCGGGCAGCCTGTTCTTTCTTTTTACATAGGAATCTCTTAACGGGACAGGTCTCTTCCCTGCGGGTCTTTATACCGGTCTCCGGGATAAGGTCTATGTCACGGGATACGAAATACCCACTCTTTTCACGGCTCTCTATATATCCTTCGGTTACCAGCTGGGCATATGCATTGGCCACCGTTATCTCGGCTATGCCGTTATCCAGAGCCATCTGCCTTCTGGACGGCAGCTTATCCCCGCTTTTAAGCTTTCCTGAGATTATCTCATCACGGATGCTTTCATAGAGGTATTCGTATATTGGCTTTGCGCCTTTTTTCTGTAAATTAAATATCATCTCAAACTGGTATTATAAAAAAAATCTAAAATGGGTATACTAATAGTGCCAGTCTCAGATTATACTTTGTAAAAATCGAAATTACAATAAACAAAGTATTAAAGGAGTCTTACCAAAAATGAAACGTATCGCCACGATTCAGGACATATCATGCATCGGAAAATGCTCTCTCACCGCGGCTCTTCCCATAATCTCCGCAACAGGTGTGGAGACCGCCATCGTTCCCACCGCCGTCCTGTCAACCCATACACAGTTCTCCGGTTTTACTTTCCGGGATCTTACGGATGACCTTGAAGCCATCAGAGATCACTGGAAAAAGGAAGGATTTAAGTTCGACGCACTTTACACCGGTTACCTCGGAAGCCTCCGTCAGATAGATATAGTAAAAAGTTATTTCAAAGAATTCGGAAGTAGCGGTGCCATAAAAATCGTCGATCCCGCAATGGCCGATAACGGAAAGCTTTATTACGGTTTTGACGAGGCCTTCGCTAAAGAGATGGGAACTCTTTGCGCAGAATCGGATATAGCACTTCCCAATATCTCCGAAGCCGCACTAATGCTCGGCATAGATTATCCGGGTGAGGATGCTTCGGAAGAGACCGTCAAAGACATCCTGAAAAAGCTCACCGGTATCGGTATCAAATTCCCCGTCATCACAGGCGTAACCCTGTCAGACGGAACCTTCGGATTCATCGGATATGATTCCGCTAAGGACGAATTCATAAGCCACGGTGAAGAGAAAGTTCCCTATAAATCCCACGGAACCGGTGATGTCTATGCAAGTGCTTTTACGGGGGCTCTCGTAAACGGCAACAGCATCTATGACGCCCTTGTAATTGCAGCCAAATTCACTACCGCATGTATCAGGAATTCATATAACGATCCGGAAAAAGTTAATTATGCCGTTAATTTCGAGCTTGAGATTCCCTATCTTCTTAAACTGCTCGGAAAATAAAACAAGATAGATCTTTTAGCCGAGATCTCCTTATATAAAAAATCGGGTGTTCCGTTACGGACACCCGATTTTCATTAACTCTGTTCTTTTACTATCTTTACAATGCGGCTGGTCCCCAGTCTGGATGCACCCAGTTCAAGGAACTTCTCAGCATCCGCAATTGAGCTTATTCCGCCCGCAGCCTTTATCTTAACCCCTTCGCCCACGTGCTTTGCGAAGAGCTCCACATCTTCAAAAGTCGCACCCGCAGTGGAGAATCCGGTGGATGTCTTGATATAATCGGCACCCGCCTCGGTAACAAGCTCGCACATCTTGATCTTCTCTTCCTCGGTGAGCATGCAGGTTTCGATTATTACTTTGAGAATATGATCTCCGCATGCCTGCTTGATGAGATTGATCTCCTGCTTAACGTAATCGTAGTCCTTGCTCTTAAGTCTTCCGATATTGATGACCATATCGATCTCATCGGCACCCTTGTCTATAGCATCAAAGGTCTCGAGAACCTTAACGGTGGTGGTCATATTTCCGTTGGGGAATCCGATTACGGTGCAGATCTTCATCCTGTCACCCACATAAGCCTTGGCATCCTTGACATAGCAGGGAGGAATGCATACGGACGCAGTATGATACTTGATCGCATCGTCGCAGAGTGCTTTGATGTCATCAAATGTTGCATCCTGATGTAAAAGTGTATGATCGCAGGCAGAAAGAATCTTCTCGATATCCATGTTTACCTCCCGTATCCAAATGCGCTACGGCAAATATATTACCATAAAAATCCGAAAATAAAAAATCCCGCCCATTCGGGCGGGACATTTTCTTTATCAGTCTAATACGTTCTTAACACCTATGATGTTGCTCATGAAGTATACGGAATTTACTTCGAGACCTCTTCTGGGATTGGACTCCTGAACAATCTGTCCGTTTCCGATGTAGAGAGCTACGTGTGAGCATCCGCCGTATCCGTAGCAGATGATGTCACCGGGCTGAGCCTCGGCAAGGGATACGCTGCGTCCTGCGGATGAATACTGTCCGGAAGGAGTTCTTGCTACGCTGATTCCGAAATCTCTGAGAACGTAGCATACAAATCCTGAGCAGTCGGTTCCTGCAAGGCTTTGTCCTCCGAGGATGTAAGGATTTCCGACAAACTGAAGTGCGTAATTTACGATCGCCATTCTGAGTTCGGAAGTGGAAGCGTAATCGGTGGTAAGATCGGGTCTGGTAAGGTTCTCGGCAGGTGCAGTATAGTTCTGAGTTCCTCCGTTATTACCGGAAGTGGTGGTGGCTCTGAGATTTCTCTCGCGCTCTGCAGCTTCCTCTTCCCTGATCTCTTCGATGGTTCTTGCTGTCTTATATTCCTCGGTGATGGTGATGTAATCGGCGGATACATATCCTACCTTATCACCGGAATAAACGATCTTGATCCAGTTCATTCCGTCATCATCGGGATCGTCGGATTCTTTGGCTGCCAGATATACTCTGGGATCCATTCCGTCTTCCACAACGACTCTGTATCTCTCGCCTCTGGTTACGTAAGTGAGGCACTCGGAATCGATGGAAGCTTCTTTTCTGACATTAAGCTGGCTTACCTGAATCTCAGCGTAATACTGAGTGTAATCTTCAAGTCTGTTATAAGCCGCAACACCGGTAACTACGAAATTCGATAAAACATAACCTTCGGTCTGTCCGCTTCTGACGTGTACCCATTCCTCATTGTCTTCATCGGGATCGGGATCGCCTGCGATATTCTCATCGTATTCATCGATAACAGAGCCTACGCTTCCGTCATACATGCGGCCTACTATGGAATATTCGGTTCCGGGACCGGAACGTACATTACAATACTTGGGATCTGATTCAAAAAGAGCTATAGAAAGTGAAAGATATTCTTCTTCGATTACATCCGCGGGATCGGTGATCTGAGCAACGGATGTATGATTCGCTGCGGTCTCGTTAGCGGTACGGGATGTGGTACCGAGTTCTCTGGAAGCTCCGCCGGAAACCATTGTAGCCGCTTCGGCACTAACGGGAAAAAGCACAGCAATGGCTGTGCCCGCGACAAAAGCTGATGCAGTTATAAGAAGTTTCTTTAAATTCATATTCATATCTCAAACGGTCGAACAAGACCATTATACCGTCATTATTATAAATTGCAACAATTTTGTAACATTTTCGAAATATCCCTTAAAAATTGGCTCTCAAAATTGTAACAAGTTGCGTTTAACCCTTGTAAATGTTATATTTTTGAGGTTATCAGTGGCCTTAAATCGCCCTGAACGGAGTGTAAAATGAGATCTTCAGACATAAATACATATTTAAAGAAAAAACGCCGCAAGAGAATGATGCGGGTCAGCGTATTTCTCGCCTTTTTCGTTCTTCTTCTTGCTCTGGGTTATGTATTTCTCATAAAGCCCATATTTTATGAAGATTCGCCCGTAGCGGATACTCCTGCCCCGGCCGAAGAAACGCAGCAGACGCCGGATCCGATGGAAGGAACCGCCATTCCGGAGGAGGTGCTTGCACCGGAACCGGAAGAGGAACTCTTCGAGGAATTTGACATACACGTGATGATGGTCGGCGACGATCTTCTCCACATGGGACTGGTCAATCAGGGCATTCTTGCGGACGGAACCAGAAATTACGATTTCCTTTTCAAAGACATCCTTGATTACATTGATGCCGCCGACATATCCATAATCAATCAGGAGTCACCCATAGGCGGCAACGAGAGAGGATTTTCCGGATATCCCGCATTCAACTCTCCCACCGAGGTGGCAGACGCCATCGCCAAGGCAGGTTTCGATGTGGTCCTTACGGCAACAAACCACACTTACGACCAGGGACTGGGAGGACTCATATACTTCCACGATTACTTCTATAAATATCCCCAGATCAGTGTCGTAGGCACCCACAGCAATCTTAACGAGGATTCCAGAACTTCCCACAGAGGTTCTTACTGGCTCGACAAATACGGCGTAAGCCCCAACGACAGACCCAGATTCGACGATCTTCAGCTTGAACCCGAGGACATGGTAAATACCTCGGCATTCGTTATCAGGGAAGTAAACGGCATTAAGATAGCGATCCTCAACTATACCTACTCCCACAACTGGGCAACATGGGCAAACGGACTGGACGGATATCTGAACAGACTGTGCTACTACGATCCCTCTACCAGAGAGATCGATTTTGACACCATCAATCCCGAAGTCCTCGATGACATTAAGCTGGCCCGTGAAGTCTGCGACATAGTTATCGTATGTCCTCACTGGGGATATGAATATTCCTTTGAGCCCTGCGCATATCAGAAGGATTTTGCAAGACAGATGATCGATGCCGGTGCGGATGTAATTATCGGAGCTCACCCCCATATCGTAGAGCCCGTGGAATACATCACCACAGAGAACGGCAATTCCGGACTTTGCTACTATTCATTGGGAAATTTCATTCACTGTCAGGTTCCCAATTACACCAGCTTTGAAGGAATGGCATGGGTAACCATCCATGTTGATAAGGACGGAGCCAAAGTTGATCTGGATAACAGCGGAGCACTTCCCATGGTTGAGTACCAGACCTGGGGTCCCCTTTACATCCAGGGTGTATATCCCCTCGAAGACTTCACCGCGGATATGGCTTCACACCACGCAGCCAACTTCAGAGACGGCGGAGGTATGAATCTGGATCTCCTTCACCAGTGGGACAGCAACCTCTTCGGTCCCTATTCCCTTACAAAAGAAGACATTCTGGGAGCAAATTGATATATTGTATAAAGCAAAAACCCTCGCCGATAAGGCGAGGGTTTTATCATGTCCGTACGTTTTATTTTTCCAGATAATCAATTGCGGCCTGTAACTGATTGTCTATTCCTTCGTAATACTGTTCAATATCAAGCATAACCTCAATCTCAGGTGCTATGCCCACTCCGTTGATTGCGGTTCCGCTGGGAGTGTAATACTCGTTGGTGGTCATCTTGATGCATGATCCGTCACTTAAATAGAAGAAATCCTGTACAAGACCTTTACCGTAAGTCGTAGTTCCTATGGATATGGCTTTTCCGCTGTCCTTGAGTGCTCCGGTAAGGATCTCGGAAGAGCTTGCGGTATATCCGTCGGTAAGAATGACTATTCTGCCTTCGAATTCCCTGGATCCGTCACAGGTATAATCTTTCATAGTGCCGTCGCCGTTTTCTATGGTAACGATGACGCCCTCGGGCATGAGCATTCTGGCAACTTCCAGCGCAACTCTGAGCAGTCCGCCCGTATTGGCTCTCAGATCCAGGACCATGTCAACCATTCCCTGTTCTTTGAGAGCATTCATTGCTTCTTCGAACTGTTCCGTAGTTACGTCATCAAAGTCTCTGATCCAAATATATCCTATCGTATCGGTTACCATTCTGTAATCGACATCGATCTTCTTGAGCTTTTTCCTTATCACAGTCAGATCCAGGGTTTCATCCGTGCCCGGTCTGTATACGGTAACGGTTACCTCTGTATTTTCCGGACCGCGGATTTTATCGGTGACTGCCACCTTATCAACACCGTCCAGAGTTTCGCCGTCAACCGCGATGAGGACATCCCCTTCTTCAAAGCCGGCATCCTTAGCGGGTGAGTCATCATATACTCCGGACAAATAATAGTCACCATCGGCATTTACTCTTATGAGAATTCCTATGCCGCAGAAATCTCCGTTGTAATCGGAAAAGAGTTCCTTGATCTCATCGGCGGTGTAGTATTCCGCATACCTGTCACCGGTTCCTTCCAGAAGACCGTCAAGCATTCCTACCCGAAGATCTTCCTCGTCAAAATCATATATGGAATTCTCTTCCAGATATGCATAGATGGTTTCGGCCTTGGCCATAACCTCGGCATCAACTATCCCCGCGCCGCCCGATAGATACAGACGTCTTGTGAGAAGCAGCGCAAAAAAAGTACCTACGCACAAAAGAAGCATCACCAGCATACCGGTCAAAAAACCGAGGCGGAAGGGACGCTTCTTCTTTTCTTTCTTTTCCGGAGCGGGAACTTCCTGCACAGGATTTGCCTCCGCGACAGGCTGCTCCGTATTGATTATATTTTCCTGATCACTCATAGTTTACTTCCGATCACTTGCCCAGATATGGCCAGGGTGAAGTGTATTCTCCGTTTCTTCTGACTCCGAAGTGGAGATGGTTTCCCGTGGATATGCCCGTGGAACCTACAGCTGCGATGGTCTGACCCATGACAACCCTGTCTCCCTTCTGAACATACAGTGCCGAACAGTGCTCATATACGGTGTACAAACCGTCACCGTGATCTATCATTATGTAATTGCCCATAGCTCCGGAATAGGATGCTGCGGCAACTTCTCCGTCATATGCAGCATATATATCCGTTCCGTACGCAGCCGCAAAATCAATTCCCTTGTGGAAGGTACTTGCTCCTGCAGTGGGCGCGTTTCTGGGACCGTAATCCGAAGATACATATTTGTAGGAAGCAAGAGGGAAGAGGAACTGTCCGCCGTCATACTTAAGTCCGTTGGCACTTGCAAGTCTTCTTCTTTCTTCCTCTATAGCTTTGGTAAGAGCTTCAATCTCGGCATCACGCGCCGCTATCTCTGCCTGATAAGCATCGATCTCTGCCTGAGTTGCATTGATCTGGATATTGTAGCTGTCAATCTCCGCATTCTTCTCGCTGATAAGTGTTGCCTGATTCTGCTCTTCAAGTTCGGCAGCGGCTTTTGCTTCATCAAGAATCTCTTTCTGAAGATCCAGCTGCTGTTTACAAAGTGATATGTACTCGACATTGGCCTTGTACTCTTCCAAGAGGCTTTTGTCGTACTGAACTACTTTTTCTATATAATCTGCGCTGTTAAGAAGATCTCTTAAACTTCTGGCGGAGAACAGCATATCGATCATGCTCTTATCGCCCTGCTCATACATGAGACGCATTCTTACGATCATGGCATCATGCTGTATCTGCTCGGTCTCTTCGGCAAGTGCAAGCTCTGCTTCAGTCTGTGAGATCTCGTTCTCTTTGGCAATGATCTGCTCATTAAGCACTGCGATGTTGTTCTGCATCAGAACAAGCTCGGCATCGAGTTCGGTTACATATGCATTCAGATCGCTTCTGAGTGATGCAAGTCTGCTCTGGCTTGCATTAAGGTCGGATACATGTCCTGCAAGTTCCGCTCTCTGAGCATTTGCCTCCTCGATCTCTCGCTGCTTTTCCTGAATCAAAGCGTTGGTATATGTCGCACCCTGTACGGGAACCTGTTCCTCTGTGTGCAGGTACCATGAAAATGCAAGTACAAAAGCGGATACCACGCAGATTATTCTTTTTACTGTTTTCTTTTTGATCATACGTTGATCACCGTGTACTGTTTAAACCTTGAGATATTTACGTACAGTTACAAAGCTTCCGAGGAATCCCATGCCTACCGCAATAAATATAGCCATTGGAGCCAGCACATTGAATATCTCGCTAACGCTTAAGAAACTGAGCATTGAACTGAGCATCTCAAATCTGGTCTTGAGCATGTTCAGCACGTAATCATACAGATAGTAGATCAGTGCCAGTGGTATGACCGCACCGATCAGTCCTATCATAATTCCCTCAAGTACGAAAGGCGCTCTTACAAAGAAGTCGGTAGCACCGATGTATTTCATGATGCTGATCTCTTCCGATCTGACGGATATACCGACTCTGACCGTATTACTGATCAAGAATATACTTACCGCAAGAAGGATCAAAATTATCGCACCGGATACATATACGAGCATAAGGTTAAATCCGGAAAGAGTCGAAGCGGTTACTTCCGAATATCTTACAAGTCTTACTTCAGGTTTAGTCTGAAGCCATCCTACCAGCTGGTCCTGAAGGCTTACAGCGCGAAGGAATACTTCGTAGTTATGCTCACCCTTGAGAGGATTCTCCGTGAAGCCCTCCTGATAATCGGGTCCTAAATAGACGGGTCCGAATGTTGCCCAGATCTCTTCATCGGAATGGAATACAACATCCCTTACTTCAGGACGCTGGAGAAGTTCCTGTCCGAATGCATCGATCTGTGCGTCGGTAACATCTTCATTGAAAAACACGGTGACCGAAACGCCTTCTTCAACCGTATAAAGAATGTGCTGCGCATTCGATACTATCGAATAAAACATACCAAGGAGGAAAAGACACGCTCCGATGGTAGCTACGGATGCAAGTGTGTACCATCCGTTCTTGAACATATTGCGGATGCCCTGCCAGAGGGTGTACAGAAAGGTTCTAATCTTCATTTACATATTCCCCTTCCTGCTCATCGCTGATTATTTCGCCGAGTTTCATGGCAACAACTCTCTTTTTCATGGAGTTAACGATGGTAGGGCTGTGGGTTACGACGATGACCGTTGTTCCCTGCTCGTTGATCTCGGCAAGAAGATCCATGATATCCCATGAATTGTTGGGATCCAGATTTCCTGTAGGCTCGTCCGCAAGAAGAATGGAAGGCTTGTTTACAAGAGCTCTCGCAAGAGCAACTCTCTGCTGTTCGCCTCCCGACAGTTTTCTAACGTTGGCCTTATATTTCCCCGCAAGTCCGACCATAGAAAGAATGCTGGGGACATTGCGTCTCATTTCTCTTGAAGGTACTTCAATGATACGCTGCGCGAATGCAACGTTTTCATATACGTTTCTGTCTTTGAGAAGTCTGAAATCCTGGAACACTACTCCGAGATTTCTTCTGAACTTGGGGATCTGTGAATGGCGGAGCTTTCTGGTATTCTGTCCCATTACGAATACGTCGCCGCCGGTGGGGAGAATCTCTCTTAAGAGAAGCTTGATCAGTGTTGATTTACCGGATCCGCTGTCTCCTACGATGAATACGAATTCGCCTTTATCTATTCTGAGAGTAACATTCTTGACTGCGGGATTACCCTTCTCCGGGTAATTCATACTCACATTGTCAAGGAAAATGATACCGTTCTCTTCAATGAACTGATCTCTCTCAGCTCTTTTTCTTTCTTTTCTGGTCATTTGTCCTTACCTGTTAAAATTCGTTCTTTTTCATATACTTCATGTACTTGACGACCATGAGCGCGATCTTGAAAGTGATCGCATCGTCAAATACTCTCAGGTCAAGGCCCGTAGTCTTCTGGATCTTATCGAGTCTGTAGACGAGAGTATTTCTGTGTATGAAAAGCTGTCTTGAAGTCTCCGAAACATTCAGGGAATTTTCGAAGAACTTATCGATGGTCGGAAGGATCTCGTCATCGAAATCGTCGATATCCTTGCCGTCAAAAATCTCTTTAATGAAAAGTCTGCAAAGAGGGATGGGAAGCTGATAGATAAGTCTTCCGATTCCCAGGCCGCTGTAAGAAACAACTTCTCTTTCCTCAAAGAAGATCCTTCCTACATCCGCAGCCATTCTCGCTTCCTTGTATGAACGGCTTACTTCCTTGATCTCGGAAGCGATGCTTCCGTATGCGATCTTGATACCCATGGCTCCGGCATCTGCCAGTGCATCTCTGAGGCCTGCGGTCATTTCTTCGATCTCGGCTTCCTGCATGTCAAGCCTGGACATGGGCTGCTCGAGTTCCATGACTACAACGACATCGGTCTCATCAACCGCTGTGACAAAGTCTCTGGGTCTTGCCTGACAATAATTCCTGACTGTCTCCAGAATATTGATATCCTTGGTATTTGCAGCCTCGGTGAGTATTACGACTCTGGGGGTATCGTTGGCAATATGAAGCTTCTTTGCCCTGCTGTAAATATCAACCAAAAGAAGGTTGTCGAGAAGCAGATTCTTGAAGAAATTATCCTTGTCGAATCTCTCTCTGTAGGCAACGGAAAGACTCTGAACCTGGAATGCGGCCATCTTGCCGAGGGTATATACATCCTCTCCGGCGCCTGCCACTGCCAGAACATATTCAAGAGACTGATCGTCATAAATCTTGAAATACTGGTTTCCCTTTATTTCCTGTGAATCTGCACCAGAGGATGCAAATTCGCCCGCGTCTCTGAGAAGTCCCGGGATTTCGCCCGTGGAGACTACGGTTCTTCCCTCGGGATCGGTTACCGCAAAATCAACTCTTGCTATTGCTTTTAGTCCGTCTAAAGTTGCCTGAAGTATCTGATTAGATATCATAAAATGCCCCTGTAAAAATATTATTGCCAATTGTTACAGATATATAAAACCCCAACCCATAATATACAACAAACTGCACAAGAAAACAAGAAATATATGTTAAAAATTGGCAAAAAATTACACCCCGAGGTTATCGGGGTGTTAAAAACTGTTCAAAAACGATTATACAGATATGTCAATATTTGCACCTACCGAGGGATTAACACTTCTCTCAAGGGCAGCGGAGTCAAGCATCTCAACCATTCCCTGTCCCAAATCCCTGTTGGTATCCAGAGCTTTAGCCAAAATCGCGGTACTTACATCGGCCATTGTCATTGAGTTTTTAAAATTGACCGCCATCTGAACGAGTCCCATATCCATATGCGCTCCTTTGGGGAGATACTCATTCCCTCTTTATGTAAACTGATGATACCACGCCCGTAAGCTTATTACAATAAACGAATTCTTAATTTCTCAGGGATATAGTACCATCCCCGATATCAATCTTGTCCTCTTTAAGGAGTTTGCCCACCGCACGCTTGAACTCATTCTTGCTCATGCCGGTCTTCTCCCTTATGAGCTCAGGCTCGCTCTTATCGTAGAAATCAAGCTTTCCTCCGGCTGCTTTGAGCATCTCGAAGATCTTGTCTGCATCTTCGTTTCTCTGCATATAGCCCTTGTCACGGACTGCGAGCTCAAGTCTTCCGTCATCCATGACTCTGGCAACTCTTGCCGTGATCTTCATTCCCGCGGTGAGCTTCTCGGCTGCACCGAACATTTCCTTCTTGGGGATCAGTGCGGAATATTTATCATCCACCGCAACAAAAGCACCGAAATTATTGCTGATCAGATAGAGAGTTCCGACAACTGTGTCATCTTTTTTGTAATCGGATCTGTCTTCGAGGCTCTTGTATACGTCCATCTTGGCGCAGAGTCTGTCGGATTTATCAGCATACATGGTTACCAGAATCTCGTCACCCTGCTCCACCTTGTATGTCTGCTGTGCGTAAGGAAGGAAAAGGTCTTTTTCCAGTCCCCAGTCAAGAAAAGCCCCGATCTTGGTCACCTGAACGACTTTAAGTCTTGCCAGACCTCCTATCATAAGCTTGGGCTCCTGAAGGGTTGCTATCTGTCTGTCTTCCGAATCACGGTAAATAAAGGCATCCAGCTTGTCACCCACCTGAGTTCCTTCCGGAACACGCGAATTGGGGAGTAGCACTCTTTCTTTTTCGGAATCGGGAGCACCCTCTTCAGCGAGGTATACACCGAAATCCACCTTCTTAACTACCGTCAGTTTTTGTTTATAACCTGTTTTTATCATTTGAATTCCATTACGGCATATGCTTTGCCGTCCTTATCTTCGAGTGAGACGATATATCCGTCTTCGATCTCCACAAGTCTGGGATAAATAACATCCCCAAGAAATGCCTGAGAGAGATATCCGACTCTTATCTCTTTTATCTTAACATCTTCCGGAAGAAATGAAGCACCCATTGCCACATATTTTCCGTTATTCACATGGTGATTCGCATCCAGGTGAACGTTTTGTATGGTTATGGGAAGCTGCTTAACTCCGCCTTCCGGAACCGCTATCTTACGCTTGAAAGGTCCCATTTTGAGAGGTTCTTCCAATACATATCTTTCGTGCATCAGTTCATTTGTCCTTACGGGCAGATAGGTTTCGGAACTGAGCAGGGACCATACGGATGATGCTCTGACTATCGTCTCCCCGTTCAGCTTGAGCCCGAAGCATCTCTTTCCCACAAAGCCCCTGAACTCATAGGGAAAAGTAAAGATCGTAACCGTGTCACACAGCTTGGGGAGCGAATCTATCTCAACCTGCCAGTTATTTATGACCCAGAAAAAACCGTTCTCCCTGCAGTAATCCACACCGATTCCCAGATCCTCCGACTGAAATGTGGAGCAATCCTGAAAAAGATCTATAAGTGCAGGTATGGTGAGTGTTTTATTTTCATCTGTCTGATGATATCCGATTCGGATGTCGTATTCGTACATCTGTCCGGCTCCTTAATAAAAAGTGTTTATAAAAATCTCAAAGATTCCTCCGAGAAGGAACAATATCATGCCTACGTTAAGGATGACGGTGGTAAATCTCATTCCGGAAGGAATACGGATCCTGCCGGGATATATGAAGATTCGTTTTCTCGCCGCAGTTACGATGATCAGGATTATTCCGGTGATAATAAGTCCGAAAACAAACAAACCGTATAATCCGTACAGTGCAAATGCTTCGGGATTATCACTCATAAATTCGCTTACCAGCTGAGCATCACCCGTCGCCATCACTTCATCATAGCCGTCTATATTCACCGCATTCATAAGAAGCAGGGGGATAACGCTGCCCATGAAATTCGCGGTAATGTGGTATCCGATGGTAATGAAGATATTACCCGTTCTCAGATATACGTAAGCAAGAAATGCTCCGAACATGAACGCATATATTCCCTGGGTGATGTTTCCGTGGAATACGCCGAACATGAGTCCCGTTACGATAATGGTGACCCAGTCTCCGTATGCTTTAAGTCTGGGACAGAGCACCTTTCTGAACAGAAGCTCCTCAACTACGGGTCCTATCATAACCATCACGATGATGTTAACCCACATTTCTCCCGTAAGCACAAGTTCCTGAACGGAGTTTGTGGCTGCCTGCGCATCGGGATAAAATGACTCGATGATCTCTCCGATAAAAGAGCCTATCCAGCTTCCGATGTACATAAGTGTATAGGCAACTATGAAGCCTCCGAGGATCTGGCCGAAATTCCACCTTGTCCGTTCTATCCTTTCTTCGGGGACTCTCTTCATCATGAGAACACATAAAGGTGCTGCAATCAGATACATGGGGAGCATCGAAGACATTATCATGAGGAGATAATTGGACTTCGTGTCTATGGACATGGTGTACAGGATCAGCTGCGTCGCATACACCGCTACCAGGGATACAATCCAGAACACGAAATAACTCATTCCTATTCCGCTGAAGTGCTTTTTGGCAGCGCGCTTGTCAAAAACAGGTGCCTGGGGCATACCGTACCCGTACTGAGGATAACCGTACTGCCAGGGCTGACCGTAAGGCTGTCCCTGATAACCATACTGAGGCTGGCCGTAAGGCTGCTGATAGTAGCCCTGCTGAGGCTGGCCGTAAGGCTGCTGATAGTAGCCCTGCTGAGGCTGGCCATAGGGCTGCTGATAGTAGCCCTGCTGAGGCTGGCCGTCAGGTTGCTGAGGATAGCCCTGCCCGGAAAACTGCCCCAACAGCTGGTCCTGATAGCTCTGTCCGGACTGCTGATTGAATTGATTATTATTTCCGTCCAAGCGAATACTCCTATAAATGGTTACAAAAAAGCCGAGGACAGTGTCCTCGGCTGAGAGCAGGGCTACAAGGACTCGAACCTTGAAAATGACGGAATCAGAATCCGCTGCCTTACCATTTGGCTATAGCCCTATTTGCATTACGAAAACACATTATATATAAAAGATTTAAAATATGCAAGAACTTTTTTAAGAAATATTTTCAGGGTCCGACATAAGGTGACTTATGAACTGACCTGCGGTTCTTCCGGACACTCCGCCGTGGCTCATTTCCCACTGATCACTGAGAAGGAAGAGCTTATCATCCTCCATTTTAATGCCGTTACGATCAGCCAGAGCTCTTACGATTGAATGGTACAGGTTACGGTCGGGCTTGTAATATCCGATGGTAACGCCGAAACGATTTGCAAGAGAAAGCTTCTCTTCCATGGTATCGGATCTGTGTATATCACCGTTTTGCTCCACATCATCCCTGTCGGCCCACATCTCACGGATGAGATGGCGCCTGTTGGATGTTGCATATATCAGGATATTCGAAGGTTTGGTCTCGAGTCCGCCCTCGATGACCGCCTTCAGGAATTTGTATTCGGACTCATCCTCCTCAAAAGAAAGATCGTCCATATAAATGATGAACTTGTAATTACGGTTTTTAACCTGGCTTATGAGCTCGCTTAAGTTCCTGAACTGGTATTTATAGATCTCAATCATTCGAAGCCCGCGGTCATAATATTCGTTGACTATCGCCTTGATGCTGGTGGATTTACCGGTTCCGCTGTCACCGAAAAGGAGAACGTTGTTGGCCTTTCTTCCCTCGACAAAAGCCTCGGTATTACGGATGAGTTTCTCTTTCTGAAGCTCATATCCGTGAAGATCCGAAAGGAGAACATGCTCCATATTTGCAACGGGTTTAAAAATGACAGTTCCGTCAGGTGCTTCCGCTATTCTGAATGCCTTGTTAAGACCGAACATTCCCACACCATAATCCCTGTAGAAACCGGTGATGATCGTGAAGAATTCATCCGGGTCCTTGGCAAGAGCCAGCTTGTCACTGAGCGCTCTTACCTTCTCACTGACATTGCCGTTGTACATAAGTGCGGGTTTTTCGATAGCCCTATAGTTGGTAATGGTCTTGAATACGTCTGTCTCAAGGATATCCTCAAGCCAGGTAAAGTCATAATGAAACAGTTCAATAAATGCGGCAAAATCATTTCTCGCAAAATGATTGACACTGCCCTCGCTTCCGCCCGTCTTCTCCGCAGTCAGGGTGAAGGGGTTCTCGGCGGTCACGAGCAGATAGGTGAGGTAATTCTGCCACAGGTTGTGGTCGAAAGCATAATCCGTGGATATCTCCAGGATCCTTTTTATCTGCGCATAAACAATCCCGGTCTCTGTTCCGAGGTCATATCTTCCGCTCCTTACTTTTCTGCAGACCTGTGAAAGCTGCATGAGTATGGAATCTTCGGGAAGAGATCCGTATATCAATAATCTGGATGTTATGTGATCCATGAACTGCCTCTTTTGGTTTTATACTTCAAACATAAGATCTTCGTAAGTAGGAACGGGCCACATTCTCTTATCCACAAGTGTTTCAAGCTTGTCTACGGGAGTTCTGAGCTCGGCCATTGCGGGTACTACATTGTCCCTGTAAGATGCAGCCTGCTCTTTTCCGTATTTCATAGCCTTTGCATCTGCGGTAACCTTCTCAAGAGCCTCTACTGCCTTAAGAACAGCCTTAAGTTCAGCGGAGATCTCGGAAAGGATCTCAGTCTCGGAAACAGGATCGACACCTGCTCCCTTAAGCTGGTTAATGGTATCCGCAAGAAGCTTCTCATACTTAACAACAGCGGGGATATAGAGCTTTCTTGCCATTCCGATCATGGCATTTGCCTCGATGTTGATACTCTTGGAATATGTCTCATAAACAATCTCTTCACGGGATTCAAGTTCAACCTTGGTATAGATTCCGAATCTTTCGAAGAGTTTAACACTTCTTTCGGTGGTAAGTGCGGATGCGGCATCCACCATGGTTCTGATATTGGGAAGTCCGCGCTTAGCAGCCTCCTCAACCCACGCATCGGAATATCCGTCGCCGGAGAATATGATCCTTACGTGATCGCTTAAATTCTTCTTGATAAGGTCATGTACCGCAAGCTCGAAATTATCGGCTTTCTCAAGTTCATCCGCAGCATCGCAGAAAGCTTCGGCAACGATGGTGTTGATGGCGGTATTTGCATCCGCAATGGAATCGGAACTTCCGACCATACGGAATTCGAATTTATTTCCTGTAAAAGCAAAAGGTGAAGTACGGTTTCTGTCGGTAGCATCCTTCTCGATATCGGAAAGAGTTGACACACCTGTCATGAGCTTCCCGCCGTGGATGGAATGATCTGCCGCACCGGTTTCAACAAGCTGTCTTACTACGTCCTCAAGCTGTTCTCCGAGGAATACGGAAATGATCGCAGGAGGTGCCTCATCCGCGCCCAGTCTGTGTTCGTTGCCTACATTTGCGGCACTCTGTCTGAGAAGATCGGCGTGATCGTCAACCGCCTTAAGAATGCAGGACAATACAAGAAGGAATCTTACATTGGCTTCGGGAGCCTCTCCGGGATCAAGAAGATTGACACCGGTGTCGGTGGTAAGGGACCAGTTATTGTGCTTACCGGATCCGTTAACACCTTCATAAGGCTTCTCATTTAACAGGCAGTGAAGACCTCTGCGCTCCGCAACCTTCTTCATGGTCTCCATGATGATCTGGTTGTGGTCAACTGCGATATTGGCAGTCTCGTATATGGGAGCAAGCTCGTGCTGTGCGGGAGCCGCCTCGTTATGCTGAGTCTTGGCGGTAACGCCGAGTTTCCAGAGCTCGAGGTTAAGGTCCCTCATGAATGCTCCGATTCTCTCTCTGATGGCGCCGAAATAGTGGTCGTCCATCTCCTGTCCCTTGGGTGCGGGAGCTCCGAAAAGAGTTCTTCCTGCAAATACCATATCGGGACGTCTTAAATACTTATCTCTGTCTACCAGGAAATACTCCTGCTCGGGTCCTACGGAAGGGGTAACTTTCTTGGCAGTGGTATCTCCGAATAATCTTACGATCCTGAGAGCCTGGTCTGAAACAACCTCCATGGATCTGAGGAGAGGGGTCTTCTTATCGAGAGCTTCACCGGTATATGAGCAGAATGCGGTAGGTATGCAGAGGATTACTCCGGTGGCATCTTCCTTGAGAAATGCGGGAGAAGTGATATCCCAGACCGTATATCCTCTTGCTTCGAATGTGGCTCTGAGTCCTCCGGAAGGGAAAGACGATGCATCGGGCTCACCCTTTATAAGTTCTTTTCCGGAGAAATCCATTATCATCCTGCCGTTTGAGTCGGGATGGGAAATGAATGCGTCATGCTTCTCCGCAGTGATTCCTGTAAGAGGCTGGAACCAGTGGGTGTAATGGGTTGCTCCGTTTTCAATGGCCCAGTCCTTCATGGCGCCTGCAACAACATCTGCGGACTTTCTGGAAAGTTCGCCGCCGTGCTGCATCACGGATCTGACCTCTTTAAATACGGCTTCGGGAAGTCTCTCTCTCATCTTGCCGAGGGTAAAGACCTTGGAACCGAATATTTCTTCTACATTTACATTATCGTACATAAAAGCACTCCTTCGTCGGGGCATAAAACCCCATGTTTTTAGGGCATACACATAACTGATTGTATACATAAGCGGCGCATTTTTCAATGAAAAATACGCCGCCTGCTTTAACTTTAGGGCTCTGTAGTTTCTTCTTCGGTCGTCTTCTCGGGTTTTACATAGAGATTTTCGTGTAGATAATTCTTATTGGCTTCAAAATCTATGCCGAGAACCGCCATTCCGTCGATGTTCTGATCCCACCAGGTTCCCTCGAGAGGGATACTTCCGCTGACTCTTTCGTACTTAAGCATGAAAGGAAGTCTTAGTACAAGTCCGTAGCACTCGTTCATTGTGAGATTGGTGGTAAGGTTGGGGCAAAGTCCCTCCATAAGGCCGTCCATATTGGTGATAACGGCACGGGGAAGCTTCTTGATGATCTCTTCCATTACCTTTCTCTGACGCTCGGTACGTCCGAAATCGGTTCCCACATATCTGTTTCTGGAATATGCAAGAGCCTGGGGACCGTTCAGATGAATAACTCCGGGCTCGGTCTGAGTCAGGTAATTATATCCGAATTCGTGACCGGTAAGCTCATTGTACTCATTTAAGTACGCATTGACCCATCCGATCTCCTCAACAGTCAGCTCGATATCAACACCGCCGACAGCATCTACGACTCCCGCAAATGCTTCGAAATTTACCAGAATATATCTGCTTACGGGAATATCGAAATTATGCTGAATGGTCTCCATGAGAAGCTCGGGACCGCCGAATGCATAAGCCGCATTAAGCCTGTTGGAGCCGTATCCGGGGATTTCCACATAAACATCTCTCAAAATGGAGGTCATCAAAATCTTGCCGCTGGTCTTGGATATGGAAACCAGGATCATGGCGTCACTTCTTCCGTCTTCTCCGTTAAGTCTGGAGTCATTACCTATGAGCAGAATATTGGTTACACCGTCTGCCGTAAGCGCCTCTTTATCAAAGTCTCCGGCAGATTCGTATTTCAGCATGCCGTAGGCCTTCTTGGTCATGGCATAGGAAAATCCCATTCCGATAGCCAGTATGATAAGCACGCATACCAATACTGTGATCAGGAAACTCTTAAAAGGATTCTTCTTTTTTCTGCGGGGAACAGAGTTTTTCCTTGTATCTCTGCCGCTTCTTCGTCTGTCATCGCGGTAATCACGCTCATCGCGATGTGCAGGTTCGGGGCGGCGTCTTGCCTCCTCAGGACGGGGCCTTGAATCCCTGCGGACCCTGTTATCCCTCGGTCCGTACTGAGGTCTGTTTCTCTCGTATCCGCGTACATCTTCTCTATATTCATCCGCAGATCTTCCGGCGCTGCGCCTGCTGCCTTGTCTTGAAGAGCCGGGTCTTTTGGCGTCGTAATCTACATATCCGTCATTATCAATTTCGTTGTAATATATTGGTTTTTCAGGCATACGTTCAAAGTCTGAACGTACTTTTCTATCATTACTCATAACAAATACCTCCGGGCCGTTTTATAAAACGAGCCTCATCACATCTCCCGCTTCGGGACGCGCCTCCTTTCCGCATTCCAAAACTGCCTTTATCATTTCGCTGGCATGTGGACAATTTTCCATTTCGTTTCCGTCAGGTCCGAACATCTTAACGGCTTTTGCACTGAGATTTGTTCCGTCCGGTTTCATGACCTGAATCTCATCTCCGACGGAGAATTTATTTTTCTGCATAAATGTGACAACAGTGTCATCACCTTGAGCTTCGGCAGTTTCTATGCTTCCCAGATAGACCGCCTTGCTCTTATATGTCGTGCCGTCATATATCTGGCCTTCGGCTGACGGGTTCCCGTAAAAGAAACCGGTTCCGTAAGGTCTGAACGTAGTCATTGATATCTGATCGGCGTAGACTTCCTTTTTGGATTCATACTTTTCCGGCGATTCGAAATAATCGTCTATCGCACATCTGTATGTTCTTGCAACCGACGCAACATAGAGAGGATTTTTCATTCTTCCCTCTACTTTGAGAGAATCTATCCCTGCATTTATCATATCGGGAAGATGATCTATCATGCACAGATCTCTGGAACTGAATATGAAGGTTCCTCTCTCGCTTTCTTCAACAGGCATGTATTCGCCCGGTCTGCTTTCTTCACAGACATAATATTTCCACCTGCAGGGATGGGTGCATGCACCGCGGTTTGAATCCCTGCCCGTCATGTATGACGAAAGCAGGCATCTTCCGGAATAGGATATGCACATGGCTCCGTGTACGAAAGCCTCTATCTCCATATCTGCAGGGATGTTGGCCCTGAGCTCGGAGATCTCCTTAAGAGACAGCTCTCTTCCCACAACGATCCTTCTCGCTCCCTGTCTGTACCAGAAATTGCAGGTTGCATAATTGGTATTGTTGGCCTGTGTCGAGATGTGAATCACACTCTCAGGCCAGTTTTCTTTACAAAGATCGAACATTCCCGGATCGGCAATCAACATCGCGTCGGGTGTCTCGGGCATCCTCGACAATTCTTTAAAATACTGCGCAGCATCCTTAAGATCATGGTTGTGCGCCAGGATGTTGGCAGTGATATAGACCTTAACTCCCTGCGCATGTGCCTTGATTATGCACTGCGCCATTTCTTCGAGGCCGAAATTCTGCGCCTTCGCGCGAAGCGAAAAGAATTCTCCTCCCATGTATACGGCATCCGCTCCGTATCTGAGCGCCGTTTCGAATGTATCCGGTCCTCCCGCGGGAAGCAGGAGCTCAGGCTTTTTCTTATTGTTCATTTGTTCCTCCTGCCTTGTAACTGACAGTAACACCGTCTGCCATGGGTAGTATCGCCGAAGTCAGATTCGGATTTGAGGCAACTTCGCTTAAGTACATCCTCATCCTGTCGTGAATGGTGCGGTCCCTTCTCCTTACCGCATATCTTGATTCGATCACATCGCCGTCCTGCAGGCAATTGTCGGAAACCAGCATTCCGCCGGGAGTAAGCAACCTGATAAGTTCGGGCAGGAAATTGATATACTGCCCTTTCGCGGAATCCAGAAAGACGAAATCATAGCTTTCACTCTGAAGAGTCGGGAGTATCTTCTCCGCATCTCCTTCCAAAAGAGTGATCCGGCCGTTTTCACCGCCGGCATATTCGGCAAAGTTTTCCTTGGCCTTGATGAGTCTGGGCTCATAGTTTTCTATGGTGGTTATATGTGCCTGCGGTGCATATTCGTGCATAAGAAGTGCCGAAAAGCCTACGGCGGTTCCGACCTCCAGGATATTTACAGGCCTGACATATCCCATGAGAAATCTGAGAAGCCCGCAAACGCTGGGTCTGATTATGGGAATTCCGTCATCCAGAGCCTCGGCCTTTACTTTTTCCAGGCTGTCCGCCAGAGGCAGCGACGTAAGTTCTATGTATTTTTCGGTGCGATCTATATGCATAATCCGCGTTTTTTTCCTAAAAAGGGCGTCCCTAAGGACGCCCCCACATTTTTATCAATTATCCCCTTCGGTTTCAGCCTGTTCTTCGGATTCGCCTTCCTCCGTCAGAACAGATTCATCCACGATATTTTCAGCGTTCGGAGAAACGGGCTCTCCGATCACAGATTCATCCAATTCCTCGGCAGACGCTGTGATCTCGGCAATTTGAGCAAACATGTCCTCAGCCGTCTGATCGGTACTGAAAGTGTAAGTTCCTCCCTTTACGCCTTCACGGTATTCAGAAGCGTAATACTGAAGCGCAAAGAGTATCGAATCTCTGGAAAGACCTTTTTCTTCAAAAAGCTCTCCCAATTCCTTGGCGGTAAAATCAACGGGTATTTCAACCGTCACCTCACGTCCGTACCCCTCCGGAGCCATGGGGTCTTCGGTGAACACCCTGTATCCGAGATCGTAGCACCTGGTGGCACCCTTGATCACAAAATATACTATTACTACCCACATCACGACCCTGAAGACTATGTCCAGGACCGAGAAGGATAAAAACATTGCTTTCTTTTTATTCATAACTATTATTCAAAATCCAGTGCTTCCGTGATGCGGTATGAGGTATCCTGCATCATCTTACATAGTGCGAGCTCTGCTTCGAAAAACTGATCCGCCACAGGGTTCTGAGCTCTGAAACCCAGCATTTCCGTCCTGAAAGAATCGTATTCGCCCAGGTCGATGTCATCAGACTGCTGAAAATTATAATTCCTCATCCTGAAATCATCAACCCTGCGCTTCAGATCCGGATCTTTCTTAAGTTCGTCCAGGGCACGTCTGTACTCCTGATAAACCTCCGATCCCTTAAGGGCTGCTATATATGTCTGTAATGCAGCTTCGATGTATTCCAAATCAGTCTCCTATACTTCCTCGATTATGGGAAGGATCATGGGCTTACGCTTAAGATTCTTCCATACAAAATCACCTATGGAATCCTTGACGGAAGTTTTGATGGTATTCCAGTCCGCTCCGCCGTCGATACATTTCTCAACGGTTATCAGAGCAACCTCCGAAGCCTGGGACAGAAGATCTTCCGACTCTTTGATATATACAAAGCCTCTCGATACGATATCGGGTCCCGCAATAAGCTGACCCTCTGAGGTAATACTCATGCAAACGATTATGATTCCGTCCGCAGCAAGTCTCTGTCTGTCTCTCAGAACCACGTTTCCGACATCACCTACACCGGATCCGTCGACGAGAATGTCCCCTACGGATACCTTACCGGTGATCTCCGCGCTGTCCGCATCGAGCTCAAGAACATCTCCGCTTGAAAGAATCCTGATCCTGTCCTTGGAGAATCCCAGATCCTGAGCTATTGCCGCCTGTGCCATCAAATGCTTGTACTCCCCGTGAACGGGTACCGAATACTTAGGCTGGACAAGGCTGTAGATAAGCTTTATCTCTTCCTGGCAGGCATGGCCGGATACATGTACATCCTGGTAAGCAACCCGTACTCCTTTTTGAAGGAGCTGATTAATGATCTTGGTTACGGGCTTCTCATTTCCCGGAATGGGATGTGATGAGAAAATAACCGTATCTCCCGCACCTATGGTGATCTTCCTGTGGGTTCCGTCAGCCATTCTCGAAAGAGCGGCCATGCTCTCGCCCTGGCTTCCCGTTGTGATGATAACCTGCTTATCTGAGGGTATTTCTTTCATCTCATCGAGAGTCACAAGGGTATTCTCGGGAATCTCTATGCGCTCAAGGCGCTGTGCGGTATCTATGATATTGACCATGCTTCGGCCCTCGACGGCAACTTTTCTGCCGAATTTATAGGCCGTGTTGATGATCTGACGAACTCTGTCAACATTCGATGCGAAGGTAGCAACAAATATTCTGGAATTTTTGTTCTGCTCAAACAGATTGTCGAAAATGGGCGCCAGGGTTTTCTCGGAAGGAGTAAAGCCCGGACGTTCGGCATTTGTGGAGTCACACATAAGTGCAAGTACTCCCTTTTTACCGATCTCGGCAAATCTCTGAAGGTCGATGGAGTCTCCGTATACGGGAGTGTAATCAACCTTAAAATCACCTGTGTGGACTACGCATCCTACGGGTGAATAAATAGCAAGGGCCGCTGCATCAACAATACTGTGATTGGTACGGATAAACTCAACTCTGAAAGCTCCCAGGTTGATGGACTGTCCGAAGGTTACCACCTTTCGTCTTACGGTATCCATCAGGCTGGTGCCCTGTGCGGAGTGATCCTTGTCATATTCCGTAAGTTTATGCTCTATGAGACCCATGGTGAGTCTGGTAGCATAAACCGCGGCGGGTACCCTGGCCAGAATATAGGCAATGGCGCCTATGTGATCCTCGTGCCCGTGGGTGATGACGAAGCCTTTCAGCTTGTCGTAGTTTTCCTCAATATAGGATACATCGGGAATTACGAGGTCTATTCCCAGCATGTCATCCTGCGGAAATGCGAGTCCGCAATCCACAACGATAATACTGTCTTCGTATTCGAAGGCAGTGATGTTCATTCCGATCTGTTCAAGCCCTCCCAAAGGGATGATCTTAAGCTTGGACGTCGGAATCTCTTTATTATTGTTACTCAATATAGGTTTTCCTTTCTCCTACGGAAAAAGAAATCGTAAACCCGTTACTCTTCTTCTCTCTCAAGAGCGATATCATCGAGAAGGTCCTCGAAGACAGGTGCCAGGGCGTCGAGCTCGTCATCATCAGATACGATCACGTATCTGCTTTCCTCTTCGCCTTCCTCCGACATGTCCTTGAGGATAAGAGCCTCTCCGTCGCCTTCTTCAAAATCGGTAACCAGGATATAGTTGTGCCCACCAAGCCTGGTCTGCTCCAGCACGAAGAATTCAACGGGGTCTGCTCCCTCGGGTTTAAAGATTATCTTTTCCAGTTTCTTTTCGTTATCTTCATTCATGTTTATAGGTTTCCCTGTTCATGTAGCTCTGCAGGATAAGCTGCGCGGCTATCATATCAACATATTTTTTGTGTTCGTTTCTGGGAACGTCGGCTTCATCCATGATCTCGTCGGCTTCCACGGTGGTAAGTCTCTCATCTTCCATGATGACTTCAAGTCCGGTCCTGCGTCTTAAACTGTCCGCAAATTCGTTGGTCAGGCGTACTCTTTCTCCCTCATCCCCCGACAGCATGAGAGGATTTCCGAGAATTATCTTACCCACATCATATTCAAGGATCAGTGCCTCGATACGAGCGAGAGTCTTACGTAGTTTGTTAGGGTGGTCGCGTCTTATTATCTCAACAGGCGAAGCTGCAAGAAAAAGCGGGTCGCTGACCGCTACACCCACTGTCTTCGACCCGAAATCCAAACCCATTAATCTTTTTCCGTTTGCTTCCATCAGGCGATACCGAAATCAGTTCCAGCCCTTGCTTGCAATATATTCCAAGAGAAGCTCTTCAACCAGTTCATCTCTCTCTACTTTCATGATGAGAGATCTTGCACCCTTATGGCTGGTAATATAAGTGGGGTCTCCGCTCATGATATATCCAACGATCTGATTGACGGGATTGTAACCTTTTTCCTGAAGTGCCTCGTAAACCTCTTCAAGAACCGATGCCGCGCCCGAATCATCGGTGGGCACCTCAAAATACTGAGTATGTGTGTTGTCCCTGGGCATCAGATCACCTCCCGTTCCCTCGTTAGTTCATACATAAGAGATTTTACCCCATATACACGGTAATTTCAAGTTTTTGGGGCTTTCGCCCCGGGCGGAATGCTTCAAATAAATGCTTTTTTGTTGCGGTTAAGAGGTTAAACTGTTAAAATGTGTCACGCACATAAATTAAAGAGGCAACGATAATGAATAAAGAGATATTCAATACGTTTTTGATCAAATATGCCGAGATCGGCATCAAAGGAAATAACAGGTATCTTTTTGAGGATGCTCTCTGCGCACATATAGGCGCAGCCATGAAGACCATCCCCGGAAGATACATTACCCGCAAGACTCCCGGAAGAATCTTCCTGGAGTGCTATAACGATGAGAAAAAGGGGGATTTTGACTTCGATAAGGTTGTCGAAAAGCTCACCCATATCTTCGGTATCGTGTATATCTGCCCCGTTATCGTAACAGAGGACGAAGGAGAGGAAAGACTCCGTGAAAAGTGCGTCGATTACTGGAGAAGCATGTACGGAGAAAATGCATCGGGCACCTTCAAAGTAGCCTGCAGAAGAGGCAGAAAGAATTATCCCTTAAATTCCATGGAAGTAGCCGCAGATATCGGAGAAGCCATGATAGATGCTTTCCCGAATATCAAAGTAGATGTCAGAAAGCCCGATAAATTCCTGAATGTTGAGATCAGGGACAAGATCTACATCTACAGCGAGTCCATAGACGGCCCAGGCGGAATGCCCGTAGGCACCAACGGAAAAGGAATGCTCCTTCTCTCCGGCGGTATCGATTCTCCCGTTGCCGGATACATGATATCCAAGAGAGGCGTATCCCTTGATGCGGTGTATTTCAACGCCCCTCCCTATACCTCGGAAAGAGCAAAACAGAAGGTTATCGACCTTGCGAAGATCATCTCCGCTTACACAGGCCCCATCAACCTTCATATCATAAATTTCACCGACATCCAGCTGGCAATCTATGAGAAGTGCCCTCACGACGAGCTCACCATCATCATGCGCAGATATATGATGAGGATTGCGGAGCATCTGGCTTACGAGAACGGATGTCACGGACTCATCACCGGCGAGAGCGTCGGACAGGTAGCATCCCAGACCTTCGCATCCCTTGTATGCACCAATGAGGTCTGCACCCTTCCCGTATTAAGACCACTCATCGCTTTCGATAAGCAGGATATCGTTGAGATCTCCGAGAAGATCGGAACTTACGAAACTTCCATCCTTCCCTACGAGGACTGCTGCACTATATTTGTTGCAAAGCACCCCGTAACCAATCCCAGCAGGCCCGTTATCCAGAAGCACGAGCATAAGCTTGATGACGTGATCGAAGAGCTTCTTGCCAAGGCCTATGAAACCGATGAGATCGTTGAAATCGGAAAATAAGCAAAAAATAAGACCGAAAGCGTCAGCCTTCGGTCTTATATCTTAATTCGGTGTGATCATACCTGATACTGCTTAAGAACCTCGAGAACATCATCAGCGCCGCCTTCGGTGTGGATGTTGAGGTCGATGGGCTTGGAAAGATCAAGGCTGAAGATACCCATAATGGACTTAGCGTCGATTACGTATCTTCCTGATACAAGGTCGAAATCATACTCGAACTTGGTAATGTCGTTAACGAAGCTCTTTACCTTGTCGATTGAATTAAGAGAAATCTTTACTGTTTTCATTATGAAAATACCTCCTTATTTCTCTGGAAATAACGTTTTCCATAGATGTTACGATGTCATCATATCTATTAAGAAATAGAATGTCAAGGCAGTAAAAAGGCTAAATCTTGAGGCAATTTAACTTGAAAACTATAGCTTTCCACAACTTAGGCTGTAAGGTCAACGCATACGAGACGGAAATAATGATGCAGAACGCACAAGAAGAAGGGTATGAAATTGTGCGGTTTTCACAGTTTTCCGACATTTATGTGATCAACACTTGCACCGTAACAAATATAGCTGACAGAAAAAGCAGACAAATGCTCCATAAAGTCAGAAAGCTCAACCCCGATGCGGTAGTGGTTGCGGTGGGCTGTTACGTCCAGACCGGTAAGGAAGCTCTGCTCAAAGATCCCCTTGTAGATATCTGCATCGGAAACAATCATAAGGGCGAGCTGGTTAAGATACTGGCCGATTTCTTTGAAAATCAAAAGAAAAAGACCGCCATCATCGACGACCTTGGAATTCCTTCCGACTACGAGAAAATGACCCTCGATACCGTAACGGACAGAGTAAGAACATTTGTTAAGATCCAGGACGGCTGCAACCAGTTCTGTACATACTGTGCCATCCCTCTTGCAAGAGGCAGAGTAAGGAGCCGCGATAAGGAAGACATCATCTCCGAGATCAAAACCCTCGTAGGTAAAGGCTGTAAAGAAATAGTTCTCACGGGTATCCATGTAGGTTCATACGGAATAGATATGGACGAAAACGGAAAACAATCCGGTGACTACGGCGGATACAGCAAACTTATTGACCTTGTAGAAGAGATTTCGAAGATCGAGGGACTGGGAAGGATCAGATTAAGCTCCGTAGAGCCCAGAATAATCTCCGATGAAAACGCAAAACGTCTGGCCGCTCTTCCCAACCTGTGTCCTCACTTCCATCTCTCACTTCAGAGCGGATGTGATGCCACACTTAAGAGAATGAACAGGCACTATTCTACGGATGACTATTATGAAAGTGTTCTGGCACTGAGAAAGTATTTCGATGATCCCGCCATCACCACCGATGTCATAGCAGGCTTCCCCGGTGAGACGGATGAAGAATTTGACACAACTGTCGCTTTTGTAAAAAAAGTCGCATTCTCCGACATGCACATATTCAAATTCTCACCGAGAAAAAATACCCGTGCCGCGGTAATGGACGGACAGTTGTCCGAAGACATTAAGAATAAACGAAGTGACATACTTCTGGACCTTGCACTGGAAGGTGCGGGAAGATACATGAAGAGCCATATAGGCAGAACCGAAGAAGTTCTTCTGGAAGAAGAAAAGACCCTCCTCGGAAAAAGATATATGATCGGACACACTCCCGATTACATCCCGGTTGCGGTTCCTTCGGAAGGACAGGCTCCCGGAGATATCGTAAGCGTAACACTTTCGGGAATGCTCACGGATGAGATAATGCAGTAATTCACCGGCCCCACCGGCATTTATTATTCTAATGTGAACTTCTGAGTGTTATCTCCGGAAACGGCTTCGTACTCGCCCTTGAATCCGGTCACTTCTGCAAAACCTTCGCTGTCGGTATGAACCGTGTACTCGGTACTCCAGTCCTCTTTTATCATCTTCTTAAGCTCTGTATAAACAGGTTTTATGGTACCGTCTTTTCTGACAAGTCCGCTGGGTGCTCCGAGCCATGCACCGTCCGAGAAATCCCATCCGGTAACAGCCTCTACAAGAGGATGTGCAAAGAGAATCTCCATCATCTCTTTCCATTCCTTACGCTGTCTTTCTTCTCCTTCGGGAGTCGAAGGCCACTCATCGGGCTGATAGTCATTAAGGTCAACAATCTCGGGAGGCATAAGCTCGCCGGAGATCAAAGTGTTCTCGGTAAAGTGAAGAGGAAGTCCGAAGAAAGAGAATCTGTCCAGAATATCTTCAAGCTTTTCTCTTCCGATGTATCCCTGGTGCTGATGTGTCTGGATTCCGATAGCAGAGATGGGAACTCCCGCATTGAGAAGTCCGTCGATAAGAATCCTGTAGCTCTCGGACAGATTGAAATCATTAATGAGAAGTGTAGCATCGGGATTTGCGGCCTTTGCAGCTTCAAATACCTCTTTAACAAGTTTTACTCTTCCCAGATCTTTACAGATTCTTGTGACAGCATTGTCATATCTGTCATATACCTGCATGATGACAACTTCATTTATGACATCCCATACATCCACTACGCCCTTGAATGCGGATACTTCGCGGTTGATTCGATCCAGCTGCTTGCTGAGTATCGTTGCATTGTCATACTTCATGAGCCAGTCTGCGCATACGGTGTGCCAGCAAAGGGGATGACCTTTTAACTTCACGCCTTTTCCCGCATAATATTTTGCACTTCTCATCATGGGCTCGAAGTTGGTTTTACCTTCTTCCTTCTCATATCCTCCCCAGTAGAAGTGCATGGTTCCGTAATTCACAAGATCAAGCCAGTTCTCGATCTTTTTCAGATATATGGCTGTCTGCTCATCCGGTGCCTGTACGCCCGTCAGTATCTCATCGGGAGGAAGGAAATCGTATGCACCTACTCCGAATAAGAATTTGTGATTCTTCAGTTTAACTTTAACATCGGCATCAGATAGAGGCGCTCCCGCATTATCCGTGAATTTGATCCTGGCTGTTGCTTTTCTGTGTGCGTATTTGTCTGACATATGTACCTCCAAAATTTTTCCCCTGTTTTGTTTTTATTTCATTGCATCCGCAAGTGCATTTAATGCTTCATCATCGGATGACTTCTTTGCCCCTTTTATTGTTACGACCGGTTCGGCGATCGTAATATCCTTCATTCCCTCGAAGTATTCCTTCATCTTCTTGCCGGCAATCGGTGCCCACGAACCGTTCTCGATGATACCTACTTTGCGGTTTTGGAAATTCTTGATCTTCAAATGATGAAGAAGATTTTCCATGGGAGGGAAGATCTCTGCGTCGTAGGTGCATGCAGCAACGATCATCTTCTCATAAAGGAATGCCTGCTCAACAGCTTCGGACACATCCTCTTTTGTAAGATCCATTGTCTTAACGGGAATGCCGCTGTCTGACAGCTTCTTTGCAAATTCCTCCGCAGCCTTTGCGGTATTTCCGTGGATTGATGCATAAGCGATGAAAATGCCTTCTTTGGAAGGCTTATAGCTGCTCCATCTGTCGTAAGTCTCTACGATAAATGCAATATCATCTTTATGTACCGGACCGTGAAGCGGTGCTACAACCGCGATATCAAGTCCCGCAGCTTTCTTTAACAGTGCCTGAAC
This sequence comes from Lachnospiraceae bacterium, assembly GCA_017940415.1. GTDB lineage: Bacteria > Bacillota > Clostridia > Lachnospirales > Lachnospiraceae > AC2028. Next base: position 52,919 of record JAGAYR010000010.1, read on the forward strand.
CTGTGCACCGTACTTTCCTACGATATTGAAATAGTAATGACTTGCATCGGAAATCCACTCTTCGTTATTTTCCAGTGCTCCGAATGTTCCGAAGGCATCCGCTGAAAAGAGAACCTTCTCCGTCTCATCGTATGTCACCATTACCTCGGGCCAGTGAACCATGGGAGCGGTGATAAACTTAAGCACATGCTTCCCGAGAGAAAGAGTGTCGTTTTCTTTTACCGTAAGGAATCTTGACGAATAATCGTTTTCAAAATACTTGGGAAGCATTCCGGATACGCCCGCGGTTCCCACAAGAGTCATCTCGGGATACATGTCCGCGAGCTTTCCGATATTTGCCGCATGATCGGGTTCCATGTGCTGGATTACCAGATATGAAGGCTTCTTATCATCAAGAACATTTTTCAGATTCTCGAAAAACTTTTCCGTACCTCTTTCATCCACCGTATCCATGATCGCGATCTTTTCATCGAGGATCACATACGAATTGTATGAGATGCCTTCTACTGGATACTGGCTTTCAAATATTTCAAGTTCGGGATCGTCCGCTCCTACAAATACGATGTCATCCGATACCTTAACTCTGTCCAAATAACTCATCAGTTTCCTCCGGGAACGTTTTCTTTTACCTGAAATTATAGCATAGCGGGGTTTGTTAACTTAGCGAAAAATTGCTGAGTTTTCCATTATTTTTTGCTGTAAAAAAAGGACAGGCCCTTAAGCCTGTCCTTTTGAGTATGAAATTTATTTATCCGATCTTGAAGAATTCGAGGTCTTCGTTGAGCTGATCGGAAAGCCTCTTGAGTTCCTGAGCGGTATTTGCAAGAGATACGGTTGCTTCGTTCAGATCGTTCATTGCCTGGTTTGTGGTCTCTGCGGAAGCAGCATTCTCCTCGGAGATTGCGGAAAGATTCGTCATGAGATCTACGAGCTGCTCGCCTGCTCTTCCTGATGACTTAGCCTGTTCGAGAACAGTCTTAACCTCATTTGCAGTGAACTTGATACCTTCGCTTACACCGCTGAACTTCTCTCTGGTCTCATCTACTCTCGACTTCTGGCCTTCGATCATATCGGTTACGGAATTGATGGTCTCGACTGTCTGCTTGGATTCTTCGGAAAGATTCTTGATGATTCCTTCGATGATTCCCGCAGATTCATTGGTCTGCTCGGCAAGTTTTGAAATCTCGGTAGCAACTACCGCGAATCCTCTTCCTGCTTCACCCGCTCTTGCTGCCTCTATGGAAGCATTGAGAGAGAGAAGGTTTGTCTGTGTTGCGATCGATGCGATAAGGCTTACTGCCTCAGCGATCTTTTCAACGGATTCATCGGTCTTGCGAACCTGGGATACGATTCCGGTGAATGCCTCATTGGTCTTGTCACTGGCTTCGGTAAGTGATGCCATGATGTCCGATGCCTGCTTTTCTTTCTCGCTCATGTTTGCGGAAGTTTCGGAAAGACTTCCTACGCTCTCGATGATATCACTGATATTTCCGCGCATATCTACGATCTTCTGGGAAGAATTTTCGATATCCTTAGCCTGGTCGCCTGCGCCCTTGGTGATCTCATTAACGGTCGCATTTACGTTACCTGCAATATCCCTTGTATGGTTTGCGCTTTCCTCAAGTGCGATTCCGGATTCCGCAAGCACCTTGGTAAGTTCTTTAAGATTAACTATGGTAGGCTCGAGAGTATCCATGAAGCCGTTAAGACTTGATGAAAACTCTGCGAACTCATCCTTTCCCCTATCATCCGCACGAACGGAAACATTACCTGCCGCGATCTGTTCAAGTGCATCCTTGAATGATCTTACGCTCTTGGTAATACTCGTGCTTACGAGTATTACGATGCCGGCAAGGATCACTACGGAGAGGATTATTACTATCATGATGACTGCCGATACACTCTTACGTACAGTCTCCATGTTCTCTGAGGCAGAACTCTGAACCTTTGCGCAGGTATCGCTGAGCTGTGCATTGATCTCGGCGTTTTCAGCCTTGATCTCCAGAGTTCTGATATCCGATTCTTTCATCTGATCGAAAAGAGATCTCTTAACCGCAAGCTTTTCGAGTGAAATCTCTGCAAGTGCGGGATCGGTTGTGTACTTAGGGATATAATTTTCTATCTCATCGAAGAGCGCTTCGATCTCGGCGATATTCGATGAAACGTCTTTACCTTCAACCACAAGCTTGCTGTATTCCGCAACAAGACTGTCGAGTGTGTTTAAGTTGTCTGCGAATCCATATACACCCGAGATCGATCCGCCGTATTTGTAATCGTAAGCACCTTCGGTTTTCTCGAAGTAGATCTCATATTGAAGTGTGGGATAATCCTGAAGATCATAATCCCTGATATCAATACCTACGGCTACTTCCTCCCATCCACCGTTATCCGCATTGAACTTACCGGTTACCTTAATCGCATAACTTCCGTTAAACTCCACTACTTCAGCAGCAGCGAGTCCGTCACCGGACATCTGAAGCTGTTCGACCTTGGACAGATCGATGGGAAGTGTTTCGGATCCGTTTACAAGAACAATGTTTGTAACGTAGTAGCATTTATCGAAGGTGAGAGTTCCGCCCACACGGAATCCCATATTGTTTCTCTTACCTACGACGGGAAGTTCCTTGTCGTAAACAACTCTGTAGTAATCAGTTCCATCTATTGATACATCAGTGCCGTCATTCCACATGGAAGTATCGGTCCACTTGATCTCAACCCAGTCATTGTTATTTACGAGGGTTGAGAAGCTGTCCTTAAGATCTGCACTGGATGCGATGAACTGACTGTATGTACCTGAATTAGGATCATAGCCTCTGCTGTTCTGAATGCTGAGGATCTCTTCATAATTGGCACTGTCACGTCCGACCAGATCCAGAATTGAATCTACCGACGATCCGTAGGAAGCATCACTGAGTGCCTTAAGCTCGGTAGCTTTGGCATTCATGCTGTTTAAGTTGTCGAGAGTCGCATCAATGTAACTTGAATCAACGTAATACTGATACAGAGCATCATTTGCAAGATTCTCTGTCTGCATTACGCTTATATCATTTACAAGTGAGACGACTTCACTGGTTGAGGAATTCTTGGAAATGGATCCGATGCCGACAAGACCTATGATAAGTGCGGCAGCGACTCCGAGAATACCGGTCAGAAGAAATCTTCCTCTAACCGAACCGAAGATAGACTTATTCATAATTACCCCTTTCTTGATCTTCGCCGATCTTTTAAAACAAAACGCATTGAAAGCTGTATGTCAAAAAAGCGTCAAAACTTAAAAGCAAGTAAAAGGACACTTTTAATATGCAAACTCTCAGATGCGTTTGTCAAGCGAAGATTATAACGTGCTATATCTGTTTCCTTTACCGAAAACCGATTATAGTACAGGGTAATTGTTTATCCTACCTAGAATTTGTTATCTTTTTGCTCATTTTTTGCACTATAAGGATTAAGTCCTTATTTCCTGGTAAATCTCTTTAACCTGGGAACGATCTCGGAAATCGCCTTTAATGCATCATCGATCTCTTCCATCGTTGTCAGGGATGACATGGAAATCCTGACAGTAGATTCAAGGAGCGGTTTATCAAGTGCGATGGCTGTAAGTGTTGCGGAAGGAGTTCTTTTGTGAGTAGAACATGCGCTTCCCGCAGACACATATACTCCGTAATCTTCAAGAGCATGAAGAAGAACCTCAGCCCTTACACCGTTTACGGAAACGGAGATGATATGAGGCGCGGTGGACTTAAGATCTTCCAAGAATCCGTCTGTAAGTCCGTTTATGCTTATGCCTTCTGTCTCAAGAGCTTTTTCTATGAAGTGTTTCTTAAGTCCATAGAGCCTTTCGATATCGGCATCGAATTCCTTATAAAGCATCTGTGCGGCCAGAGCCATACCTGCGATTCCGGGAACATTCTCCGTTCCGGATCTGAGGCCTTTTTGCTGGCCTCCGCCGTAAGTTATGGGAACTATCCTCACACCGTCACCGATATAAAGAACTCCCACACCTTTGGGACCGTGAATCTTATGGGAGCTTATGCTCATAAGATCTATTCCCATCTTGGAAGGAGTGATCTTAGCTTTTCCGAATCCCTGCACCGCATCCACGTGGAACAGGCACTCGGGACATTTGGATTTGATCAGCTTGGCCGCTTCTTCTATGGGCTGCACGGATCCGATCTCGTTATTGGTATGCATCATGGAGACAAGAATGGTTCCGGGGACAAGGGCGGCATCCAGTTCATCAAGAGATATACGTCCGCTCTTATCGGTTCCGAGATATGTTACGTCGAATCCGTTATCTTCAAGATACTTGAATGCATTCAATACCGCGGGGTGCTCGATCTTGGTAGTGATGACATGCTTTCCTCTTCTCTCGAGAGCCCTTGCCGCTCCGATGATCGCGGTATTGTCTGACTCCGTTCCGCCGGAAGTATAGAGGATGTTTTTCTCATTGCAACCAAGGATTCCCGCAAAGATCTTCGAAGCATTCTTGATATGATCTTCAGCAACAACGCCCATGTGATGCATGCTTGAAGGATTGCCGTAATCCTCTGTCATTATTTTGGTCATAAGAGAAGCCACTTCAGGGAAGACCCTTGTAGTGGCAGAATTGTCGAGATATATTTCTTTCATCTTTTTTACCGTTTAAATTATTTACGCCTTATCATCGAAAAGGAAAACCAGCCAGCTCATTACAGTCATTGCTGCAGTCTCCGTTCTCAGTATCCTTCGCCCCAGTGTGATGGGAACAAATCCGCTTTCCGATGCTTTCGCAACTTCTTTCTCATCAAAGCCACCCTCGGGACCTATAAACACCCCGACTGATGCTCCGGATGTTATCTTCGAGAAGATATCCCTGGTCACGGACATGTTCTCCGCAAGTTCGTAAGGCATGAGCCTCATATCCAGAAGAGAAGCATCCTTCATTGCTTCGTCGAAATCCATCACAGGACCGACGGAAGGGATTATTCCTCTCTGGCTTTGCTTTGCCGCAGCCTCAGCAATCTGCTGCCATCTTGCGCATTTACTCTCCGCTTTTTTATCATCCAGTTTTACTACGCATCTGGAAGTTCTTACGGGCACTATCCTCACAGCACCGAGTTCGATACATTTCTGGATAACGGTCTCAAGCTTATCCCCCTTGGGAAGAGCCTGATAAACGGTCACCTTTACGGGAAGCTCTGTATCATCTTCTTTGATGAACCTTATCTCACAGATTACTTCGGATTCGGTATACTCCGAAACGGAGCAGCGGTACTCTCTGGGCTCACCCTGTACTCTTACGCTGAACTCCTCACCCGTTTTCATCCTGAGCACGTTTTTGATGTGATTGTAATCATCACCGTCTATTACGATCCTGTGCTCATCGGTATTTACTTGAGATGCATCCGCAAAAAACTGTGTCATGTGTTTTGAATTTATTTACGTGCTACTACGGAGCTCCACTCACCCTGTCTTGAAATATCAAGTACGGTAAGACCTGCTTTCTCCATTGCCGCCGTTACGATGTTTTCTTTTTCATTGAGGATTCCGGAGGTTATGTATATTCCGCCCTCTTTAAGCATGAGCGGAACGCAGGGAGTGATTCCCTCCAAAACCTCTGCAAGGATATTTGCGACAACTATGTCATAACTTCCGACACCCGCATTATCCTGAATCGACTTATCACTCGCAATATTACCTATGACAAGTTCAAACTTATCGGATGAGATATTGTTATTGGCGAGATTTTCTTCAACCGCAGCTTCCGCACAAGGGTCAAGATCCGTTCCGAAGGCTTTGCCGGCTCCGAACATAAGTCCGAGTATAGCAAGGATTCCGCTTCCTGTTCCGATGTCGAGGATTTTGCATCCTTCGGTAACATACTTTCTTATGTTGCGTATGCACAGCTGTGTTGTATCGTGCATTCCCGTTCCGAATGCGGTTCCGGGATCTATATGAAGTACATACTTGTGGGTATCTCCCTCGGGAATCTCTTCCCAAGAAGGGATAACCAATATGTCGTCAACTTCAAAAGAATGAAAGAAATTCTTCCAGTTATTGAGCCAGTCGATATCTTCCGTCTCGGTTACTTCAACGGTTCCGTCGCCGATCTCCATGTAGCTCTTTATATCTTCGAGAACTTCTTCTATCTGTGCAAGAACATCTTCTTTGGTGAGCTTTCTGATATCACCTGCGGTATTTGCGGCACCAATGGTCATGGTTCCCGGCTCAGGCTCGCCTCCCACAAGGAGAAGTCCGTCATCTCCCGTTTCTACGAAGAAGTTCAGAAAAGCAGTTCCGTCATCACTTTCCGTTTCGGGAAGAATGTCCACAAACATCTGCTCTTTCTCAAGAGGTGAAAGAGGAACGTTGTCTTCGATCTGAGCACCCTCAAGTCCTATATCATAAAGATCGCTGATGATTATATCTTCAGCTTCCGTATTTGTTTTGATCCTGAATCTTGTCCACTTCATTTCTTGTTTTCTTCCTCATTGCATCCGAAGTTACTCTTGAAGCTTACCCTTGCTCCGGGTTCAACGGATTCCGTGATGAATGTATTGGAGCCGATTATCGCATCATGTCCGATGACGGTCTCGCCGCCAAGGATCGAAGCTCCGGCATATATGGTAACTCTGTCTTCGATGGTGGGATGACGCTTTACACCGCGAAGTGTCTGTCCGCCTCTTGTTGAAAGCGCGCCGATGGTAACTCCCTGATAGATCTTTACATAGTCACCGATTATTGTGGTCTCACCGACTACGATACCCGTTCCGTGATCGATAAAGAAATACTTACCGATGGTAGCACCGGGATGAATATCGATTCCGGTGCGTGAGTGTGCATGCTCTGTCATCATCCTGGGAATAAGAGGAACTCCCAGAACAAAGAGTTCATGTGCGATCCTTGCGGTAACTATGGCACGAAGGCCGGGATAGCACAGAATGATCTCGCTGTGATTATAAGCCGCGGGATCACCTTCAAAGAACGCCTGTACATCGGTATCTACATATTCTCTGATATGAGGGATCCTGAGCATGAACTTACCGGTAAGTTCCTCGGCAACGGCAGCTCTATCCTCATATGAAGCACCTGAGTATTCCGGCTTCTGAATTAGGGATATGGCAATCTGCTTTTTGAGATTGTAGATGATATCCTCGGTAAGAACCGTAAGTCTGCTGTTAAGGTTATAGAATTTGTAACTCTTCTCACGGATATATCCGGGGAAAATCATCTTAAACAGTTTGGACAGTATCTCGATTACGGAATCGGAATCGGGCTGATCCGACACATCGGTCTTATTGATTATCCTGTCCTCTTTATAATCTGCCAAAATTGTGGAAACCACATTTTCTATATCAAGTTTTCCGGATTTCTTTTCCATAACAATCCTCCGTAAACGTGCAAATATGTCAATAATATTAATCTAAATCCCCTATTTTTACAATATTCCGAAGGTTTTACATATTATAATGGCGCACCGGATGCTATACTTTCAGGTGTAGGAGGTACCTGCCATGGAAATACTAGGGTATTTAATATTGGGCTGTATCGGTGCGGGCATGCTTTTCATAGCCGTGAAGTTTACGATACTTATAGAAACCCCGATCATCATACACGGCGGCATAACGGAAAACAAAAAATACATTTCCGCCATAAACAGCATAACCAATGTCATTTTCAATGTAGTACTGGTTTTCATTTCATTCGTAGAATGGCCCCTCGGCATGATCGTCTGGTACGCCGTTGCAGAATTTTTACTCATCCCGGTTTCGGAGATCCTTGCTTATAAGGCAATCTCAAAAGCTGATATCAAAAAGATCATCAAAACCACATATTCTGCAAATATGCTGTCCTTTGTCGCCGGATCGCTCTTCGTTTTTATGTTGATGGCAGTGTTAAGCGCTTTTTAGGAGAAGACTATGAATCATTTCATTTTAATGGATGCGGGGATCGGTAATTTTGTAGTTTTTATAGTCGGTCCGATTTTTGTCGGATTTTTAATCGGTGCTTTGTATCTCACCGTCAAAAGTATACTCGTGATCCGTCGCGAGCTTAAGAATGAAAAAGCTTCCGAAAAAGAAAACAATGAACAGAGCTGATGCTACCGGCATAAAATATTTTATTGTTCACGCATGTGTGGAGATAGTTTGTTTCTACCTGCTCAGATATCACTACCCTGTGATCCTTTCCGGGATCATAGCGCTTACTTTTGACTTCTTTGCTTTTCTGCCCCAGGGCATCATCGGGGATTTCATCATAAGACATAAAAATATCCCTTACGAAACCATAGGAAATGTCCTTATGCTCATTTCCGTATTTTTGGTATGGTCTTCATTAAAGCCCGTTCATGTAACAGGCTACATCGTGCTTGCCATAGGCAATGCCATCCTGCACGAATGCGGTGCAATATCAACGGTAGCAGACAGTAAGGGACGTCTGTTTCCCTCATCCCTTTTCGTATCCGGAGGTTCCTTCGGCGTCGTTATCGGTCAGACTCTGGGCATAAACGGACTTCCGCCCTACTTTCTCATTATTCCTCTTGTCATTTCGGAAATCTGCTGTCTTTCTTCCCGCAAATCTCTGAGAGCTGACTCTTATCCCGTATTTGACTGTGTAAATAAAAAGATCCCCTTAGGGATCATTCTTCTGGCTGCATTTATCGTAACAACAGTAAGAAGCTACATCGGATATGCCATTCCTATTTCCTGGAATAAAGAAATATGGCAGTCCTTCTTTTTATTTTTCACAATGGGATTCGGCAAAGCCCTGGGCGGTCTTCTGGCAGATACCATAGGAGTCAGAAAGACCGCATGGATCGGAACTCTTGTCGCGGTCCCCTTTCTGCTGTTCGGAGACAAGCTGATGGTAGTTTCCTGCATCGGAGTCTTTTTCTTCTCCATGACCATGAGCATCACCTTTGCCATGTGCCTCAGTGTCCTGAAAAAAAATCCGGGAATGGCTTTCGGCATAACCACCGCCGCTCTATTCCTCGGACTTCTTCCCGTATTCTTCGTACGTTTCGATAATATGGTAAATGCAGTTCTAATCACCGCATTTTCTCTTTTAAGTTTCTTCCTTCTTTACTTCACTCTTAAAAAGCCGGTAAAGGAATGATCTCGGACCGGATCAGAATACTTTGACAAGGAGCAGCTTTCCTTCTCTTACGCTCACGCAAGCCTTTCCGCCGGGCAGCACCTCATTGCTGATGCCGTACTGGTACTCGCATGTGATCTCACCGTCATCAAGAGGATATTTGGCCCCTTCGATCTTAATACCTCTTGCACATCCGGTCATGTTCAGAAGCGAGAAGTAGGAATAACCTTCTTCCACATATACCGGCTTATCCGAAACTATTTCCATCTCGGAATAATCATCTATGATGCTTCCTTTTTTTCCTTTCGAATCAAGATAAAGCAGGATCGAGATATTTCCCATTGTATGATCGAATCTGTTTCCCACCACACCTATGAGAAGGTATTCTTCAAATCCTCTCTTTATAGCTTCCTTGACCGCATAGAATGTATCCGTGTCATCTTTTTCACATGGAAGTGTGATGGTCTCCACATCCATATGAGGATCTTTTCCGGAATCAAAGTCGCCGACTATCAGGTCCGGCTTCACGCCGAGACTGTCCATATATTTGAGTCCGCCGTCGCAGAAAACAAAGAAATCATCCCCTGTCAGGATCTTCTTTATACGATCATATTCCTTAATATCGGCATTACCGATTATGACGCATCTTTGCATTTCAAAAACCTTCTTTACAGCAAGTGTTTATAAGCTTTGTAAATTGTATCATGTTTTGCTGAGTTTAACCCAACGTCTTTACAAAACTATCCTGTGCTAATACAGTATTATTATGCTTACTGAAGATGAAAAATTCATGAAACAGGCCATCAAGCTGGCTAAAAAAGCATCGGATGCAGGTGAGGTTCCCATAGGGTGCGTCATCGTAAAAGACGGTAAGATAATCGGTCGCGGATACAACAGAAGAAACACAGACCACTCCACCCTCTCCCATGCTGAAATGAATGCCATCAAGAAGGCAAGTTCTTATCTCCATGACTGGCGACTGGAAGAATGTACCATGTATGTAACCTTGGAGCCCTGTCAGATGTGTGCGGGGGCATGCATCCAGGCACGCATTCCAAGAGTCGTCATCGGTTGTCTCTCGCCCAAATCGGGCAGCTGCGGTACCGTGGCATCAATCCTGGGTAACGAAAATTTCATGCATACCTGCGAGATAGAGACGGGAGTTCTTTCCGATGAATGCAGTGCAGTGCTCAAAGAATTCTTCATCCGCATGAGAGCGGAAAAGAAAGCACTGGATCAGGCATATAAATAAGTTCTGAAAAGGTATTTCGGGGAAGTGTCTTAAGACACTGAAAAACAAAATGAATAAGGAGGCTTTTTTATGTCCGTAATGACCAGACCTGAAGTAAAGAAGATTCCTGGGGGGAAATATTGGGAGCAGACTTACGAGAATTTTTATCTCAAATCCTATGTTCCCGATAATGATATAGAAAGTCAGGTTAACAACTATACTTTCAGAGCTCCACTGCTTCTTGTATTCGAAGAAAACAAGATGACCGTTGACGAAGCGGTTTCTTTTGCGGAGAAGACCGGTCTTTCCAAAATTGCATCAGCCGTTGATGCATCCGTGCTCTTCATATATCCCACTTGCGAAGGCGGATGGGATAACGCTTCTGTAGAACTCTACAAAGAACTTATATCCCAGACCAAGATGTATCCCGAGTACGAGGACGGCATCGCAGAGATCCACGATTTCTTCACCCATGAATTCAAAGGATATTTCATAAGAGGTGCCATCTTCAGAGCAGATATCTACAGCTACGGAAAGTCCGCAGACTACGTTGCAAGAACCCTGCTTAAACAGGTGGACGGCGAATACCTCTGGGGTCCCGGAGAGATCACACCCGCCATGTGTTCAATGGAAAGACTCAGCGTAATACCCACTGTAGAGCGAAGGGATATCCCCATCATTTCCGTTGCAAACAGCGATGAGATCAATGCAGCATTTAAAGACTGTGAATATCTTCTGGTAAAAGAAAACGCAGATTACGAGGCTGACTTCAAAGCATTCGTAAGAAAATATAAGAGATGGTGCGGACAGATTCAGATCGAGCCTGATTTCGAGGAACTGAACATGACCGAAGAGCCCGGGATCACCGAAGTCAAAACATCTCCCGACAATAAATGGAAATATAAAGACAAGCCTTCACACAAAGTCGGATACTTCGCATATTACAACAACGGCATCATGGACAAAGGCCCCGTCCCCCTTGTCATGGGCTTCCACGGCGGCGGAGACACTTCCATGTATCTGACCTTCGTAGCAGGATGGTGGGAAATCTGTCATAAATATGATTTCCTCTTTGTATCCGTTGACGATCACCTCTCCGTTACCGCAACCGAGGTAATGGATGTCATTGCGGATCTTAAGACCAAATACAATATCGACGAAAACAGGATCTATGCAACCGGCTTCTCCATGGGAAGCGGCAAGACCTGGGATCTGTATCAGGAGTATCCCAAAAGCTTTGCGGGCTTCATGCCCTGCAGCGCACTCTTCCCCATCAAGGATAACCCCTGGGGATTATCACTGGGTGATGAAAGGCTGAACATGACCGTTGCCAAGCCAGTCTTCTACTCAGGCGGAGAAGATTCACCTCTTCCCGAGCTTCCCAGCCAGGCAGATACCTGTCTCGACAGAGTGCAGTATGTTGCTCAGGTAAACAAACTCAAAGTTAAATTCGATGTTGATTTTGAGAAGAAGGATTCATGGGAAGATAAGTTCTACGGAATACCCGCAGAAAAAACGGAGAAGGTTTTCGACGAATCCAGAAACAGTTATCTGACGGAAAGGTTCTACGAATCCGAAGACGGTGTATGCAGAACGGTCTTTGCAAGTGTAAGCGGTCAGCAGCATGAGTGCCGCAGACACAGCTGCGAAAACGCATGGAAGTTTGTATCACAGTTCACGAGATAAACCGATTGTGAAACAGGGGGACGGTTCCGGTGTTCCGCAGAAAACTTGTGGAACGCCGGAACCGTCCCCCTGTTTCACGTCCCCTTGTCATCTGCATCGGCAGATTATCTTATCCATATATCTCTGGTATCATCAAAGGCTTCTCTCTTTGAAAAACCGAGTTTCTCAAGCAGATTTACGGACGCTGTATTCCTCGGATCGGTTATACTCATGACTTTGTCGATACCATTCTCCGAAGCCCACTTAAGAATGCCTCTGCAGACCTCTTCGGCATATCCTTTCCTCTGCCATTTGGGCCCTATCAGAAATCCCAGTTCCGGTGTATCGTATCCCGCTCTTTCATCAAGTCCCGCACGGCCTATTATCTCACCGGTTTCTTTAAGGATCACCGTCCATATTCCGTGTCCGTACATTTCATAGATAAGATCACGGTAATTCTCCGTGTATTTTTCTTCCTCACTCCTCTCCATAAGATCTTCCATATATTTTGTGACAGAAGTGTCGGAATATATTTCATAAAATGAATCCAGATCCGGAATCCATGTTTCCCTGAGCAGGCACCTTTCCGTCTCCATAATATCCAGCGGAATATGTTTTAGCCTGCGGTACACATTTTCAAAAAATCCATCATCGAATTCCTCGGGATCAAAACCGCCTTCACACTCCAGTACATACTTCACACCGTCAAGGTACGAGCTTTCCTTCGCATCCTTCTTTGTTATGTCCGAGTAATACACAAACGCCGCGCCCAGCCCCTTTGCGGCAGGAATGTCTTCCGGATCCGTAACCACATACAGGCATCCGTCTTCGGTGGCGCCACGTTCGAATCTTTGTATTTTTTTCAGGTAAGAGATTGAATTCATGATATAATAATGCGGTCGATAATAAATACAACGAAAGGAATCATTATGGCAGACAAAAATCCCATTGTAACCATAACCATGGAGGACGGCTCCGTGATCAAAGCAGAGCTTTATCCCGATATCGCTCCTCAATCAGTTTACAATTTCATCAGTCTTATATCAAAGGGTTTCTATAACGGACTTACTTTCCACCGCATTATCGCAGGATTCATGATCCAGGGCGGAGATCCCGACGGAAACGGAACCGGAGGCCCCGGCTACAGCATCAAGGGCGAATTCAAGAGCAATGGTTTTGAGAACAATCTCAAGCACACCGCAGGCGTTCTTTCCATGGCCCGTTCCATGTTCCCCGATTCCGCAGGAAGCCAGTTCTTCCTCATGCACAAGGACGCTCCCCATCTTGACGGTGATTATGCCGCATTCGGTAAGGTTATCGAAGGCATGGATGTAGTCGATAAGATTGCAGAAACTCCCACCAGTTTCTTCAACGATGCACCCACTACCCCTCAGGTAATGAAGACCGTCACAGTAGATACCTTCGGAGTAACCTATCCCGAACCCGAAAAACTTCCCGGAAAGTAAGGATTCATGCGGGTTTTCGCAGATTTAATCTAAAACAA
>JAGAYR010000011.1 GCA_017940415.1 Lachnospiraceae bacterium
CATCCTGAGCCAGGATCAAACTCTCAATAAAAGTTTAATCTCAGCCAGTCTTAAACTGGCTTATCCATTCATTACTGAATAGGTTTGTTTCGTTCTCTGAAATTTCTATGCCGGTTTCGAGTTCCGGCTTAAATAGGAATTTTCAGGGATGCATTAGTATTGAATTATCAAGGAACTTTCTTGTTTTCTGTGCTCTCTCAAGCGACAGCTTACTTAAGATATCACAGCGATTTTTTAAAGTCAACAACTTTTTTAAAAAAATCTCAGGAAATTTTCAAAGAATTCAAAACCCCCGATTTTCGGGGGTTTTGAGAGCGCTTACACAATGTTCTTTATCCCCTCGCAGATCCTTCTTGCGACCTTGGGATTATTCATCGTATACAGATGTATTCCCTGTATGTCCGAAACAAGCAGATCTATTATCTGTGTCAGTGCATATGAGAGCCCCGCATCAAACAATGCTTCTTTATTATCTTCGTACTTATCGATGATCCTTTTAAACCTCGCAGGGAATGATGCATTACACATGCTCACCATTCTCTTGATCTGCGAAGCATTAATGACAGGCATGATGCCCGGCACAACAGGTACATCTATTCCCGCAATCTTACACTTCTCACTGAAGTTATAGAAGATATCATTATCAAAAAAGAGCTGTGAGAGTAATACCTCCGCACCTGCATCAACCTTTGTTCTCAGATTCTTCATCTCTTCAACCATATCCGCAGACTCTGCATGACACTCGGGATAACATGCTCCGAGGAAACAGAAGTCGTATTCTTTTTTCAGATAGGAAATAAGATCTGATGCGTGGGCGAAATCACCTGCGGGCGTAAGCTCGGGAGTAAGGTCTCCGCGAAGTGCAAGAATATTCTCTATACCTTCCGCCTGAAGCTTCTTCGCAAACTCATCTATTTCTTTCTTACCATAAGTAAGACATGTGAGATGAACCACAGGTTCGATCTTATAATCTTCCTTTATCTTCTGTGCAAGTTTAAGTGTACGCTCGGAACCCGTTCCTCCGCCTGCGCCGAACGTGACGCTGATATAATCAGGTTTCAGTTCGACCAGTACGGAAAGAGTCTCGTCGATATTATCCAATCCGCTGTCTTTTTTCGGAGGGAATATTTCAAAAGAAAGAGTTCTCTTTTTATTATTGTAGATATCAGAAATCTTCATAATGACATTCGTGACGTTTTCGGGTCGCGGGTCACTTTACATCCTCTCTTAATTTCTTGGCAGCTTCTACGAGATTGATAAGACTTGCTTTGGTCTCGGCCTCTCCTCTTGTCTTGAGGCCGCAGTCGGGATTTACCCAAAGCTTGTTATCATCAAGTTTTTCTCTCATTACTTTGAGCGCATTGTAGATCTCATCGACGGAAGGAACTCTGGGGCTGTGAATGTCGTAAACGCCGGGGCCTACTTCCGTTCTGAAATTATTCTCTTTGAGTGCATCAAGAATCTGGAGATCCGAACGTGATGCTTCAAAGGTAATTACGTCCGCATCCATCGCATCGATTGCGGGAATGATGTCGGTGAATTCGCTGTAGCACATGTGAGTGTGAATCTGAGTCTCGGGTTTTACGCCGCTTGCTACGAGTCTGAACGCAGGGATAGCCCATGACAGATATTCTCTGTCCCAGTCACTCTTCCTTAAAGGAAGCTTTTCTCTGAATGCGGCTTCATCTATCTGAATGATGCCGATACCGTGTGCTTCAAGATCAAGCACTTCATCCCTGATGGCAAGAGCAATCTGAAGTGTGCTTTCTTTAATGGAAATATCTTCTCTGGGGAATGACCAGTTGAGTATGGTTACGGGACCGGTAAGCATTCCCTTGACAGGCTTGTCAGTTAAGCTCTTTGTGTATACTGACCAGTCAACGGTGATGGCTTTCTTGCGATATACGTCGCCCCAGATAATGGGAGGCTTAACGCATCTTGTTCCGTAGGACTGAACCCATGCCTTCTCTGTGAAAAGATAACCTTCAAGATTCTCGCCGAAGTATTCGACCATGTCGTTTCTCTCATACTCGCCGTGAACGAGTACATCAAGTCCGATCTCTTCCTGAAGCTTTATGCAGTCTGCAATCTTTTCTTTAATAAGATCGTCATATTCCTGCTGAGTAATTTCTTCTCTCTTAAGAAGAGTTCTTCCCTTCTTAACATCCTGGGTCTGAGGGAATGATCCGATGGTTGTTGTAGGGAAAATAGGAAGCTTTAAAAGTTCCTTCTGTATCTTTTCTCTCTCCGCAAATTCGGGAAGTCTGGTATAGTCTGACTCTTTGATCGCAGCAACTCTGTTTCTTACTTCTTCGTTCTTGCTTCCCTCTCTTGCTTCAAAGAGCTTACGGTTCTTACCGTATACAAGTGAGTAAATGAACTCCGATTCATCCTTGGCATCAGCAAGCTTTGACAACTCTGCAAGTTCCTCAAGCTTTTCTTCCGCATATGCGAAATGGCTCAGATAAGAATGAGCGAGTTTGGTCTCACTCTTGGTTGTATAAGGAACATGAAGAAGCGAACATGAAGTTGAAATAACGATATTCTTAACGCCCGCTCTCTTAAGAGAATTAAGTCTTGCGAGAGTCTTGGCGTAATCATTTCTCCAGATGTTCTTTCCGTTTATAAGTCCCGCAAAAAGAATCTTGTCATCGGGGAATCCGTTCTTCTCGATATCACTGAACGATCTGCGACCCTCGAGGAAATCAAGTCCGAGTCCGTCAAACTTCATCTGAATAAGTTCGGGATAAATATCTCTCGTATCTCCGAAATAAGTCTGAAGAAGGATCTTTGCATTTCCTTTAGCGGAAAGAATCTTCTCATAAAGAGATTTGAAAAGTTCGATATCCTCGGCAGTAAGATCTTTTACAAGATAAGGCTCATCAAACTGGATCCACTCTACGCCCAGATTGTCGAATTCCTTAACAAGCGCAGCATACTCCGAACGGAAATCATCAACGAAATCATTAATGGTCTTCTTGCCGGTAAATCTCGCAAGCTTTAAGAATGTGAAGGGTCCGATGATAGCAGGTTTTGTTTTGATACCGAGAGAACTTGCCTCATCGTATTCATCAAAAATCTTGGTTCCGTTTAAAATGACATAAGTATCATCTTCAATCTCGGGAACAATGTAATGATAGTTGGTGTTGAACCACTTTTTCATTGCAAGAGCTTTAACATTGCCCTTCTCTCCCTGATATCCTCTTGCCATTGCAAAATAAGTATCAAGAGGTGAAAGTCCAAGCTCTTTATATCTCTTGGGAATTACGTTGAACTGAAGTGCGGTATCAAGAACTCCGTCGTAATATGAGAAATCATTGGAAGAGATATAATCGATGCCCGCATTGTTCTGAACGGTGAGGGCATATTCTCTCTGTGCTCTTCCTTCTCTCTGCAGGTCACTCTGCGATGCCTCCCCTTTGAAATACTTCTCAATGACAAATTTAAGTTCTCTGTTTTTGCCGATTCTGGGAAAACCTACTACCGATGTCTTCATAATATATTCCTTTCTCCACCCTCATAACATTTTGCGCTGCTCTCAAACGAGCAATTTCAGTATAACTGCCGTCAATATGCAGGTACAATACAAATTACTTGAATTTATCCATAGATTTAATCTATAATATAACTATAGTTATTATAATTATCTATAACACGTTATAGCTTTTATTTATATAAGGAAAAGAAAACATGACCCTCAAGCAGCTCAGATATGCGGTCTGCGTCGCAGAAACAGGAAACATGACGGAAGCAGCGGCAAAGCTTTTCATCGCTCAGCCCTCCCTCACCGCTTCTATTCAGGAACTTGAAAAAGAATTCGGGATTGTCATATTCACAAGAGGCAAAAAAGGAATAGGCCTCACCAAAGAAGGCGAAGAATTCTTGGGATATGCAAGACAGGTCCTTGATCAGACCAATCTCATAGAAGAAAGATACACCGGAACCTCCGCGGGCAAGACCAAATTCTGCGTCTCCTCCCAACATTATTCATTTGCGGTTGAGGCATTCGTAGAACTCCTCAAAAAGCACGGCGGTGACAAATACGAATTCCACATGAGAGAAACCCAGACCTACGAGATCATAGAAGATGTGGCAAGAATGAAGAGCGAAGTGGGGGTGCTGTATCTGAACAGTTTCAACGAGACCGTCATCAGGAAAACTCTCCGTGACAACGGTCTCATATTCGAACCACTCTTTACGGCAAAGCCCCATGTATTTATAGGAAAGTCGTCACCTCTTTCCCGTAAGAAAAAGCTGACGACCGAAGATCTTAAGCCCTATCCCCGCCTCTCATATGAGCAGGGAAGTCATAATTCGTTTTATTTCTCCGAAGAGATATTAAGTACTCTTGACAGTGATAAAGAAATAGTCGTCTGCGACAGAGCATCGCTTTTCAACATGCTGGTGGGACTTAACGGATATACCATCTGCAGCGGTGTCATCAGTGAAGAGCTCAACGGTCCCGAGATCATAGCAAAGCCTTTGGATGTGGACGACTATATGGAAATCGGATATATACTGCCGGGGGCGATCAAGCCATCGGCGCTAACAGCAAGTTATATCGAGATACTGAAGAAGTTATGTAGGTGAAAGCAGGTGACACTGGGGACGGTGAAACAGGGGGACGGCTGTCACTTAAGCTCTCTTATAAGTCTTGGAGAATGCACAAACCATAAATGCTACGCTCAGTCCCATAAATACCATAATATATACCAGGCTGTTTCCCATGGAAAGGGTGTGTCCGAACATGTGAGAATTGAAGGAGAAGATATCCTTGATGGTCTCCATGAAAAGGCCGTTGTCGATACCGCCGATACCTTCGTTCATCTTATCGGTTACACCTCTCATCAGGATGTTTCTGATCATTATGGTGACGTGAGTTGCAGGGAACAGATTGCAGAAGGTCTGAACCTTATCGGAAAACTGCGAGATGGGGATATATGCTCCGATCACAAAACCTGCGGCTGCGGAGAGCATTCCGAAGAAAGCATTTGAACTCTGAGCGGTCTTGAAGAAAAGCATGAAGGTCATAAAAAGTGCTGTCGAGGAAACGGATCCGATGATGACCATTCCGAATGCTTTGAGGATGTCTGCGATTCCGAGGAGAAGTCCGCCGTCAAGACTTAAAATGATCATTCCTGCAGCAAGAAGGATTCCGGTCACGATGCATGCGGAGATCGAAGCCGCACAGAAGTAAGAAAGAACGATCTGCCATCTCTTAATGGGTGTTGCGGAGATATCGTAATCGATCTTGTTCTCTCTGTCCTTAACGATGGTGGTAAGGCAGGAATAAGGAACGGTGATCATAGCGGTACCGAGCATTCCGATGAGAAGAGTGATATTTACGAAAACTTCGATATCTTCAGCATTTATAAATCCGGCAATAGCAGGTGCTGCTGTCATTGCGCTGTCAAAAGCATCTTCAAAAGTTCCCTTGAGGAAGAGCAGGTAAAGCACCAGAACTATAAGTGAAGTAAGGATTGAAAAAAGAATCGCTGCTTTATCCTTGAAGTAAACAAGTAAATTTCTCTTGGTAAGTCCCATAAACTTTCTCATATATTTGCAATCTCCCTTCCGGTAAGGTTTAAAAATACATCGTCCATGCTGCCTTTGATGATCTCGAAATCAGTAATCTTGTTTTTGTACTGATATAAGAGATCCGTGATGGAATTCTTGAACTTTACATTGTAGTGATCCGAATCGTAGGTGTAATCCATTCCCTGAAGGATCACCGAATTTTCTTCGCATTCATTCGTGTACCACACGAGTCTCGAACTTGCGTATCCCGTCTTAAGTTCTGCGGGAGTTCCGCGGGCGATTATCTCTCCCTTATCCAGGATCACCACGTTGTCAGCGTCCTTGGTCTCTTCCATATAATGTGTGGTGAGGAAGATGGTCATCTTCTTCTCTCGTCTCAGATAATCGATGTGGTCCCAGACTATCTTGCGTGATTTCGGATCAAGTCCCGTTGTGGGCTCGTCCAGAAAAAGAATACGGGGATCATGGATCAGCGCTCTCGCTATATCAACTCTTCTTCTCTGTCCGCCGGAGAGCTTGTCGTATCTTCTGTTCCAGATCTCATCCAGTTCAAAGCCTTCTCTGAACTCTGCAAGTCTTTCATCCGTCTGCTTCTTGGAAAGTCCGTAGTAGGAACCTCTGGTGTAAAGATTTTCTTTGACCGTCAGCTTATCGTCCAGAACCGAGTTCTGAAATACTATTCCGATCAGAGATCTTATCCTGTCATCATCCTCGCCCAGCTTATTGTCGAATACCTTAACCTCGCCGGATGTTTTCTGAAGGATCGTACTCAGTATATTTATGGTGGTGGATTTGCCTGCTCCGTTTTCTCCCAGGAATGCGAAGAGCTCACCTTCTTTTACTTCGAATGAAATACCTTTTACCGCTCTGTGTTCTTTATAATCCTTGATCAGGTTATTAACTGTTATCGCGTTCATGCTTGCCTCTCTTTATGTGTGTTTCTTTGTTACAAGCACATCTTATCCGCGTTAAGAAAACCTGAAAAGAGAATCACTACCAACATGCATTTTGGGCATACTAAGATGCAAAAAGACCAATGGGGCCGGTGAAACAGGGGGACGGTTCTGTCGTTCCACAAAAATTTTGTGAAACGACAGAACCGTCCCC